>NZ_JBDFPQ010000040.1:0-1299 GCF_039672645.1 Chryseobacterium sp. C39-AII1
TTTAGTGTTTTAGTGTTTTAGTGTTTTAGTGTTTTAGTGTTTTAGTGTTTTAGTGTTTTAGTGTTTTAGTGTTTTAGTGTTTTAGTGTTTTAGCAAAATTAAAGCATATAGAGAACTTCCAAAAAAATTCAGATTATTTTTGATTATTTTTTTATCATTTTTAATTGAAGGTAAGAGACCTAAAATGATCGGTGGACTTAATCCTTTAAAAGTGATTATACTTTTTAAATAAAATACAATAGTATATATTATTCAGATAGTCTCTCGCTGATTTTGCAGAGAGCGCAGATTTTTATCCTGATTTTTAAATTTTGTTTTCTTCCATTATTGATCTCTATACAGTTTGTAATCTCTTTAGGGATCTAGCCTAGGTAGGATATTTATTAAAAAAGGGAATAGAAAAATGATAACCGGATTTTTTATTTTTCAAGATGATGTGATGGGCTATTGTGGATGTTACGGATATTTCTGTGGATAAAAATGGTTCTTCAATAATCTTGATTTATTTTTTAAATTATTATTTCTGAGAACGTTTTAAATCAATTTCTTTTGATTTTCCAAACATCCGTGAGCCACGAAGTGGCGATTTACATCAGGATAGGATGATAATCCTATCCTGATAGATAGATAAAAAGTGAAGACATTGGTTTTGCTGCAACGGGGTTTAGATCCTTCCAGGAGGACAAACGCTCTGTTTAAAGTAAAGCTGTCAAAAAAGAGTAGTTTAATTTTAGATTAAAATGGACGATCAAAGTATAAAATGAATATTTTATATTAACCATTAAGAAGATTTAAGATGTTAAGTGATATTTAAGAAAAACATCAAAGATATTCTAGAAAAGTAAGATGGTTAAAAACAAAATGGTTGCATTAATTAAATGAGTTGGCTTTACTTCGACAAGCTCAGCACAGACTAGCTTCTATTCTCGTAATGATACAAAAAAAGAATAGTTTATATTTTAACAGCTCGCCCCTACGGGGCTCATGATCTCTGCATCACATTGTAATGCTATTAACAGGGCGCTCCTACGGAGCTTTGCAATAGGCAATAGGCAATAGGCAATAGGCAATAGGCAATAGGCAATAGGCAAAGATAACTCTTTGGGTAGGTTTGTTTGGTGATGCTTGAGTTTAGCGCAAAAAAAAGTCTCATACTAATTAAAGTATGAGACTTTTAATAAAAACTGGCGGCGACCTACTCTCCCGCGTTAGCAGTACCATCGGCGCTGGTGGGCTTAACTTCTGTGTTCGGAATGGGAACAGGTGAGCCCCACCGCTAAAACCACCCTAAAGGTTGTA
>NZ_JBDFPQ010000041.1:0-1229 GCF_039672645.1 Chryseobacterium sp. C39-AII1
CTGATTTCTATGACAAAACCAAGCTATTTATATAATTTTTTTCATAGGGTTTTTGTTGATTTATTACGGCAAAAACTCTGTGAACAATTTTATTTCTCACATTATTCAGTACCAGCATTTTATTTTTTCCTTCCGCCACTTTTCGCAGATAGTATGCTCTGAGGTCATTTTCAAGCCTAATGGCGCTCATTGCAGCCAAATGAAGAATACTTTTCAACGATTTATCGGCATAAAATGAGACTCTGGGCTTGTACCTTATCGCTGTTCCGGATTGATAATCAAACGGTACTACTCCCGCATAACAGGCCAATTGTCTGGGCTTTGTAATTTTTTCAAAACCACCCGTTTTCACCAAAAGCAGCCAGCAAAGTACTTTTCCTACACCCGGAACAGATTTTAGTAAATTCGCCTTCTGAGAAAGAGTTTCAGTGGATTTTATCACAGCTTCGATTGCTGTTTCCAGTGCCGAAATATGCTTTTCTATTAATTTGATCTCTTGTTGATTCATTCTCAGCAAGCTTTTTTCACATCCCGACTTTGTCAGCGTATAATTATGCTGCAATTTTAATAGATGTGCTTTTAATTTTACTTTAGAATTCCTTTCAGAGAATAAAACTTTCAGTTTTTTCATTTCCAAAGCATCAGGTTTCCAAGGGTGGAGCATTTCCTGATTTTTATCCGTAAAATCTGCAATTCTTTCCGCATCTATTTCATCATTTTTTCCTCGAATCAAGCCTAAACTTTTCTTTAAATGAAGCGGATTGATCACAAAAACCTGAAAAACAAAATCTTCCAAAACCTCGTACAAGAACCAATTATATTTTCCGGTATTCTCCATCGCAACAATGGTTTGCGGAGTTTTTGAGAAGTGTTTAAAGAAGCTTTTAATCTTAGAAATAGTATTTTCAATCTTAAAAAATTCTTTTTTATTTCGTTTTTTTACGCAGATATCCAAGGTCTTTGCACTAATGTCGATGCCGATTACGATTTTTTCCATACTTTTGATTTGCAAATTAACAGGAAAAGAGAACTTTCATTATGACTCAACTCCTTACTAATGGGCTTTAAATCCCGTATTTCTATCTGAGTTTTAATGAAAGAAAGAGCATTTAATTCTTTATCAGCATATGAATTTTATTCAGAGCGTGTCTTAGTTTAATTAAATGCTTTCTCTTTTTCTAAAGTTATCTATTTTTTTCTTTTGCAAATCTAAAGGAGCGAAGTCGAAG
>NZ_JBDFPQ010000042.1:0-1154 GCF_039672645.1 Chryseobacterium sp. C39-AII1
TAACCTAAAGAGTAAAAGCAGCAGGATAAAGACCGACGCTCGTTTGATACCAAGATATCGCCCCTGATTTTAGTCCCCTGCTGCTGTTTTCTTCCAAATCCGGATAGAACGTTGTTTGACTAAAACTTTTACCATGGTGGATCAGAAGAAAACCTCTTTAATAAAAAGATTTTGTATGTCAAAAGTATCAAAAAAAGTAATTGGAGTGGATGTTGGAGCAAAATATTTAACAGTAAGCTTTAAAGATTTGGAAGGCAGAGATCTGGTTTTTAACATCGAAAACAGCAAACACGCCATTTTATTATTTCTTAAAAAGTTCAGTGTTGAGGATTATTGTTTTGTGATTGAGGCCACAGGAAATTACAGTCATCGTATTTTGCATTTATCTTTACTTCAGGGCTTTGAATCGAGTTTAATCAATTGTATGTCGATTAAGTATTTTGCGAGCCTGAAAAATATCATCAGCAAAACGGATTTTGAAGATGCCAAACTGATCCGATTGTATGGAGAAACCTTTGTACGTAAGGTTTATCTTGCTAAAAGTGTTGAGATAGAATATTTAGATCAGGAGCTTAAATTACTAAATGATTTGGAAGAAGAAAAACGAAGATATGAGGTAAAGCTCAAATCTCTTCACTACAATTTACACCTGAATCCCAACGTGGAAAAGCATTACGAAAGAAGGATTAAGCATCTGGCAAAAGAGATTAAGGAGGTTTTGAGCCGTCTTCCCGAACTTCAGGACGAAGAATTTAAGGAAACTAAAGACTTGCTGCAATCCGTGTCAGGCATTGGGGAAAAGACTTCTCTTCAGTTGATGACAGCAACTTCAGGTTTTAAGAATTTTAACTCTGCAAAATCTTTATCCAAGTATTTTGGCTTGGCTCCGCGGATTCATCAATCGGGAAAGAAATCCTATTCCCCTGGAAAATGTAGGACATCAAAGACTCATATCCGAGGCTTGATCTATGTGTGTTCGTGGTCTGCAATAAAGCATAACAAGCAGTGCAAAGAATTTTACGAAAGACTTCTTTCTCAAGGGAAGGCAAAGAAATTGGCTTTGATAGCGGTTTGTAATAAACTTTTGAGAATCTGTTTTGGAGTGGTGAAGAATAAGACGAAATATCAACCGGATTATCAAAAAAACTTTAAAA
>NZ_JBDFPQ010000043.1:0-990 GCF_039672645.1 Chryseobacterium sp. C39-AII1
AAAGAAGCTTTTCATAAAACTCCTTGCAATGCTTGTTATACCGAATTGCCGACCACGAACAAACATACAACAAACCACGGATATGAGTCTTGGATGTCCTACATTTTCCAGGTGAATAAGATTTCTTCCCAGATTGATAAATTCTAGGTGCCAATCCAAAATATTTGGATAAGGATTTTGCGGAATTAAAATTTTTAAAACCCGAAGTAGCTGTCATCAATTGAAGAGAGGTCTTTTCACCAATTCCGGAGACAGACTGCAACAAGTTTTTCGTTTCCTTAAATTCTTCATCCTGAAGCTCGGGAAGACGACCTATAACTTCATTAATCTCTTTATCAAGTTGTTTTAATTTTCTCTCATAATGCTTTTCTGTAGACGAATTGATATGCAAATTGTAACGCAAAGATTTAAGTCTCGATTCATAACGTCGCTTTTCTTCTTCAAGATCATTCAACAATTTAAGCTCCTGATCCAAATACTCCATCTCCATACTTTTTGCAAGATATACCTCACATTCAAAGGTTTCTCCATAAAGACGAATTAATTTGGCATCTTCAAAGTCTGTTTTAGTAATGATATTTTTGAGTCTCGCAAAATGTTTAATCATCATACAATTGATTAAACTCGATTCAAAACCATGAAGTAAAGACAGATGCAAAATACGACGACTGTAATTTCCTGTTGCCTCAATCACGAAACAATACTCTTCAACACTAAACTTTTTAAGAAATGATAAAATCGAGCGTTTGGTATTTTCGATATTAAAAACCTGATCTCTTTCTTCCGAGTCTTTAAAACTTACTGTTAAAAATTTTGATCCAACGTCTACTCCAATTACTTTTTTTGATATTTTTGACATACAAAAATCTTTTTTATTATAGAGGTTTTCTTCTGATCCAACATGGTAAAAGTTATCTCCAAACAACGTTCTATCCGGATTTGGAAGAAAACAGCAGCAGGGGAATAAAATCAGGGGCGATATCTTGGTAT
>NZ_JBDFPQ010000044.1:0-977 GCF_039672645.1 Chryseobacterium sp. C39-AII1
CCATCTGCCAAAAGTCTTTCATAAAATACCTTACAATGGGCATTGTGCTTAATTGCCGTCCATGAACAGACATATAATAAGCCTCGGATATGGGTCTTGGAAGTTCTGCATTTTCCAGGTGAATACGATTTCTTGCCCGATTGATAAATCCTTGGGGCTAAACCAAAATATTTTGATAAAGATTTGGCTGATTTAAAGTTTTTAAAGCCTGAAGTAGCTGTCATTAATTGTAATGAGGTTTTTTCTCCGATCCCGGAAACTGATTGTAATAGGCTTTTGGTTTCTTTAAATTCCGAATCCTGAAGAGCGGGAAGGCGTTTTTCTACTTCCAGAATCTCTTTATCCAAGTGTTTTAGCCTTCTTTCATAATGTTTTTCAGTATCTGCATTGAGGTGAGCATGGTAGCGAAGAGATTTTAGTTTTACAGCATAACGGCGTTTTTCTTCCTCCAAATCATTCAACAATTTAAGTTCCTGATCCAGATATTCAATTTCAACACTTTTTGCAATATATATTTCAGGATCAAACATTTCTCCATAAAGACGAATCAATTTAGCATCTTCTGCATCGGTTTTACTGATGATATTCTTCATTCTTGCAAAATGCTTTACAGACATGCAATTGATTAAACTGGAATTAAAACCCTGAGATAAAGAAAGATGCAGGATTCGGCTACTATAATTGCCCGTGGCTTCTATAACCAGACAGTAATCTTCTGGTGAAATTTTTTTGAGAAAGGATAAAATCGAGCGCTGAGTATTTGCAATATTCAAAACCTGATCCCGGTCTTCTAAATCATTAAAACTTACCGTTAAAAATTGGGCGCCAACATCTACTCCAATCACTTTTTTTGATATTTTTGACATATAAAATTCTTTTTATTAAGAGGTTTTCTTCTGATCCACCATGGTAAAAGTGATGACCAAACAACGTTCTATCCGGATTTGGAAGAAAACAGCAGCAGGGGAATAAAATCG
>NZ_JBDFPQ010000045.1:0-867 GCF_039672645.1 Chryseobacterium sp. C39-AII1
ACTTTTCTAGAATATCTTTGATGTTTTTCTTAAATATCACTTAACATCTTAAATCCTCTTAATGGTTAATATAAAATCCTCATTTTTATATTTTAGTCAGCCAGTCTAGATTTAAAATTAAACTATTCTTTTCTGGTAATTTTACTTTAAATGCAGCGTTTGTCCTCCCGGAAGGATCTAAACCCCGTTGCAGCAAAATCAATATCCTCACGTTTTTATCTATCTATCTATCTATCTATCTATCTATCTACCTATCTATCAGGATAGGATTATCATCCTATCCTGATGTAAATCGCCACTTCGTGGCTCACGGGTGTTTTGAAAATCAAAAGAAATTGATTAAAAACTTTCTCAGAAATAATAATTTAAAAAATAAATCAAGATTATTGAAGAACCATTTTCATCCACAGAAATATCCGTAACATCCACAATAGCCCATCACATCATCTTGAAAAATAAAAAATCCAGCTATCATTTTTCTATTCCTTTTTATATCCTAGCCAGATCTCTCCAGAGATGACAAACTGTATAAAGATCAATAACGGAAGAAAATAAAATTTAAAAATCAGGATAAAAATCTGCGCTCTCTGCAAAATCTGCGAGAGATTATCTAGATAATATAGACTTCTGTATTTTATATAAAAAGTAGACTTACTTATTAAAGGATTAAGTCCGCCGATCATTTTAAGCTCCCTACCTTCAATTAAAAATGATAAAAAAATAATCAAAAATAATCTGATTTTTTTTGGAAGTTCTCTATATGCTTTAATTTTGCTAAAACACTAAAACACTAAAACACTAAAACACTAAAACACTAAAACACTAAAACACTAAAACACTAAAACACTAAAACACTAAAACACTAAA
>NZ_JBDFPQ010000046.1:0-631 GCF_039672645.1 Chryseobacterium sp. C39-AII1
TTTAATGGAGATTTTGATCCAAATTCTTCTCTCTCAAGTTATAATGGAATGGGAGGTTCTCATGGAATGTATTTCGCTGCGGATGCAGGGGGTGGACAGGCTGGATCTGGATCTGGATCTGGAGGTTCTGTAGATGCTCTTATAGATAAGATGTATGGATTAGGAGGTAGTTGGTCTAATACAGGTGCAAGCTTTACCAGTTCGGAAAATATAAATTTAGGATATGACGGCAGTTATCTTAGTCTTAATACAGCGTTAGATGTTGTTCTTCAGGAAGTCGTTATGACCGGAAGGGTTGGTAATAAAGGCTACAATAGCTTGCTTCTTTCCAGCAAAATCTCCGGTGCTTTAAACAGCTGGAATTATGATGTGAACAGTGCCAATCTGGGATGGGGAATTGCACATTCTAAAGCGTCTCAAGGAGTTGCAGAATTTGAGCAGTTCTTATTTATAGATGTTCCTTTATCATTCGCAGGAGAAGGTTTAATCGCTGCCGGTTGGAGAGCCGGAAATTTCAGCAGATATCTTTGTGGTCCTATGGGTAAAATAACCAATGGATTGATCAAAATCTGCTTTGCAGAGGGAACTTTAGTTTCGGTAGAGAACGGTAACAAAAAGATTGAAGACATCA
>NZ_JBDFPQ010000047.1:0-620 GCF_039672645.1 Chryseobacterium sp. C39-AII1
AAGGTAGCCGTACCGGAAGGTGCGGCTGGAACATCTCATTTTAGAGCGTCTTTTGACGTAAAACAAAATTAGTGTCCTAGACACAAAGTACTTATTCAAAGTAAAGCTTTAGTTTTTTGTTTGGTTGGTTTATAGGTAAAGTTAAAAGGTTTTAAAGAGACAAGTAAAAGTAAAAAGAGCCAAGTGTAATAGTTTGGAAGATAAAATTGCTCATTACTCATTATACATTACTTATAATTTAAATATAAAAATATAACCCACTAGAAATTAGTATAGGGAAAGAGATTGAGAAATGAAGAAGAGGAAAAGGAATTACTTATTACTCATCACCCATTACTCATACAAAGTCTCGTAGCTCAGCTGGTTAGAGCGCTACACTGATAATGTAGAGGTCGGCAGTTCGAGCCTGCCCGAGACTACTAATTGAGTTGAAGGTTTAAAGTTTATTGTTCAAAGTTACAACCTTGAATAAAGAACCTTAAACATTAAACACCTAGAGGGGGAATTAGCTCAGCTGGCTAGAGCGCCTGCCTTGCACGCAGGAGGTCAAGGGTTCGACTCCCTTATTCTCCACCATCATGGATGGTTTAGTTTTAAAAAAGCGAATAGAGCCAAAAACA
>NZ_JBDFPQ010000048.1:0-546 GCF_039672645.1 Chryseobacterium sp. C39-AII1
CCACCTCTGAAGGATTTTACAGTTTTAGAGAAAACCGCTATATTTACCAATATCAAGATCATTTAGGAAATACGAGAGTAAGCTTCTCGAAAACCAGCGCAGGCGTTCTTGAAACAAAAGATACCAACAATTATTATCCTTTTGGGTTGAATCATATCGGGGGATCTAATGCTTCTAATTTCGGAAGCTTGTATTCTTACAAATACAACGGAAAAGAGCTTCAGGAAACAGGAATGTACGATTTTGGAGCGAGAATGTATATGCCGGATCTGGGAAGATGGGGTGTGGTAGATGCCTTGGCAGAACAAATGAGAAGATATTCGCCGTATAATTATGCTTTTAATAATCCTATTAGCTATATTGATCCTGATGGAAATGCTGCTTATGATCCAAGATCTATTTATGGAGAACATTCTGCCTTTAATGGAGATTTTGATCCAAATTCTTCTCTCTCAAGTTATAATGGAATGGGAGGTTCTCATGGAATGTATTTCGCTGCGGATGCAGGGGGTGGACAGGCTGGATCTGGATCTGGATCTGGAGGTT
>NZ_JBDFPQ010000049.1:0-544 GCF_039672645.1 Chryseobacterium sp. C39-AII1
AAACACTAAAACACTAAAACACTAAAACACTAAAACACTAAAACACTAAAACACTAAAACACTATTCTGTCAATGTGGATAAGTATAAATGACCTTTTAATGTAAAATAAACCAATTAGTTAGATGTAAAAGTTTCCCACAATTGCGATTCTATTTTAATTTTATGTTAAATAAGTTTGTTTTGTATTACCCAAACCTCCTATCTTTGCCCCACTGAAAACGAGAGGAAGTAGGAAGCGCAGAGGAGCCTTAAGAAGGCAAATAACAACACACACTTTTAGATAAGAAGCAATCCAATCAAACAAATTTCATTTAAAATAATTTTAGAATTAAATTAGATAAAAATCTTGTGAGATTAGAAAAAGTTTGTATCTTTGCAGTCCGGTAAAACGGGGAGCAGGAGTGAGATTGATTAAGTGGAATAAAGAAATTAAGGTCATCAAAAAACTTTAAAATTTTCTTCAAAAACATTTGGTCAATTAAAAATAAGTTATTACTTTTGCACACGCAAATACGGAGCGAAACTGACAGAAAAGTAGCTGCG
>NZ_JBDFPQ010000005.1:0-285330 GCF_039672645.1 Chryseobacterium sp. C39-AII1
TTGATATTTTTGACATATAAAATTCTTTTTATTAAGAGGTTTTCTTCTGATCCACCATGGTAAAAGTGATGACCAAACAACGTTCTATCCGGATTTGGAAGAAAACAGCAGCAGGGGAATAAAATCGGGGGCGATATCTTAAGTATCAATTGAGCTTCTGTCTTTATCCTGCTGCTTTTTATCTTAAGTTAATTTTTTTAACTAAAATACTCCTTTATTTTTCGCAAGGCAAACTTACCATTGAGCGGTATGTTTGAGCTCTTTTCTAGGTTCGGCTCGGCGGCGAAGCCGCCGAGCCGAACCTAGAAAAAGCGAGTAGCGAAAGCGGGAAATTGCTCCAAAAAAAAAATAAAACAACAATTCGACGAAGTCAAAAAGCTTCAAATAAAACTAATATTGCTTTTCGATGTAACCAAATAGCTCCTAAAAAATAATTACAGGAAGTCAAAAAATAAGCTAGCCCGTTTATTTTCAATATTCAAAACCTTATCTTTGCGGCTTTAAAATAAGATATGAAAGATTTAATGGGCAAAGCGATTTGGGATTTCTATCATGATGAAAATCCTGAAGATCTGCAAACTGAAACTTCAATTTCTGAGCTGGATGAACTTCCGGTGGATTATCTTTTCCGTGATTTTGAAGATATGAATGATATTGAACAAAAAGCGTTGGAATTATCTCAAGGAAAAACATTGGATATCGGAGCGGGAGCGGGTTCACATTCTTTATATCTCCAAAATGAAAAGAATCTGGATCTTACTGCATTGGATATTTCGCCAAAATCAATTGAAGTTTGTCAACTACGTGGAATCAAAAAAGCTGTTTCTCAAAATATGCTGGATTTTGAAGGTCAAACTTTCGATACCATCTTATTATTGATGAACGGAACAGGTATTTTTGGAAGTCTAGAGAAAATTGATATCTACCTTAAAAAGCTTCATTCTTTATTAAATGAAAACGGACAAATCCTGATTGACAGCACGGATATTCTGTATATGTTCGATAAAGATTATGATGGTGGAGTGTATATTCCTGCAGGCGGATATTATGGTGAATTAGATTATATCGTTCATTACAAAGGCGAATCAGAAGAGCCGATCAAATGGCTGTATCTTGACTTTTATACATTGAAAAATGCTTCAGAAAATAATGGTTTTAATATTGAGAAAGTTTTGCAGGATGAAGATTCTTATTTAGCGAGATTGACAAAGAAATAATTAAATTATAGATGCTTCGACAAGCTCTGCATGACATTTCTAATACTAACTGTTCACAATAGCTTTTCTTTTTAAGCGAATAGTATTCGCAATGTCATGCTGAGGTTCTCAATGCATTAAAAATAAAAATTCACATGAACCGCATTTGAATTTTTTTTGTTTCATAATGAAAAAATAGTATTTCATTTGTTTACTATAAGTTAAAAACCCTTGGAATCAGATAATTTGAAAAAAGCTTTTGTCCATCAAAATACATTATAGCAAGCGTAATCATGGCCAAAATGATAGGAAAGATTAGTGATGTTGATCTGTAAATGAATTTTTTTGGTAAAACGGCTACAGAAATAATCATCAGACTGATGCTTCCCAAGCCAATTATAAAAATTCTAGGATCATATCTCGAACGATCGTGAGGAAGATCAAGGGCGGATATTACATAGTTTTGTATGAAAAAATATAAAATACCAAAGGCTAAAGTAAGAATAGCCGGAATATATTTTTTTATTTTGATAAAATTTAAAAAAAGCAATATACTTCCGGGAATTGTACCAAATAAAAAACTAATCACTAAAATTGTACTTCTCGAATAAAGAGCAACAGCAGCCGGATCATCTGTTAAGTGTTCCTGCCAAAGTTCCTTTTCTTCCTGTAATTTTGTTTGTTCGGCGTTCTTTCTGTTTTGAATAACGTCCAAAATATCATTCTTTTCCTGTTGGGAAAAAATAGTTCCTCTCTCCTGAAGAATTTCGAAAGCTATTTGAATGGCTTTCGGAGTAAATCGACTGTCTTTTTGTATATACTTTTGTAATTCCTTGTCGGAAAGTTTATCTAAAACGCTTTTATTAACCATAATTCAGAAAAAAAGAGCATTGAAAAATGCTCTTTTCATATTGTTATTACCTCTAAAAATTATCCAATCTCAATACCATTCTCAACATTGCTGTCGTCTGGTGTTACGAAAGATAATTTTCCGTCTGGTTTTGTGGTTAATAATAACATTCCCTGAGATTCAATTCCTCTGATTTTTCTTGGTGCAAGATTTAATAAAATCATTACTTGTTTGCCAATAACTTCTTCCGGAGTGAAGCTTTCTGCAATTCCTGAAACTACAGTTCTTACGTCAACACCAGTGTCTACGGTCAGTTTTAATAATTTATCTGCTTTTTCAACTTTTTCAGCTTCTGTAATTGTCGCTGTTCTTAAGTCGATTTTCGTAAAATCATCAAAAGTGATTTCGTCTTTCATAGGATTTGCGTTAGGGTTTGTTTTTTTATTGTTTTGTTTCGTGTCTTCCAGCTTTTGGATTTGAGCTTCGATTACATTATCTTCGATTTTTGAGAAAAGAAGAGATGATTCATTGATTTTATGACCTGTTTCAATTAAAACAGATTTTGTTTGAACATCATTCCAATCCGATTTTTGAACATTAAACATATTCAATAATTTCTCAGAACTGAAAGGCATGAATGGTTCACATAACTGAGCCAAAGCAACAGCAATCTGAGCTCCAACAAATAATGAATGTGCAGCTTTTTCAGGGTTATCTTTAATCGTTTTCCAAGGCTCTTCCGTTTGAAGATATTGATTTCCGAAACGTGCTAAATTCATCAAAGCTGTTAAAGAATTTCTAAATTCATAGTTTTCTAAGAATCCTGAAATTTCACTTGCGGCTTTGTTTATTTCTTTTAATTCAGGAGTATTTACATCCCCTTGAGGAACAATTCCATCATAATATTTATGAATTAAAACAGCAACTCTATTAATAAAGTTTCCGAAAATTCCAACTAATTCAGAATTATTTTTAGTCTGAAAATCCTTCCAGGTAAAATTATTATCCTTAGTTTCCGGAGCTGAAGAAAGAAGAGCATATCTCAATACATCTTCCTGTCCAGGGAAATCTTCAACATATTCGTGTGCCCAAACTGCCCAGTTTCTTGAAGTTGAAATTTTATCGTTTTCAAGATTAAGGAATTCAAAAGCAGGAACGTTTTTCGGCATAATATAATCGCCGTGAGCCTTCATCATCGAAGGGAAAATAATACAATGGAACACAATATTATCCTTTCCGATAAAGTGAACTAAATCAGACTCTTCGCTTTGCCAGTAATCTTTCCAATCTTTTCCATTTTTCTCTGCCCATTCTTTGGTGAAAGAAATATATCCGATCGGCGCATCAAACCATACATAAAGCACTTTTCCTTCTGCACCCGGAAGTGGAACAGGAACTCCCCAGTTTAAATCTCTGGTCATAGCACGAGGTTTCAAACCGTCGTTTAACCAAGATTTAACCTGTCCGTAAACGTTCGGCTTCCAGTCATCTTTATGACCTTCAATAATCCATTCGTTTAGGAAATCTTCGTATTCGTTTAATGGAAGATACCAGTTTTTTGTTTCTTTTAAAATAGGAACGTTTCCACTTAACATTGATTTTGGATTAATCAACTCAGATGGAGAAAGGGTAGAACCACATTTTTCACACTGATCTCCGTAAGCATTTTCGTTTCCACAATTTGGGCAAGTTCCAACGATGTATCTATCAGCTAAGAATTCTCCGGCTTGCTCGTCGAAGTACTGCTCAGACATTTCTTCCGTGAATTTCCCTTTTTCATACAAAACCTTAAAGAAATCTTGGCTGGTTTCGTAATGGTTTTTAGAAGTTGTTCTCGAATATTCGTCAAAAGAAATCCCTAAATCTGAAAAAGATTTTTTAATGATCTCATGGTATTTGTCAACGATATCCTGAGGGGTTACTCCTTCTTTTTTTGCTCTGATGGTAATAGGAATCCCATGCTCATCTGAACCACAGATAAACGCTACATCTTTTCCTAATCTTCGCTGAAATCTTGCGTAAACATCCGCAGGAATATACACACCTGCCAAATGTCCTATATGAACCGGTCCGTTTGCATAAGGCAAAGCTGCCGTAATCATCTTTCTGTTTGACATTTATAGTTAAATTTTGACTGCAAAGATACGGATTCTCCCTGAAAATTGTTTGAATTACTGTTTTTAAAAGCTTTTGTCAAGATAAGGGATGCTCAAATGTTATATTTAGTTAAACGCATGTTTAACTTTTTGTTAAAATTAAATTAATATTATGTCTTGCATATTTTAATGTAAATAAATGGAAAACAGTTTTTTAACTTAAAACACTCGTTTAATCTACACAATTTTAACCAAATTTTTAATAAAATTAACATAATTCTAATTTTTTTTTAAATTGCAAGACTGACTTACAGTCTTTATTCTTAAAAAACGAAACTATATAAAAATAATATTGTGAGAAATTTTACAACGGTATTAAAAATAGCGCCCGCATTTCTATTGGCAAGTTCAATGATGCATGCGCAAACTAAGGACTCCACAACCAAGGAGAAAAAAATCGAGGAGGTTGTTTTGATTGGGTATGGAGCGAAGAAAAAGTCGGATCTTACAGGATCGGTAACGGCTGTTTCTGAAAAAGACTTCAATAAAGGCGCAATCGTTTCCGCTGATCAGTTGATTGCAGGAAAAGCACCTGGGGTTAGAATTACTAGTTCTGGAGGGGCTCCCGATTCTGCTCCGAATATTAGAATTCGTGGTGGTGCTTCTTTAACGGCAAATAATAATCCATTAATTGTGATTGATGGAATTCCGTTAGATTCGTCAAACCCAGCAGGGGTATCAAATCCTTTATCGCTTGTAAATCCTAATGACATTGAATCTTTTTCAATTTTAAAAGATGCTTCTGCAACTGCAATCTATGGTTCTCGAGCTTCAAATGGTGTAATCATTATTACAACTAAAAAAGGAACTTCGGGGAAAATGCGAATCAACTATAGTGGTAATATATCAATAGGTAAGGTTACCAAAACCTTGGATGTGATGGATGGCCCTACTTTTGAGAAATTCATTAACGAATATAATCCTACATTTTCAAGTATGTTGGGTGTTACTGAAAATGGCCAACAAAAAATGTATAATACCAATTGGCAGGATGAAATTTTCAGAACTTCAGTTTCAACCGATCATAATTTAAGTATCAGATCTAATTTATTTAAATCGATGCCAGCAAGATTCTCATTAGGGTATAATAATACTCAGGGACTTGTAAAAACTAATGATTATGATAGATATACTGCTTCCTTTAAATTAACGCCAACATTTCTGGACAATCATTTGAAAGTTGATATTAATGTGAAAAATATCATTTCAAAAAAGAATACAATTGATGAGGGCGGCGCTATTGGTGGTGCTATCACAGCAGACCCTACAAAACCAGTATACAATGAAGATGGAAGCTATTATCAGACATTTAATGGTTATTTAATGACGGGTGCAACCAATCCTCTTGCAGTACTTACACAAAGAACAAGACCTGAAAAAGTACAAAAGTTCTTAGGAAATGTAGAATTGGATTATAAGATGCACTTTTTGCCTGATTTAAGAGCGGTATTAAATTTAGGAGCTGAATCTTCGCATGCCGAAATTCGAGAACTGTATGCTAATAATGCTTTGCAATCTTATAGAACTGTTTATGAGAATAGTGTTCCAGTGGGTGGCATTTATAATCCAGGGCTAAATTATGGTGAGGATCAAAATATTTTTAACAGATTGTTGGATGCTTATTTAGTTTACAGTAAAAACTATGGCGATAAGTTTATTTCAAAATTTGATATTCAAGGAGGTTATTCTTATCAGAATTTTGATAATAAAGGAACAAAGCAGCTATTTAATACAGATTCTCCAACAGGTGTTCGTCAGGAGTCTCCATATAGTAAATACGCAAATAATTACAGAAATGTATTAAATATTCAGTCTTTCTTTGGTAGAGCAAACATTGATATTGAAAATAAGTATCTATTCACTTTAAGTTACAGGGCAGACGGATCTTCATTATTCCCGACAAACAATAGATGGGGACATTTCCCTGCAGCTGCTTTTGCATGGAAAGTAAATGATGAAAAATGGATGCAAAATTCGGGATTTTCGGAGTTGAAGTTGAGATTGGGCTGGGGTAAGACAGGGCAACAAGATATTACAGGAGCTGCAGGCTTTTATCCTTATAGTCCTTTATATGAAATTGGGGACATTAGATATTTCTATTTCCCAAGAACTGTTTTGCCAGACGGAAGCATTATTCCGGAATTGTTTACAGCATTACCATATAATCAAAATTTAACATGGGAAAAAACGACTACTTATAATGCCGGGCTTGATTTTAGTACAAAAAACAGAAGATTATCAGGTTCATTAGAATATTATCATAGAAAAACAACGGATTTATTAGCCAGAGTTCCTTTTCCTTCGGGGCAAATGCTTTCTAATGAATTTGTAGATAATGTAGGAAGCCTTACAAATAAAGGTTTTGAAGCTTCATTAAATTTAGTTCCGATAAAAACAAGCAATATTAACTGGGAATTAAACGGAAATATTGCTTATAATATTGGAAATGTGGATGATTTAAAAGGTAGAGAAAAAGTTGCTGCATCAGAATCTTCATTATCATTTGCAGGAACAGGAGTTCTTCTTGCGCAGCACGCAGTAGGGCAGCAGCCTTATTCTGCTTGGGTTTACCAACAGGTTTATGATAACGATGGAAGGGTTTTACCTGGAGTTTTTGTAGATAGAAACGGAGATGGCCAAATAAACGATGAAGATAAATATTTTGCTCCTTTGAGACCTAATTGGACATTCGGTTTTGGAACATTATTTAATTATAAAAACTTTGATTTATCAGCTAGTTTTAGAGGGCAGATTGGAGGAAAGGTTTATTATGCAGCTAGAGTAAACAGAGGATATACGGAAGCTTCAAATCCTGTAAATAGTAATAGCTTATACAATGTTCTTAACTTTTATGATGGAGCGGCTGATCCTAGATTTGCAAGCAAAACAGATGTAGAAGGTTTGTCTGACTATAATTTACATGATGCAACTTTTTTACGTTGTGAAAATATAACATTAGGATATAAGTTTGATAAATTATTTAAAGGAACTACTTTAAGAGTGTACGGATCTGTAAATAACGCATTTATTATTACTAATAATTATGTAGGGCAGGATCCTGAAAACTTCAATTCCATAGATGCTAACTTCTATCCAAGACCAAGAGTATATACATTTGGAGTAAATCTTGACTTTTAAAAATTTGACATACAATGAAACTTAATAAATTCAAAATAATATTTTTATCATTCGCTTTAGTTGCTACAACTTCTTGTTTGAATGAATTAAATACAGAGCCTGAGTATCTTTTAACTTTGGATCAATTGCTAGAATCACAGCCCAATGCAGCAAATGGTTTGCTGGCAAAAGTATATGCTTCTTTATCTATGTCTAGTGCGAAAGGTCCGGGTGAGGCAGATATTACTGGAGACGACAAAGGTGAAACAGTTTTCTTAAGAGGTATTATAAATCTTGAAGACTTTACGGCAGACGGAATGAAGAACAGATGGGGAGACAATGGTTTAGACCAGCTGACGACAACTACGAACTGGACTGCTGATAACAAATTTTTCAGATATCTTTTTGATAGAGTTTACTACACAGTTCCTCAGGCAAATGCATTAATTGAGGCTTTTGGTAAAGCAGATATTGCTAACAAAGAGCAGTATATTAGTGAATTGCGTTTTATCAGAGCTTTCTCTTATTTTTATATGATTGATTGCTTCGGTAAAGGTGTAATCATTACTGAAAAAGATCTCGGAAGTACTGTTCCAAAGGAGCAAGCATCAAGAAAAGAATTATTTGATTATGTTGAAAGCGAATTATTAGCCATTGAGCCTACTATTGCTAAATCTACTGAATATGGCCATGTAAATAAGGCTACCGTACAAATGCTATTATCAAGGTTATATCTTAATGCACAGGTTTATACGGGCACAGCGAGATGGAATGATGCGGCAACGTATGCAAAGAAAGTGATTGATGAGGGAGGATATTCTATTGATACCAATTTTGTAAGAATGTTTTCGGCAGATAACAATATGTCGCCTGAAATTATCTTCCCATTAATTGCAGATCCTATTGGAACTCAAAGTTATGGTAATTCAACATATATTATCAACGGTAATACGGGAGGAAGCCCATCTACAGTAAGCCCTGCACTTTTCGGTATGAAAGGAGACGGTTGGGGTGGTCACAGAGCTACAAAAGCTTGGTATGGCCTATTTGGTAATAGTTTAACAGACTTTAATAGTGGCAGTGCAAGCTTATTAGCTGCAACTTCGGATCAAAGAGGAAAATTATTCTGGCAGACCAATCATAATTATGAAATGACTGATTATAAAACATGGACTGATGGTTACCCGTCTGTTAAATTTAGAAATCTAAATACAACAGGCTCTTCAGAAGCTACAGACTTTTCGGGCTCCGATTTTCCAGTTTTTAGATTGGCAGAAGCTTACCTTACCTATGCAGAATGTGCTGTGCGAGGAGCTTCAACAGCTAATGTTTCTCAAGCACTTACTTATATTAATGATTTAAGATCAAAAAGAACTACATCGCAAGTAACGGCAGGAAATATCACTTTAGATTTTATTTTAGCGGAAAGAGGAAGAGAATTTAATTTGGAAGGACAAAGAAGAACGGACTTAATTAGATTTGATAAATTTACAGGAGGAACATATTTATGGCCTTGGAAAGGAGGTGTACAAAATGGAACATCTATATCTCCTAACTACAATGTGTTTCCTATTCCGAATTCAGCATTGTCAGCTAATCCAAATTTGACTCAAAATCCTGGTTTTTAACATTTATTATTGAATAGTTATGAAAAATATATTTAAAATATTACTTGTCTTTTTCCTTGGATTTTTAGTAATTTCTTGTGAAGATGATGATAAAATAACAATTGGTCAGGTAACTGCATCTTCATTAAGTTCAGATAAAACCTCATTGGTTTTAGAAAGTGCTAATGATGATGATACCTCAGTTACATTTAACTGGACAAATACCAAATATGATGCGACAATTGTTGTAGAAAATACATTAGAGTTTGCAATAAAAGGAACCGATTTTGCCGCTCCAAAATCTACAACATTAGCAGCAGCAGATGTGAAACACTCATATACTGTTAAGGAATTGAATGCTATTGTTTTATCTTTAGGAATCACTTCAGCAACTGCAACTGATATTGAAGTTCGTTTAAAATCTCAAGTTAAAAATTATTCTACTACGTACTCTAATGTGATTAACTTAACGGTTACACCATATATAAATGGTCCTGTATACAATTATACAGATTTGTATTTAATTGGAGACGCTACAGCAGGGGCGTGGGATAATACAGCAACAAATGCTAAAATATATCCTTTACAAAAATCTGCAACGACGGGTGTATATTCTTATACGGGTTATTTTGCTGCTGGAGGATTTAAAATGATAAAAACTCCGGGAAGTTGGGATGTACAATATGGTTTAGGATCTTCAGCAGGAGTTTTAAGTACAGATGGAGGTTCAGGAAATATTAGCGTAGCTACAGCAGGATATTATAAATTAACAATTAATATTATCTCTCTTACTTATACATTTGTGTCAGTAACTCCTCCAACAACTACTTATACTTCAATTTCAATGATTGGTAGTGCTTCAGGCGATTGGAATACAGATGTTGATTTGCAAAAAAACACATTTGATGCGCACATTTGGGTGAAGAAAAATGTAGAGCTTAAAGCTGGAGAGTTTAAATTTAGAGCAAACCACGATTGGGGAACTAACTGGGGAACGGCTCAGGAGTTTTTTGGAGTAGGTGATATTGGTGGAGGAAACATTCCTGTAAGCACACAATTCAATTATGATGTCTATTTTAATGATATCACAGGAGAGTTTTCTTTTATTCCATTATTCTAAATCTCCTTAAAAAATTAACCTTAATTTAATCTGAACAACAGAGCAAAGTGCTGCTTTACAACAGCACTTTCTTTATTTTTAAAGTTTATATAAATAGTCATTATGAAGAAAATTACAGTTGGAGCTTTTTTGCTCTCAATGATGTTTGCGGGTGTTAATGCACAGTCTTTAAAATCGCCGGACGGAAAATTCGAAATGGATTTCCAATTGAAAGCAGGCGTTCCTTACTACAACCTTAAATACAACGGTAAAACAGTTGTTGAGGATTCTAAATTGGGATTGAGATTATTTAAAGATACTTCTATAAAATTTGCCTCAGAAATCGCGAAGCCTGAAGATGCTAAATTCGATCTGAACAGCGGTTTCACAAAAACAGAAGAAAAAAGAGATTCTAAAAATGAAACCTGGCAACCGGTTTTAGGTGAAAAGAAAAACTATATCAACAATTACAACGAATTGGCAGTTACGCTGAATCAGGCAACTACTGAAAGAAGTATTGTTGTGAAATTCAGATTGTTCAATGATGGTTTAGGTTTCAGATATGAATTTCCTCAACAGAAAAATCTGAACTATTTCGTAATCAGAGAAGAGGATTCTGAATTCGATTTTCCTACAGATATGAAATCTTGGTGGATGGTTGCAGATTACGATTCTCAGGAATACCAGTATCAGGAAACAAAAGTTTCTGAAATTCCTGCAAGATGGCCAAAAGCGGCAGATGCCAATGCATCTCAGACATTGATCAAAAATGCAGTTCAGTCTCCTTTAATGCTTAAAAAAGAAGGTAAAGAACCTTTATACATCAACGTTGCGGAAGCGGCTGTTTTAGATTATCCGGCCTCTCACCTAGAAGTAGATGCTACGAATTTTAAGCTTAAAACTCACCTTACAGCCGACAGACAGGGAGCAAAAGGATATATTCAAACACCTTCTGTAACGCCGTGGAGAACGATTATCGTTTCGCCAAAAGCAGAAGATGTAATGGATTCTAAAATGATCTTCAACCTAAACGAGCCTACAAAATATACAGATACTTCTTACATTCACCCAACAAAATACATGGGTGTTTGGTGGGAAATGATCATCGGAAAATCTCAGTGGGCATACGGTCAGCCGGAATCTAACGTGCGTCTTGGCGTAACCGATTTCTCTAAATTAACGCCAAACGGAAAACACGCTGCCAACAATACAAAAGTTAAGGAATATATCGATTTTGCATCTGAAAACGGTTTCCAGGGATTATTGATTGAAGGCTGGAATGTTGGTTGGGAAGACTGGTTCGGTCACTCAAAAGAATATGTATTCGATTTTATCACGCCATATCCAGATTTCGACATTAAAATGTTGAATGAATATGCGCATTCAAAAGGAATTAAACTAATCATGCATCACGAAACTTCAGGCTCGGCGACGAATTATGAAAGATGGTCTGATAAAGCATTCCAGTTGATGAACAAATATGGTTATGATGCGGTGAAAACTGGTTATGTTGGAGACATCATTCCAAGAGGAGAGCACCATTATTCTCAATGGACAATCAATCATTTCTACAGAATTGCTGAGAAAGCGAATGAGTATAAAATTATGGTAAATTCTCACGAATCGGTTCGTCCGACAGGAGAAAGCCGTACTTATCCAAACTACATTTCTGCTGAAGCCGCTCGTGGAACGGAATATGAAGCTTTTGGAGGAAACAATCCGGATCATCAGACGATTCTTCCGTTTACAAGATGGATGGGAGGTTCTATGGATTACACGCCGGGAATTTTCCAGACAAAACTAGATTATTATTTCCCTGGAGATACTCGTTTTGTGAAAACAACGCTGGCAAAGCAGTTGGCTCTTTATGTAACGATGTATATGCCGCTTCAGATGGCAGCTGATCTTCCTGAAAACTACAAAAAGCACATGGATGCTTTCCAATTTATCAAAGATGTGGCAGCAGATTGGGATGATACGAAGATTTTATCGGCAGAACCGGGAGATTATGTGGTAACTGCAAGAAAAGCAAAAGGTACCGATAATTGGTTTGTAGGAGGAATTACCGATGAAAACAAACGTGATTACAGTGTAGATTTCTCTTTCCTGGATAAAGGTCAGAAGTATGAAGCAACGATCTATGAAGATGGAAAAGATGCAGATTACATCAACAATCCTCAAAGCTATAATATCTACAAAAAGCAGATCACGAGTAAATCTAAGATCAACTTTAAAATGGTAAGAAGTGGAGGGTTTGCGATATCTATTAAGAAAATAAACTAATAATTTTTTAATTAAAATTGTTTTTTACTGTGAAATTAATTTTCTATATTTGGTGAGATAAGTAAATTAATAACCAAAATTCATTTTATGAAAAAGAAATTTAAGATCACGAGTAATCTTGAACAAAAAGAAATTCTAAAAAAATCAATCCAAACTTCAGACAAAGAAAATGTAGATCTTTATAAGGCTATTTTTGGAGGTGTCGGAATCACTAATCCTGGAACAGGAATTGGAGGTGGTACAGATCCTAATTGTGGAATTTTGGCAGTAACAGGAGCTTCAGCTGCTTATGACAGAGCACCTGATCAATTTTTAAGAGCTTAAAAATTACTGATTTTTAAAACTTAAGTTCTTCGTTAGTAAAATAACGGAGAACTTTGTTTATTGATATAGATATGGTGACTTCTTTTGTTCTGAAGGTTGCAAGTAGGTGTAACCTTAATTGTTCTTATTGCTACATGTATAATTTAGGAGATAAAACCTACTTAAAGCAGCCTAAATTTATGTCTATGGATACCATTCGGATTTTTGCTCAAAAATTATCTCGTTATGGTACTGAAAATAGTTTAAAATCTTTTCAGATCGTATTTCATGGTGGTGAACCACTATTATATCCAAAAGAATTTTATCGCGAAAGTATAAAGATATTCAGAGAGCTACTTAACAATTCTTATTTTGATTTTGTCATTCAAACTAATGGTGTTGGCCTAGATGAAGAGTGGTATGATCTTTTTAATGAATTAAATATTCGCGTTGGAATTAGTATGGATGGGCCTAAAGAATATCATGATAAGTATAGAGTTTTTCATAATGGTAAAGGCTCTTATGATGATGTTCAGCAGGCCATAGAGCTAGGTTTGAATAAAGGAATGCATGGTGTTTTATCTGTTGTTAATCTTAATATAACTCCAATCGAGCTGTATCAGGAGTTCAAAAATCTAAATATACCAAGCTTTAATCTTCTTCTGCCAGACGGACATTTTGATAAGTTACCTGATGATACGATAAAAGAAAAAGTGAATACCAGTGGTTATACTCCATACGCGGATTGGTTGATTGAATTGTTCGAAATATGGAAAAGTGATTCTAAAAGACCGGACATGAGGTTTTTTAAAACTTTAATTCAACTTATTGTGGGTGAAGAAGTGGGCGATCAAATGATTGGTTTAAAAAAGAATGGTGTTGCAGTATTGGAAACGAATGGGAATCTTGAAGTAGCAGATTCTATCAGAGCTTGTTACGAAGGAATTACCAGAAATGAAATTAATATCCATACCCATGAAATTGATGCTGTATTAGAAGACCCTCTGTTTGATATATATATTAACTCCCACCAAATGGTAAATGAGAAATGTCTTAATTGTCCAATATATGAAATATGTGGTGGAGGTTTTTTATTAAATAGATATTCTAATGAAAACGGTTTTGATAATCCTACAATTTATTGTCACGATATGATAAAGTTAGTTACTCATATTCAAAACGATCTTATTGATAGTTTGCCTGCGGATGTTTGTAAAGAGATGCAACTTTCAAAAGTTTCCTATTTAGAAATTGTAGAAGAGTTGGAAAATAAAACTTCTTTTACAATTCACGAAAATATTAAAGATAAATTATTAGCCTACAGTTTAGTATGATTTTAAAGAAAGGTATTAAAGTTTATGATCGTCATATTGAAAATATAAAAGATCAAATTTGGATTAATACAGGTGTTTCTCTGGTAGATAATAAAAATCCTGAGATTGAATACTTTCGTAATGCTTATTTACCAAATACAGATTGGCATAAACTTACTGATTTAGAGCATAAACAAATTTTAACAGATATTGCTGATGGCGAAATGTTTAATACTTTGGCAATCGGTTTTATTCCAGATTCGTTACAAGATTTGTTTAAAAAATTCAACCTGCATGAATGTGAATCTCTTTTTGATGTTCCAAAGAAATTTGAAAAAGATGAAGAATTAACAAAAAAAATAAATGATACACTGAATGTATTTTTGAGTGAAAAATCTAGTGAAAATAATTATAAATTTCACAGAATTGCAAGATCACTTGCTGATATGCAGAGTACTACTTTTCATCATTTAGGGCAAAATCAATTTAAGTATACGGGTTTACATATAGATAAAAGTAAATTGTTTACTCCCCATACTGCCTATAAATCGAATAACAGAATTTCTATCAATATTAGTATAGAATCACGCTATCTGTATTTTATTAATTTGACACTAAGACAAATTTATGGGATGGTTCAAAAAAAGTATTCAGAAAAAATAACCTCGGAAAATATTGTGGAACAATTTTTTATTTTATATCCGGAATATCCTGTTTTAAAACTCGAAATAAAACCTTATCAATACTACATTGCGCCTACAGACAATTTTATTCATGATGGTACTACACTTGGCAATAAAGAGTTTGATATAACTATGGTTTATGTAGGAGTTTTTGATAAATATTAAGATATGGAAAAACTAAAACCAGGAATTAAAATATATGCAGATGAACTTTCTAAAATTGTTCAGATTAATTCAGGACTTATACATCATTCAAAACAACATTCTAATGAATTAATTTTTAAAGATGAAAAATTTTCACAAAAATATGAATCGGAGGCTTATTTACCTAAAAGAGATTGGCGAAAATTAAATCTTTCAGAATATAAAATTATAGCAGGAAATAATAAAGACAAAAAAGATTACAATTCTGTATTTATAGGTGAAATTCCTCAAAATATTCAATTATTATTTGATGGTTTGAATTTAAAAGAAGCTCAATCTGATGATGAGGTATTTAGGAAATTCAGAGAAAATCAAAATTTAATAAGTGAGATTAATTTGCTGTTAAATGAATTTCTTGAAAATATTTCGCAGGGGTCTTTCAGATTTATGAGTTTAGCGACTAATTATGCAAATAGTGAAGTTGTATCATTAGACAAACGAAAATTTCCAATAGGTTTTACAATTAATGACTTGAAATTTATTGGCATTCATAAAGATAGCTCCGAAACTATGACTTTACATACAGCTCATAAGTTTGGCAATAGAATTTCTTTGAATATTGGCAAAGAATCACGTTATCTGTTGTTAATTAATCTTTCCATGCTTCAAGTTTACAACATGATTAAAACGAAAATGAATGTACATGAAAATGAAGTGAATAATAAGAATATAACATCCTATTTCATGAAATTATTTCCAGATTATCCTGTGCTGAAAATAGAGCAGCCTCCTTATCACTATTATATTGCTCCCACAGATAATTGTTTTCATGACGGCTCAACTTTTGGCAGTTCATCTTTGGATATTGTAATGACATATCTGGGGAAGTTTTTAATTTAATCATAATATATTATATGAAATATACATTAGTATTTGTCTTTTCAATATTGTCACTTATTCATATCATTGCTCAAAAGAAACTTCCTGTTTTAAGAGCTAATTCGTCTAAGGCAATTATTATTGAAGATGGCACTTTAAAAACAGATTGGAATATTGATCCATCTGTAAAACCAGATATTTATACGGTCTCAAAAATAGGAAAAGAATCTAAAATTGTTAAAGTAAAAACTGACGTAGATTCAGTTAAAATATTAATAAAGCAGGGGGAAAAGAAAGATTTTGTGATTCTTTTAAAAGGAAAAGATTCATGCTACACAAGAATCGAAAGTTCTCTGCCTAAAGATTTCAGCAAGGCAACGCCAGCATTTCATGATAGTATTCGTTTAGGAATCAATGAGCAGAATACGATGTTTGTGAAAACAGCGTTGAATAAGACAGATTCTCTTACACTCAATTTTGATACAGGAACGATTAACCTTTCTCTTACAAAAGATGCTTTGAAGGATAAAATTAAACAACCTCTAAAACCTGGTCTCAATATTCTTTCTATCGGAAATAAAAAATATCAAGGATTCAGAATTCGTCAGGTAGAGTTATCAGGGCATGGAACAGACGGAAGATTTGGCTGGGATTTATTCGATGGAATGGTGGTAGAACTCAATTACGATCTCGGTATAATGGTTGTTCATTCCAAGCTTCCCAATTTTGTACAAAAAGATAAATCGTATGAAAAGTTAAATATAAAATATTACGATCAATTATTTTTTGTAGAAACAACCATACAGGAAGGGACAAAAAAGAATAAAGATTGGTTTCTTTTTGATACAGGATATCAACGAACAGCAATGCTGGATGAACCTTTATTAAAAGAACAAAGTTTTCCAACAGATCAAATGAAAATAATTAAAAAAGTAATGATGAAAGGCGGTCAGGGAAATGAAGTTCCGGTTGTTACAGCCGATCTTCAATCGTTATCTTTAGGAAAATATAAACTAAAAAGTATTCCGGCTCAATTGCTCTCAGAAAGTAGGTTAGTAAGTAATAGAAGAATGCATATTTTAGGAAATGAGATATTAAAGAGGTTTAATGTATTTCTCGATTTTCAACAAAATGTTATTTATTTAAAACCGAATAAATTATTTAATGATAATTATATTGAAAGTAAATGATAACATCATAAAATAAATATTCCATAAATTTATAATCCTTAAAGACAAAAACTTTAAGGATTTTTTATTCTAAAAAAAATTAATTTATCTAATGGCGTTGATGGCTAAAATTTTTAACAAGCAGAATATATTCCTTCTCCTGTTAATCGTAATGGTCTTTATGGCAAAATTGATTCCTTTTAAGGAGTCTTATAATGAATTTTTCAATCTTTCAGCTTTTATCGATTGGGGAATTGCCGGGATTTTCCTTTTGTACGGACTGAAACTTAATTTAAAAGAAGTCGTAAAAGATATTTCCAACTGGAAGCTGCATTTACTCATTCAGTCCGGAACTTTCATTTTTTTTCCGCTGCTGGTTTTACTGTTTTACCCATTGGTGAAAAGCTCAGAATTTGAAAACATCTGGCTTTCCATATTCTTTCTTGCCTGTTTGCCATCAACGGTTTCATCATCTGTGGTCATGGTTTCTATTGCTAAAGGGAATGTGACTTCTGCGATATTCAATGCGTCTATCTCAGGATTAATCGGAATTGTCATGACGCCATTATTGATGAGCTTTTTCCTTGAACCCACTTCCGGTTCCGAAAATCATGGCGAAGTCGTTCAGCAGCTTTTAATTAAAGTTTTATTACCTATCATTTTAGGAATTTTATTAAATCCAGTATTCAAAAAATGGATTACCAAATATTCAAAGATCATTGCAGAATTTGACAGGCTGATTATTTTATTAATTGTCTATGAAAGTTTCTCCACAGCATTTATTGAAAATATTTTCGGTTCAGTTCCTCCAATTGTATTTTTAATTCTGGCATTCAGTGTGGTTTTTTTATTTTTTGCGGTTTACAATATTTTGCAATTCATTGCAAAAAAGATGAGGTTCAATGCGCAGGATGTCATCACAGTAACATTTTGTGGTTCAAAGAAATCTTTAGTACACGGAAGTCTCTTTCTTTTGGTATTGGGAGTTCCTGATGATCAGAAGGTTTTATTTCTGTTACCCGTGATGGTTTATCATAGTTTTCAGCTGTTCTATGTGAGTTGGCTGGCAAGCAAAATAGCACAAAGAAAATCAGTCGTTTAAAAATTATTTGATTATCTTTAATTCTATGAAAATTATGAAGAAAGCGACATTGTTATCATTAGCAATAATGGGTTCCTGGGTCAATGCACAAAAAATAAGTCAAATCCTTGAACAAAAAGGTTCATTTAGAAAAGATACCGTTTTTAGTATTAAAAGTGAGACAAAAGAAACTTATCTTCCTGTTTCTATAATTAAAGGGAAGGAAAAAGACCCCGTTTTCAGTATCGTGGCAGGAATTCACGGTTACGAATATCCACCAATTGTTGCCATTCAGGAAATATTGAAGGAAATAGATCCCGATCAGATCAAAGGAACGATCATCATTGTTCCTATTGCGAATGTTGGATCTTTTCAGAAAAGAACACCTTTCATTAATCCTTTAGATCAAAAAAATTTAAACAACGCTTTTCCGGGTTCTGCAAATGGAACTCCGACAGATCAAATTGCAAATTTGATCACAAAAGAAATTATCTCAAATTCAACGATATTTCTAGATATTCACGGAGGTGATGCCAACGAAGATTTGCTGCCATTTGTATGCTATTACAATAGAAAAGATACTCCCGAAAATACTAAGTTGGCTCATGATTTATCAGCTCAGTCGCAAATTGATCATATAGTTTCATATCCATATAATTTAACCCAAACCGAACCGGCAAAATATGCTTTCAAACAAGCAACCCAACAAGGAATTACTGCGTTAAGTATTGAGGCTGGGAAATTAGGAACTGTTCAGAAAGAAAATGTAGACCTGATTAAAACGGCGGTGTACAATATGCTGGGACATTCCGGAAATTATGTAAGAAGAAAATCGAAGTTCATCAACAAAAAAACAGCAACTCTGCTCAATCAGCAAGACTATATCAAAGTTCCTGAAAACGGAATTTTCTACAGCGATTTGAAAAGCGGAGACAAAGTAAAAAAGAATCAAATAGTAGGCTATATCACGGATGAATTCGGAAATAAAAAACAAGACGTTATTTCAAATACAAACGGAATTATCCTCTATAAAATAGGAACTCCACCCGTCAACAAAGGTGAAACCTTATTTTGCATCGGCTATACCGAAAAAGATAAAATTTAAAACAAATATCAAAAGCACTGCTATCATTCGCTGAGTGAAACGCCCTTGCGAACTTAAAAAAGAATAGTAGTCAAAAAAAACTTAGCGCCCTTTGCGTTAAAAAATACAAAAGCGTAAAGTTTAAAAAACTAACTCAAGACAAAAATCTTTGAGATCTTAGTTAAGTGAAACGCCTTTGTGAACTTAAAAATAGTTAGTAGAAAAAAAAATCTTAGAGTCCTTTGCGTTTAAAAATATTAGTTTAAAATATTAAAAATGAAAAAAATATATACCATCATTGCTTTATCAACAGCAGTCATCGCTTTCTCACAAAAACCTTTAGACAAAGTAGAACCCGCATTTTGGTGGAAAGGAATGAAAAATCCCGAACTCCAGATCATGGTCTATGGAAAAGATATAGCCAATAATGAAATTGAACTTTCGGATGGTATTCAGGCGAAAGATATTCAGAAAACTGAAAATTCGAACTATGTTTTTGTAACGGTAAATACCAATGAGATCAACGTTCCGAAGTTTAAAATTAATATCAAAAAAGGTAAAAAAAATATAGGTTCTTATACATATGAATTGAAACAACGAGAACCTAACTCTGCTAACAGAGAATCATTTACCTCAAAAGATGTAATGTATCTGATTATGCCGGATCGTTTTGCCAACGGCGATGAAAAAAATGATTCTCAACCCAACTTAACCGAAAAAGCAAACAGAATCCTTCCCAATGGACGCCATGGCGGAGATTTGCGAGGAATCATCAATAATTTAGATTATATTCAAAATCTTGGTGCAACGGCTGTTTGGTTAACTCCGGTGAATGAAGATAATGAAAAAGTGTATTCTTATCACGGCTATGCCCAGACAGATTTATACAAAATCGACGGTCGTTATGGTACGAATGAAGAATACAAAGAACTTTCTCAAAAATTAAATAAAAGAAAGATGATGCTGGTGATGGATTATGTTACCAATCACTGGGGGATTTCGCATTGGATGATCAAAGATTTACCGACCAAAGATTGGATTCACTGGTTTAATGATGGTGAAAATGGTTTTAAACGTTCTAATTACAAAACCACAACACAATTCGATACCAATGCTTCTGAAATTGATAAAAAAGTCGCGTTGGATGGTTGGTTTGATACCACGATGCCGGATATTAATCAGAAAAACCCTTTGGTTTTAAAATATTTAACACAAAATGCAATTTGGTGGATAGAATACGCTGAATTGGGCGGCTTTCGGGTAGATACATATCCTTACAACGATAAAGAAGCGATGGCAAAATGGGCAAAAGCAATCACGGATGAATATCCGAAATTTAATATTGTTGGAGAAACTTGGCTGAATACTGCTGGTCATATTTCGGCTTGGCAAAAGGATTCCAAAACGGGAGAAGCAGCAAATTACAACTCCAATCTTCCATCTGTCATGGATTTTATGTTGTATGGAGATATGCCGAAAGCATTGAAGGAAAAAGAAGGCTGGGATAGCGGGATGAATCGTATTTATAATAGTTTATCAAGTGATTTCCTTTATCCCGATATCAATAATGTAATGGTTTTCTTCGAGAATCACGATACCGAAAGATGGAATGAAATTTTTAATGATGATCCGAAAGCATATAAATTGGGGCTGACATTAATTTCAACCGTTCGTGGTATTCCTCAAATTTATTATGGTTCTGAGGTAGGAATGCGCGGTGATAAAAATAAAGGTGGGGATGCCGATATCAGAAGAGATTTTCCGGGTGGCTGGAAATCGGATAAAATAAACGCTTTTAATCCATCAAATCAAACGCCTGATCAAAAGGAATTTTACCAGTTCACACAGAAATTACTGAACTGGAGAAAAGGAAAAGAAGTGATTCACACCGGAAAAACTAAAAATTTCGTTCCTCAGAATAATGTTTTTGTGTATTTTAGATATAACGAAAAAGAAAGCGTAATGGTAGTTTTAAATAACAATGAAAAAGAAGAAACATTGGATCTGAAACATTTTGCAGAATCTTTAAAGGGATTTTCAAAAGGAAAAGACATTATTTCCGACAAAGAATTTTCATTGCAAAACCGCTTAACAATCCCAGCGAAAACATCGATGGTCATTGAATTGAATTAAAACACGAATAGCACAAATGTTTTCACAAATATCACAACCAAGTCTCCGTGATCTTATTTAAGTGAAACGCCTTTGCTAACTTAAAAATGTTTAGTAGTTAAAAAAAGAAAACTTTGCGCTCTTTGCGTTAAAAAAAGAATTAAATACGAATAGCATAAATGTTTTCATAAATATCACAACCAAATCTTTATGATCTTGTTTAAGTGAAACGTCTTTGAGAACTTAAAAACAGTTAGTAGTTAAAAAAGAAACTTTGCGCTATTTGCGTTAAAAAATAAAATTAAACATGAAAAAAACAACAATATTCTTTACATTCATCCTGTTTGTATTGAGTTTTACAACCATTTCAGCTCAATCAAAATTCGACAAAGAAAAAACAGCAATCGGAACAATGCTCGATGGTTTCAATGTCGCAGCAGCAAAAGCTGATTTCATAACCTATTTCAATTATTTCGCCGACGAATCCACATTTATCGGAACAGATGCTACCGAAGTTTGGGATAAAAAAGCATTTATGGTGTGGGCAAAACCTTATTTCGACAAAAAAACAACTTGGAATTTCACTTCATTAAAAAGAAATATCTATTTCAGCAAAGACGGAAAACTGGCTTGGTTTGATGAATTGCTGGATACTCAAATGAAAATCTGTCGCGGTTCGGGCGTTGTTGAAAAAATCAACGGACAATGGAAAGTGAAACAATATGTACTTTCTGTGACGGTTCCGAACGATATTGTAGATAAAATAGTGGCAGAAAAAGCTCCGATTGAAGATGCTTTAATTCAACAATTAAAATCAAAATAACACAATGACGAAAAAAATTAAACCAAATTTATCCATGCTTCAAATCATCAACATGAGCATGGGATTTTTGGGAATTCAGATGGCTTTTGGTTTGCAAAACGGAAATGCGAGTAGAATTTTAGCAAATTTCGGAGCAGACGTTCATGAATTATCATGGTTTTGGTTGGTTGCACCGATTACGGGATTGATCGTTCAACCCATCATCGGTCATATGGGAGACAATACCTGGAGTCCTTTGGGAAGAAGAAAACCTTACTTTTTAATTGGAGCTATTCTTTGTGCAATCGGTTTGGTGATGCTTCCAAATGCAGCTTCTGCAACGCAAATGATGGCTGCAAATGTTTTATTATTGGCGGTGATTTTCTTAGCAATGATGGATGCTTCAATCAACGTGGCGATGGAACCATTCAGAGCTTTGGTCGGAGATATGCTGCCAAAACATCAGGGAACGATTGGCTTTTCTGTTCAGACGATTTTAATAGGAATTGGAGCGGTTATTGGTTCGGATTTACCAAATTGGTTGACAAAATGGGGCGTTTCAAATTCAGCTCCCAAAGGTTTTGTTGCAGATAATGTGATTTATGCTTTTTACATTGGTGCGGCGGTTTTAATTGTATCCATTTTATATACGATTATTACGACTAAAGAGTATTCGCCTGAAGAATTTGCGGCATTCGATGATGGTAAAGAAGTTGTGGAACATCAATCTAAATTTTCAGATATCTTCAAAGATTTTAATAATATCCCATCTCAGATGAAAAAACTGGGAATTGTTCAGTTTTTCTCATGGTTTGCGCTGTTTACAATGTGGGTTTTTACGACGAGTGCTTTGGCGACTCATCATTTTGGGCTTTCACCGGATGATACACATTCTGCAGAATTTAATAAAGCCGGAGATTTAACGGGAAGTTTGTTCGGAAGTTATAATTTCTATGCGATTTTCTTTGCTTTTGCTTTAACACCGATCGCAAAATTTATTGGAAAAAAACAAACTCACGCTTTAGCTTTGGCTTGTGGTGGTTTGGGTTTAATTTCGATGTATTTCATTAAAGATGTCAATAATCTTTGGATCTCAATGGTCGGATTGGGATTTGCTTGGGCAAGTATTCTAGCGATGCCTTATGCGATGTTGATCGATTCAATTCCGCAAAAGAAAATGGGCGTTTATATGGGGATTTTCAACTTTTTCATTGTGATACCGCAGATTATTAACGGTATTTTCGGAGGTCCGATTGTGAGTGGTGTTTTCGGAAAACAAGCCATTGATTATGTAGTTGTTGGTGGAGTTTGTATGTTGTTGGGAGCGGTTTTAACATTATTTTTCGTTAAATCAGAACATGATACTCCAAAAGAAATTGAAGAAGAAATTCAACAGGTACATTTTTAAAATAAAATTTCAATACTTATAAAACGGGCTTCGGTTCGTTTTTATATTTTTATTTAAAAGTTAAACAGCAAAATAATCAAAATACACTTTATTTATGAGTATGATAGGAAATTTATTTCGGGTAACAAAAGCTGAACTTGAAGAATATTTAAATGACAGTTCTATGTTAAAAGACTGGCTTTACGGTGAAAACGAAGAGCTGGATTATCTAAATCCAGATGATATCGACAAAGCTTGGGACGGAATTCTGTTTTTATTGACAGGTGATGGAATATCGGAAATAAATCATCCGCTTACGAAAGTTTTATTCAGCGGGCAGTTGATTGATGAAAATCAGGATTTAGGATATGGCCCAGCTCATTATTTAACGCCTGAACAGGTTGTTGATTTGAATAAACAGATTGCTGAAATTACCGTTGATGATCTTAAATTAAAATTTGATCCTGAGAAAATGACCGAGTTAGGAATTTATCCTGAAATTTGGGCAGAAGGAGATGATGCCTTTGATTATTTAGCGGATAATTTTTTAGTCGTTCAGAAAATGTATGCGGAAGCCGCGAAGAATGGGGAAGGAATGATCACGTATTTAAATTAAGAGAATTTTTCATTTTTTTAATAGATCTCTGTGTCTTTATATAAGTAGAACGGCTTGGTGAAACTTAAAAAATCAATTTTCAAAAAACTTAATGAACTTTGTCTTCAAATCTCAGTGATTAATGTTCAATAATTGTTGATCATATTTCCATATCGTTTCTTACCTTACATCAACATTTTTCCGATTCCTCCACCGTACATTTGTATCATTAAATCAGACAATATGAAAACAGTATATCATAAAGCAGATACAAGAGGTCACGCCAATCATGGTTGGTTAGATTCTTATCATACATTCAGTTTTGCGAATTATCAGAACCATGACAGAACACACTTTGGTGTTTTAAGGGTTTTGAATGACGATACCGTTTCTCAGGGAATGGGCTTCGGAACACACCCTCACAAAAACATGGAAATCATTTCTATCCCTTTGGAAGGTGATTTGGAACATAAAGATTCTATGGGAACAACGGCTGTTATTAAAAAAGGCGAAATTCAGGTGATGAGTGCCGGAACGGGGGTGATGCACAGCGAATATAATAAAAATAAAGATGAAGCGGTAAAATTTCTTCAAATTTGGGTTTTCCCAAAAGAAATGGATGTGGAACCGAGATATGATCAGAAAAGCATCAAAGAAGGTGAAAAAATCAACGGATTCCAACAGATTTTATCCCCTAATAAAAATGATGACGGAGTTTGGATTCACCAAGATGCATGGTTCAATTTAGCCAATTTCACCAAAGGAAATGGCAAAAATTATATGCTTAATAAAAAAGGAAATGGTGTTTATGCTTTTGTATTAAAAGGAAGCGCAAAAGTGGGCGACAGAATTTTAAATGAAAGAGATGGCTTAGGAATTTGGGATACTCAAAGTTTCAATATCGAAGCTGAAGAAGACACGGAAATCCTTTTAATGGAAGTTCCAATGGAATTACCGGCGTATTTGAAATAATTAAAACAAAATAATTTTCGCATAGTAAAAATTTCCCTCCATTGAAGGGGTGGCGAAAATTCGAAGAATTTTTGACGGGGTGGTTAAAAACATAAAATATTAGATTTTCACAAAAATCTTCCCGACCTTTGCGTTAAAATTCAAGACAGTTATAAATAACTTTACTTTAAAATAGATAGAAAACAATGAAAATTTTAGCAGTAGCAGGAAGTAATTCCGAGACGTCAATCAATAAACTATTAGTTTCTTACGCTTCATCATTAATTGAAAATGCAGAAGTTGAAATCGTAGACATGAACGATTTTGAAATGCCAATTTACAAACACCAAAGAGAAGCAGAAAGCGGAGTTCCACAACAAGCTCACGATTTTGCTGCAAAAGTTGACGGAGCAGATTTACTTTTAATTTCACTTTCAGAACATAATGGAACATATTCAACGGCGTTTAAAAATGTGTTCGACTGGACTTCAAGAATCAAAGACAGAGCAGTGTGGAATCAGGTTCCAATGTTGTTGATGGCAACAGCTCCTGGAGGAAGAGGAGGTTTAGGTGTTTTAGAAGCTGCTGAAAAGCGTTTCCCGCTTCACGGAGGAAATATTGTTGATACTTTCACACTTCCTTTCTTCAATGATAACTTTGATAAAGAAACTCAAAAAATATCTAACGAAGAGAAAAACAGTGAGTTAAAAGAGAAAATTCAGAAAATTTCGGCTATCGAATCTATCCTTGAAAAATAGATTTGAAAATTAATATAAAATTAATATCTTTGCAAAAAGAAAAGAAATGAAAATTCAGACCTCCTATAAAGAATGTTTTTCCGAGAAAGGGAAAATTGTGGGCTCTGAAATTCTCAGATAAAATAACGGCCGATAATCTACTAAGATTGTCGGCTTTTTTGTTTTCTAAATTTGAATAAAAAGTAAAAATAAAATGTGTCAATCGGGCACCCTGGCCATTGAAATTATGGCTAGATTGTTAAACTGATACACTGTTACATTAAATACTATGAGCAACACGTACAAATCTGCAGGAGTAGACAAAGAGGAGGGATACAAAACCGTTGATAAGATCAAAAAAGCGGTGGGCGAAACTCACAATTCCAATGTATTGAATCATTTGGGAAGTTTTGGAGCTTTCTACGAAATCGGAGGCTACAAAAATCCTGTTTTGGTGTCAGGAACAGATGGAGTTGGGACGAAACTTAAAGTGGCTTTAGACTCAAAAAAATACGATTCTATCGGGGTAGACTGTTTCGCAATGTGTGCAAATGACATCCTTTGTCACGGTGCAAAACCTCTATTTTTCCTAGATTATTTAGCTTGCGGAAAACTGGATTCAGAAATAGCTGCTGAGATCGTTTTAGGAATGGTAGAAGCCTGTAAAGACAACAACTGCGCATTGATCGGTGGAGAAACTGCTGAAATGCCGGGAATGTATCAACCTGGAGATTACGATGTTGCCGGATTCTGCGTAGGAATCGTAGAAAAAGACCAGATTATTGACGGTTCAAAAATCAAAACAGGTGATAAAATCATTGCGTTACCAAGTTCAGGTTTCCACTCAAACGGATTCTCTTTGGTAAGAAAAGTGTTCCCGGATTTCAACGAAGAATTCGAAGGAAAACCTTTGTACGAAACGCTTTTAGTTCCAACAAGATTATATTATAAAGATATTCATAAAGTTATTGCTGATGTTGAAGTGGCTGGTATTGCTCACATCACGGGTGGTGGTTTGTACGAAAACATTCCGAGAATTATCGGTGACGGACTTTGCGCGACAATCGACGCTTCAAAAATCCAGATTCCAAGCATCATGTTGGAGCTGGAAAAAAGAGGTGGAGTAGCTCGTGAAGAGATGTTCGGAACATTCAACATGGGTGTCGGAATGATCGTAGTTGTAGATGCTGAAAAAGCTGAAAAAGTACTAAGTCTTCTAGATGATGCTTATGAAATCGGAGAAATCACGGAAGGAACTGAAAAGATTGATTTAAAATTTTAGGAGCTTAATCCCGCTTTCCGCTATATCTTTTTCGTTACGGCTTCCGCTTCGCTCCAGCCGCAACAAAAAAGGATGCCGCTGCAATCGGGGCTAGTTAATAACATAGAAAGCTTTATTAAGGTTCGAAACCTTGACAAGGCTCACAAAATAAAATGAAAAACTTAGTTATACTCGTTTCAGGTTCAGGAACAAACCTTCAGAGAATCATCGATACCATTGATAATGGAGAAATCCAGAATGCAAAAGTATCTTTAGTAGTTGCCGACAGAGAATGTTACGGACTTGAAAGAGCAAAAAATCATAACATAGACAACGTTCTGATTCCGAGAGGAAAAAACTTCAGCGGCGAATTGAGTAAAATCATTCCGGAAAATACAGATTTAATTGTATTAGCAGGATTTCTTTCAATTCTAAAACCTGAGTTTTGTGAAAACTGGGTCGGAAAAATAATCAATATTCATCCGGCGTTGCTTCCGAAATTCGGAGGAAAAGGAATGTGGGGACATCACGTTCACAACGCGGTAATTGAAGCAAAAGAAAAAGAAAGCGGAGCAACCGTACATTTTGTAACTCCGGGAATCGATGAAGGAGAAGCCATTCTTCAAAAATCATTCGAAGTCACAGAAAATGACACTCCCGAAACCGTTTCGGAAAAAGTTCATATCATAGAATACGAAATTTTCCCAATCGCAATAAACAAAGTATTGAATAATAATTAAAACACTAATTATTAGCGATACAAAAAATTCCCCTCCTTTGGAGGGGTGGCAAAAATTCAGAAAGAATTTTTGACGGGGTGGTTAATAAAGATAAAGTATTAAAAAAACATCCACCCTTTGCTGAGTGAAACGCCTTTGCGAACGAAAAATATTCAGCAAGAAAAATAAAAATCTTAGCGCTCTTTGCGTTAAAAACAACAGTTTGTCATTCCGTAGGAATCTAAGCAGATGCTTTCAGAATGATAAACAGAAAGTAAAAAAGTTAGTATTAGAGATGTCATGCTGAGCTTAAAGTTTATCCTGAGCTTGACGAAGGAAAGCATTTCCCTCTAATTAAAAACAAAAAACACATTTAGTTTAAAAAAAATTAAACAACGCAGAATCTAAGTAAAAATAAATAAGATCGGAGGTGAAAGAACCGGTCTACAGTTTGAAATAGCTGTAAAAAGTAAAAATTGAAAGTAAAAGTTCTTGGTTAAAAGAGTCCCGAAGGGACGATTTAAATCAGGATAGGATGACAAATCCTGTCAAAAAAAGCAAAAAATCGAAAGTAAAATGAGCAAAAAGAGAGTTTTAATCAGTGTTTCTGACAAGAGCGGATTAATCGAATTCGCACAGTTTTTGGAAGCCCAAAATTATGAATTGATTTCTACCGGAGGGACGTTCAAACATTTGAAAGACGCTGGTTTAAATCCAATTCAGATTGATGAGGTTACCAATTTCCCTGAGATGTTGGACGGAAGAGTGAAAACATTACACCCGAAAGTTCACGGTGGTTTGTTGGCGGTTCGTTCAAACGAAGAACACATGAAAACAGTTCAGGAGCACGAAATTGGTCTGATTGACATGGTAATCGTGAATCTTTATCCTTTCTTCGAAAATGTAAACAAAGACATTTCTCTTCACGAAAAGGTAGAATTTATCGATATCGGAGGTCCTTCAATGCTTCGTTCTGCAGCGAAAAATTTTGATTCTGTTACGGTAATTACTGATGTTGAAGATTACGCAGCAGTAAAAATCGAAATGGAGCAAAACGGTGACACGTACATCGAAACTCGTAAAAAACTGGCAGGAAAAGTATTCAACCTTACTTCTGCTTATGACGGAGCCATCTCAAGAATGCTTTTGGAAGAAGATTATCCAACTTATTTGAATGCTTCTTACAAAAAAGTTTCTGACCTTAGATACGGTGAAAACCCGCATCAAACGGCAGCTTACTACGTTTCTACTTTCGAAAACGGTGCAATGAAAGATTTCGAACAATTGGGAGGTAAAGAATTGTCTTTCAACAATCTTCGTGATATGGATCTTTGCTGGAAAGTAGTAACGGAATTCAAAGAAGAAATGGCTTGTTGTGCAGTAAAACACTCTACACCTTGTGGAGTTGCGATCGGAACATCAGCTTTGGAAACGTATACAAAAACTTTCGAATGTGATCCGGTTTCTATCTTTGGCGGAATTGTTGCAATGAACTACAAAATCGATGCAGCAACAGCAGAAGAATTAAACAAAACATTCCTTGAAATCGTTATGGCTCCTGAATTTGATGAGGAAGCTTTAGAAATTTTAAGAAAGAAGAAAAATTTAAGAATTATAAAAATTGTAAACCCTGTTTCTGATAAACAGACTTGGGTGAAAATTGATGGAGGAATTTTAGTTCAGGACAACGACAGCATCTTCTCAGATGATATTAAAGTGGTAACTGAAACTCAGCCTACAGAAGAGCAGAAAAAAGCATTATTATTCTCTCAGAGAGTAGTAAAATATGTAAAATCTAATGCAATTGTAGTTTCTAACGGAATTCAGGCTTTCGGAATCGGAGGTGGACAGGTAAACAGAATCTGGGCAACTCAACAAGCGATTGAAAGAGCTAAAGAGAAATTCACAGGAGATTTAGTATTGGCTTCTGATGCGTTTTTTCCTTTCCGTGATGTTGTAGATTTCTGCGCTCAGGAGGGTATCACAGCGATCATCCAGCCGGGAGGAAGTGTAAAAGATCAGGACAGCATCGAGGCGGCTAACGAGCATAAAATCCCGATGATGTTTACTGGAATTAGACATTTTTTACATTAATTAAAATAGAATTAAAAAATATTTTTGAGATTGTATTTATACCATCCAAAATTATATATTTGTAGAAATTAGACTAGATAATAAATAAAGTATGAGAATATTAATCATAGGTGAAGGTGGAAGAGAATCTGCTTTAGCATCAAAACTACAGAATGACCCGAGAATTTCTAAAATGTTCTTTGCTAACGGAAATGCGACTACTGATGTAATTGGGAAAAATGTTCATTTATCAGAGATTAAAGAACTTAGAGATTTTGCTATTAAAGAAAAAATAGATCTTACGATCGTAGGTCCGGAAGCTCCGCTTGTGGCAGGTTTGAAGGATGAATTTAAGAAGCATGATCTGAAAGTTTTTGGTCCTAACCAGAAAGTGGCAAGCTTAGAAGGGAGTAAGGCTTTCTCTAAAAAGTTTATGCAGACCTATGATATCAAAACAGCGAAAGCAGTAGTTTTTGATTCATACAATGAAGCGAAAGAATACATTCAGACTCAGGAATATCCTTTGGTAATCAAAGCAAGTGGTTTAGCAGGTGGAAAAGGTGTTGTTATTTGTGAAACATTGGAAGAAGCTGATGCTACGATCCATGATTTCATGATCAGAAGAATCTTTGGAGATGCCGGAATCCGTGTGGTAATTGAAGAATACTTACAAGGTTTTGAAGCTTCTATTATTGCGTTCTCAAACGGTGAAAAACTATATCCTTGTATCGCGGCTAAAGATTATAAAAAAGCAGGAAACGGAGATACAGGCCCTAACACAGGAGGTATGGGTACGGTAGCACCAAGCCCTGAATTTACAGCTGAGCACTATGCAGATTTTGAAAAAAATATTCTTGAAACTACTTTAAAAGGGCTTAAAGCTGAAGGTTTCGGTTTCAAAGGAATCATTTTCTTCGGATTGATGGTGACGAAAAAAGGGACTTATCTTTTAGAATATAATATGAGATTCGGTGATCCTGAAACTCAGGTATTGATGGCTTTAATGGAGAATAATCTTCTTGACGTTATTCAGGACTGTATGGATGGAAAGGAAATCGAGCTTAAGTTTAAAGACGAAAAAGCAGTTTGTCTGGTAATGTGTTCTGGAGGTTATCCAAGAAATATTGAGACTGGCTTTGAGATTACAGGTGAAGATAAAGTTCAGCACAGTAATCTTTTATACGCAGGAGCAATTAGAAAGGCAGACAAAGTAGTTTCAAACGGTGGTAGAGTTCTGAACATCGTAGCTACTGGCGCTACTTATGACGATGCCCGCAAGAAAGTTTATGAAGACGCAAGTCATGTACATTTCGATTACGGTTTCTACAGAGACGACATCGGAAAGTTTTAAAATAAAATCATGAAAAAAGATTTGGAGCAATCCAGGTCTTTTTTTGTAAAGATTTCATCATTGAAAAGATTTTCATCAATAGGATTGGGCTTTAGCCCGATTAATGAAAATAGAAATCGAATTGGCTTTAGCCAAAACTTAAAAGATTAATTAAAAAATATTTGAGTTAAATTTTAATTTAAAATAAAACCAATTTTTTTCATTCCGTAGGAATCTCTACTGCAATGATAAAAATTTTAAATAGCTTAGATTCCTAAGGAATGACAAACACTCTTTTTAAAGGTTTAAAACAATTAAAAACTCATCATTTATCAATCATCATTTATCAATTATAAAAATGAACAACGGTATTATCATATTAGATTTCGGATCACAGTACAACCAGCTTATCGGAAGAAGAATCCGTGAGATGGGAGTGTATTCTGAAATTTTGCCTTTCAATACACCCTTAGAATCAATTTTAGAAAAACAGCCGAGAGGGATTATCCTTTCAGGTGGACCAAGTTCTGTCAACGCAGAAAATGCACATTTAGTTCAGAAAGAATTATATGAGCAGGGAATTCCTGTGTTGGGAATTTGCTACGGAATGCAGTTAACGGCACACCTTTTAGGCGGGAAAGTTCATAAAGGAGTAAAAGGTGAGTACGGAAAAGCACATTTAGAAATCGTAAAAGAATCTTCTTTATTAAAAGGAGTTACCAATAATTCTGTGGTTTGGATGAGCCACTTTGATGAAGTAGGAGAATTGCCTGCAGGTTTTGAATTAAATGCAAAATCAGGAGTTATTGCTTCGATTTCAAATGAAGAGAAGAAAATTTTCTGTGTACAGTTTCATCCGGAAGTTTCTCACACTGAGGAAGGTGGGAAAATGTTAGAAAATTTCGTTTTTGCAATCTGTGACGCAGAGAAAAACTGGAAACTGACCAATTATATTGATAAAACAGTAGAAGAAATCCGTGAAAGAGTAGGAGATCAGAAAGTGATCCTTGGACTTTCAGGAGGTGTAGATTCTTCTGTTGCGGCAGTTTTGATCCATAAAGCAATCGGCGATCAATTGACTTGTATCTTCGTTGATACAGGATTATTGAGAAAAGACGAAGGCAAAAAAGTAATGGATAATTACGGGGAACATTTCCACATGAACATCAAGTTGGTAGATGCTAAAGAAAGATTCCTTTCAAAGCTTGCTGGAGTTGATGATCCTGAGGCGAAAAGAAAAATCATCGGAAACGAATTTATTCATGTTTTTGATGAAGAATCTCATAAAATTGAAGGAGCAAAATTCTTAGCTCAAGGAACAATTTATCCTGATGTTATTGAAAGTCAATCGGTAAATGGTCCTTCAGCAGTGATCAAATCTCACCACAATGTTGGTGGACTTCCGGAAGATATGGAGTTTGAATTGCTTGAGCCTTTGAGAGAATTATTCAAAGACGAAGTAAGAAAAGTAGGTGAAGAATTGGGAATTCCTCATCATTTGGTACACAGACATCCTTTCCCTGGTCCTGGTTTGGGAATCAGAGTCTTAGGTGCTGTTGATGAAGAGAAAGTAAGAATTCTTCAGGAAGCTGATGATATTTTCATCGAGGAATTATACAAAAACGATTTGTATGAGAAAGTTTCTCAAGCTTTTGTAGTTCTTCTTCCTGTAAAATCTGTCGGAGTAATGGGTGATGAAAGAACGTACGAATACACTGCTGTGGTTCGTTCTGCAAATACCATCGACTTTATGACTGCAACTTGGAGCAGACTTCCTTACGAGTTTTTAGATACAGTTTCAAGTAGAATTATCAACGAGGTAAGAGGAATCAACAGAGTAGCTTACGATATTTCAAGCAAACCACCTGCAACTATCGAGTGGGAATAATTTTTGACTTGAATTTTACATATAAATCCTGCCTTTTGGCGGGATTTTTTTGTTACCAATCTTACCAATACTTAGAAAATAAACTGGTATTAAAAAAATTAAACCATTTAAAAGATAAAGTATTATTTTTCGATTGTGTTGATGAATAATGTAAAAATTAATAATCAAAATTAATAGAATCACAGGAATGAATTCAAGAAAGAAATCTGTTTGAAAATACATTGATATTAATAAGTAGATCAATGATATTGCGATATTAATTATTGATATTTTTTTCATCGGCTTGAAATTACCAAATTTTTATCGATCCATAATGATTATTAGCTCCTTCAATTGTCAAAGTGAGTGTATCTTTTAAATAGGGTGTTTTGGAATATCCCCAAACGACATCCGAACTATCTAATTTCTCAATACTTTCTTCGGTAAAATATAAAACGATAGAATCTTTTAGATTTCTTTCATAGCTAATATTGTAAGAAAAATTACTATTACTCCAAATTCGAGTATCTTCCATCGAATGTTTTCCATAAGAAAAACCTCTTTCTAAATAGGGTTTAAATTGGAAATTTTTAAAATTAGCTGAATCAATGATCTTATAATTTAATTCCTTTACAAAAACCTTTCTACTTTTAGAATCTTTGATACTTGAGGTTCTCCCTCTATATTTCCATTTTCCGTATCCATACCATCCAACAGAACTGGAGATATATGGTAAAGCAAGAAATATAATTAAAATGATGATAGCTGAAACTATAATTTTTTTCATAAAAATTAAAAGCGTTTTATTAAAAAATAAAATCAGAGAAAACTTTAGAATAATCTTCACTGAAAAAGAATATTCTGCTTATTCCGTTATATCTTGCCTTTACAAATTTAATATGTTCGTAGGATTGCTTTTCTATTAGATAAAAATCATCAAGAATTTGTTTGGTCAATTTCTTTACACTTTCATCTTTAGCTATATTATTTCGGAATTTATATAAACTTATCAATTCATTTATAGGCAATGGACGATTTGTAAATGAAATATCAAAAATTTCCATTTCAGAATCGTACTCTTGAATTTTACTATAAATTAATTCTTTCATTTATTCTGTTATAAGTTTTTTCCCTAAATTTAAGTAAAAATACATCAAATGCAAATAGAAACAAGACCGCTCTCCGTTCAGGATTATGATGAACTGGTCATCACAATGAAACGCGCTTATCCTCAAATGTCGGAGTCGATATGGTCAAAAAGGAGCATAGAAAAACTCACCAAAATGTTCCCGAAAGGGCAAATTTGTATCACGGTCGATGGTAAACTGGCGGCTGTAGCACTTTCCATTATTGTGAATTATAACGAGTTTGGAGACGATCATACGTATAGTGATATTACAGGGAATTATACTTTCAATACACATTCTTCCACAGGCGATGTTCTGTACGGAATCGAAGTTTTTGTAGATCCGGAATACCGTGAGCTTCGTCTGGGAAGAAGATTATATGACGCGAGAAAAGAACTTTGTGAATTATTGAATTTAAAATCTATTGTCTTAGGCGGAAGAATTCCCAATTATCATAAACATAGTGATGAATTGTCTCCAAGAGAATACATCAGAAAGGTAAGAGACAAAGAAATCTATGATCCGGTGCTATCTTTTCAGCTTTCCAATAATTTTCTACCGATAAGGGTTATGAAAAAATATCTGCCTGAAGATGAGTCTTCCAAAGAAAATGCCGTGCTTCTTCAATGGAATAACATCTATTACAGCAAAAAGCCGAACACGATGCAGGACAGCATTATCCGTTTGGGATTGGTGCAGTGGCAGATGAGGCATTTTAAAGATATTCACGCTTTTTATGAGCAGGTAGAATTTTTCGTGAACGTAATGGGAGATTACAAGTCTGATTTTGTTCTGTTCCCGGAATTATTCAATACACCATTATTAGCGCCTTTCAACAAACTTTCCGAGCGCGACAGTATGATCGAGCTGGCAAAATTAACGGAAGAAATCAAAGATAAAATTTCAAGTTTGGCGATTAGTTATAACGTCAATATTATTTCCGGAAGTATGCCTGTTTTTGAAAATAACGAACTGTATAATGTGAGTTATCTTCTTCATCGTGACGGTAGAATTGATGAATATAGAAAAATTCACATCACTCCGAATGAAAGAAAATACTACGGAATGAAAGGCGGAAACGAGATCAGAGTTTTTGATACCGATTGCGGAAAAATCGGATTGGTGATCTGCTATGATGTCGAATTCCCTGAACTGCCAAGGATTTTAGCGGATCAGGGCATGAAAATTTTATTCGTTCCTTATTTAACGGATACCCAAAATGCTTACATGAGGGTTCGCCATTGCGCCGCTGCGAGAGCTATTGAAAACGAATGCTATGTTGCGATTGCTGGTTGTGTAGGAAATCTTCCGGGAGTTAATAATATGGATATTCAGTTTGGTCAGGCTGCGGTTTTCACCCCATCAGATTTTGCTTTTCCATCCAATGCTGTGAAAGGGGAGGCCACTCCAAATACAGAAATGACACTCATTGTAGATGTCGATTTGAACTTATTGAAAGATCTTCATTACAATGGTTCGGTTCAGGTGATGAAAGACCGAAGAAAAGACCTTTACGAAACTTATCTCAGATAAAACAAAAACCGGAATCAACTTGCATTCCGGCTTTTTTTTATGTCAGTTTGAATTAAACTTGCGGACAAAGAACATCCCGGCAATAAATCCCCGGACAGGTTGGTTTGCCATCATCAGGGCAAAAAAAGTTAGAACAGTTAGGCACGATTACACTTCCTGTAATTTTTTTAAGATCTTCTCTTGAATTTGATTTTTTTGTTTGAATTTTTCATGGTTTAGTTATTGTATTATTGTAAATATAATATTTTTATTCAACAATTGTGAGTTTTTCATTTTCTTTAAAAGACTTAATTATATTTAAGGTAGAATCCTCCAGACTGGTTCTCTTTAATGTAAGAGCAAAATAGAGTTTATTCTTAATAATAACCTCATTTATTTCATCAATTAATATTTTCTTATTGTTTATTAATATGTATTTTAATGTTGTCAACTGTAGTTGAGGGTCAACAAAATTACCAGTGATAATATAGAGATCCCTGCTTGCTATGTTAAATGAGCTTTTTATGTTGAAATTATTCATCTGAATCAGAAAATCGTGGATTATATTTATAGTTTTGTGGTACTGGAATTTTCTTCAAAATTATACCATGAGCAATGGTACTATCAAGTCTTTTTCCTCCGTAAATCAATAATGTATCTTCTAGTATCATGTGAAAATCGCGGTAACAATTTTCACATTTAAATATAGTATCTTTTGAAAGTTTGTGAATAATAATTAATTCGCTTGGGAAAATTCTATCAGTATAATTATCATAAGTATAGCCTTCAATTTTATAGCTTCCAGTTTCAATTTTCTTATAAAATAGTTTATGCTCATTACATGAAAGTAAAACTAATGAGATAAATATTAATCTTAGACTTTTTATCATTTTAATTGAAAATTTTCATATTTATTTAGTTTCGTAAATGTAAATATTATAGAAAGTAATAGTGCATCCTCATAACTATAAGCTGTAACTCCACAACCTAATTGTATGGTTGATGGAATTTTTTCGGATGGAATGAAGCGAAACCAAAAACGAATTAATTTGATCATCTTTTTTAGGATAAATATAAAGTTTAATATTAATTTATGGAGATGAATTTAATTTAAAAAGTGAATGGTATAGGAATAATTTTTGGAGTAATTTGCATTCACATTTATAGAGTATGTTTGATAAGCAACAGAGAAAGCTGAAAAGGTCTGCCAGATTGATTTCCGTATTGAGCAAATATGGTTTTAAAGATATGCTGGCGAGAATGAACGGTGGAAATAAGCAGGAACAAATGGTTTCCGAAAATCCTGATGAAATTGTTTCTAAAGGAACGGTTTACGAACGTATCAGATTGGTTTTGGAGGAACTCGGACCTACTTTTGTAAAGCTCGGTCAGACATTTAGCAACAGGGAAGATTTGCTTCCTGCAGAGCTTATTCAGGAGTTACAAAAACTTCAGGATAAGGTAGAAACCGTTGATATGAATGTAGAAGAAATTCTGGAAAACGAATTGAATATCTCCGTGAAAGAACATTTTGCAGAAATTGAGGCAAAACCTTTGGCAACCGCTTCTATCGCTCAGGTTTATAAAGGAACTTTGCTTGATGGAAGCGAGGTGATTCTGAAATTGAAAAAACCTGATGTTCAGTCAGTCATTGAAGATGATTTGTTGTTGATTAAGGATTTGGAAAAGCTGGTTTCATCCTATTCTGAAATGGGTGAAAAACTGAATCTGAAACAGGCTATTTCTACTTTTGAAAGATCTTTGCTGGAAGAGGTTTCATTAATTAATGAAAAGGAAAATATTCTTCAGTTTAAACGAAATTTTAAAAATAATAAAGAAACGTATGTTCCCAAATTATACGAAGAATTTTCTAACAATAATGTTCTTTGTATGGAATTTATTGATGGAATAAAAGTAACAGATAAGTCAGTTCTTTTAGCCAATAATATTGATCCTGTGAAAGTTTCTGAAGTTGGTTTACGACTTTTTGTAACCCAAATTATGGATTTTGGCTTCTTTCATGCCGACCCTCACGCGGGAAATATTTTAGTTAAAAAAGACGGAAAAGTGGTTTTTATAGATTTTGGTGCGGTAGGAAAAATTCCGCCAAAAGATAAGGAAGATCTTGAAAATTTAATTGTAAGCTTCGTAGCTAAAAATCCGCATAAAATTGTTCGGTATTTGAAAAAAATGTCCTTAAGCTATGAAATTCCGGATGAAAGGAGATTTGAAAATGATGTGGAAGATATTCTGAATTTCGTTCACAGTACTTCATTAAAAGAAATCGATGCGCAGGAGATCATTAATAAAATGAAAGATGTTTTGGCGGATAACCGACTTCAAATGCCTGATTATTTCTATCTTTTATTTAAAGGAATTACTTTAATAGAAGGGGTTGGACGAAATATCAATCCGGATCTGGATGTGGTAAAAAGTTTAAGTCCGTTCACGAAAAAAATCTTTGCGCGAAAGATCAGTCCGCAGAATCTTTTTAAAACCGGTGTCGACAGGGTAATGAATTTTACGGATAATGTGGATGAAATTCCCAGAGAACTCCGTTCTGTTTTGCAGAAATTAGACGAAAATAAATTCACCGTTTCCAGCGAAATAAAGAATATTGAAAAAACGAATCAACTCATAAAATCAAGTATTGTCAATTTAATTTTAGCGATGATCTTAGGAGCTAATATTATTGCCACAGCCATTGTTTTTGTTTCAGAATCGGGACCTAGAATCGGAGAAATGTCACTTGTGGCAGTTCTTGGTTTTGCTTTTTCAGTTCTGCTTGTGATTATTATTTTACTAAGAATTACTAGGAAATAGATTAAAAAATAACCTTATGAGAATACTTATTTTATACATATTTACATTTTGTTCTTCCTTATTATCTGCTCAATCTGAAAAATCAGATGGTCTCTCGGGAGACTTCAATGGTGACGGAAAAAAAGAATTCGCCTACGTAAAAGTGAGCGATTGTAATGATGATTGCGACGGAGTTTGCGAGACCACCATTTATTTCAGTGATAAAAGTATTCCGTCATTTAAAATTTCTCCCGCTAACAGCGGAACTCTATACACCGTGGGCGACTTAAACAATGACGGCAAAGACGAAATTGCTTTTTATCCCGGCTGGTGTACAAGCTGCTGGCATCCGTTGTATGTGTATACTTACAAAAAGAATGCATGGGAACCTTTAGTTTCACCAATCTCCACGCATTGTTCTCAATGGGAAGAAGATAAATTCCCGATTAAAAAAGATCCTAAGAAAAAAGGATACGTGATTATAACTTCAAGTGTCTGGAAAGATGATGATATTAAAATTATTAGCAAAAGCGTGAAGATTAATTAAAAATATTTGAGATGCTGCGACTGCGCTCAGCATGACAACGCTAGTACTAATCCCTATTTTATATTGTATTATTTACATTAGTTTGTATATATAAATAATATGAAATATACTCTGCTGGAGGTTATCGAGGCATTTTATTTTCAAACATAAAAACTTCCATCATCCATCTTCAAACTTCCTGCTAAAGTTTAAAAAATTAATTACCTATCTTTGCAAAATGGAAAAACTCACTTTTGCAGATTTTGACCTTCCGGTTAAAATTCTTGATGTTTTAGCGGATCTTAATTTGTTTGAACCAACACCAATTCAGGAAAAAAGTATCAAACCGATACTTTCAGGAAGAGATGTGATGGGAATTGCACAAACAGGAACCGGAAAAACATTAGCTTATCTTTTACCTGTTTTAAAGACGTGGAAATATAATAAAACCGGGAATCCAACGGTTTTGGTATTGGTTCCTACGAGAGAATTGGTAGTGCAGGTAACGGAAATTGTTGAGAAATTAACGGAAAATATCACGGCAAGAGTGATCGGAATTTATGGTGGAAAAAATATCAATACACAGAAATTGTTATTTAACGATGGATGTGATATTTTGGTAGGAACACCAGGGAGGGTGATGGATTTGGCGATTGATAATGCAATCTCTTTAAAAGAAGTTCAGAAACTGATTATTGATGAGTTTGATGAAATGCTGAACTTAGGTTTCAGACCGCAATTAACGCACATTTTCGAAATGATGAAGGAGAAGAGACAGAATATTCTGTTCTCTGCAACCATGACGGAAGCGGTAGATGATATGTTGGATGAATATTTTGCGAATCCGGTTGAAATTTCTTTGGCAAAATCTGGAACTCCGCTTGAAAAAATTGAACAAACTGCTTATAAAGTAGAAAATTTTAATACTAAAATTAATTTACTTGAAAATTTATTGAAGAACAATGCGGATATGTCCAAAGTGTTGATCTTTAATAATAATAAAAAGCATGCTGATCTATTGTTTACAAAGATTGATGAGCTTTTCCCTGAACAGTTTGATGTTATCCACTCGAATAAATCTCAAAACTACAGATTAAAAGCAATGAAAAGCTTTGAAAATGAAGAACTAAGAGGTTTAATTACAACCGACGTAATGGCGAGAGGTTTGGATATTTCTAATATTACGCACGTAATTAACTTTGAAACTCCAGATATTCCTGAGCAATATATCCACAGAATCGGTAGAACGGGTAGAGCCGATAAAGACGGAAAGGCAATTACTTTCGTTACCAAAAAAGAAGAACCTTTGATTCTTGATATTGAGGTGTTGATGGATAAAGATTTAAAATTCATAGATTTCCCTGAAGAAGTGAAAATTAATCCTAAAAAGATTGCTTCGGAAGAAGATCAGGTGGTGATGAAAAATCCGGCACAGGTGAAGTTGAATGAAGGTGGAGGCGCTTTCCACGAAAAGAAAGCAAAGAACACCAAAGAAAACTGGGGTGGTCCTTCAAAAAGAAAAGCTCCGAAAAAATTTGGAGCTAACAGAGCACAACAAAAAGCAATTTCGAAATCGAAAAGAAAGAAATAAAAAAGTCCCTCAATTTGAGGGACTTTTTTGGTTTTATGCTAGAAAGTTTATTTTGTAAGGACAATCATTATTTTGTCATCAATACCGTCGCCATCCTCGTCGTCGTAATCTGTAACGATTTGGATTTTATTGTTGGTGTGACTTATAACTTCTTGTTCTTCGCCGTCGATGGTTATTCTTTTCTTGTCATAATTATAAGAATATTGCACTGTATGGGTTCCTAAATTGGAGCATGCTCCAGCACCGTTTTCATCATAAATGGTTGCTACCATAGATCCGTTTGATTTAAAATCGAACGTACTTTTCTTATAACAGGTAGAAGCATTTTCTGTATCTATTACATTTCCTGTTTTACCAGATACGGTAATGGTTTGTGAAGGTCTCCAAGTGCCTATAATTGATGGATTGTCATCGTTGTCATTGCTGCATGAGCTAAAAACGAATCCGGCAGAAAGCGCCAGAAATAATAATTTCTTCATGGTTTAAATTTAGTTTTTAAGTGGCGCAAAGAAATAAAAAAATCTGAATAATGACAAATAAATTTTTGCCATGAAGTCTAAAAAAACAAAAAAACTCTCAATTTGAGAGTTTTAGAATTTATTTTTAAAATAAATAATTATTTCATGTAAGGATTCATCACATTCGTCCAGATTTTATAACCTTCTGGTGTCATGTGAAGCATATCTCCTACGAAAAGATCTTTTCTAACTTTTCCATTCGCATCTTCCATTGCTTTTGTAATGTCGATGAATTTTGAGTTAGGTTGTTTTTCCATAAAAGCTTTGATAATCTGGTTGGCTTCTTTCATTTGAGGCCAAAGTTTTTCGCGGCTCGGAGAATATTTGATAGAAATATAATCTACTTCGATATTAGGAAATTTCTCACGAACTTTTTTGTAAAAAGCAACGTATCTGTTGGTTACTTCTTTCACCTTTAATTTATCATCGTCAGCAAAATCATTTTCACCACAGTAAATGATGATTTGCTTTGGCTGATAAGGGCTTAAAAGATCCTCAGAATAAGTATTCAAATCTATTAATCTTGATCCTCCAAAACCTCTGTTGATGATGGTTTTAGTAGGGAAATAACTGGCAACATCTGTCCATTTTGTGAAAGATGAGCTACCAATTAAAAGAATAGCATCTTTAGGAGGTGCTGTCTCTTTATCAAGTTTTTTAAAATTTTGAATGTCTTGCCAATACATCGGTTTTTTTTCTTGTGAAAAGAAAAGGGCAAAAGTCAGCAATAAAAATGCTGAAAGGATCTTCTTCATTGTTAATAATTTAAAAATTAATATTATTCTCACTAAAAAACTCCCGAAGCCTTCGGGAGTTTTAGGTTTTTTATCTTACATAATTTATATAGATATAATCAAGCTTTCCATCTCCATCATAATCCTGCATGTCATCTTTATCTTGTAATTCCATCATTCTCAATTCTTTGCTTGTAAGAACTGTAACTCTGTACTTATCATCATCTTCATTTTTGAATTTCAAAGTAAGATCCTTTGTTTCTTCATTGTAAGTGTAGGTACCCTCACTCGTTGCACTTACCTGACAATCTGCTCCTCCTGTTCCTGTATAGGCAGTATATTTAGCATAAAGATCTGTTCTGAAAGTAATAAAACTCTTAGCTTCACATCCTGTAATTGTATCTGTAGTAATTACTGTTTTATTGTCTTTTCCTGAAACATACTCTATTTTGCTTACCTTCCAATCGCCCTTCATGATGTCTAATTCATAAGCTTTAATATTATCATCTTCGCAAGAAGTAAGTGCTAGCGCGGAAAAGGCAAATAAAAGTAATTGTTTTTTCATTTTTACAAATTTAAGAATATGCTAAAATATAAATAAATTTGAAATATCTCTAATGAAATTCAGGTTTTTTAAACGAATGTTTGTAAAAAATATAATTTGAGGATTTGAGGATGGAAGGGGGGAGCTGGAAGCCTTGCGGATTCCTTGATGTAAATAATCTCAATGATTAAAACTTCCCGCATCCAACTTCCTGCATCCTTCTATATTAATAACTCATTTCCACAATTTTATAAGCATCTTGTGGTGTAAGATTTTTATGTTCTCCAAGACCTAACCAGTTTCTTTCTGTAAAGGCTTTTTCCACTCTTTCCGCTGTTCCGTTGAAATCTTCTGTGTATTCTGAAAGTTTAGTCTGAATATGCAGGCTGTGGAAGAATTCTTCTAATTTTTTAATTCCTAATTCTGCTTTTTCTTCAACAGATCCTTCTTTCACACCCCAAACTCTTTCTGCGTATTGAGCTAATTTCCCTTTTTTAGCTTCAAAATTATAACGGTAATGAGAAGGCGCGATGATTGCCAGTGTTCTTGCGTGATCGATTCCGAAATAAGCCGTTAATTCGTGCCCCATTGCATGAACTGCCCAATCCGTAATAACTCCTTTCTGAATCAGTCCGTTCAAAGCCATGGTACAGCACCACATGAAGTTTCCGGCCGCGTCATAATTAAAATCATCTGCCAATACTTTTGGTGCCGTTTCCTGTAAGCTGATCAAAATACTTTCAGCAATTCTTTCTTGCAAATCTGCAGAAGAAGGTGCCGTCATATACTGTTCCAAAACGTGAGTGTAAGCATCTGTAAGGCCATTCACGATTTGGTTTTTAGGAATAGTTCTTACCACTTCAGGGTCTAAAACTGAAAATTCAGGGAAAAGTCCGGGACCGCCCGAAGATAATTTTTCGTTGGTTTCTCTTCTAGAAATCACATATCCGGAATTCATTTCAGAACCTGTTGCAGGTAATGTTAAAATACTTCCGAAAGGCATTCCTTCACCTTCAAAAGTTCGTACAGGTTTTGTCAGGATTTCCCAAGGCTCACCTTCATAATTGGCTGCAGCAGAAAGGAATTTCGTTCCGTCGATCACAGAACCGCCACCTACAGCCAGAAGATAGGTGATATTATTTTCTTTAATGAAGTTTAAAGCATTAATTAGCACTTCATATTCCGGATTGGCAGGAACGCCGCCAAATTCATATAAATCGTGATCTTTCAAAGCTGCTTTTACTTGATCGTAAACGCCATTGTTCTTGATACTTCCGCCACCATAGATCATTAAAATTTTAGCATCTGTAGGAATTTCTTTTGAAATTTTAGCAATTTCACCTTTCCCGAAAAGTATTTTTGTTGGATTTTTAAATTCGAAATTAAGCATTGTTCTTAAATTTTTGTAAGCCAAATTTACGGAAAGCATCACGAAATTTAAGTTAAGAAAGTTTTAAAATTAATATCATTATTTTTTATATAAACTATTAGCTTTTTAGCATGAAAAATAACCACAAAAGTGTTAGAAATTACTCTTGTGGTTATTAATTTATAAAAGATAATCTTTATTTTTTCGGAAGTAAATATTGAACTGCTTCGGGACCTTTAATATAAGCGTAAATGCTAAATCCGATGCCACACACGATAATAGCAATAAAATAGGTAACGATGATTAATCCAAAAATTCCAAGAACACGTAAAATGATGGTTTTCAACGAACGTTCGTTATAAAAACCTTTGTAAAACCAAATCAGCATGAAAAAACTTCCGGCAAATAAGATGAAGCTGGTAAAAATGGCAAACAAGTGAATATCATCTCGTATAAAAAACAGAATAGGATACACAAAAATGATGTTGCAAATATTGTAATATGAAAGTACAAAGGCGTTCATCACGACATGTTCATAATAATTCTGCCCCCATTTCATAAATACCGTTTTGGATAAAAGGGCAAAAAACGGAACCAGCAATAGCATAAAAATGGAATTATAACTGTTTAGAGTTGCCATAAAATCTGTCATTATGGTAGAATTCGGTGTGTATTCTTCGTAAAATGCTTTAAGCACTTTTTCAAAATGAATAATCTTGTATGAAATAAATGCAGAAATACCACTGAGAACAAAAGCGAGAAGTATCGGTTTGTAATGATTAACACGGTTTCCGTCAATAAAATCTTTTGCTGTTTTTCCCGGATTTTTAAGAATATTTTTTACCGAGTACAGAAATCCTTTATTGGTGTGAAGAAAAGTATACTGAACTTCATCTAACACATATTTTCTGTTGATTCTTTTGTACTTTTTCTGCCCGCAATTGCCACAGAAATTAGCTGTAATCATTTCATTACAGTTGAGACAAATATTTTCCATCGTTATTTGTTTTTTTGTGAATTTATTTTGAATCTCTGCTTTTTATTTCGTCTTTTATTTGCTTTAAAACAGCAAGACTTGGGAGTAAAGATCCGAAACATGCAACGGAAATAGCCGCCAATGCAGGTTTTTTAGAGGTAATGGAAACATACAGAAGAATGCAGCAGGTAAGAACCATAAAACTTCCCAAAACAATAACAATTATTTGACTGTTTTTCTCTTTCGCTTTAAGTTCATCTAAACTCAGTTCGTTTAATTTTTTAGTTTTCATAGTTTTCGAAGGTTATGGAAACGAAACTACAAAAAAATACTTAAAATATAAACTTAAATCATCCAACTATTGAATATATAACCATAAATTATAATTCAATTTACCTTTTTACTGTAAATTTTTTATTGTTACAATCTAAAATTAAGGTTGAATTGATAAAGATTTTATTTCCCAACATTCCTTCCATTCCGGAACTTTTCATCAGGAATTTCTGAATTTTGGAGGTACCTTCGATATATGTAATTTCTGAAAGCTGTAAAACAGAATTGGCGATTTCAAGTTTTTGGTTTGCAGCCGATGTTTTTATTGTTAACGTATTTCCCCAGGCATTTCCTCTTTCATGTTTTTCAGTGCTGTTTGGAATTTTGTATTGATTCCAGCCTTCTAAATTGGTGATGAGCTCATAGCCGCTTGTTCCGGAATCATACATGAGTTTTAGTGTTTTATTTCCAATTTTTGCAGGAAGTAAAATTTTTCGTTTTTTAAATTCAAAATCAGAAAATCCTTCTTCATTGATGGTTTCTGTAAATGAACAAACTGTATTCTTGAAATCTAAAATAATAATTCTTTTTTCCAGCAGATCACTGCCGATGGTTCCTATAATATTCACTGCTTCGGAGTCTTTACAATTGATTTCATTTCCATAATTTATCACTGAAAAATCAGAAGACGTAATCTTCATTTTGTTTAAATTAAAATCTGAAAATATTTCGTTAAATTTTTTATTCAGAAAAAATATTTTCTGAATAGATTCTAATGGTTTCTGATAAAAAACAGTCGTCGGCGTTCCCGTATCGAGCTGCATATAAAATGTATTATCAATGTTTTTTAAATTAACAGGAAGCAGCAAAGCAGAGTAATTATTCTCACCATCCTTAATCCATTTTATAGGAATATTTCCTGAATTTCCTGAAACGGTAAGTGTGTTGATCGGCGGCGTAAATTTTTGATTAAAATAAATATATCCGCCAATGAACAGCAGACTAAAAATAATGAATACAGTAAGAGTAATTTTTTTGAAAGTTTTCATTTCGCTTTTTTATGCAAGATTCGCTTTTCTGAATAGGTTTTGCAGCAAAAAGGATATGACAATCATATGACAGTTCTGTGACTTTGATTATAAAAAGTTGATTTTTAGTTTAATATGTAAGTCGTTTTTCTTGTTCAGGCTTATTCCATTTATCATCACAATCGCGACTTTCAAACATAAAAACAGAAGTAAAGGAATCATAAAAACAGGAATTTTTAACGAAAATAATTTTTGGATAAACGGACTGATGATCATTATAACTGACATTACAATTGCCAGAATAATCTGAACAGCGACAATGTTTTTGCCTAATTCTCTATTCCTGGGTTCCGTCGTTTTATATGTTAAAATCATCGGGAAAATAATGCCGCCAAACGGAATGATTATTCCAGCCAACGCAGAAAGATTAATCAATTTTGCTCTGGAAACATCAATAATTTCTTCTTTTATAAAAATGTTTTCGGTAGTTGTTTCTAAAGCTTTTGCCAGAGATTTTAAGGTAAAGCCTTTGGGGATATTTCCTGATTCAATTCGTTGGACGGTTCTTAAGGAAATTCCTGCTTTTTCTGCAAGCTCAGTCTGAGTTAAGTTTTTACTTTCTCTCAAAAATTGAACCTGGTTTTTCATGGTGAAAATAATTAGTTTTTAATTTTTAAACTTATGGTTCTTTTTATCAAACGTCAGCTCGAGTGATTTTTCGTAAAAAAGTGAAGAAAAATTGTATCGAGAGCTTTTAATAAATTATGGATTTACACATGCTGAACTTTTGAAATAAATTCCATTGCTTTTACTTTCTAATTTTCCGGTTTTTCTATTGATTTTAACTAAAAAAGATTCTTTGGTTTGAGGACAACTTTTGGCTTTAGATAAATATAGCGTAATGTTCTGATTATCTATTTTATAAGAACCTCCTGTTTTATCTGTAGAATCGAAACTATAGCCATAGGTTTTTGCTAATAAAAGTGCTTCGGGAAGATTATTGATGGTTCCTATAAAATCTCTCAATTGCTGATCGCTGGAAAAATATTTAGATTGACTGTTTTCACAGGCCAAAATGTAAGAAAAACATCTGTTGCCGATGCATTCCTGAAAAAAACCTTTTTCGGGTGCGGGATCATTAAGCGTCATCAAAACAGGCATCTGGCTTTCATAAATAATTGATTTGTCGGGATCCGGATCGCTGTCATTACGAAGAACCGACCAATATTCATATTTTTTATCCGGAACAATGAAAGGGTAGAGCAGATCTACATTATCCAGGATTTCCGGAATTTTTTTGAAATCAGAAGGAATCGTTTGCTGCCCGAAAACAAAACCTGATAACAGCAAGGCGATCGGAAAAAATAATTTCATGCTTTTGTTTTTGCAAATATACCCATGTCAAAATTTATTCCAACACGATTTTATAATATCCTTTTTCGTCTGTTACGTCAATGCCCACGCCGGTAAATGTCAGTTTATTGATCTGGTAGCCGTCACAACCGCCTTTAAATTCAGAAGATTGAATGGAGAAATTAAAATTTTTAACGTTAGAATGAAAAGTATAGTTTTTTGTTCCGTTATAAGCACCTACATTTTCTAAAACAACTTTATCATCAGATGTTTTGGTCAATTGTATTCCCGATTGATTTTCTTCAATGGCGGAAAATGTGGTAAGCGTCCCATTGGTAATTAAGTTTTCATCATTGGCATTCACGAATTCAAAAATGATGGGAAATGGAGCATTGTAGCAATCTTCACCACAAGAGGTGAAAAGAAAAGTGATGATGAAAAAGAGGAATATTTTTTTCATTAGATTAATTAATTTCATATTGATTATTTACTTTGGCTTTTATTTTATCTTGAAAAGGAATAGCAATTTCATCATTATTAAATAGTCTGTAAGAAGAGAGAATATCGTGGGCACATGATCTGATTTTCCAGTTTTCATCTTTGGTCATTTTTACCATTTTTTGAATGATGGTGTTACTTCTGTTAATATCTTTTTCGCTTAACCAAAGATCAATAAATATAAGGGCTTTTAGCCTTATCTTATCGTTTGAATGACTAAGTTTATGATATAAAAAATCAACAACTTTTTTTGAATTGGATGAATATTCAACGTCGCAGAAAATTTCGTCAAGAATATCAAATATTTTATCAGAATCAGGATTTTTTTCAGCAATTTTAAAAAGTCTGATAAACTCATCGGAGAGAAAATCGATCCAATTTTCAGAGTCTTCAGACAAAGCGTAATAAATAGATTCTAAATTACTTTCTTCAACTTCTGAGATGCTTTCACAGTATTTTATTAATTCTTCAGGACTATTTTTGGCAAGAAACTGTATGTTTTGAATGTTTTTACTAAGTTGCTTTTCTTCCAAAGAAAATAAATCGCTAAACTTCAAAATATTTTCAAAAACTGAGAAATCAGATTTTATTTCTTGGTTGAGATGATTTCCAAAATTATTTTTATTCAACCTGTTTCTATACAATTTGAGATATTGTACAATGAAATAATCCGGAGTGTCTAAATCATCAATCTTAAATTTAATTGTCTTTCTTTTATAATTAAAAGATAAATATTTTACAACATATTTAGATTGCGAATGCCCTGAAGATTCTTCTGTTGTAATTATTTTTTCATTTTTAATCTCAATCCACATCATTTTTTCAGAATGTAATGTGATTCCGGTTTCATTGATAATCAATACTTCTTTATGACTGAATTTTGCAAGTGTTTTTAAAAGTTTAATGAGATAATAAATCGCCAGATATAAGCTTATTGCAACAAATAGATAATCTCTTCTTTCATATTTTTTGTAATCAAATCCCACCAAGCTGATGAGATAAGCTCCCATTATTATTAATATAAAATATCCCAGTAAATTTCTGGTCAATGATAATTTAGAATGATGAATTGTAACTCCGGAGGAACCGGAATTCAGCTTTATCAAAACATTTTTGTTCTTATTATACAAATATTCTGAGATGGCAAACAGTACAAAAATGAGGCAACCTATTGCAAGTATAATAGTGAAAATAGGCTGATGGTTAATAAAATAAGCAGCAATCCCCAGACAAATAATCGCGAATAGAGAAAACAAAAAAGTACTTATGTTTTGCTTTATCATAGTTATTAAAAATTTTAACGAAGATACATTTTAAACTCAACTATAAAAAAGAGTGCGAAAAAAATTATATATCAACATGTCAAATATCAAAATGTTAATGTTTTAAGATAAAACTTACAAATTTTAATTATTTTTAAACTAAAGTTCATTTGAATTCAAAACAAAATCTCCTACATTTGTTATATGATACACGACCAACGCGCAGAAAAATTCAGGCAGATTGTGGAAAATAAGTTCCAGATCTATAATTCATTATTTATGAGCCTGCCTTATGATAAAATGACGAATATCGGGATGCTTCTCCCGTTTCTTTGTGAGGAAAGTAAACTCGGCTACGAAGCCGGAAAAACGCCCGAAGAAATTGTAGAAGAATTCTTTAAAAACCATACCGATTTACAGACCGAAGAGCAGAAACTCGAATTGCTTTTTAAAATCATACAATATATTGAAAGACAGGTGGTTTTGTTTGATAGTATTGAAGACGCGGCTTTCCCGAATCTTCACTCTGAAAGTGATAACGGAACGGTAACCAATCTTTTCGAACGTTCACATCAGGATCATAAACTGGAGAAAGTGCGTGAAAAACTAAAAGATTTTGCGATCAAAATTGTCTTCACCGCTCACCCGACGCAGTTTTATCCAAATTCTGTACAAAGAATTCTTCATGATCTCAGAAATGCGATCACGACAGATTCCATCACAAGTATCGATATGCTCTTGCAGCAATTGGGAAAAACACCGTTTGTAAACAAAGAAAAACCAACTCCGATCGATGAGGCGTTAAGCATTATCTATTATTTGAGATATGTATATTACGACACAATTGGCGAATTGTTTACCAAAATAAAAACAACATTCGGAAGCGATCATTTTCATCTGCATGAAGATGTGATTCAGCTGGGATTCTGGCCGGGAGGTGACCGCGATGGAAATCCTTTTGTGACGGCAGATGTTACGAAAAGAGTAGCTGAAGAGCTGCATTCAGCGATTTTAAAAGCCTATTATAATAACCTGAAAACAGTCAGAAGAAGGCTCAGTTTCAGAGGGGTTTCTGATGTTCTAAAAAAGCTGAGCGATGAACTGTATGGTGCCATTTTCAGAAATGAAAAGATCACAGCTGAAGATATTATCAAAAGAATTGATGAAGCCGAAAAGATTTTGGTGGAAGAGCACAATTCTCTATTTATTGATTCCTTGGTTAACTTCAGAGACCGTGTGAAGATTTTCGGAACGCACTTTGCAACACTGGATGTTCGCCAGGACAGCAGAATTCATCAGAAAGTGATTGACGTTGTTTTTGCTAAAATTAACGGAACTTCTGATGCCACCTATGAGGAAAAATTCAATCAGTTAATTCAGATTTCAGATAAGGTGAATCCTGATGATTTTGAAGATATAGTAAAAGATACATTGTTAATGGTTTCTCAGATCACCGAAATCCAGCAATTGAATGGCTTGAGAGGAATGAACCGTTATATAATTTCTAATTCTGATGCGGTGAAAGACGTGATGAATGTGTATGCATTTTTCAAGGTTTGCGGCTATCAAGATGAAGAAATTAATATGGATATTGTTCCGCTTTTCGAAACGATGGAAGGTCTTGCCAATGCTGAAAATGTGATGAATGAGCTTTATCAGAATCCAGTTTATAAAAAGCATTTAGCAAAAAGAGGAAATCAGCAGACGATTATGCTAGGTTTCTCGGACGGAACAAAAGACGGAGGTTACCTGAAAGCCAACTGGGAAATTTATAAAGCGAAGGAAGTTTTAACACAGCTTTCTGAACAGAACGGAATTAAAGTCGTATTCTTCGACGGTAGAGGCGGACCTCCCGCTAGAGGCGGTGGCAAAACCCACGATTTCTATGCTTCTCAGGGTAAAACAATTGCCAATAATAAAATTGAATTAACCATTCAAGGGCAAACGATCACCAGTATTTTCGGAAATAAAGAACAGGCAAAATATAACTTCGAGCAGTTGTTGACCGCCGGAGTGGAAAATGATGTTTTCAAAAATGCAAAGAAAGATTTAACAGAAAAAGAAAGAGCGCTAATCATTGAATTGGCAGAGATCAGTTATAAAAAATATTCGGATTTAAAGGCGCATCCGATGTTTGTTCCTTATTTGCAGGAAATGAGTACGCTGGAATATTACGGAAAAACAAATATCGGGAGCCGACCTTCGAAACGTGGTGGCGACAGCGAGTTGAAGTTTGAAGATTTAAGGGCAATTCCGTTTGTGGGATCTTGGTCACAACTGAAGCAGAACGTTCCGGGATTCTTCGGTTTCGGATTTGCCATGCAGCAGTTGAAAGAGCAGGGAAGATTTGATGAAGTGAGAGAACTATATAAAGGTTCGGACTTCTTTAAAACATTAGTTCTGAACTCTATGATGAGTATGAATAAAACGTACTTTCCGTTGACGTATTATATTAAAAACAATCCGAAATTTGGTGCGTTTTGGAATGTTTTATTTGATGAATATACCTTGTCAAAGGAAATTATGCTGGAACTGACTGGCTTTAAAATGCTTCAGGAAGAAGATCCGCTTTCCAGAAAATCGGTGAAAATCCGTGAGAGAATTGTGTTGCCGCTGCTAAGTATTCAGCAATATGCTTTAATGAAAATTCAGAAAGGAGAAGGCGATCTGGAAGCATATGGAAAATTAGTAACGCGATCGCTGTTTGGGAATATTAATGCGAGCAGGAATTCGGCTTAATAGTTATATATGAGAAACTTACTGTATTTACCATTTGTGGCGGCTGGATTATTTTTATCAGTTGCCTGTAAAGATTCAAAGGAAAATAAACTGCCTTCTTCGGCAAAAAACGAAGCTTTGTCTTTAGAGAAGGTAATAGAAGATCATGTTGAAACAGTAAAAACAAATAAGGAGCCCAATAGTTTTATTCCGAAAGGCTTTGTTCTTTTTGAAAAAGTGAACGGTGATCTCAATAATGACGGACTTGAAGACTGTATTTTAATCATCAAAGGAACAGAAAAAAGCGAAATTATTCAAGATGAATATCGTGGAAAATTAGATAGAAACCGCAGAGGAATTATCGTTCTTTTGAAAACGAAAAATGGAGATTATCAGTTGGTTACTGAAAATGACAAATGCTTTTCATCGGAAAATGAAGAGGGCGGTGCTTACTATGCTCCAGAATTAATGGTATATGTTGAAAAAGGAAATTTATTTGTTCACTATGCGCACGGAAGATATGGTTATTGGAAGTATACTTTTAGATCAAAAGATTCCGATTTTCAGTTGATAGGCTATGACGCAAGTAATGATAACGGCCCTGTGGTAAATAACGAAACAAGTATTAATTTTTTAACGGGAAAAAAGCAGGATAAAGTGAATACAGATCCAAATGCTGAAAGTGGTGAAGAGGTTTTTGAAGAAAAATGGAGTAAAATTCCTGTCCGAAAGCCCATTATGTTATCAGAAATTAAAGATTTTGATAATTTAGAGTTTTAAAAATATTTATATAATATAAAACCTCTCAATTTTGAGAGGTTTTTCAATTTATTCCTTGATGAATTTTTCATAATACATTTTATCTTTAGTCTGAACTTTCAAATAATAAACTCCATTTTGGAAGTAATCTACCTTAACAGATTTTTCATCTTTACTTTTCAGAATAAACCTTCCAAGATTATCATAAATTTTAAGGGAAATAATATCATTTTCGGAAGCTATATTTAAAATATTTTTAACAGGATTCGGAAAAATGCTTAATTTTTCTTTTTTAACTAATTCTGAAGTATTTAAAACACCATTATAAAAATTTCCAAAATTAAGAATTCCGTAACCCATCTGATCGGTATGATTTGGGTAAAGTGAAGCGGTTTGCTGTAATCTGGCTCTCATCTGATCTCTGTTCATAGAAGAAAAAGCCTGAAGAAGACAGGCAACGCCACCGGCTGCAATAGGTGTAGCAATAGAAGTTCCGCTTACTGACACCTGAGAATTATTATTTACCGTAGCCGCAGCACTTCCTCGAACGCTTCCGTTGGGTTTAATTATGCCTAAAGAATTCGGTCCGAAAGAAGAAAAATCTGAAGGATTTCCGCTGGAATCTACAGAACCGATGGAAAAAACTTTTGTATTATCTGCCGGAGTTGTTATATAATGCCACGGCTGAGCACCCGAATTTCCTGCGGCAATTAGCACGAAAATTCCTTTGTTAACTGCAATTTCTGCCGCTCTTGCGATAAATGATTTTGTACCATTCATATCAGAATAGGTATAGTTATACCTCGAATCATCAAAAGTAGAGTAGCCTAATGAAGTTGTTATTAAATCAACTCCCTTTCGGTCGGCTTCTTCCGCAGCTTCAATCCAATACAGTTCTTCTTCTGGAACTTCAACAGTAGCATTTTCGCTTCGGTACAAATAAAAGTCGGCATCGGGCGCAGATCCCACAAATGAATTTTCAAGATAACCGCCAATTGCTCCTAAAACAACGGTTCCATGGTCAAGCAATGTGGGATTGTAGATATTGGAAGATTTAGCTACGAAATCATAACCGCCTTTGATCTGATTGTTATTTCTGATTCTTGAAAATGCCGAACCTGTATCTACAGTTGGGAATCCGGCATCAATCACGGCAATAGTAACGCCAGTTCCTGTATAACCTGCCAGATGTAACGGTCTTAAATTAATCTGATCAATTTGTGCAGAACCATTTCCGTAATCAAAAAGGGTTTGGATTTTATTGGTAGTTGAGGTTTCCTGCCATTTATTTTGATGTGCAATTTTGGTTCCTCCATTAGAATTTTTGGCAAAACTTTCAACACTCTGAACATAAGGCTGAGATTGAAGGGTGGTAATTTGAGCAGTGGTTGCATTCACAGCGACTCCATTTAGCCATTTTGAATAATCTGTTACGGTAAAACCTAGATTCTGAATATTTTGAATGTATGATTGTTCAATCGGAGCATCCTGATCATTCAATGAAATTCCTAATGTTGAACGTCTGTTGAGGGATTTTTGAGACAGCTCAGAAAGCGGGTTGGCATAGAACGCAGCCTTGTTTGGTTTATCATTAAAATAAACAAAAACCAGCTGTGTTTGCGCAAAAGAAGTGGAATAACCCGTTAAAAGACAAAAGAGTAAAAGTTTTTTCATATTTTTCTTTTGCATAAAGATAAAACAAAATCAATAAAATTTTTAAAAGGATTTTAAATTCCCTATTTTTACACAAATATTTATTTATGAAAAAAATTCAGATGGTTGACTTACAAAGTCAGTATTACAAAATAAAGAATGATGTAGATAATGCAGTTTTAAATGTAATGGATTCGGCGGCTTTTATTAACGGCCCTGAAGTAAAGTCCTTCCAGAATGAATTGGAGTCTTATTTAGACGTAAAGCACGTTATTCCTTGCGCAAATGGTACCGATGCTCTTCAAATTGCTTTGATGGCTTTGGATCTGCAGGAAGGTGATGAGGTAATCACTGCAGATTTTACATTTGCTGCAACAGTTGAAGTTATTCATTTATTGAAACTTAAGTCTGTTTTGGTGGATGTTGATTATGATACATTTACGATTTCTACTGAAGCGATTAAAAAAGCGATTACTCCAAAAACAAAAGCAATTATTCCTGTTCATATTTTCGGACAATGTGCCAATATGGAGGAAATTTTAAAAATTGCCGAAGAAAATAATTTATTCGTTATTGAAGATAATGCACAGGCTATTGGTGCAGATTATACTTTCCCAGACGGAACAGTAAAAAAATCAGGAACCATGTCTACAGTTGGTACCACTTCTTTTTTTCCGTCTAAAAACTTAGGCTGCTATGGTGATGGTGGTGCAATTTTTACGAATAATGATGAACTTGCTCACCGTTTGAGAGGAATTGTAAACCACGGAATGTATGAAAGATATTACCATGATGAAGTTGGGGTGAATTCTCGTTTAGACAGCGTTCAGGCGGCAGTTTTAAGAAAGAAACTTCCTCATTTGGATACGTATAACGAATCAAGAGGAAAAGCTGCTGATTTTTATGATGAAGCTTTTGCAAATCATAAAGATATTTTAACTCCGAAAAGAGACGAAAACTCAACACACGTTTTCCACCAATATACTTTGAGAATTTTGAACGGAAAGCGTAATGATCTGCAGAAATTTTTAGCTGAAAAAGATATTCCGGCAATGATTTATTATCCGGTAGCTTTAAGAAAACAAAAAGCTTACTATCAGGAAAGTAATGATGCCGATTTTGTAAATACAGATAAGCTTTTGGATGAGGTAATTTCTCTTCCGATGCATACTGAGCTTGATGAAGAGCAGTTGAAGTATATTACGGATGCTGTATTGGAGTTTATGGGATAATTACTATTGGGGACTTTGTCAAAGTTGAAAATCTTTGACAAAGTTTAACAAAGTAAAAAACACAAAAAAAACAGATGAAAATAAGAGAAACTCAATTAGAAGTTGATCGATTTTACCATATTTTCAACAGAGGTGTAAATTCAAAATTAGTCTTTTTAAATCATGAAAATTTTAATTATTTTCTTGGAAAGGTTAAATTGTTTTTACTTCCTTATTTTGATGTATATGCATATTGTTTGATGCCTAATCATTTTCATTTTATCGTAAAGCCTAAAACAGAAACTGAATCTTCTCAAGACTTTAAGAAATTGGGTTTACATTCTGAATATTGTTTTTTCAGTAAAGCAATTGCGAAGCTGATCAGTAGCTATACACAGGCTTTTAATAAAGTATATCATCGTAGTGGTCCGCTTTTCGAATCTCCTTTTAAAAGGATACTTATTGATTCTGAGGAATATCTTAGAAATTTAATCATATACATTCATCAAAATCCTAAAAACTTTCAGAATTACAAATTTTCCTCTTATCTTGCAGTGATTTCTAATCATGAAACCAGCATTCAGCGTGGTGAAGTATTAGAATTGTTTAGTGATTGTGAAAATTTTATCGAATGTCACAAAAAAGAAATAAATGAAAACTTTGTCAAAGACTTAAAGCTTTGACAAAGTCCTAAAAAAACATAAACATGGCAATATTAGTCACAGGAGGGCTTGGATATATTGGTTCTCACACCGTTGTAGAACTTTTGAATAACAATTTTGACGTTGTTATTGTTGATGATTTATCAAATTCAGAAAAATTCATCTTAAAAAATATTGAGGAAGTTGCAGGTAAGAAGCCTGCTTTTTATCCTTTTGATTTAAAGAGAAGAGATTTACTGACTCAGGTTTTTGATGCTTATGAAATTGAAGGCTGTATTAATTTTGCAGCGTCAAAAGCAGTTGGTGAAAGCCAAGTGAAGCCTGTTGATTATTATGAGAATAATTTATTTTCATTAATCAATATTCTTCAGGAATTTAAAGAAAGAGGAATTTCGAATTTTATTTTCAGTTCATCTTGTACGGTTTACGGACAGGCAGATACAATGCCAATTGACGAAAATACACCGTTGAAAATGCCGGAAAGTGTTTACGGAAAGACCAAACAGATGGGCGAAGAGATTTTAATTGATTTTGCGAAAGCATATCAACGTAAAATTTCGTTATTAAGATATTTCAATCCTATTGGGGCGCATCCGTCGGCAAAATTAGGCGAATTACCGATTGGAATTCCAAATAATTTAGTACCTTACGTTACCCAAACGGCTGCGGGCATCAGAGAAAAGCTGAGCATTTGGGGAGATGATTACCCAACGGTTGACGGAACGGCTGTTCGTGATTATATTTATGTAGTTGATTTAGCTAAAGCTCACGTTGCAGCTTTAAAAAAATTAATTGAAAATCAATCAAACGAAACGACTGTTGATATTTACAACTTGGGAACAGGGAAGGGATCTTCTGTTTTGGAGGTTGTAAAAGCGTTTGAAGTGGCGAATAATGTTGAAGTTCCTTATCAGATTTGTCCGAGAAGGGAAGGTGATATTACGGTAGCTTATGCGAATGCAGACAAGGCCGAAAAAGAGCTTGGATGGAAATCTGAAACGAGCTTGGAAGATGCTTTGAGAACTACTTGGGAATGGCAGAAATATTTAAAATCCAGAAATTCATAAAATAAAATTATGGCTTGGAATCCGGAAATTTATGCTCAATTTAAAGATGAGCGTTCAGCTCCGTTTTTTGATTTGTTGAATCTTGTTGATGATGTAAAAGACAATATGTCTGTTATCGATTTAGGTTGCGGAACGGGAGAACTGACTTCAAAATTACTGGATCATTTAAGGGATTCTAAAGTTTTAGGTATTGATTCCTCTGCTGAAATGCTGAAAAAAGCCAAGCATTTTGAAACTAATCGTTTAAGCTTTATTCAACGAAATATTGAGGAACAATTAAATTTAAATGATACCTTTGATTTAATTATTTCTAATGCAGCAATTCAATGGTGTAGTAATCATAAAGAATTATTTCCAAGAATTATAAGTAAGATTAATAAGGGCGGGCAATTAGCTGTTCAGATACCTTCTAATCATGAATTTATTGTTCATCAGTTGCTTAGAAAAGTAGCAGAGACTGAGCCTTATAAAACAGCATATCATTCTTGGACACGAGAATATACTGTTTTAAAGATTGAAGATTATGCAAAGATTTTGTACGAAAATAAAGGAAACGATATTGTTGTGTTCGAAAAGGTATTTCCTCATGTGATGGAAGATGCGGAAGCTATCTATAATTGGGCTTCGGGTACTGCAATGATTCCTTATATTGAAAATTTATCAGATGAAAATCTGAAAGAGAAATTTAAAGAAGATTATAAACAAGAATTAAAAAATATTTTCCCAGAATCGCCGGTCTTTTATCCATTTAAAAGAACATTCATGACGGCGAAATTTTAAAAATACTTATATGAAAACAGAAAGAATAGGCATTACGTTTTCCTCGTTCGATTTATTACACGCAGGGCATATTAAGATGTTGGAAGAAGCAAAAACAATTTGCGATTATCTAATTGTAGGTCTGCAGATTGATCCTTCTCATGACCGTCCTACGAAAAATAAACCGACGCAGACTATCGTTGAAAGATATATTCAGTTGAAAGCGGTAAATGCGGTAGATGAAATCATTCCATATTACACGGAAGAAGATTTAGAGGATATCTTGAAGTCTTTTGTGATTGATGTAAGAATCATCGGAGACGATTATCTTGACAGAGATTTTACAGGTAAAAAATATTGTGAAGAAAAAGGAATTGAGATCTACTACAATAAAAGAGATCACAGGTTTTCTTCAAGCGACCTGAGAAGGAGAATTTTTGAAGCAGAAAGCAGAAAAATTACTAAGTCTGAAACAATTAAATAATTTCTTTATTTTAAAACATAAAAAATCCCGAAACATCTGTTTCGGGATTTTTTGTTTTATTACATTGGGCCTCCTTGCTGATCGTCTCCTGCAGCATTGGAGTTGATGTCTTTTTTCCTTTTAGGTTGATCAATCTTTTCTCCTTGCTTAAATCTGTAAGTAAGTGATAATGAAAACTGTCTTGGTTGCCATTGCATGTAAGAATCTCTTACACTGTTTGCTGTGTATGTTGTAGATCTCATTGCTCTGGTATTGAAGATATCCTGAACATTGAAAGCGATCGTTCCGTCTCCTTTCCAAATTGTTTTAGATGCTCCAAAGTTGATAGCATACATATCTTTTCTATCTTGATAAGCTGTTTTCTGGCCTCCTCTATAGAATCCTTGAATCTGGAAGCTGAAAGTTTTATCAACTTTGAAAGTAGATGTTAATCTGGCTCTTGTTGAGAAACCTTTACCATTAAAGTTAGCTACTGCTTGTGTAGGATTTCCATCTTCGTCAAATGTGTCATACAAAGTACTTCCTTTTGTATTGTATCCGAATAAATCAACATTTCCTAAAAATTTTAACCAGTTCGTAGCATCCCAGTTAAAGTTTAAGTCTAAACCAAAACGATCATCAGTTCCTAAATTAATAGGCTTTGTATGAGACTCAATACGTTGAGGATTTACTAAAGTACCATCAGCATTAGTTGCTAATTTATTATAAACCAACATTTTTGTGTCATCAGTTTGATGTCTGTAATATAATGTTGGATTAATCGTGAATTTCTTTTTAGCAATGCTGTAACCAAATTCGTATGAATCAACATAAGAAGGGTTCAGGTTAATATTTCCGTCAAAAATATTTTGGTTATCACTATAATTCGGATTAGGAATCATAAAGAACGATCTCGGACGGTCTATTCTTCTTGTATAATTTACCAATAGTTGATTATCTTTTGCGAACTCATAGCTTAAATAAACACTAGGGAATAAATTATTATAATTTTTCGATGGTATAATTTTATTTTGCGAAGGATCAAGACTTTGATAATTAATATCAATATTAGAAAGCTCATCTCTTACACCAACTTGATACCCTAATCTACCTATTTTACTTTTAAATTGTAGATAGAAAGCATTGAAAGTTTCTTTATAAGTTGCATCATAAGTATATGGTTTTAAGAAATCTAACGCTGTTGTAGCTGTGCTTTCTCTAACGTCGTTACTATAATCGTTCGTATTGATATCTATTCTGTATCCCGCTTCTAATTTAGAATATTCACCTATTGGTAATTCATAATCAACTTTACCAATAACAGATTTATTTATCGTGTTTTGGTTAACAAGGTTTCTAAGTGAAAAAGCTCCGTTTCTTGTCTCGTTAATATCAGTGTCGTTGTATGATCTGCTTCTTTGTAAGCTTAAAGAAACGGATAAGTTTTGACCTTTATCGTCAAATTTGTGATCTAAACCAAAATCTCCCTGAAAAGCTAAATTATTATTAGTTCCAAGTGTTGATCTGTTTGATGTTGCATTAGGATCTTTAAAATAAGAGTATTTGTAATCTATATTTCCAAAACTTTCATTATCAAAAGTTCTTACGGTTCCTGATGCGTTTACTGATGTTTTTGGAGAAATATCGTATACAATTCCTGCAGAAGCATTGTAGTTGTTATTTTTACTTTTAGTTTCAGTATCCTGATTTCTTGTCAGAAGATCATTGTCTTTTACTGCACTAGTGAAATAGTCATCAGATCTGTTGGTGTTTTTAGACTCTCTGTAGCCACCGCCACCGTTTAAAAACCAAGTGAAATTCCCTTTTCTCCAGTTCAGATTAGCATTTAAATTGGTTTGAGGAAGATATCCTAAAGTTCCGATAACGCTACCATTAAAGCCTGTTTTCTTGCTTTTCTTTAAGATAATATTTAAAATACCGGCAGTTCCCGAAGCTTCAAATTTTGAAGAAGGGTTTGTAATTACTTCAATTCTTTCAATCTGATCAGCCGGAATACTTTGTAAAGCATTCGCACCATCATCAATTCCCAGTAAAGCGGAAGGTTTTCCGTTGATTAAGAATCTTACATTGCTACTTCCTCTCATGGAAACAGTACCATCTGTGTCCACAGAAACCGATGGAACGTTCGTTAAAACATCCTGAAGATTTCCTCCTTTACTTACAATATCTTGAGACGGATCGTATGTTTTTTTATCAAGCTCTACTTTATAAGGCTTTGTTGCCTGAACTGTAATGGTAACTCCCTGGATATCCTGAGTTTTTACATTGGTAGCGCTTGCTTCAGGCTCAATAGATAGAGCTCCGATGTTTCCTGCAGCCGTAATTTGCTTGTTGGTAAGGCTTTTCTTGTAATCAATAGCCTCTACTGTAATGTCATAATTGCCCGGTGCAAGATCTAGTTTATATTGTCCCTTTTCGTCAGTAAGCGTTGCGTCGCTGAAGAGTTTGTTTTCCTTATTACTGAACGTCACAGATGCGTAAGGCACAGGCTGATTGCTCTTATTGACAACCGATCCCGATACGCCTACTTTCTCCTGACCAAAAGCAAATGCCGCCGCCGATAGTACAAAGGTAAGCCCTAGAGTTTTCTTTGTGAAAAGGTTAATAATTTCCGTCTGATTCATAGATTTGTTTTTGTGTAAAATCGTGAAAGTATTATTCCTAATATTGTGAATTTAATAAAGGTTTAAATTTCAAAATATTACGATAGTTTATGTATTTGTAATGTATATGTCGTCTTTTAAGACTAAATGTTAATTGTTATATTGTTAAATTAAAGTTAAATTTTTCTTCTATTTGATATTCTTTGAATTCAGCCAGTCCTGATACGCTTTTGCATTAATTGCATGTTGCTCAGCACTTGCCGTAAATTTGTGATAACCGAATCTTGCAGGATCAGCACACATAAAGATGTAATTATTGCTTTCCGCGTTCAACACAGCATCTACAGAGTTTTTATCAACGATACAAATCGGTCCCGGAGGAATTCCTTTGTTTGCATACGTATTGTAAGGCGATGGAGTAGACAAATGTTTATAAAAAACCCTTTTTATAGATTCTTTAAAGTTGGTTTGCTGATTGATGGCATAAATTACCGTCGGGTCAGATTGAAGTTTCATTCCTTTTCTGTAACGGTTTAGATACAATCCTGCAATGGTTCTCATTTCATCTTTTTTCCCTCCAGATTCTTTGTAAACAATAGAAGCTAACGCGTAGATTTGATCTCTCGTTAATCCCGATTGTTGCTCTTTTGCTTTCCTTTCGCTATTCCAAAAATCATTATATTGATCTTCGAATTTCTTGAAAAACTCTTTCGGCGTTACCGTCCAGAAAAAGTTATAGGTATCGATGAAGAAATATTTTTTTAGATCTTCAGCACTTTTATATCCTTTTTCGGCAGCAATACTGTTCAGATTATCCACGAATTTTAAAGAATCCAGCTCTGTTTTTTTAGTGACTTTACCAACCATCTGATAAATGTCTCCAAAATCACCAATTCTAAAGCTATTCTCGCTTTGGTTTCCGGCTTTAATCATATTCACCAAATTGGTATTTCCCAATCCTTTTTGAAAATGATAACGCCCCGGTTTGAAATTCTGTTCAAGATCTTTCATTTTAGCAACCGTTTCGAAAGATTCTTTATCTTTCACATATTTTCCGACAGAGTCTAAAATTTGTTTAAAATTCGCTTGATGCGGAATCAAAACATAGCCGTCATTTTCTACGTTGTTGCCGTAATATTTATTATAAAATCTCAAACCAAAAAATCCTCCTACTACAAAAACGAGTAAAATGATGATGAGAATTGCTTTTTTCATAAATGTTGATTAAAAGTTTACTAAATTTTTATAAAAGGTCTACCTTTCCTCTAAAAACTTGCTTCGCCGGACCTTCAAGCCAAATATTCTGGAAGTTTTCTCCATTTTTTTCGGCATACACTTTTAAGTTTCCGCCCAGCGTTTTAACTTTTACAGAGATTAGATTGTTATTTTGCAGAAAAGTTAAAGCCGAAGCTGTAACTCCTGTTCCGCAGCTGTATGTTTCGTCTTCAACGCCTCGTTCATAGGTTCTTACGAAAATCTCTTCATCAGAAATTTTTTCAACAAAATTCACGTTGATGCCTTTTTCTTTATAATTTTCAGAATTTCTGATGCCATTTCCGTGTGCAAAAACGTTGTAGTTTACGATATCTTCAACATATTTCACGTAGTGTGGCGAGCCTGTATCCATCACCTTATCTTCACCATCATTTAAAATAGCATTTACATCGCCCATTTTAAGTTTAATGATTCCGTTGTGTATTTCTGCATCATGTTCTCCGTCGATGGCGATAAATTTACATTTACCTTCAAAAATATCTAAGAAAAAAGCGAAAGCTACTGAACAACGCGCACCGTTTCCGCAAAAACTTTTAGAACCGTCAGAATTATAATAATCCACCTCGAAATCATAACCTTCTGCATGATTGATTTTAATAAGCCCGTCTGCGCCAATTCCGAAACGTCGGTCGCAAAGTTTTTGAATATTTTCGATGGATAGGTCATTCCATTCTCCGGAACGATTATCTATCATTACAAAATCGTTTCCTGTACCTTGATATTTATAAAATTCCATATATTTTTTTTCTCTAATTTGACTAAAAAATTAACTTACAAAATTACTAAATAAAAACAAAAACGAACAGTGTTAGCTGCTCGTTTTCTTATTTAGAATGATTATATTATCTTCTGAAACCACCTGTTCCTGATGAGGAAGAAGAGCTGTTCTGCTGTGTTGTTGGCGAACTGTTTCTAAAACCTCCTGAGTTAGAATTATTCTGCTGCGGCTGCGGACTCGTATTTCTGAAACCACTATTGTTATTTTGTTGTGGTTGCGGAGTATTTTGCTGCTGATTTCTGAATCCGCTGTTGTTTTGTCTCTGGTTGTTATTTTGCTGTTGGTTTCTAAATCCGCTATTATTCGAGTTTGAATTTGAGTTTCTGAAACCGCCGCTGTTGTTATTTCCCTGAGAGTTAGAATTTCTAAATCCTCCAGAATTATTTCTTCCGTTATTATTGTTATTTGAATTTCCGAAACTTCCTTGGTACGTATTCTGTCCCTGCCCTGTAGATCTTCTTTCTACATATACTTTTCTTCTTGAATTATTATAATTGTAGTAATAATAAGGTACACCGTTGTCGTAATAATAATTTACGTCGTTTCTGTAATAATATCCATCGTTACCCCAATATCCACCGTTTCCGTAATATCCGGATGGTGCATAATAATATCCGTCGTTATAATAAGGATCACCATATCCGCCAGTGTTTGCATATCCGTCAGAATACGCGATACAAGATGATAAACTAGCGATAGTGAATATACTTAATGCTATTTTTAATAAATTTTTCATGACTTTATTGTACTTTTTTTGCTTTAAAACTTTTTTCCCAATTAGCGTATCCTGAGATCGCCATTATAGTAAATACCAAATATTGAACCGAAGTGATCCCGAGACCTTTATAAATCATCATCGGAATACAGATAATATCTCCGATGATCCAGAAAATCCAACTATCAATGCGTCTTTTCGCCATTAGCCACATGCCGAGTAAAAAGGTAGAAGTGGTGATCACATCCAGCCAGTTGGCCCGATCTAAATGATAAAGACCAAGATTTACCTCATTCATTGAAAATTGATTGTCAATATATGGTTTAAAATAATATACTACAGTTACTAAGATTAAACTTATGATGAAAAGTAAAATCCCATATACCCATTCTTTTTTTTCTGCCCATTTTACATCTACATGAATATTATCCTCAGAATTTTTAGACCACAAGATCCAGCCATAGATGCTGATGATGGTATAATAGACATTAATCATACAATCGCCAAACAATCCAAAATTGAAAAGAATGTAAACATAAAGTAGAGTAGAAATGATCCCGGTAGGGTAAACCCAGATATTTTTTTTAATTGAATAATATACGCTCAGAATTCCGAAAAAAGCAGCAGATGCTTCTAGGAAAATCTCCAGAGAATTGTAGTCTTCGTAGGGTTTTACGAAAAGATCGTATAAATTCATGGGTTCAAAAATACGCAAAAAATCGCATATTTTAAAATGATTTAAATAATGTGTAAGTCAGCTTTTTAACCGTTTGTATTTAAATTAAATGACGAAAGTTTGTCAATAAACAATATGATTTCTAAAATTTTTATATTTTCGTAAATCTTTAATAAATAAAAAAACATGTCTAAAATTTGGGTTAAAAAGCCGCTAAGTGCCTATGAGGCAGATATGAAAAAGAGCGAGCTGAAAAAAGTCCTTGGTAAATGGAGCTTAACGGCAATTGGAGTAGGAGCGATTATTGGTGGAGGAATTTTTGTACTTACAGGTACCGGAGCTTATTATCACGCAGGGCCGGCATTGGCGATCTCTTTTATTGTGGCAGGTATTGCCTGTGTTTTTGCTGCGTTATGTTATGCGGAGTTTGCTTCTATCATTCCGGTAGAAGGTTCTGCTTACGCATACGCTTACGGAACAGTAGGAGAAATTTTTGCATGGGCAATGGGTTGGTGTCTCATCTTAGAGTATGCCATGGCCAGTATGGCGGTTTCCGTGAGCTGGTCGGGATATTTTAACAAATTTCTCAAGATTTTCGGGGTTCATCTCCCGTCGTATCTTACTTCCGATCCGGCAAGTTATACAGGAGACGGATTTTCAATGAATTTACCAGCTTTCATTCTTGTTCTTTTAATTACTGCATTATTGGTAAAAGGAACTAAAGAAGCTGCAGGAGCTAATAATTTAATTGTATTGCTAAAAACTACGGCAGTTGTATTTGTTGTGATTGCTGGTGGTTATATCATATTTTCAAGTCCTGAAATGTACACTGCGGCAGAAGGTGTAAAAAACTGGAAGCCATTTATTCCTGATGAAACTTTAATTAAAAACTCCGAAGGAGAGATGGTTTCTGCGTATGGAATTAAAGGAATTATTTCAGGAGCTGCGGCAATTTTCTTTGCTTATATTGGTTTTGATGCCGTTTCTACACAGGCAGGCGAAGCGATTAATCCTAAGAAAGATGTTCCTTTTGCGATCATCACATCATTGTTGATCTGTACAGCTTTATATATTTGTGTATCTCTTGTTTTAACAGGAATGATGCATTATACAGACTTTAATCCTGAAGGTAAATTCCCAGATGCGATTAAAGCACCTGTGGCGTATGCTTTTGAAATTGCAGGAAAACACTGGGCTAGTAATATCGTAACGATTGCTGCAACAGTAGGTTTGATTTCTGTAGTAATGGTCATGATGATGGGGCAATCAAGAATTTTCATCGGAATGGCAAAAGACGGTTTGATTCCTAAATTCTTTGGAGAACTTCACCCAACAACAAGAACACCTTACAAAGGAATTATTTTATTAGGAGTTGTGGTGGCATTTATAGCAGCATTTACACCAATTTCTACATTGGCGGATATGACGAGTTTCGGAACTTTATTTGCCTTTACATTGGTTTGTATCGCGGTTTGGGTAATGAGAAAAAGACAGCCGGATCTTGCTAGACCATTCAAAGTGCCTGCTTACAAAATCGTAGTGGCATTGGGTGTAATCATTAATGTATATTTAATTTTTAACCTAAGCGCTCACGCATTAGAGCTTTCTGCGTGCTGGTTATTCCTTGGAGGACTGGTGTATTTTATGTATGGAAAATCACACAGTAAGCTAAACAATCCTGAAAAATATCAGAATAATGATTAATATATCAACCCGCTTCGGCGGGTTTTTTATTTTTGCTATCTATGAAAAAATTACTTTTAGTTTTATTGGCTTGTACGGGAACGCTTGCCTTTTCCCAGAAAATAGAAAGTTTTACCACTATTTTTAATGATAAAATAAGCATTCGTGCTATTGAATTATATGACAATAAGGTTTGGTACAGCGGAACAGATTCCAAATTTGGTTTTGTGGATTTAAAAAATCCTAGTAATCAAAAACAGATTGAACTTTCACAAAAAAAACTTCAATTCCGAACGTTGGCTCAGGATAAAAAAAACTTTTACACCATTAATGTAGAGAGTCCTGCAGAATTTTTTAAGATTGATAAAAAGAGCTTAAAATGCGAAGTTATATTTAAAGATACAGCAAAAACTGCTTTTTATGATGCATTAATCTCTCATAAACAAAAATTCTATACCTATAGTGATCCTGATAATAATCTTAAACTTAAATTTATTAAATTCGATTACAACAAAAAGCACTTTAATTCTGAATTATATGATAAACTTTTACTGAGAAAAGGAGAAGGTGCTTTTGCGGGAAGCAATACCAATATTAGTGCTTTTGACAATTGGATTTGGGTTGCTACCTCATGGAAAATCTTAAGATTAAATATAAAAGACAATATTATTGAGCAGTTTTATACTGGATTGGAAACCGGCTATTCTACCGGGATTTTTTCAATTGATTTTTTAGATGAAAATTTTGGTGTTGCAGTAGGCGGAAATTATATGAATCCTGAAGATAACGAAAACAATATTGCTACCACTAATAATGGAGGTGAGAATTGGGAAATCCAGGCTTCCGGTAAGAATGGAGGTTATAAATCTTGCGTAAAAATAAGACCTAATAGTAAAGGAAAGGATATAATTGCGGTTGGATCGAAAAATATTGAATTTTCCAACGACTACGGAAAGACTTGGACAAAAATATCCGAAGAAAAGAGTCTTTTTACATGCGAATGGGTTGATGAAAACACAGTTGTTGTTGCAGGAAAAGATAGAATTGTTGTTTTGAAATTGAAGTTTTAAATTTTTGTCTGAATTTAAATACACGTTCCGTCAGTTCGAGTAGTGCAGCGTAGCGAATAAAAATGTATAGAGAACCTTATGATTAAATAAAAATTCTTTCACTATAAAGTTCTCGATACGCTGCACTACTCGGTCTGACGGAATGTTCGTTTAATATTCAAGAAATAAAGATTCTCCTTAAATTAATTTTCACTAAATTTTCTCCATGAAAAACTTAAAAATATTCTTCCTTTTATTACTTCCTACTTTATTTTATACTCAAAAAGTTCGGGTTTTTATTTTGGCTGGACAATCCAATATGAATGGTTTCGGCTATAATAAAGACCTTCCGAATGATTTAAAAACTTTTAAAGATGTTTATATTTTTCAGGGAAACTCAGTGCCTGACGGAGAAACGAATGGCGGAGTCGGAAAATGGGACGTTTTAAAACCTGGAAACGGAACGGGTTTTAAATCGGATGGAAAAATAAACACGCTTTCCGATAGATTTGGGTTAGAATTATCTTTTGCCAAAAGAATGAAAGAGCTTTTTCCCAATGATAAAATTGCCTTGATAAAATATGCCCGAGAAGGCACTTCCATTGATAGTTTGGCAGCCGCAAGTTTTGGTTGCTGGGATGCTGATTTTAATGGAAAGAATGGAATCAATCAATATGATAACTTTTTAAAAACCGTAAAAAATGCCTTAGCTGAAACAGATATTGATGGAAATGGCCAAAAAGATGAGATTATTCCGTCCGGAATTCTTTGGATGCAGGGAGAAGGCGATGCAAGCTATAATGAAGAAATTGCAAATCGTTATTACAATCATGTAAAAGTGTTGATGAATCAGATGAGGGCTACTTTGCTTACCGATGATTTGCCTGTGGTGATCGGAAAAATTTCAGATTCAGGGAAAAGTGAAGCCGGAAAAGTATGGCCGATGGGAGAGTTGGTGCAATACGCACAGGAAAAATTTGTTAAAAATGATAAAAAGGCGGCAATCGTCCGTTCTACAAAGAAATACAATTACGGAAACGATCCCTGGCATTATGATAGCGCCGGATATATCGATTTGGGCAAAAATTTTGCGGAAGAGGTATTTAGATTGATTATAAAATAAACATGATAGATAAAGCCTAATATATTTCATGATTTAAAATTGGTAAGTTATAGTTAATTTTGCATTGTGAAATTCACTTTAGGATTTCCCAGAAAATTTAAAATTTTAATGAATTCTTTAATCGATAAATATAATATTCCGGGACCTCGTTACACGTCTTATCCTACCGTTCCTTATTGGGACGAAAGTAGTTTTTCTCCTGAAAGATGGAAAGAAAGCGTGATCAGGTCTTTTAATGAAAGTAATGCAGAAGAAGGAATTTCTATTTATATTCACTTACCTTTCTGTGAAGCGTTGTGTACATTTTGCGCCTGCCACAAGCGTATTACAAAACAGCATAGCGTAGAAACACCTTATCTGGAGAGTGTTTTGAAAGAATGGCAATTGTACCTTCAGCTTTTTGATGAAAAACCAAAATTGAAAGAACTGCATTTGGGAGGTGGAACCCCTACGTTTTTCTCTCCTGAAAACCTTAAAAAAATGCTGACAGGTATTTTTGAAACGGTTGAGATTGCCGAACATCCGGAATTTTCTTTTGAAGGTCACCCAAACAATACAACAAAAGAGCATCTTCAGACTTTGTACGATCTTGGTTTCAGAAGAGTGAGCTTTGGTGTACAGGATTATGATCCAAAAGTTCAGAAGGCAATCAACAGAATTCAGCCTTTTGAAAATGTGCAAAGAGTGACAGAATGGGCAAAAGAGATTGGTTACAGAGGAATCAGCCACGACCTTGTTTTCGGACTTCCGCATCAGACTTGGGAAGCGATGGAATATACCATTCGCAAAACAATGGAATTGAAACCGGATCGTCTGGCATTTTATTCTTACGCTCACGTTCCGTGGGTAAAAGGAGTCGGACAAAGAGGTTTTGATGAAAATGATCTTCCGAGTGGTGAAGAAAAGCGCCGTTTGTATGAAGATGGTAAAAAACTATTGGAAGATCTGGGGTATATTGAGGTTGGAATGGATCATTTTTCTTTGGAACATGATGATTTGTATCAATCTTTAATTCAGAAAAAACTGCACAGAAATTTCATGGGTTATACTTCCAGCAACACTCAACTGATGGTTGGTTTGGGGATGTCTGCGATTTCAGATTCATGGTATGCTTTTGCTCAGAATGTAAAAACGGTAGAGGAATATCAGAAAATGGTAGAAGAAGGTGAAATTCCGGTGGTGAAAGGTCATATTCTGAATCATGAAGATTTAACGGTGCGAAGACATATTTTAAATTTAATGTGTCAGCTTGAAACCACTTTTGAGATAGAAAATTCTTTCCCAGAGCTTGAAAATGCATTTGAAATGCTTCAGGAAATGGAAAAAGATGAATTGGTGGAGATCAACGGTCATCAGATTAAAATTACAGAAAAAGGAAGAGCGTTTACAAGAAACGTAGCCATGGTTTTTGATTTAAGGATGATGAGAAACAAACCTGAAACAAGGATTTTCTCCATGACGATATAAATAAAAAGCGATTCAATAATGAATCGCTTTTTTATTTTTAAGATGAATGAATTTAGGCGGATTAAAAAGTTCTATTTTTTTAGGAGCAATTTCCCGCTCTCCGCACTCGCTATTTATTTTAGTGATTCGGCTCGGCGGCTTCGCCGCCGAGCCGAATCACTAAAATAAATGAGCTCAAAAAAATGCTGCGATCGGGGCTAGCTTATCAGCCAATTTTTTATGTTAGGTAACCCGTTGGGCATTTTGCAAAAGTTTGGTATTAGATGCGTCAGTTCGAGTATTTTTCGTAGCAAAGTGGAGAAAAAATGTATTGAGAACAGATTCATCTTTAAAATTACAAACTTCTCGATACGATTTTTTTCAAAAATCTACTCGAAGTGACGAAAACAAATCAAAATCAAAATGCACAACGAGTTTTAGATAATAAATAAATTATTTATCATCGTATTAAGATTCATTTAACTTAGAGCTTCATAAAATCAACTTGCTGATTCCTGCTTTGCTCACTTAAAATTAAAGATGATTACATTAAACTTGGCGTTAAAAAATATAAATTAACTTTAAATTTACAGAAGTATCAAAGCGTAAAACTTAATGCTACTTAACAATCAACTTCTGGCTATAAGAATTTATTTCCCCGGATTTTAAATTAATATAATAAACTCCTGCAGGAACATCTGTAATATCTAAACTCTGTCCGTCTTTTACCTTGTTATTTTCCCAAACTTTTCTACCTTCCGTAGTATAAATTTCTGCGGTAATCTTTTTATTTGGAATTCCATCAATAAAAATTTCCTCAGATGCAGGATTCGGATAAATTCTGATGTTATCCAAATTATTAACTTCCTGAGTTCCCAACGTACTGGTTGTGATTTTGTAAATTTTTCCGTTATTCACTGCGGCAACATATAATTCTTTCTGGAAATCTTGTCCAAAGGTGGAAAAATTATTTCCGGAATAAGCAGGCGTCCAGACAACAGAATTGTCTGTATTCATAATTCCTATTTGAGTAGAACAATAATCGGCAAAGAAATATTTCCCGACTAAATCCGGATTTTGCATTCCTCTATAAACATAACCTCCCGTAATGGAACATTTTCCTCCGGAATGATCGTAAACTGCCACAGGGAAAGTCATTGTAGATTGAGTCGCGCAACCCGATGTATTATAATCGCTGTTTCCTTCGTAGCATCGCCATCCGTAATTAATTCCTGCTTGGGTAAGCGGCATTCTGTTGATTTCTTCAATTTGCCCTTGTCCAACATCGGCAATCATAGCATTTCCTGTTGTTAGGTCAAACGACCATTTCCAGGCATTTCGAAGTCCGTATGCCCAAACTTCATCCGCGCCATCGGTTCCTACAAAAGGATTGCTTGTCGGAATATTGTAAGGTGCTGTTTCTGTATTCACATCAATTCTCAACATTTTTCCGAGCAGAGAATTTTTGTTTTGAGCATTGTTATTCGGATCTCCGCCGCTTCCGCCATCACCTGTAACAATCCAAAGATTGCCATCTGGAGCAAAATGAATGCTTCCTCCGTTATGGTTATCAAAGGGTTTCGGAATATTCAATAAAATCTTTTCAGAATTGGGATCAGCAATATTAGTATCGGTTCCGCTTACCGTGTATCTTGCCACAATAATATTTCCTGCAGTATTGTTATAATACACAAAAAAATACCCATTGGTAGAGTATTGCGGATGAAACGCCAATCCTAAAAGTCCTCTTTCGCCGCCATAAAGAACTTTTGAGCTTATATTTAAAAAATTGGTAGCATTTATCGTTCCGTTGGGCTGAATAATTTTGATCATTCCATTCTGTTGTACGACAAACAATCGGCTGTCGTTGGCGTTTGTGATTTCAACGGGTGCGGTAAGCCCGGTAGCAAATTCTTCCAAATTAATACTTTGTGCATTAACGATAAAAGAAGAAAAAATACTTACGCAAAAAAGTAGTTTTTTCATAATATTTTGATATTTAGTGTGTTGAATTTATAAATGAAAATTTTATACCAATCGCTATTGAATTATTAATTAAAATTCATAACAATCATTAATAAATGTTTAATGTAAATGAGATCGCCGATATATCTGAAAATAAACGATTTCTGTTGTTAATAATTCATAAAATTCAATAAAATGATTATATTTGCCGACTTAATTTAACGTAGTTATAACAAAATGCAAGGAAAAGGACTTATTACAATTGTTGCTATTGTACTAGGGTTAATTTGCTTAAATGAGCTATTACCAACATGGTACGCCAGCAAAATTGAAAAGCAGGCGACTGCTATTGCAGGAGACAATCCGGAGAAGTACCAGAAAGAAATTTTAAAGCTTTCTAAGGATACTTTGAATTTAGGATTTACTAAACTTTATTACTCTAAAGCCAAAGACAAGGAAATGAAACTTGGTTTGGACTTGAAAGGGGGAATCAACGTTCTTTTGGAGATCAACCAGAGAGACTTGGTGAATGATTTAACCAATTATTCTACCAACCCTATCTTGATCGAAGCTTTGAAAAAGACCGATGAAGTTCAGAAAAATTCTACAAAATCTTACATCGATAATTTCTTTGATCAATTCGATGCGATCAACAAAGCGAAAGGTACCAACCTGAAACTTGCTGATCCTGAGCTTTTCGGAAATACGAATCTTTCAGAAATTAAATACAATACTTCAGACGAGCAGGTAAAAAGCATCGTAAAAAGAAGAATTGATCTTTCTGTAGGTACAGCTTTCGAGGTTATCAGAACGAGAATCGATAAAATGGGTGCTGTGCAGCCAAATGTTCAGAGAGTACCTGGTACGGCTAGAATTTCTGTAGAAATGCCTGGTATGAAAGATATCGATAAGGTGAAGAAAATGCTTCAGACTTCTGCAAAACTTCAGTTCTGGGAAGTACAGCAGGTTCCTGAAATCGCTCCTTATTTCCAGTCATTAACTACAATGGTTTCTGCAAAAGGTGATTCTATGGGAGTTGCGAAGAATACAAACTTCATGAATCTTCTTAACCTAGACAAATTAAGAACTAATGGTGTTGCAAACGTAAAATTATCTGATACAGCTGCTGTTAACAAAATCTTGAACAGCAAAATTGCTCAGTCTTTGCGTCCTGCAAACATTAAATATACTCAGTTTATGTGGGGTTACAAGCCTGAGGCTACAGACAGCGAAAGCTTAGTATTGTATGCTATCAGAGGTAACATCAACCAGAAGGCTCCTGTGGATGGTGCTGTAGAAACTGCAAACATCAGCTATGACGAGTTGAGCAGAGTGGTGGTAGACATGCAGATGGATTCTAAAGGTGCCAAAGACTGGAAAACTTTAACGGAGAAAAACGTGGGAAAACCAGTTGCTGTAACACTTGATAACAGAGTATACACAGCGCCGAACGTTGTAGGTGCTATTCCTAACGGTAGAACTCAGATCTCTGGTAACTTCTCTCAGGAGGAAGCTAAAGAATTGGTAGACGTTTTAGGAGCGGGTAAATTACCTGCAGGTGCAAAAGTTGTTCAGGCTACTCAGGTAGGTCCGTCATTAGGGCAGGAATCTATTGATGCGGGTGTACTTTCATTCGGGATTGCATTCTTAATCATTATTGTTTATATCATTTTCTATTACGGTGGTGCGGGAGTATACGCTGTAATTGCAATGATCATAAACTTATTCTATATTTTCGGTATCATGGATTCTGGAGACTTTACTCTTACGCTTCCGGGTATCGCAGGTATCGTACTTTCTATGGCCATGGCGGTGGATACGAACGTTATCATTTACGAAAGAACAAAAGAAGAATTATTTGCGGGTAAAAGCATTCTTGAAGCATACAAAGATGGTTTCAAACATGCATTGAACGCGATCATCGATGGTCACTTAACAATGATCTTAACGGCGGTTGTATTATTCTTCTTCGGAACAGGACCTATCAAAGGTTTCGCATTGACGTTATTGATCGGAGCGGTAATGACTCTATTCACGTCAATCCTTCTTTCGAGAGTAATGATCTTCCACAGACTAGAAAAAGGAAAAGGACTTTCTGTTTGGACGGCTCCAACGAAAAACTTATTCAGAAATACTTGGATCGATTTCATTGGAAAAAGAAAATATGCATACATTATTTCTGCGGTTCTTACGTTAGTTTGTATCGGTTCAATCTTCACTCACGGTTTCAAATACGGTATCGATTTTACCGGTGGTAGAAACTATGTGGTAAGATTTGATAAAGATGTAAACGCTGAAGATGTTGAAGCTAATTTGATTAAAATGTTCCAGACTGAAGACGGTAAAAACTCTTCTGTTGAAGCTAAAACTTTCGGAAACGACAGACAATTGAAAATCTCCACAGATTACCTTATTGATGACGAATCATTAAAAGCGGATCAAACTGTTGAGCAAAAATTATTTGAAGGATTAAAAACTCAGCTGCCAGCTGGGATCACAATTCAGGATTTCAAATCTGCAGACAAAGATCACGCAGGAATTATCTCTTCTGAAAAAGTAGGTCCTACCGTTGCTGATGATATCAAATTACACGGTACTTTAGCTGTAGTTGCTGCTTTGGCAGGTATATTCATCTATATTTTAGTAAGATTTAGAAAATGGCAGTTCTCTCTTGGTGCGGTTGCGGCATTGTTCCACGATGCGGTGATCATTTTGGGAGCGTATTCATTGCTTCACAAGTACATGCCATTCAACATGGAGATCAACCAGGATTTTATCGCTGCAATCCTTACGGTATTAGGATATTCAATAAACGATACGGTAATTATCTTCGACAGAATTAGAGAATATTTGAGAGAGAAAAAATCATTAACACTAGCTGGTTTATTCGATGACTCTATTTCAAGTACATTAGGTAGAACATTCAACACTTCATTTACTACTATTTTAGTAATCTTGGCGATCTTCATTTTCGGTGGAGATAACCTAAGAGGATTTATGTTTGCTCTATTAGTAGGTATCGGTTTCGGTACATATTCATCCATCTTCATTGCATCGGCAATTGCCTATGACTTCCTGAAGACCGGAAAAGAAGACGAAGTTCACGGTAAAACGACTTCCAACAAAGAAGTACTTGCTTCAAAATAATTTATACTACAATAAATAAGAAAAAGCCTTTCAATTTGAAAGGCTTTTTTCGTGCTCAAAAGTTTATAATTGTTTACTATTAATGAAATATTTTTTAGAAGCTTTTTCCTGCTTTCCGCACTCGCTATTTCTTTTAAGGATTCGGCTCGGCGGCTTCGCCGCCGAGCCGAATCCTTAAAAGAAATGAGCTCAAACAAATGCTGCAATCAGGGCTAGGGAAGTCGTCAATCATTTAAAAAATTTATTGAAAAATCAATACTTTCAATCCAAATAAAAATCCTTCGACTACTTCGCGCTCAGAATGAAGATTCCCCAAAATAAAAACCATAATTAAAAAACCATCAACCATCAACTAAAAACGACCAACCAAAAACAAAAACCAATTTAGAATCATTATTTTTCACAATTTGATTATTTTTGCAGCATTATGGAAAATTCGAAGAAGAAAGCTGCGATGAGCTTCATTTTTATTACGTTATTGATTGACATTACGGGATGGGGAATCATCATTCCGGTGGTTCCGAAATTGATCGAGGAACTGATTCATGCGGACATAAGTGAAGCTGCAAAATATGGCGGCTGGCTGGGTTTTGCCTATGCATTCACACAGTTTATCTTCTCTCCGGTTGTCGGAAATCTGAGTGATAAATACGGACGAAGACCAATTATTCTGATCTCATTGTTCGGTTTCGCAATCGATTATATTTTACTCGCTTTGGCACCAACCATTCTGTGGCTGTTTCTTGGAAGAGTCATTGCTGGAATTACAGGAGCAAGTGTCACCACAGCCAGTGCTTACATTGCCGATATTTCCACAGATGAAGACCGCGCAAAGAACTTCGGATTGATTGGCGCTGCCTTCGGTTTAGGTTTCATAATCGGGCCTGTTTTGGGTGGAGTTTTAGGACATTATGGAGCACGAGTTCCTTTTTATGCGGCGGCAGTTTTATGTTTGTTAAATTTCCTTTACGGGTATTTCATCCTTCCTGAAAGTTTAGATAAAGATAAAAGAAGAGAATTCAACTGGAAAAGAGCAAACCCCATTGGATCATTTAAATTTTTAGGAAAACACCCTGAAATTTCAGGTTTAATTGTTTCATTAATATTAATCTACATCGCGGGGCACGCTGTTCAAAGCAACTGGAGTTTCTTCACGATGTATGAATTCAAATGGGATGAAAGAATGGTAGGGATTTCTCTGGGAGTTGTCGGTTTATTAGTAGGTTTGGTTCAAGGTGGATTAATTCGTTGGACGACGCCAAAATTCGGGGAACAAAAAAGTATTTATTACGGATTAACTTTATATGCCATCGGGATGTTATTATTCGCATTTGCAACTCAGGGCTGGATGATGTTTGCCTTCCTTATCCCTTATTGTTTAGGCGGAATTTGTGGTCCTGCACTTCAATCGGTGATCACGAAAAGTGTTCCTTCCAACGAGCAAGGAGAATTACAAGGAGCATTAACGAGTTTAATGAGTGCCACTTCAATTATCGGACCTCCGATGATGACGAATTTATTTTACTTTTTCACGCATGATGATGCACCGTTCAAATTTTCAGGAGCACCATTTTTCCTAGCGTTTATCTTAATGGCGGTAAGTGTGGTGATTACCTATATGGCTTTTCAGAAAAAGAAGATTAAATAGATTGTATATCATTTGAAATGATTTTGAAGGTTTTTTGTGAGCTTTTATAAGTGAAACGACTTTGTGTAACTTAAAAACAGTTAGTATTTAGAAAATCTTTGTATGCTTTGCGCTAAAAGTAAAAAATCTATAAATGGAATTCAATTTCAAATAAAATAATAAAAAACGGCGAATCAAATTTTGATTCGCCGTTTGCATTGCATTGAAAGAAAGAGTTATTATGGATAAAGTGATTTCGTTCCGTTGCTTACGATGTTGCTTCCCAATCCTGAGAAGGATACCGAAAAATTGCTTGAATTAAAGCTTAATGAACCTGTTGGAGTACAAAGTCCCAAAGCATATCTGCATTGCCCGTAGGCGCCAGTTTTTTTCGTTACTTTGCTTTCACTTTTTGCTTTTCCGAGGCTGATGCTTCCCCAATCGCTTACATCAACATTAGATACCGATGAGCCGGTGTAATAAATCGTAATTTTATATCCGATTTCCCCACGTTTAGAGCCCCAAAGCCAATTTGCCGTCCACCATTGTTTATACCAAGTCGATGAAACTTTTGCCTGACTGCTATTTGATTTTTCTTCGTTTCCTCTTGTATCGATCATCACCAATCCGCCTAAAACATTGTCCCAGATAATTCCGGATTCGTTGTAGAAACAAAGTGTGGTGAAAGTATTTCCTTTGTAATTCCATGAAATTTCAAGAACATCAGAATTTAGAGTGATTTCTTTTCCTACTAAATTTTTAAGTTCAGTTTGAGTGGTTGTCAGTTCGTCTCCTGAACTTAAAGTTCCAATGGTTCCAATGGTTCCAATTTTTAATTTTTCAGGTTCTAAAATATTTCCGGAAGCAATAAAAGTGCTTTTTTCTGAAATAAGCTCCTGTGAAATTTCTAATCCTTTTTGTGTTGAAATTTTTCCTAAAGCGGAAATTCCTGTGATTTGAAGATCATTTTTCAAATACTTTTCGAGATTAGCTTTGGAATCGTTGATCTGAGTTTGAACAATTTCCGGTAAAGCCGAATTGGAAGCTGTTGTTTCTTTTTTCAAATCAGTAATGGAGACTTTTTGAGCTGTATTTTCCTGATTTTGAATTTCGCTGTCTTCGTTTTGACAGCTGGTAAGCAGTAATGCCATTGCAAAAGCAAAAACCTTACCTGAGGTTAGCCATTTTTTCATAGTTAAATTTTTTAAGTGTTGGTGTCTTAAAGATAATAAAATTGTTTTATAAATCTAAATATTGTGAATTAATATTTTGTAATATTGACAAATAATGAATAACAAACCGCCGCCTAGCCCAGATTGAACGGTTACCCCGCAACTGGGTTGGAGAGTTTGGGAGTGGGAGGGATTTAGGAGTGGCGAGCGATGGAAAGTTTGGGGTGAGGAGTATGAGTGAAAGCAGGAAATAGCTTCAAAAATTAAAACAGCATATCACTAATGATTAAAATTACGAATAACTAAAATCCATAAACCAACAACTATCAACCACTAACCATAAACTGACGTCTCCCTTCACATATCTTAAAATTTGTTTAAAATATAAAACAATCGTATTGTATGTGTATAATGTTTCGTAATTTTACAGCATGGAATTAAGTATTGGAGAAATGGCACTGATTGCTGTGGCAATCGTTGTATTATTCGGCCCGGATAAACTTCCACAAATTGCACGTGACTTAGGCGCAGGTGTAAGAAAAATGCGTGGTGCCGTAGAAGATATTAAAACGGAAATTATGAAAGAAACAGATAATCCTGTCTCTGAAATAAAGCGCGAAATCGAGAAGGTAAAAGATGCGGCGAAAGATTTCAACCCGATGAAAGATATCCAAAAAGATATTCTTACAGAACCGCAACAGGCTTCTAACGAACCTCCAAAACCAAAACCTGCAGACGACGATTCGTATGAAGGGCCTGTAAGCAGATAAGATGGAGGAAATTATTCAGGAAGATAAAAAGGTCTTTTTGTTTCTCAATAATTTGGGAGATAATTCGTTTGACCAGTTTTGGATGATGATTTCCAGTACGTGGATCTGGGTTCCGCTTTACATTATTTTCTGTTATTTTTTATTTAAAAATTATAAACTAAGATCATTAGTTTTCATATTAATTTTCGTTGGGATTGCTGTTACTGTTTCTGATCAGTTGGCAAGTGTTTTCAAATTTGGCGTTGCGAGGTTAAGACCTTGTCACGATCCTACCTTAGAACACCACATGAGAATCGTAAAATGCGGCGGGCAGTATGGTTTTTATTCTGCACATGCTTCTAATACTTTTTTATTGGCGACTTATCTAACAATTTTGCTGAGAAAGAAGCTTAGATGGTTTCCTTATACTATATTTGCGTGGGCGGCAATTGTGTCATACAGCCGTATATATTTAGGAGTGCATTTCCCGGTAGATATTTTGGTGGGGGCGTTTGTTGGAACTTTATTGGGGGTGATATTTGGTGCACTCGCAAAAAAAGTCATCAACAAACAAAATATAAACCCATGAAAAAACATTTACTACTCTTAGCTTTCGGGCTTTTCTCATTAAATTTTTACGCTCAGGATAAAGCAAAGGCTGAAGAATGCTTCAAAAAGGCAGATTATAAATGTGCTGAAGAGCAATATTCTAAATTAGCCGAGAAAGAGCAAATTCAGAAATTTCAATCTGAATATTTGAATTATCTTGGAACTTCGCAGCGAAGATTGGGAAAATCTGCTTTGGCATTGAAATCTTATGAATCTGCTTTAATTGCCAATCCTTTATCGGCTCCGGTTTATGCTAATTTGGCTTCATTACACAGCCAAAAAGGAAATAAAGTAAAAGCACTTGAATATGTCGAAAAAGGACTTCAGGTAGATCCTGAAAATGTAGACTTATATCTTACTCGGTCTAAAATTTATGACGGGCAAGGTAAAAAGGAGCTGGCGATAAAAGATTTAAATCAGATTCTAAGTTTTGCACCGGATAATATTTTTGCAAAAACAGGTTTAGCGACTTTAAAAAAGAATAACGGAGATTTGGAAGGTGCTTTGAAAGATTATAATCAATTGATTTCTGAAAAGCCTGAATCTCTTTTATACAACGGAAGAGCAGATGTTTATCTGAAAATGAAAAAATCTAAAGAAGCGTTGGCTGATATTAATAAAGCCATTTCTATTGATGCAAAATTTCCGCAATCGTATGTGACAAAAGCTTTGATTTTGTTTGATACAGCTAAACCTAAAGAAGCTTGTGTAAATCTTGATAAAGCTGTTTCTTTGGGATATGAAAAAGTGGTTTTAGCGGAATATTATACAAAATGCCCCACTTCAACAGTTAAATAAAATTAATCATTTCAACGGTTTCTCTTTAAGGGGAAGCTATTAAAAATATCATGTTAAATATCGTTCTTGTAGAGCCCGAAATCCCTAATAATACCGGAAATATCGGAAGATTATGTGTTGGCACAGAAAGCAAATTGCATCTCGTTCATCCTTTTGGATTTGTGATTAATGATAAAAATTTAAAACGTTCCGGACTGGATTATTGGGTACATTTGAACGTAACCGAATATGCCAATGTTGATGAATGGATTCAGCAAATTCCTGATCTTTCCCGTGTTTTCTTAATGAGTTCTCATGCCGAAAAATCTTATCTGGAAACAGAATTTCAGGACGGCGATTGGCTGGTGTTCGGCAAAGAAAGCGTAGGATTAAGCAATGAGGTTTTAGCACGATTCGAAAATCATTTAACCATTCCGATGTCAAAATTAATCCGAAGTTTTAATATTGCGAATTCCGTGGCTTTTGTGGTGGGAGAAGCGAAAAGACAGATTGGTTTAAAGAAATAAACTAACTTTAGTCGTTGTGATAAGGTTTTCCCTGTAAAATCTGGTCGGCGCGATACAACTGTTCAACGATAAACAACCGGATCATCTGGTGCGTAAATGTCATTTTAGATAATGACATTTTTTCGTTGGCTCTGTTGTACATTTCCTCTGAAAAACCGTAAGCGCCACCAATCAGGATGTGAATTTTTTTCACTGAAGAATTCATCCAGTTATGTATTTTTTGCGAAAACTCGCGGCTGGTAAACTGTTTTCCTTTTTCATCTAGAATAACAACCAGATCATTCTTATCGATATGGTTTGAAAATAATTTTGTTTCTTCTTTCTTTAAAAGATCGGGCGTAAGATTTTTCGCATTTTTTACATCTGGGATTTCAATAATTTCGAAATTCCAGTGTTTGGGAAGACGTTTTAAATAATAATTAATTAAAGAAGTAATTTCTTTATCATCTGTTTTACCAATACAAAGCAAGTTGATCTGCATGTTTACGCTTTAAAATAAATTAGGCGGCAAAGGTATTCATTAATTGAAGAATTTCATAATCTGTAGAGTTTTAAGAATGTTCGAATTTTAAAAATTTCAGTACTTTTGTAATCTGCACCAATCGGATGAAAACAAAATTACTCTCCATCATATTTTTAGTTTTTTCATTAATGTCTTACAGTAAGGATGTTAATGAAGATTCTGTTAAAATAAAAAAATATGTGGAAGATGATAAAAATAAAATTTCATTAATTGCCGGATTGAGCTATATTGATGATTCTTTCGGACTTCTTTATGAAGATAAAGTCTTTCGTTTAAGGCCAAATGATGCTTTTTATACTGAATTTTTCCTGCGCTATCGATGGATTGATGTCACTTTTTCCTTTGCACCCAAACTTACCAAAATCAACAGAGATGATGCCGAAAAAGGGAAAACCCAATATTTTAATTTAGGATTTTCTTTTTTTGTAGCACCTAAAATCAGACAATTTCTTTATTATAGTGAAGTGAAAGGATTGTACTTTCAGGATACCAAAGATTTTATGAGACTTCTCTACGGATCAGATTATAATGAGGAAGGCTATTTGCAGTTTCCGGATGCGAAATATCGTTCTTACAGAGGTGAAACGAGCTATTTGTGGTTTGGAAATAAGGTTGATTATCGTAGTTTTACCAATATGACTTACAAACCTTTAAAAGATGTTTTTGTGGTGAGTACAGGTTTGTTTTATCAATATAATACTTTAAGTGATACCAACCGTGCTATTTATCAAGGCGCAAATTTTAACGACGATGATGTAGATAATTCGAAAAGTAAAGACTTTAGAATTGCCTTGCGAACGGGTGGTGGAGTGCAAAAAACGATAAAGGGTAATTGGTATGTGATTGCAGAAGCCTATCCTGAAGCCTATTATTCGAAATTGATAGATGAAGATGATCTTCACGAGTTTAATATCGGATTTTACTCCAATGCGCGGGTTGGGTATGACAACGGAAACTGGTTTTTCGGTGGCGGAGCTCAGCTGAATTGGGTGAATAGTTCTAATGAAAATTTTTATTCCAGCACACAATGGTTGTTCAGAATTGGGATTGGTTTTAGATTTACTGCTCCGAAATTGATGAATAAAAATTTTGATAAGATAGATAAAGCTTTAAATTTTTAATTGAAAAAGTATGCGTATAAAAATTCCTGGTTTTGTCATAAAAGTTCAGAAATTCTTTGATGATATTCATATTCCGGTATTGGGGATATCGCTTTGGCAAATGTTCCAGATCTATATTACAGGAATTTTCAAAGGCAAAATAGGGCGAAAAGCGGGAAGTATTTCGTGGAGTTTTACATTAAGTTTATTTCCCTTTTTGCTGTTTTTATTGTCAGTTTTACCTTATATGCCGCATTATGATAAGTTGCAATTCTATATTTTTGAGGTTTTAATTCATAATGTTTTTCCGGCCAATATGGAAACGGAAGTGAGAGGGTATATTCAGAACAATATTATCCCTAATATGAAGGGAATAAGCAATTTAACCATCATTATTGCTTTAGTTTTTGCAACCAACGGTACTTTTTCTTTAATCAACGGTTTTAATGAAAATTCTGAAGAAAAACTAAGTGATGTAAAGGAATTTATTCTTTCTTTTTTTATTACCATCGGGTTTATAACTATTGTATTTTTAGCGCTTTTTGGTGTTTATTATTCAGAGGTTGTTTTAAAGCTTTTTACGCCGAATTATGACATTTCCTGGCTGGTAGATAATCTCTCAAAAATTATCGGGTTCGTTTCCTTTCCATTGTTTTATTTTATACTTTTGGCACTTTTTTACTGGCTTGGGACGGTAAAGATTGCGAGATTCAGACAGGCGGTTCCGGGAGCTGTTCTTACGACCGTTTTGTTTGTGGTAACCACTTATGGTTTTGCGATTTATGTTAAGAATATTGCAAGATATAATGTGTTGTACGGGTCAATTGGAAGTATGATTTTGTTGATGGTTTGGGTAAATGTAAATGTTTATCTTCTTCTTTTCGGAAACGAATTGAATATGGCGATCAGAAAACTGAGAATCGAAAAATTACTGTCTGATGAAATTAAAAGAGAAGAATCTAATGAAGATTTAAAGCCTGATTTTGAAAAATAATCCAATGAAAAATTAACTAAACCATGATGAAAACAATTAAGATATTGACAATTCTGCTTACTTTAAATTTTTTATTTTCTTGTGATGAGATCGAACGCAATAGACAAGAAGATAATTATGTAACTCCTTACAAAGGAAAATGGGTAGGAACTTATACAGGCGATCAAAGTGGAACGCTTGTCTTAAATGTAGGTGAAAAAGGCGGGATTGAAGGCGTAAGAAAATCTATGGAGTTTGAAGAAACTTTTTATACCTCAATGCAAGGTGGAGGGAGCGGTGCAATATCTACCATGAGCCCGTCGCCATCTGGATTTCTTTTATATGGAAGTTTAGAAACCAAATCCGGAACCTGGAAAATGGGAGCTTTACAAGGAAAATGGACGGTCGTAAAAAATTAATCTGAAATTTCAATTTGCTTTTTAGAACTGATATTCAAAATAATATATCCTAAAATTGCGGCTAAGAAAGAAGCGATTAAAATCGCAAATTTCGCTTCGTCCTGAATTTCAATTTGATCTTTAAATGATAATAGTGCAATAAAAATTGACATTGTGAAGCCAATTCCTGCTAACAATCCTACACCGAGCATTTGAAACCACGAACTATTTTGTGGTAATGAGCTTATTTTTAGTTTAATGGCGATAAATGAAAATAGGTTGATTCCAACTAATTTGCCTAATATCAAGCCTAAAATAATTCCCAATCCAAGCGTACTTGTTAAGCCTTCAACCATAGAACTGTTGAAAGTTATATTGGTATTGGCTAAAGCAAAAATTGGCATGATGAAAAAGCTTACAGGCAAATGTAGTTGATGTTCCAATTTTTCTAATGGTGAAATTTTTACATTAGAAACATTGGTAGGAATAGAAAAAGCCAATAAAACACCCGCAATTGTTGCATGAATTCCTGAATGATGAAGGAAATTCCATAAAAATAATCCAGGAATGATATAAAAGATAAGTTTAGTAACTTTTAAGAAATTCAATAAAAATAAAAGAACTGTAACTCCCAAAGAAAGAAGAAGATACATCCAATGAATTTGATCTGTATAAAAAATAGCAATCACCAAAATAGCTCCAAGATCATCTACGATAGCCAATGCAGCAAGAAAAATTTTAATAGAATTCGGGATTTTACTTCCCAACATTGAAATAATAGCCAATGAAAAAGCAATATCTGTAGCCATCGGAATTCCCCAGCCATTGCTATATTCAGTTCCCGAATTGAAAATAGTAAAAATAACAGCAGGAACGAGCATTCCGCCAACGGCAGCAAGAATAGGCAATGAAGCATTTTTGAATGATGAAAGTTCGCCTTCTACCATTTCTCGTTTGATCTCAAGACCAACCAAAAGGAAGAAAATAGCCATTAAACCATCATTAATCCAAGTGCTTACGGAATAATTAAGATGAAAAAAGTGAGTTCCAATTTCTTTATCTAAAATATTTTGAAAACCATCAGCAGCAGCCGAATTCGCAATCAAAAGCGAAATCAATACACAAAAAATTAGAATAATTCCTGATGACTGACTGTTGCCGAAAAATTTTTTAAAGTAAATCGATAAATTCATTAGATATTTTATACACGTCGAACTCTGGAAACTCCGTTGATTTCCTTTAATTTTTTAAACGTTTGCTCGAGTTGGCTTTTATTTTTTACCTCTAAATTGATATTTCCTGTAAAAACTCCATTGTTAGATTCAATCGACATACTCTTCATATCCATTCCCATAGCGCCACTGATGACCGTTGTGATATCATTGATCATTCCCATCCTATCAAGCCCTTCAATCTCGATTTTCACACGGTTTTTGAAGCTTTCAGCATTTACCCATTTTGCAGGAATTACTCGATAATCATATTGAGCTCTCAAGTTAATGGCATTCGGACAATTGTCGCTATGTACTTTAATTCCTTCAGAAATTGTGATGAAACCAAAAATTTTATCCCCCGGAATCACGTTACAGCATTTAGCAAAAGTATAATTCAGTTTTTCCTCATCTTTCCCGAAGATGATCATGTCTAAATTCTGATGCTTTGGTTCATCAAAAACTCCCGTACTATTTTTTGAAGGAGATTTTCGGAATCTTGAAAGCAAATTGTTAAATACATTTTTACTTTCAATATATTTTCTTAAACTACTCGCATCGAGTTCGTTAGTTTGGAATTTTAAAAATAATTCCTGCGAAGTTTTTAAATTAAAGAATTTTTGAAGTTTATTAACTTCATCTTCGCTAAATGCAATTTTAGCATGACGAAGTTTTCTCTGCAAGATTTCTTTTCCTTCTTCAACGATCTGATTTTTTTGCGAGTTTAAATAACTTTTAATCTTAGACTTAGCCTTTGAAGTAACAACGAATTCCAGCCAATCCGATTTTGGTTTCTGATTTTGTGAAGATAAAATATCAATTTGATCTCCATTTTGAAGAACATAGGAAATTGGGACCAATTTTCCATTGATTTTTGCTCCCAAACATTTCATTCCCAAATCGGAGTGAACGGAAAAAGCAAAATCTAGCGCCGTCGCATTTGTTGGTAAAATTTTAATCTCTCCTTTAGGCGTAAATACAAAAACTTCTTTTGAATAAAGATTTAACTTAATATTATCCAAAAGTTCAGAAGTGGAAAGATTTTGTTGTTGCTCCAAAACCTCGCGAATTTCCGTAACCCATCTTTCGAAATTTCGGTCGTCAGAACTTTGTTTGTAACCTTCTTTATATTTATAATGAGCAGCAACACCTTTTTCGGCAATTTCGTCCATTCTTTCAGAACGAATTTGCACTTCAATCCATTTTCTATCCGGCCCCAAAACGGTTAAATGTAAACTTTCGTAACCTGTAGAACGTGGTTGAGTGATCCAGTCACGCATTCTTGATGGATTACTGTGGTAAACATCCGTTACAATAGAATAAATCTTCCAAGCAAGGAATTTTTCATTCTTAGCATCAGACTTATAAATGATTCTAATCGCATAGTTATCAAATACTTCCTCGAAAGAAACACCTTGTTTTAGCATTTTTCGGTAGATGGAAGAAATGGCTTTTGCGCGCCCTTTTATTGTGAAATTTAATCCTTCTTCTTTGATTCTCTCCGAAACTTCATTCTTGAACTCTTCAATATACCGTTCTCTGCTTTCCTTTTCGAGCTCTAGTTTTTCGGTAATTTCCGTATAAATTTCAGGATTATTATACTTTAAAGATAGATCTTCAAGTTCAGATTTAATATTATATAAACCTAAACGGTGCGCAAGCGGAGCGTAAATATAAACCGTTTCAGAAGCAATTTTCTTTTGCTTATCCGGAGCCATACTTTCCAGCGTACGCATATTGTGAAGGCGGTCGGCTATTTTAATTAAAATTACCCTAAAATCCTCAGAAAGAGTAAGTAACAGTTTTCTGTAGTTTTCAGATTGTACCGAAATATTCTGATGATTCATGATGGAAATCTTCGTCAAACCATTAACAATATTGGCGATTTTTTCCCCGAAGATCTTTTTTAAGTCTTCATAAGTATAATCAGAATCTTCAATTACGTCATGCAAAAGCGCACAGGCAATAGAAGTTGCACCCAGCCCAATTTCTGTCGCTACAATTTTTGCAACGGCAATAGGATGGTAGATGTAGGGTTCGCCCGTTTTTCTTCTCTGGTCTTTGTGGGCATCCAGCGCTATATCGAATGCCTTTCGGATAAGTTTATTATTTTCCTCATCCAAAGTTCTGTAGGTGTTCGAAATCAGATCCTTATATCTAGCAAGGATCTCCTTATTTTCTTGTTCTAAGTCGTAACTCATTTGTGTAGAAAGCCTATATTTAACGAAAATACGAAATTTTTTCCGGTTTTCAAACACAAAAAATCCGTAGAACGCTCTACGGATTTCCGGTTATCAGCTTTTTTATATAATATTAAAATTTGACTTCAGAATCCATTCCATTGCTGGAAGCTTTGATTCTTACATATGGACTGTTGTGTATTTCTGCTTTTGATCGTGCGTCGATATAGCTTTTCAGTTTTTGATAATGAGCCTGTTCTAAGCTCATATTTTCAAATAAAAAGGTTTTAACAACGGCATTTTGTGAAAAAATATTTTTTGCTCCATCGATCTGTTCATTATTTTTTACCGAGACGCTCGCAAGATATTGAGCGTTGATATGACTCTCATCAAGATATACGATGTAATCTGAACTTTCGAAGCCCACGTTTTCCAAATCGGCTTCAAGTTTTTTATAATCGCTGTGATGTTCAAATAATCCAGCTAATATATTTGACATAAGCAATATGTTTTAAAATTGTAGTTTAAAGATAATAAAATAATTTGAAATAAATTGATAATTATTTAGTTAAATTTGATATTAATTATTTTATCTATAACATAATGTTTAAATTGATGGAAATGTCTATTGAACAATTGTTTAATTATTCAATTATTAAAAATAAAAAAACGAACCTCAAAGAGGTTCGCTTGCCTGATTTCTCAGATCATATAGCTTAGTTAATTCGTTCGTTTTTAATTTCTTCAACAATTTCTGGATTCAACAATGTGGTAATGTCTCCGAAATTATTAAAATCACCTTCCGCAATTTTTCTTAAAATTCTACGCATGATTTTTCCTGAACGTGTTTTCGGAAGTCCGGAAACAAATTGAATTTTGTCCAGTTTTGCAATCGGTCCGATCTGGTCTGAAATCAGCTGATTGATCTCTTTTACCAGGTTTTCCTGCTTTCTGTCGGCTCCGGAATCTTTTAAAATAACAAATCCGTACAAAGCACTTCCTTTAATATCGTGAGGGAATCCAACAATAGCAGATTCCGCTACAGCAGGGTGTTCGTTGATGCTGTCTTCAATCGGAGCGGTTCCTAAATTATGTCCGGAAACAATAACAACATCATCCACACGACCTGTAATTCTGTAATAACCAACTTCGTCTCTCAAAGCACCGTCACCTGTGAAATATTTCCCTGGAAAAGCTGAAAAATACGTTTCTTTATAACGTTGATGATCGCCCCAAATTGTTCTCGCAATTCCCGGCCACGGAAAACGGATGCAAAGATTTCCCGTCACCTGATTTCCTGAAATTTCGTTGCGCTTGTCATCCATCAAGACAGGTTGAATTCCCGGCAGCGGTAGAGTAGCATAGGTTGGTTTTGTCGGCGTAACAAATGGAAGCGGTGAAATCATAATTCCTCCCGTTTCAGTTTGCCACCAAGTATCAACAATCGGGCATTTTTTCTTTCCAACATGATCGTTAAACCAATGCCAAGCTTCATCATTGATAGGTTCACCTACTGAACCGATCACTTTTAATGAACTTAAATCATGTTTATCAACCCATTCCGTACTTTCTTTAGCCAATGAACGAATTGCAGTTGGTGCGGTGTAGAATTGGGTAACTTTATGCTTTTCAATAACTTCCCAGAATCTATCCGGTTCAGGATAAGTTGGAACGCCTTCAAAAATAACAGTTGTTGCTCCATTTAAAAGTGGTCCATACAAAATGTAAGAATGCCCTGTAATCCAGCCAATATCGGCAGTACACCAATAAATATCGTTCTCTTTATAATTGAATACATTTTTGAAAGTGTAAGCCGTGTAAACCATATAACCGGCGGAAGTGTGGAGCATTCCTTTCGGTTTTCCAGTAGAACCGGAAGTGTACAAAATGAACAAAGGATCTTCTGCATCCATAATAATAGTCACGAAATCGGAAGATGCTTTTTCATACAAATCAGCCATCCAATGATCTCTGCCTTCTTTCATTTTCACCTCGTTTTTGGTTCTTTTTACCACCAAAACTTTTTCAACAGAAGGTGTTTTTTCAAGCGCTTCATCGACGATGCTTTTTAAATCTAAAACTTTGCTTCCACGGTAACTTCCATCGGATGTAATCACCATTTTTGCCCCGCAGTCGTTTACTCTTGAAGAAACGGCAGAAGCAGAAAATCCTGCAAAAATAACAGAGTGAACCGCCCCTAATTTCGCACAAGCCAACATCGTAACTGCCAATTCGGGAATCATCGGAAGATAAATGCAAACTCTGTCGCCTTTTTCGATGCCCATGTCTTTCAAAACATTGGCTGTTTTATTAACTCTTGTGTATAATTCGTTATAAGAAATATGCTGTGCTTCTTCTTTCGGATCGTTTGGTTCCCAAATGATTGCCGTTTTATCGCCTCTTACGGAAAGGTGTCTGTCTAAGCAGTTTTTAGTGATATTTAATTTTGCATTTTTAAACCAAGTGATTTTCGCCTCATTCATATCATATTTCACGACCTTGCTCCATCTTTGATACCACACAAAGTTCTGATCAGCAATCTTATCCCAGAATTTTTTAGGATTTTTGATAGACTTTTTATACTCCTCAAAATAATGTGGTAAATCTTCTATTTGGTAATTTCTCATATCCCTTTCGTTTTTGAAATTTGAATTTTTGTTATTTAAATTTATACTTAATTTCTTGTTTAAGCCCTATATTCCACGATTTTTTGTTGAATTTCTTCAATGATTTTTTCATCATCAATTGTCGATGGAATCTGAAATTCTTTCCCGTCTAATAAAGTTCTTATCAATTTTCTTAAAATTTTTCCTGATCGTGTTTTTGGTAAACGTTTCACAATCATTACATTTTTAAGACAGGCAACTGCTCCGATTTTTTCACGAACTGTTTTTACAATATCTTTTTCAACGTCTTCTTCTGAAATTGTTGAACCATTTTTTAAAACAACCGATGCAAAAGGAATTTGACCTTTAAGCTCATCATCAATTCCGACAACGGCACATTCTGCAACATCGGGATGCGACGAAACAATTTCCTCCATTTCCGAAGTCGAAAGTCGGTGTCCTGCAACATTAATAACATCATCAACCCTTCCTGTAATAAAAATATATCTGTCCTCATCTTTTATCGCGCCGTCTCCTGAAAAATAATAACCATTGTACTGCGACAAATAACTGTCTTGAAAACGATCATTATCATTCCAAATTCCCAGCAAAGCTCCTGGAGGAAGCGGAAGTTTGATAATTAAATAGCCTTCCTGATGCGCATCTAATTCATATCCATTTTCATCGAAAATTTTAATATCATAACCCGGAATTGGCTTTCCGGCAGAAGCTCTTTTAATTTTATAATTTTCGTCAAAAGTCATTAAACCCAACATCGGCCAACCAGATTCTGTCTGCCACCAATGGTCGATTGCAGGAACTCCGATGTGTTTTGCAAACCAGTCCAACGTCGCAACATCGCATCTTTCACCAGCCAAAAACTGCTTTTTGAAATGGCTTAAATCATATTTTTTGACCAATTCTCCATTCGGATCTTCTTTTTTGATCGCACGAATAGCAGTCGGAGCAGTAAACATTATCGAAACTTTATATTCTGAAATAATTCTCCAAAACGTTCCTGCATCGGGTGTCATAATGGGTTTTCCTTCGAAAATAATCGTTGTATTTCTGTTGATTAATGGTCCGTAAACCGAGAAACTATGACCAACTGCCCAACCAAAATCGGAAGCCGCCCAATACGTTTCTCCTTGCTCAACGCCGTAAATATATTTCATGGAAAATTTCAAGGCTGTTGCGTAACCTCCTGTGTCACGAGTAATTCCTTTCGGTTTTCCTGTTGTTCCTGAAGTATATAATAAATAGAGTGGGTGAGTGGATTCAACGGAAACGCAATCTGCCGGTACTGATTTTTGGACTAATTCTTCATAATCAATCAACTTATCAAACATTTCATGTTGATTATCAGCCAATTTTCTGTTGAAAACGATAATATTTTCAACTTTATCCTGTGCTAATTCAATCGCTTTTTCAACCAAAGGTAAGTATGGAATTCTCTTAGTAATTTCGATTCCTGCAGTTGCTGTAATTAATGCTTTTGGTTTACAATCGTCGATTCTCACGACCAATTCATTAGGGGCAAAACCTCCAAAAACCACATTGTGAATCACTCCAATTCTCGCACAAGCTAACATCGCAAACAATGTCTGCGGAATCATCGGCATATAAATAACGGCCGTATCACCTTTTTTCAAACCTAAGGATGCTAAACCTCCCGCCAATTTTGAAATCTCTTCCTTCGCCTGATTGAAAGTATAAGTTTTCTTCTGATTCGTAACCGGAGAGTCGTAAACAATCGCAATCTGTTCTCCAAAACCGTCTTCAATATGTTTGTCGATACATAAATAACACATGTTCAGCTTTCCATTGGAAAACCATTGGGTGTAATTTTTTTCGTCTTTTGAGAGAATTGTAGTAGGAAATTCAAACCAGTCAATTTTCTGAGCCTGTTCCTTCCAGAAATTCTCTTTGTTTTCTATGCTTTGTTTAAATAAATCGTCTGTATTCATATTGATTTTTGTGTTTTGTGTCATTACGAGGAGCGAAGCGAAGAAGCAATCTTTTTCGAGATTGTTTCACTTCGTTCACAATGACGGTGCGTAAAAGTCTATTGCCTTTTCTCTATTATCTCAAAGTCTATAAAAACATTTCCTCAATTTGCTGCATTAATTTCTTAATAGAATAAGGTTTTGTAACATACGCATCAGCTCCCATTTCTAAGCCTTTTTCAATATCTCTCGGGTTGTTTTTTGCACTCAGAAAAATGACTTTTGTATCTTTTAATTTTTCATCTTGGTTAATGATTTCTAATGTGCTGTAACCGTCAAGATTCGGCATCATGATATCCAATAGAATCACGTCCGGAATCATGGTTTTTAAAAATTCCAAAACCTCAGTTCCATCTCTGGCAATGAAAACATCGTAGCCGTTTTTCTTGAAACTGTATTCTAACGACATTAATATTTTATGTTCGTCATCCGCAATAATTATTTTTTTCATTGTGTATTTTCTTTATGATTCAACTGCATTGTTTTTATATTTTTTTTAATAGAGAACCCGAAGGGTTCAATAACAGTAGCCGTAGGTGAAACCTATGGAATGAATATGGAACACGTATCATAATTCGCATTAAACCAACCCGCAAGGATTGAATTTTATTAATTTAATTCCTGTTCGATTTCATGTTCTGCTAAAAGCTTTTTAAATTCATCTTCAAAAGTTTCCGTTTTATGATGTTCCTTTTGATTTTTTATATAATTTATAATTCTTTCTTTATCTCTCATTGAGCAGGTAAATGCTCCGTATCCTTCTTGCCATCCAGTAAATTCAGGAAACAATGTCGATTCTTTCATCCATAAATTGGTTGCAACCTTTATATCTTTTACCAAATTACTGAGATTTATATTTGGATGCAGGTCACAAAAAATATGAATGTGATCGGGTATTCCATTAATTCTATATAATTTACATTTTTTATTCTTTAAAATACCCCAAATATACTTGTATAGCTCTGATTCATTATTTTCATTAATTGTTGGTTCTCGGTGTTTTGTTCCGAAAACGATATGATAAAATATTTGTCGATATGTTCCCATTTTTCATTTGTGTTTTTATTATTGAACCCTGTCGGGTTCTGGATTGTGTTTTATTTATCCGTTTCCATAGGTTTCACCTACGGCTATTGTTATTGAACCCTTCGGGTTCTCTGTCCTGAATTCCATTTCCTCTAGGTAAAGTAACCGTAAAAGTCACGCCCAAACCGCTATTTTCTGCCTTTATCGTTCCGCCTTGAGCTTGTACAATTTTCTTTGAAATTGCCAATCCGAGTCCGCTTCCTGTTGGTTTTAAAATATTTTGATTTTTTGACTGATAAAACTTATCAAAAATCATTTCTAAATCTTCTTCGGGAATATGTTTTCCGGTGTTAAAAATTTTAATGATTAAATGATTTTCTCTTTCAGATAATTTAGCCTGAATTGTTCCCTGTTCATCTGTAAATTTTAAAGCATTTCCTAAAATATTCTGAAATAATTGAATCATTCGTGCTTCGTCATATTCAAACAAAAATTGATTTAAAAGATTGACTTCACTTAAATGAATATTTTTCTGCTGAATCAAATGCAGAAGCGGATTTAATGCTTTTTTATACGTTTCAATAATATTATTTTCCTGAATATTCAAAACAATTTCGCCATGTTGAAGTTTGTCTAAATAAAGAATATCATTAATAATTTCACTTAATCGGTCGGATTCGGAGATGATATTATTTAAAAATTCTCTTTTGATATCTAATGGAATATCGTCGTCATCTGCTAAAATTTCTCCTGCCGAACGAATTGCGGTAATCGGAGTTCTCAATTCATGGGCAACAGAATCAAGGAAATCGTCTTTCTGATGGTCTTTAATGATTAAACTTTCATTGGCTTTTCGTAAATCATCGGATAATTTTTGAAGTTCTTCCGATTGTTCAGTCAGTTTTTTATTAAGTGTAATATTTTCTTTAGATTCTTCTAAAATGTTTAAAACTTCCTTTAAAGATATTTTATCTTCTTTGGTTACGCCTTCGATTAAAATTTTCGCAGAAGCAGTCCCAATTCTTCCTGCTAAAAGGTTTTCCGAGAATTTAATAAATCTTGAATCTGCAGTTTCCGTTTGAGAATCAATATTATATTTCAAATTGAAAATTCTTAATGCCTGTTCGGTTTTATTTTTGCCTAAAAATCGTTCCAGAATATTTTTAATATCTGAAACATAGGCAGTTCCGCGCCAAATGAAAGCGTTTTCGTGGTTTTGGATATATTTATCGATATCAACATACAATTCAGCAAAATTTCTTTCGCGATAATTACCCTTGCTGCTCACGGAAAGAATGGCAAACAAACCAGTATTCACTAAAATTGACCAAAAGAAAATCTGCGGAATTCTACCTAAAAAAGATATTTTAAAGAAATCAAAAGCGTCGTACATTTCTCTCAAAATACCTTTTAATTCTTGGTTGTAAGAGAAATAATACTGAGGAATGATGAGTCCAAAATAACAGATTATCAAGCCTGCCAACAATCCGATCACGGCGCCTTTGTAACTTCCTCTTCTCCAAAAAATAGCGCCGAAAAAAGCAGGTGCTAATTGTGCAATCACAACAAATGAAATCAAACCAACCGAATCCAGCGAAGTTTTTAAAATAAAATACTTGTAAAACGCAAAGGCCATGATTATCAGAGCAAAAATGCTGAACTTTCTAATGTTGGTAATGAGTTTTGTATTTTGTGCTTCATTCTCAGATTTTAATTTTCCTAATAAACCATAAGGAATAATTAAATTATTAGAAAGCATGATGGATAAAGTAATTGCCGAAATGATAATCATAGAAATGCAAGAACTTAATCCTCCGAGAAATACCAAAACGGTAATTAAGGTATTACCAAAATGTTGCGGAATCAAAATAGAGTAGAACTCCGGATTTACTTTTTGTCCATCAAAGATCAGTCTTCCACCCCACGCAATTGGAAAGATAAATACTGTGAAAATCAATAAGTAAAGTGGGAAGAACCAGATCGCTGTTTTAATATGTTTTTCCTGTCTGTTTTCGACGATAGCCGTGTGAAACTGTCTCGGAAGTATACAGATTGCCGTTCCGGAAATCATGCACAAAACCATCCAGTTCATCGCACCTTCAACGCCGTTGAAAGTGTTTTTTTCTTTAAAGTCATCAAATTGACTGGCTTTTTGATAAATATCGGAAAACCCATCAAAAACAAAATAGATAACAAATAATCCTAAAATGATGATAAAGAAAAGCTTAAGAAAGCTTTCTAAAGCGATCGCAGAAATAATTCCCAAACGTTTTTCCGAAGCATCAACGTATTTTGTTCCATAATAAGATGAAAATAAAGCAATTAAAACTACAACGAAAGTTGCGTTATCCGTCAAAATATCATTTGACATCGGAGTTTCTGTTACCAAATGAAAAGTTTCAGAAATAGCCTTGATTTGTAAACCGATGTAAGGGACAATTGCTAAAAGACAAACGATCGTAATAATCGCGCTGAAACTTCTGCTGTTACCGTATCTCAACGAAATAAAATCTGCCAAACTACTGATTTTATTCACTCTTGAGATTCGTACAATTCGGGTATTAATGTAAATCCATGCAGGAATTACCATGATGGGACCAATGTAAATCGGAAGATAATTGAGTCCGCTTGTTGCTGCAACTCCTATGCTTCCGTAATACGTCCATGCAGTGCAGTACACCGCCAGAGAAAGCGCGTAGATATAAGGGTTGTTGATCCAAATCTTGCTTTTTTTCTTCTCCGCCAAATGAGCGACTAAGAACAAAAGCGCCAGATAAAACAAAACCACGGTAAATAACGCGAAACTACTCATCATATTTTTTTACGATTACAAAAGAAATAATGATGGAAACCATCCAGACAGCGAAAATGTAAATCAGCATCATCGGATAACCAAAAACTTCCCTGTCACTGTTGAATAACAATGATAGAGGAATACTGAATGCGATCAGAAGTCCAAGGCTTAGAATGATTAGCTTTTGTTCGTGTCTCTTTTTCATAAATGATAATTGATAAAAGATAATTGATGAACAGATGCGAGATCATTCATCAATTATCATTCATCGGTTATAAATTAAACTTTATCGTCAGAATATTCTCCTGTCAGCGAATAGTAGCCGAAAATAGCCATTCCACCTGAGATGATTGGCATTAAAACAAATAGAATAATGATTCCGAAAACCAAGTCTTCTTGTTTTCCTGATGTGATTTTTGGAATTCCCAAAACCGTAATTCCGAAATATCCCACCACCAGCGCGATGGCTATCCAGAGTATGCCTAATATTTTTTTTAGTCCGTTCATTTTAGTTGATTTAAAATTAATAAAAATTTGAGTGATTCAGTGCTTAATCGTGAATATTATTGTTCTTATTTTTAAGATAAAATAATCCGATCAATAAACATACGGCGGCCACTCCTATCGGGTACCAAAGTCCTTCTAAATACCAAGTTGCATGACCTGCTTCTTTTCCTGTCGTTACCAAATACGTTGCAACTGCGGGAAGCAATCCCCCAAATACCCCGTTTCCAATGTGATAAGGCAGAGACATTGAGGTGTAACGGATTCTCACAGGGAACATTTCTACTAAAAATGCTGCAATCGGGCCATAAACCATCGTCACAAAAATCACCTGAATGAATACTAAAAATACCAAATACCATTTTGTATTGTCTGCTAATTTCACGGTTTGTGAAACTTTTGCTTCTTCTGCTTTTCCGTCTTTTATAACGGCTCCGTTTGGCGACCAATGCACAACGCTGTCTTTTTTAATTAAAGTTCCGTCTGTGAAAAGGGTTTCTTTATGAAAAGTCACCAAGCTGTCGGTTGCAATATCTTTATGGATTTTGGCAGTTCTTTTTTCTGTAATTCCGTTGGCGACTAGTGTTTTTGTTTCAATATTCACACTTTTAAACATTGCGTCATAAATAGGTCTGTAAGCTAAAATAGCAACCAGCATTCCGGTCATCATGATGGCTTTTCGTCCGATTTTATCAGATAGCCATCCGAAAAACACGAAGAATGGTGTTCCTAAAAGTAAAGCCGTTGCCATTAATGAATCCACCTGTGCAGATTCTACATTCATTACCTTTTGAAGGAAGCTCATGGCATAGAACTGTCCTGTATACCAGATTACTCCTTGTCCCATCGCGGCTCCGAATAACGCCAGTAAGACAAATTTGAAATTGAATTTATTTCCGAAACTTTCTTTTAAAGGATTTTTTGATGTTTTTCCTTCGCTTTTAGCCTTTGCGAAAAGAGGAGATTCTTTCATGTTTTTTCTGATCACATAAGAAACACCGACCATTAAAATAGAAATCCAAAATGGAACTCTCCATCCCCAACCGTCAAATTCTTCTGCAGAAAGGGTGTTTTTTGTAATTAAAATCACAATTAATGAAATGAAAAGCCCTGCCGTTGCTGTTGTTTGAATCCATGAAGTCCAGTAACCTCGTCGGTGCGGTTGTGCATATTCGGCAACGTAAGTCGCGGCACCTCCGTATTCACCTCCCAAAGCCAGTCCTTGTAATAATCTTAAAATTAAGACTAAAACAGGCGCCATAAATCCAATGGTTTCATAGCTTGGAATACAGCCGATAAGGAATGTTGAGAATCCCATGATTAATAAAGTCACCAAGAAAGTGTATTTTCTTCCGATAATATCACCTAATCTTCCGAAGAACAACGCTCCGAAAGGTCTTACAACAAAGCCTGCGGCAAAAGTAGCAAGTGTAGATAAAAATGCTGCAGTTGGGTTATCTGCTGGGAAAAATTTCGTTGCTAAAACGATGGCTAAACTTCCGAAAATATAGAAGTCGTACCATTCTATCAATGTGCCGAGTGATGAGGCAGTGATAACGCTCCAAATCGTGCGGTTTTTCTGCTTGTCGGTCATATTTTCGTAGGCATCGTGATGATTTTCGCTCATATTGTTGGATTTAATGTTAGTTTAAATTGATATTGAGTTTTTTTGATAATTTATTTTTAATTATTTTGAACATTAAGAAGTTAAGTGATTTTTGCTTAAAAAAAAGAGAATTAAGAAATTTGACTATATCAAATGATAAGTATTAGGCTTAAAAAACATCGTTGGTGTTTCCTTAATTAATCTTAACCACTTAAATGATCTTAATGTTTAAAATCTATCGGTTTTATAAGTAAATATGGAATTGTACAATAAATTCTCCTTTAGATTTTGGGCTTTCCGTCGGACTTGTGTAAGTTGGTCTTGTAGAATATTGCGTTGTAATTTTCGCGTGATGACCGTCAATAAACCAGTTGGCGCCGACATCAAACTGTGATGACGATTTATCAAAAGCCTCAAAACTCTTATGTGTATAAGCTGCAAAAGGCTGGATTCTGATTTTCGGCTTTTCTGCCTGACTTGGCAAAAGCAAACCAGCCTGTGCGTAGATAATATTACCTGTTCCAATCGTGGGTTGTAGATTTCCCGGTCCTGCAATCGCTTTATCGCCAATAAAATTTGGATCCGCAGAAGCGATATTCATGATTCCTAAATTTCTGATGTAATTGGGACCAAATTGATAGTTGTAATAGCTTGCATAGGCCGAAAACGCCATTTTATTTTTAGCATTTCCTAAAGGAATATCTGCAAAAGCATCGACGGCAACGAGGGTAATGTCGTGTTTTTCAATGTTTGAATTCACAGAAGTTCGTGTGCCGTCTTTTTGATGGTAAAAACCTGCACCTACATTGAAAACCTTTTTTGTTCCCAAATAAGAACCCACTTTGAAAGGCAGTAGATTAGATTCTTCATCCAAAAATTGATATTCAACATAACCAGCTTTGGAAAAATTCGGATTTCCGTTGTTGTCAACTGCCACGGCTTTCGATGGATCGGTCACGTTTGCTGGCGTTAAATCAGTTGCAAAGGGTTTGTTTAAGCTAAAACGATATTCAAGCTTTCCATATTTCCCTTTCGCAAACATTCCTAATTGTCTTGCAAACTGATCTGAATTGTCAATTAAAGGCCAGGAGAAAATAGGGGAGTCAACTGTCAGGAAATTTAAGGTAGAAGCCATCGTCATACGGGAAAGTCCCATGTAGTAGTGTAATCCACCTCCTAAAGTTAAACTGAATTTACCCGCTTCTCCGGGCATGATTACGGCATATTCATTCCAGGCATCATGGAAAAAAAGCTGAGGTTTTTTGCCGTTTCCGTTTCCTCCTGTTCCGGTGGTTCCAGGTGCGCCGCCGTTGATAAAGGTTTGATTATTAATTCCAAAATGCCCCAAAATCATATATCTTTTGGTGATTTGGGCGTAGGCTAATAAGCGTAATCTGCGGTTTCCTAGGCTCCAGGAATTATCAGTAGCTTCTCCGCCAACCATACTTCCGGGGTTCATTTGGGTGTTTCTTAACCAAAACTGATCCCATAAAATAAATCTGACATATTTATCGCCTTCTTGGTTGAGATTAATTTTTAATCCGCTACCATAATCAGGAGAACCTTGAGCATATAAAGAATTGCTGATTAAAGCCAATCCAATAAAAGTGAGTAATTTCTTCATAAATTATCAATTTTTGGCGTTTTTTTTATGAAAGCCAAATTGTAATTAATAATTTAGTTATTAAAATTTAATATATATTAGTGGTAACAATATATATAATCTTCTTTTAGTTTAAGGTTTGTCGTATTGTGGTTGTGGTTAAAATTCATAATTCATTTATTTACAATTATTTTGTAATATTACTTTTTAAATCTTTCCCATTTGATTAGCATATATTTATCGGCAAATTGCGTAATAATTAAACCTGAATTTTTAAGATTCTCTTCTTTGCTCATGTATTCAACGAGTTCATTTTGTTTTAAAATTTTATACACCGGATGGAATTCTGAATGGGGTGGTCTTGTAATATTGTATTTCTTAATCCATGAACTAATCGTAACGTGGGAAACGCCAATAATTCTTTCTATTTCACGGAAGCTTAAACCTTCAAGATATAGCTGTAAAGCCTTTGTTACGTAGTAATCATCGATTTGCTTTCCCAGTTTTTTTACAGTGAAATAATAGTTGCAGTCTTTGCACAGGAAACGTTGTTTTTCATTAATGATTCCGCTTTTTACAACTTTGCTGCCATTGCATTTGGGACATTGATTTTCCATACCTATATCTTTTTAGCAAATATATAATAATTTAGCAAAATGTTAATTTAGTTTAAAGATAATTTTACCTGTATATTTATTTTAAACAAAAATATTATCTTTTTTATTTGGTTTTTAAAGTTATTATGTTTTAAATTTGCCAAAAAATTTAGATAAATAAATGGAAATAGAAATTTCCTCATCCATACATCTGATGTATGTGAGTGAAATACAGCAGGAAATGTACGATTCTGCACAGCGAAGAGGGACGGGTATTGCAAAGCGTTCCATAGAATATTTAAGTAAGAAGATTTCAGATGGCAATGCTGTGGTAGCTACTGAAAATGGGGAGTGGGTAGGTTTCTGCTATATAGAAACTTGGTCGCATGGTCAGTTTGTGGCTAACTCCGGATTGATTGTTTCACCGAAATTTAGGGAAAGGGGTGCTGCGACTTTAATCAAGAATAAAGTTTTCCAATTATCTAGAGATAAATATCCGAATGCGAAAGTTTTTGGATTAACAACGGGGCTTGCCGTGATGAAAATCAACAGCGATTTGGGCTACAAACCAGTGATTTATTCTGAACTAACTCAGGATGATGAATTCTGGAATGGCTGTAAAAGCTGTGTGAATTATGATATTTTAATGAAAAAAGAACGAAAAAACTGCCTTTGTACGGCCATGCTTTTCGTTCCTGAGAATATAACAAAAAATGGAGCTGCCCATACGCAGCAGGAAATTAAATATAGCAATGAACAAGAAAGTCATCTTAGCGTTTAGCGGAGGTTTAGATACCTCTTACTGTGCTAAATATCTTAGTGAAACACTAGGGTATGATGTGTATGCAGTTACTGTAAATACCGGAGGTTTTTCAAAAGAAGAGGAAAAAGAACTGGAGAAAAAAGCCTTAAATCTTGGGGTAAAAGAGTACAGGTGCGTAGATGCTCAGGAAGATTATTATAATTCTTGCGTGAAATATTTGATTTTTGGTAATGTGTTGAAAAACAACACTTATCCTTTGTCTGTGAGCGCAGAACGTACGATTCAGGCGCAGGAAATTGCAAAATTTGCGATTGAAGTTGGAGCTGATGCCATTGCTCACGGAAGTACAGGAGCTGGAAACGATCAGGTTCGCTTTGATTTGATCTTCCAAGTAATGTGTCCGAATGTAGAAATCATTACGCCGATTCGTGATATGGCTTTATCTCGTGAAGAAGAAATCGAGTTTTTGAAAATTCACGGTTACGAAATGGAATTCCATAAAGCACAATATTCTGTAAATAAAGGACTTTGGGGAACTTCAGTTGGTGGAAAAGAAACTTTGACATCAAGAAATTACCTTCCCGAAGAAGCTTTTCCTTCTCAAATTAAAGAAACTCAGCCTGCAGAATTGGAAATTGAGTTTAAAAATGGTGAAGTTGTAGCGGTAAATGGTGAAAATTTTGAACATTCGGTATATGCCATTCAAAAAATTGAAGAGTTGGCTTCGGCTTACGGAATTGGTCGTGATATTCACGTTGGAGATACAATTGTTGGAATCAAAGGAAGAGTGGGTTTCGAGGCGGCAGCGGCTTCAGTAATTATCAAAGCGCATCATTTGTTGGAAAAACATACACTTTCCAAATATCAGCAGATGATGAAGTCTCAATTATCAGACTGGTACGGAAACTGGCTTCACGAAGCACTTTTCTTGGATCCTGTCATGAGAAATATCGAGTCTTTTTTGGTTGATTCTCAAAAAACAGTCAGTGGAAAAGTTTTTGTAACCCTTCATCCTTATCGATTTATTTTGAATGGAATTGAGTCTCAACATGATTTAATGTCCGATAAATTCGGAAGTTATGGAGAAGCAAACAGAGCTTGGACGGGTGAAGATGTGAAAGGTTACACAAAAATTGTAAGCAATTCTTTAAATATATACCATCAGATTAATTCTGGATTTTAACCCAGAACCCGAAGGGTTCAACAATAATAGCCGTAGGTAAAACCTATGGTAAAAATAAAAATGATTGAAATTAACAAAACAGCAGGAATCATCGGAGCCAACGGTTACACGGGAAGCGAACTGGTTCGTCTGCTGGCTTATCATCCTCATGTGTCTTTGAGTTTTTTATATAGTCGTTCGAATTCGGGTGCAAAAATTTCAGATTTGTACCCGGATTTAGCGACAGTTTGTGAGATGGTTTTAACCGATCAGCCTGAAGAAGTAGATATTTTATTTTTATGTCTTCCTCACAAAGAAAGTCAGAATTGGCTTGCTCAAAATGTTGTAAAAGATGAAACATTAGTTATCGATTTAGGAAATGATTTTCGCTTAGACGGTAATTTCGGAAACAGAAATTTTATCTACGGACTACCTGAAATCAACAAAAAACAACTTTCCGGAGCGAAAAGCATTGCCAATCCGGGATGTTTTGCAACGGCGATTCAGCTGGCTTTGCTTCCTTTGGCTCAAAAAGGTTTGTTGAATGAAGTATATACAACGGGAATTACGGGATCAACAGGTGCTGGACAGTCTTTACAGGCGACGACACATTTTACCTGGAGGAATGATAATATTTCAGCTTATAAAACTTTGACACATCAACATGTTGATGAGATTTTACAGCAGTTAATTTCTTTTAATAATAATGAAATAAGTCTGAATTTTGTTCCATGGAGAGGAGATTTTGCGAGAGGAATTTTTACAAGTTCCACGGTGAAAACAGATTTAGAACTTTCAGATATTGAGCAATTGTTTAAGGATTTTTATGCAAATAAGTCTTTTGTAAAGGTAAGCGACAAAGCAATTGATATGAAGCAGGTTGTCAACACGAATCGCTGTGTGATTCATATAGAAAAGAGTGGAAATGTTGCAGTCATTCACTCAGCGATTGACAATTTGTTGAAAGGAGCTTCTGGGCAAGCAGTTCAAAATATGAATATTGCAATGGGTTGGGAAGAAAATTCAGGATTGAACTTGAAGCCTGTTGCTTTTTAATGTCAATTGTCAATATATCAATTGTGAATTTTTAAAGCTCAATTAAAACCGACTCAGGAAAATGTAGCGTTAAGAAAAATAGTTTTGTGAACGTTAAGAAAATTCTACTGTTCGAAGCGCGACACAAATGTCGAACCGAAGAACAAATGTAAATTTCGCGCAAGTTTTAGAATTTTTAGAGAACAAAAATATTTTTTAGCGGAAGTTTCCAGTCTTGAACTTTTGTTTCTTTTGCTTCAAGGCAAAAGAAATTAATAAAAAAACAAAAAAATGAATTTATTCAACGTATATCCATTATTCAACATAAATCCAATAAAAGCTCAAGGATCATTTCTTTGGGACGATAAAGGAGAAAAATATCTTGATTTTTACGGAGGTCACGCTGTGATTTCTATCGGGCACAACCATCCGCATTATCAAGCACAATTAAAAAACCAGTTAGATAAAATATCTTTCTATTCAAACTCAGTTCAGAACGAATTACAGACTGAATTGGCTGAAAAATTAGGAAAACTTTCAGGTTTGGAAGATTATAATTTATTTCTGTGTAATTCAGGAGCTGAAGCGAATGAAAATGCTTTAAAACTGGCATCTTTTCATAACGGAAAAAGCAAAGTGCTGTATTTTTCACGTTCATTCCACGGAAGAACTTCGGCAGCGGTTTCGGTGACGGATAATCCCAAAATTGTTGCTCCGGTAAATTATGATGAAAGATTTATAAAATCTGAATGGAATAATATCGAACAACTTGAAGAGGTTTTCGAAAAACAAGGAAGTGAAATATCATCCGTTATTATTGAAGGGATTCAGGGCGTTGGCGGAATTATGATTCCAACGATTGAATTTTTAACTAAAATCAAAGAATTATGCGAAAAACATGATGCTGTTTTGATTTTGGATGAAGTTCAGTCAGGATACGGAAGAAGCGGCTATTTCTTTGCACATCAGGAATTCGGAATTGAAGCCGATATTATCACAACGGCAAAAGGAATGGGTAATGGTTTCCCGATTGGTGGCGTTTTAATTCATCCAAAATTTCAGGCAAGCAACGGTTTGCTGGGAACAACTTTCGGAGGAAATCACTTGGCTTGTGTTGCGGCGATTGCCGTTCTGGACGTAATGAAAGATGAGAATCTCATCGAAAATGCTCAGGAAATGGGCGCTTATATTGAAAACGAAATTAAAGATTTTCCACATATTAAAACGATCCGAAGGAAAGGGTTGATGATTGGGATTGAACTCGACAGGGATTGCTCAGAAGTGAGGAACAGCCTGTTGTACAATCATCATATTTTCACGGGAAATTCTAATGATAAGGCTGTGTTGAGGATCCTTCCGGCGCTTAACATTAAAAAAGAAGAAACTGATTTGTTCATCAGTGCTTTAAAAACTGTTTTAGAAAATCTTTAAAATCAATTCAAAATGAAAAAATTCACCTCTGTAAGTGATGTTGAAAACTTACAGGATATTATAAAAAAAGCTTTACAAATTAAAGAAAATCCTCTTTCGGAAACCGAGAAAGGAAAAGGAAAAACCATCGGACTTGTCTTTTTAAATTCAAGTTTGAGAACCCGTTTAAGCAGTCAGATTGCGGCGCAGAATTTAGGTTTAAATGTTTTAACATTAAATGCTGCTCAGGAAGCATGGAATTTAGAATTTGCTGATGGTGCGGTGATGAACGGCGACACCGTTGAGCATATTAAAGATGCGATTGAAGTATTAAATCAATATTGTGACATCATTGCAGTTCGTTGTTTTGCAGGAATGAAAATCAAGGAAGATGATGTGAACGAAAGTATTTTAAGTCAGTTCGAGCAACACGCAAAAGTTCCGGTTATTTCATTGGAATCCGCTACTCGTCACCCTTTACAAAGTTTGGCAGATTGCATTACTATCACTGAAAACTGGAAAGAAGAGTGTAAACCGAAAGTCGTTTTAACTTGGGCGCCTCATATCAAACCGATTGCTCATGCCGTAGGAAACTCTTTCGCAGAATGGATGCAGGAAATGGATGTTGAGTTGGTAATCGCCAATCCTGAAGGTTATGATTTGGATAAAAACTTCACCAAAGATGTGAAAGTGATTCACAACCAGTACGAAGCATTAAAAGATGCAGATTTTATCTATGTTAAAAACTGGTCGTCTTTTGATGACTATGCGGCAATGCCAGAAGTAAAAGAAAGTTGGATGTTGACGAACGAAAAACTGGAAAATACCAACCAGGCAAAAGTAATGCACTGTCTTCCGGTTCGTCGAAATGTAGAATTGAGCGATGAGGTGATGGATGGTGAAAATTCTATCATTTATCAGCAGGCAAAAAACCGAATTTTCTCGGCTCAGGCAGTTTTCTCTGAAATCTTGCATGAGTTAAATTCTAAATAAATTATTGGAGTCCTGAAAGGACGATTTAAATCAGGATAGGATGTAATCCTATCTAAAAATGTATAAAAAATGAAAGAAAAATTATACATCATAAAAATAGGAGGTGCTTTAATTGATGATGAGGAATTATTAGAACAATTTCTTCAACAGTTTTCTGAAATTCAAGAAAAGAAAATCCTTGTTCATGGAGGCGGAAAATTAGCAACGACTTTAGCAGATAAATTAGGCATTGAGCAGAAGTTGGTGAACGGGCGAAGAATCACAGATAAAGATACTTTGGATATTGTGGCGATGGTGTATGCGGGAAGGATCAATAAAAATATTGTCGCAAAACTTCAGCATAAAAAATGCAAAGCCATTGGATTTTCAGGAGCAGATGCGAATCTGATTAAAGCAAAAAAAAGAGAAAACGACGAAATAGATTTCGGATTTGTTGGCGATATTACGGAGAAAAGTATCAATAAAAAATTAATTTCAAAATTGCTTAAACTGGAATTGGTTCCTGTATTTTCAGCAATTACTCATGATAAAAAAGGACATCTTTTTAATACAAACGCAGACACGATTGCTTCGGTTATTGCTCAGTCATTATCGGTAAAATATGATGTTGAATTGTTGTATTGTTTCGATAAAGAAGGCGTTTTGGAAGATGTAAACAATCCTGAATCCGTTATAAAAAATATTTCTGAAGAAGAATTTTCAACCTTAAAAGAGGAAGGGAAACTTCACAAAGGAATTCTTCCAAAGTTAGAAAATGCTTTGGGAGCAGTGAAAAATAATGTAAATAAGGTATTCTTAATTAAAGAAACCGAACTAAAAAACCATATAGAACATCAACATGCAGGAACTGAAATCTGTTTATAGTAAAGAAGAATTACTGAATAATGCAGTAGAATTGTTGAAAAAACTGATTGAGATTCCGTCATTCAGCAAAGATGAATTTAATACGTCTGTTGAGATTGAAAATTTTTTCAAAAAGCATCAGATTCCGACAAAACGTTTTAAAAATAACATCTGGGCGGTGAATAAAAATTTTGATGTTTTCAAGCCGTCAATTTTGCTGAATACGCATCATGATACCGTAAAACCGAATAAAGCATACACTTTAGATCCGTTTTTGCCAATCGAAAAAGACGGAAAATTATTTGGATTGGGAAGTAACGATGCAGGCGCCTCTTTGGTTTCGATGGCGCAGGTTTTTTTGCATTTTTTTGATAAAGAAGATTTAAAATATAATTTAGTTATTGCTTTGACGGCTGAGGAGGAGATTTCAGGGTTTGATGGGATCGAAGCTTTATTTCCGCAGCTTCCGAATGTGGAGCTCGCCATTGTAGGAGAGCCAACGCAGATGAATCTGGCGATTGCGGAAAAAGGACTTTTGGTTATTGATGGGGAAATGAAAGGTACTCCTTCTCACGCCGCTCATCCGAATAACGATAACTCGATTGTGAAATGTATGGAAGATTTGCAACAAATTCTGAGCTTCAAATTTCCAAAAGTTTCGGATTATTTGGGTGAGGTAAAGGTAACGTTATCAGGGATTCACGCTGGAGTTCAGCATAACGTCGTTCCGGAATCTTGTGCTTTTACTTTAGATGTGAGGGTTACAGATGAATATTCTAATAAAGAAGCATTTGAAATCATCCAATCACAGATGAAATCAACTTTAACGGCAAGATCCTTCAGATTAAATTCTTCAAAAATTGAAATGGATCACCCGTTTGTTCAAGCCGGTCTAGAAATCGGAAGGACAACTTACGGTTCACCAACTTCATCCGATCAGGCGATTATTCCTTGTACTTCTGTAAAGCTTGGGCCTGGCGACAGTAGGCGCTCTCATACGGCGGATGAATTTATTTTCATTGAAGAAATTGCAGAAGGAATTGAGATTTATATCAAGATTTTAGAGAAGGTTTTATAGGCTGGAAGCGGGAAGATGGATGATGGAAGTTTATGAAGCGTAAAAAATATCGACCTAAGAAAATATAGTGTAAGAAAAATAATTTTATGAACGTTAAGAAAATCCCATTGTTTGAGTGCGACACAAATAGTGGATCAAAGAACCAATCTTCAATTCGCACGAGTTTTGGGATTTTTAGAGAATAAAAATATTTTTTAGCGGAAGTTTCCAAATCTTGAAATAACATTCGCCGACTTTACGGAGGCAATTTTTGTTTCTTTTGTTTGACTACGTCGAATCTTCAATTTCAAGACAAAAGAAAAATATAATAAAAAAAAGTTTTTTCATTCAAGTGGATTGAAGAATCTTTTTTGATAATATTAAATGGATTTCTCGTTCGTCGGAATGAGAAGATGAATAAAATAAAGAATGAAGATAAAGCGGTTGGTAGTCAACTTCCAGCATCAGGCTCCCATCTTCTAACTCAAATATGTTTTGACCTTACTCAGCAGGCGATGAAGTTTGAATATTTTTAATAAAGATTTATGCAAAAATTAAAATTAAAAATGAAAGGCTTTACCATGTGGAAATGTTTATTGCTTGTACAAAATAATAAGGGCGTCCTGCTGAGTTTTCAAAACAGATTAAATTTTTAAAGAAAAAAATATGAAAAAGATATGGCAGAAGGATGACCTTGCCACCAATATATTAGTTAATAAATTTACAGTCGGGAAGGATCTTGACTTTGATGAGCGTTTGGCAAAATACGATGTTAAAGGTTCTATGGCGCACTGTAAAATGTTGGCAGAAGTTGGAATTATTTCCAACGAAGAATCGAAGCAGATGTTGTCTGTTTTGGCAGAAATTTTAGAAGATATCGAAAACGGAACTTTTGAAATAGATAAAAACGCAGAAGATATTCACTCTCAGGTCGAATCTATTTTAATTGAAAAACTAGGTGATACCGGAAAGAAAATTCACACGGCGCGTTCAAGAAACGACCAGGTTTTATTAGATATTAAATTGTATTTAGTTGATGAAATTCGTGAAATTACTGCTTTAACGGACGAATTCTTTCAAATATTAATCAAATTGGCAGACCAACATAAAAACGTGTTGCTTCCGGGATATACGCATTTGCAGATTGCGATGCCTTCATCGTTTGGATTATGGTTCGGAGCGTATGCAGAAGCGTTGTTGGATGATGTTGAAATGCTTTTTTCGGTAAAAAATATCATCAATAAAAATCCATTAGGTTCGGCGGCGGGTTATGGCTCGTCTTTCCCGATTGATCGTGAGAGTACGACGTATAATTTAGGCTTTCAGTCGATGAACTATAATTCAGTTTACGCTCAAATGACGCGTGGAAAATCTGAAAAAATGTTGTCGATGGCAATGGCAACTTTGGCGGGAACTTTAGGCAAGTTTTCTTACGATGTTTGCCTTTATTTAAGTCAGAATTTTGATTTTATAAGCTTTCCTAAAGAGTTTACAACGGGAAGCAGCATTATGCCTCACAAGAAGAATCCGGATATTTTCGAGTTGGTTCGTGCACGTTGCAACAGAATTCAGTCGTTGCCGAATGAGTTTATTTTGTTGACAAATAATCTTCCTTCAGGTTATCATAGAGATATGCAGTTGACGAAGGAAATTCTTTTCCCGGCAATCGATTCATTAAAGAAATGTCTGGAAATTTTAAACTATACCTTACCAAACATTCAGGTAAAAGACGGAATTCTTGAAGACGAAAAGTATAAATATCTTTTCAGCGTTGAGAAAATAAATGAAGAAGTGAAAAACGGGAGTTCATTTCGCGATGCGTATGTAAAAGTAGGACAGGAGATTGAAAATAATGAGTTTGATTTTGAAATCGGAAATCTTAATCACACCCATCAGGGAAGTATAGGAAATCTTTGTCTGGATAAAATAGAATATCAGTTTAATAAACTGAAAAATAAATTATTGGGTTGATTTTAAACAAAAGAATGTTTAAGATTGATGATGAGATGCTTCGACAAGCTCAGCATGACAACGCTACAAATGAATCGCTAATAAAAAACGTTAGTATTAGAGATGTCATGCTGAGCGAAGTCGAAGCATCTTTAATTTATTAAGAAAAAGATTAGGTTTAAATAAAATTTTAATCCAAATCAATTTTAAACTTAGTAGATTTTTTAACCTCGTGAAGTACGATTGAGCTGTGGTATTGTCCGATGTTTGGAATATTTGAAATGATGTTGACGGCAAATTCATTGTAAGAATTAATGTCTTTTGCAATAATTTTCAGCATATAATCATATTCGCCGGACAGGCTAATGATTTCCTGAACTTCATCGTGTTTGCCAATGTTTTTTTCGAATGTTTCCAAAACTTTCTGAGATTGCTCTTTCAGACGAACATTACAATACACCACGATATTCAAGCCCAGTTTTTCACGATTCAAAAGACCCACATATTTCTCTATAATTCCGTTTTTCTCCAGTTGTTTGATTCTTTCATAGGTTGGAGTAAAGGTAAGACCAATCTTTTCGGAGATTTCTTTCACTGATAAAGTAGAGTCTTCCTGAATTATGCTGAGAATCATTCTGTCTTTTAAATCCATATAATAAGGTTGAGTTGTAACAAAAATAATATATATAAATGAAAATAACGAGAGATTAAGATTTTTTAATCTAAATCTAAATTAGATTTTGTCGGTTTGTAAAATTTTTGTATCTTTGCACCTAATGAATAACACAGTATTTATATCATTAGAATTACCGGGCGCAGACGCCCTTTACGATATTTATTTATATTAAGCGAAGATATTTTCTTCGCTTTTTTTTTGTAAAAAATTTAAGATATTATGTTTACAATTACAGAACTAAGCACCGAGAGAATCAACAGTATAGTAACAGAAGCGCTGGCTTTTGCGAACGGAAAAACAGCTAAAATAGAAGGCGAAGTTTTTTGTTCAAATCTTTTCTTTGAAGACAGTACGAGAACGAAAACAAGTTTTGATATTGCCGAAAGAAAATTAGGCTTACAGGTGGTTCCCTTTGATGCCTCTCACAGTTCGGTAAATAAAGGCGAAAGTTTATATGATACGGTAAAAACCATTGAAAGTGTCGGGGTAAATCTTGTCGTGATCAGAGATAAAAAAGACAGATATTTTGAAGAATTAAAAAACATAAAAATTCCTGTCATCAATGGAGGTGACGGAACGGGAAACCACCCATCTCAATGTATGCTGGATTTAATGACAATTTATCAGGAATTTGGAAAATTTGAAGGCTTGAAAATAGGAATCGTTGGAGATGTAAAACATAGCCGCGTTGCCAATTCAAATGCTGAGGCATTAAGAAGATTAGGAGCTAAAGTATATTTTTCAGGGCCAGAACAGTGGTTTGACGAAGGTGCTTTAATCAACGGAACGTATTTAAATGTGGATGAATTAATTGCTGAGGTTGATGTTTTAATGTTATTAAGAATCCAACATGAAAGGCACGATTCACAAATGAGTTTCTCAGCTTCAGATTACCACAGAAAATATGGTTTGACGAAAGAAAGAGAAAAAGCGATGAAAAAGGAAGCCATCATCATGCATCCGGCTCCAATCAACAGAGGAGTAGAAATTGATACAGATTTGGTAGAATGCGAACGTTCAAGAGTTTTCAAACAAATGCAGAACGGCGTTTTCGCAAGAATGGCCATTTTAAAAGAAGCTTTGGAGCAACAAGGGTTTACTTTTAAGTAAGAGCCAAGTAAAAAGATAAAAGTAAAAAGTTGGCGAGCCCTGAAAGGGCGACCTGTTAATAGATACGGGTGAAACCCGTGGTAAAGAATAAAGATAGAAAGAGCTCCGTAGGAGCGATCTATTAATTAAGATAATAAATAAATAATAAGAGATAAAAGTTTAAAATGAAGAAAAAGTTAATACTGGAGTCCGGTGAAGTGTTTCATGGAGAAGGTTTCGGAGCAGAATTGGAAACTGCAGGAGAAGTAGTTTTCAATACCGGAATGACAGGGTATCAGGAACTGATCTCTGACCCGTCTTATTGCGGTCAGATTGTGTGTATGACCTATCCATTAATCGGAAACTATGGGATTAATAGAGATGATTATGAGAGTATAGAGCCGGCTATCAAAGGGCTTATCGTAAAAGAGCTTTGTGATTTGCCGTCGAATTTCCGTACTCAGATTACTTTAGATGAATTATTTAAAAAGAAAAAACTTTCAGGAATTTCAGGCATCGACACCAGAAGGCTGACAAGAATTCTTCGTAACTACGGAGTGGTGAAAGGAAAAATCGTAAACGCTGATGCAGACGAAAGCACAGTCGTTTCAGAATTAAAATCAACAAATTTCCCAACCAATCAGGTGGAGCAGGTTTCTACAAAAACATCTTACGCAAACCCAGGAAGAGGCTTGAAAGTGGTGTTGGTAGATTTTGGTTCTAAATTAGGAATTATCAGAGAGTTATCTCAAAGGAATTGCGACATTACGGTAGTTTCTCAAGATGTAACAGCAGAAGAAATTTTACTGATGAATCCAGACGGAGTAATGTTGTCAAACGGTCCTGGGGATCCTGAAGATAACCAACAGGCTCTTGAAATGATTAACGGGATTCTAGGAAAAGTTCCAATTTTTGGAATCTGCTTAGGACACCAATTGATCGGCTTGGCTTGTGGAGCAAAAACTTTCAAATTAAAATTCGGACATAGAGGAGGAAATCACCCGGTTTTGGATTTAGAGAAAAATACGGTAGCGATCACTTCTCAAAACCACGGTTATGCAGTGGATCAGGAAAGTTTGAAAAATACAGACTTAATTGAAACACATATCGCATTGAACGACAGAACAAACGAAGGTCTGAAACACAAAATTCACCCTTGTTTCTCCGTTCAGTATCACCCAGAGGCAAGTCCAGGTCCAGAAGATGCGAACTATTTATTTGATGAGTTTATCCAGTTAATGGAAGATTTTAAAAAGTAGAATATAAATTTGGGCAGCTTAATCCGCCTGTAGTTTATCCTGAGCGAAGTCGAAGGGCTGCCAATCTTTTTGCAGAACTTTTCAGCTAAAATAGAAAAATCAGGATGGCAAAAAAGGATTTCCGCTCAAGTCGGGCTGCGTGCAATTCGCCGCTGAAATTAAAAGAATCCGAAGGATTCAATATGAATAGCCGTAGGTGCAACCTATGGAAAACGGTGAAATAACCATCATCAGAACCCGAAAGGGTTCAACATTAACAAAAAGGATAAATTTAAAATGAAAAGAAACGACATAAAAACAATTTTAGTAATCGGTTCAGGTCCAATCATCATCGGTCAAGCGGCGGAATTTGATTACGCAGGAACGCAGGCTTGTCTGTCTTTGAAGGAAGAAGGCTACAAGGTAATTTTGATTAACTCAAACCCTGCAACGATTATGACGGATGTTGAAATCGCAGATAAAGTTTACATCGAGCCGATTTCACTTCAGTTTGTAAGTCATATCATCAGAAAAGAGCGTCCAGACGCGCTTTTACCTACTTTGGGTGGACAAACTGGTCTGAACATGGCGGTAGAGTTAGAAAAATCAGGGATTCTTGAAGAATGCAAAGTTGAAGTGTTGGGAACTAAACTATCAGCCATCAACAGAGCGGAAGATAGAGATTTGTTCCGTGAACTGATGAGAGAATTAAACGAACCAGTTCCGGAATCTGACATCGTAAACACGGTAGAAGGAGCTTTGAATTTCGCGGACAATATCGGTTATCCTGTCATTGTTCGTCCAGCCTTTACAATGGGTGGAACAGGAGGAGGTATCGCTTCCAACGAGGTTGAATTAAAAGAAATTGCTGAATTAGGATTAAAACACAGTCCGGTAACGCAGTGTTTGATTGAAAAATCAATCGCAGGTTTCAAAGAAATTGAATACGAAGTAATGCGTGATGCAAACGACAACGCGATTGTGGTTTGTAACATGGAAAATATCGATCCGGTTGGGGTTCACACAGGAGATTCAATCGTTGTGGCGCCTTCTCAGACGCTCTCAGACAGAGAATATCAGTTGTTGAGAAATGCTTCACTAAAAATCATCAGAGCATTAGGAATTGAAGGGGGATGTAACGTACAGTTGGCGTTAGACCCGCATTCATTTGATTATTATATCATCGAAGTAAACCCGAGAGTTTCCCGTTCATCAGCGTTAGCATCAAAAGCAACAGGTTATCCGATTGCTAAAATCGCTGCTAAAATCGCTGTAGGATTAACTTTAGATGAAATCATGAATCCGGTTACAGGAAAGACTTACGCATGTTTCGAACCAGCTTTGGATTATGTGGTAACTAAATTCCCAAGATTCCCGTTCGATAAATTCGAAACGGCGGACAGAAGATTATCAACCCAAATGAAAGCAACGGGTGAAGTAATGGCCATCGGAAGAAATTTCGAAGAATCTTTACAGAAAGCCATCCGTTCTTTGGAAACCGGAATTAGACATATTGGTTTAAAAACTAAGCAAGCAGCAGCTTTAACGGCTGAAGAAATCGAAAGAAGAATCAGAGTTTGTGATGACGAGAGATTGTTCATCATCGGTGATGCCTTAAGAAGAGGTTATGACTGGGAACAAATCGTAGAATGGAGTAAAATCGATAAATTCTTCATCTGGAAAATCAAAAAATTAATTGATTTCGAAAAAGTTATCGCTGAAAATAAATTCAACAAAGAAATTGTATTAGAAGCTAAAAAATTAGGTTTCGCAGATATAAATATCGCTGTTCTTTGGGATGTAAAAGAGCGTGAAGTTTTCAATTTCAGAAAAGAAAACGGAGTAATGCCGGTTTACAAAATGGTAGATACCTGCGCTGCTGAATTCGAATCTGAAACTCCATATTTCTATGGAACGTATGAAGAGGAAAACGAATCTGTAGTTTCAAACAAAGAAAAAATCATTGTTCTAGGCTCTGGACCAATCAGAATCGGACAAGGTGTTGAGTTTGATTACGCGACAGTTCACTCAGTTTGGGCAATCAAAGAGATGGGTTACGAAGCGATCATCATCAACAATAACCCTGAAACGGTTTCTACAGACTTCTCGATTTCAGATAAATTATACTTCGAGCCTTTAACGGAAGAAGATGTAATGAACATCATCGATCTTGAAAAACCAAAAGGAGTTGTGGTTCAGTTTGGTGGACAAACGGCGATTAACTTAGCAGATAAACTGGCTTCTCATGGAGTTCAGATTTTAGGAACTTCTCTGGAAGATTTAGACAGAGCTGAAAACAGAGATAAGTTCGAAAAAGCTCTTCAGGAAATGGGAATTCCACAACCTTTAGGAAAAACATCAACATCGAAAGAAGAAGCGATAAAAATTGCCAACGAAATCGGTTATCCGGTGTTGGTTCGTCCGAGCTACGTTTTGGGAGGTAGAGCGATGGAAATTGTGTATACCGAAGCAGAATTGGCTCATTATATGGAGTTTGCGGTAGACGCAAGCCCGGAACACCCTGTTTTGGTCGACCGATACATGGTTGGAAAAGAAATCGAAGTAGATGCCATTTGCGACGGTGAAACAGTGGTAATTCCTGGAATTATGGAGCACATCGAAAGAGCGGGAGTTCACTCCGGAGACTCGATTGCCGTGTATCCGCCACAAAATATTTCACAAAGTGAGGTTGATACTTTGGTAGATTATACTAAAAGATTAGCAAAAGGACTAAAAGTAATTGGATTAATGAACATCCAGTACGTTCTTTTTGATGGAAATGTGTATGTGATCGAGGTAAACCCACGTTCATCGAGAACGGTTCCATTCTTATCTAAAATTACAGATGTTCCGATGGCAAACCTAGCTACAAAAGCTATTTTAGGTCAGAAACTGAAAGATTTAGGTTACGAAAGCGGATTGGTTCCGAACAAAGAAGGTGTTTTTGTAAAAGTTCCTGTGTTCTCTTTCTCGAAATTAACGAAAGTTGATATCTCTTTAGGCCCAGAGATGAAGTCTACCGGAGAAGTAATGGGGAAAGATACAACCTTAGAAAAGGCACTTTACAAAGGTTTGGTTGCTGCAGGAATGAAACTTCCGACTCACGGTTCGATCTTGTTTACAGTGGCAGATAAGCACAAGCAGGAAGCGGCAGATTTGGCGGCAAGATTCCATGAAGTTGGTTTCAGAATCTGGGCAACGGAAGGAACGGCAAAATTCTTCGAAGAAAAAGGAATTCCTTGCAAAATCGGATATAAAATAGATGAAGATAATGTAAATCTTATCGATTTGATCCAGAAAGGCAAAGTTCAGTACGTTGTAAACACGACTACCAAAGGGAAACAAGCCGAAAGAGACGGTTTCCAGATCAGAAGAATGAGCGTGGAAAACGGTGTTCCTTGTTTAACATCAATGGATACGGTTGAAGCAATATTGAAAGTTCTTGAAAGCATGAGTTTCAAAATGGAAACGATGTAGTTTTCGGATTAAGATATTTTTAAACCTCGTAAGTTTTCTTGCGAGGTTTTTTGTTTAAAAGAGTTTTGTGGACTTAAAGAATTCTATAAATTAGTATTTGAAAAAAATTATAAAAGACCATGATTATAAACGAATCAGAATTAAGATATTATTTAACAGATATCGGATTGGGTAAAGGCTCAAGTTCAAGTTATAGAAGTAGGTTAAGTTTTTTATTAAAGAATGGCATAGACATTAATTCAGATACAATAAATGCTGATAATCTTTTTAATATTTTAAAAATTAAGAAACTTGTATATAAAGATAAAAGTAGCTTAAAAACGGCTTTAGCTACTTACAAAAGATTTTTAGCATCAGAATATAACATACTGCAAGATATAGAGGAAATTAATTCTAAAGAAATATCAAAAACTCAGAAAGAATTATTAACGAAAGCAAGAATAGGACAAGGAAAATTCCGTAAAGATTTGATTGATTTATGGGGTAAATGTTCAGTAAGTCAATTTGAAAAAGTAGAATTCCTTGTTGCATCTCATATTTTGCCTTGGAAAATTGCAACAGATGTAGAAAGATTAAGTAAATACAATGGATTATTGCTTCAGCCAAATATCGATAAGTTATTTGATAAAGGATTTATTTCATTTGATGATGACGGTTCAATAATACTTTCTTATAAAATTGATGAAATCTTATTTTTCCAATTAGGTATAAATAAATCATTTAAACTCTATAAAATACATTATGAAAATATTCCATTTTTGAGACGACATAGAGAAATATTTAAAGAGCTTCTATTTAAAATGTAAATATTTAACTAAAATTGTATCAAAATGCTAATAATTTAAGAATTGTCTTGATATGAGATATCGGATTCTGTTAAATCTGAATGATTATGTTTTCAATATTTTACGACATAGGAAAATGGAGTGTTAAGAAAATTAAAAATTAATCCGTTAAAAAATTACCACTGTTCGAAGCGCGAGACAAATGTTCAACCGGAGAACAAATCTTGAATTCGCGCAAGTTTTGGGAATTTTAGGATTAAATTTTAATTTTTAGTGGAAGTTTCAAAGTCTCGAATTTTTGGTTCTTTTGTTTCAAGACAAAAGAATTTTATATTACCCCAAATTCCTATCCAAATGCACATATCCACCATCTACATGAATCAATTGTCCCGTTGTATGCGAAGATTTTTCAGATAACAAAAACGCAACCATATTCGCAATTTCTTCCGAAGTTGTCATTCTGTTTTCTAAAGGAATTTTGGAAGTAATCGTTTTCAGTTTTTCTTCCGGATTTTCAAAAGTAGAAATCCAAGATTGGTAAAGCGGAGTCCATGCTTCTGCAACAATCACAGCATTCACACGAATATTGTAAGGTAAAAGTTCTACCGCCCATTCTCTTGTTAAAGCATTTCTTGCACCGTTTGCTGCGGCATACCCTGAAGTTCCGCCTTGTCCGGTTTCGGCAGTTTTACTTCCAATATTAACAATCGAACCTTTATTTTCCTTCAAATAGGGAAGTGCATGATGAACCAAAAGATAATAATGCACCACATTTTTGTGATAGGACGACATAAATCCTTCATACGAACCGTTTTCCAACCCAACACCGTCATTGACTCCAGCGTTATTAACGATTCCATCGATTTTATCATATTTTTTTACCACTTCATCAATGGCTTTTTTACATTCTTCGGGTTGAGAAAGTTCAGCAGTTACAAAATCTGCTTTTCCTCCATTATTAATAATTTCCTGAACAGCTTTTTTGTTATCTTCTTCATTTCTTCCAATGATGATTGGGAAAGCTTTTTCTTCGGCTAAGATTTTAGCAATACCATTTCCGATGCCTTTTGCACCGCCACTTATGATAATTATTTTATTATCTAAATTTAAATTCATGTTTTTGTTTTTAAACGCAAAGTGCGCAAAGATTTTTTTAACTACTAAATGTTTTTAAGCTCGCAAAGGCGTTTCACTTAACTAAGACCACAAAGTTTTTTATTACAATATATTTTCAAATTAAAAATCTTTGATTTTTAAAAACTTATGTGTTCTAAATATTCTCAAAAATTTTAAACTTAATCTAATGTGACTCATGTGTCAAAATATTTTGTAGTAAAAAATTAATTATAAATTGTAAAATTTCACAGCATTTCCAAAGAAAAAAAGTTCCTGATCTTCTTTCGAAAACTGATTTAAATATTTAGAAATCAAACCAATCCATAAAGCATAATTTCCACCCAACAACATAACCGGCCAATCGCTTCCGAAAACCAAACGTTTAATTCCAAACTGAGAAAAAACAAAATCTAAAATTTCGAAAATTGATTTTTCATCAATTAAGTTCCAATTTCCTTGCGTTAAAAGTCCTGAAATTTTACAATACATATTCGGATTTTTTGCTAATTCTGAAATGTTCGATTTCCAGTCTTTTAGATCATTCGTTTTTAAATCCGGTTTTCCGCAATGATCTAAAATAAAACATTGATCTGGTAGTTTTTCGGAAAGCTTTACCGCATCCAAAAGCTGATGATGCCTCAACAAAATATCAAAAGTATAATTGAATTGATGAAGTGTTTTGATTCCATTCAGAGCATTTTCCTGCAACAAAAATCCCATTTCTTCTCCTTCTGCAATATGTCTGAAACCTTTGATTAGTTTTTCAGATTGATAATTTTGAAGAGATTCTTCCATCTTTTCGGAAGTCAGATCAATCCAGCCGACAATTCCTTTGATGAAAGGATTTTCTTTCGCTAAATTCAACAAAAAAGAAGTCTCCTCATCACTTTGATCTGCCTGAACTGAAATGCAACCTTCAACCTGATTTTCATTTACATAAAACGAAAAATCTTCAGGCAGAAAATCTCTCCGAATTGCAGTCATTTCATTCGTAATCCAGGCATCCCGAATCGGATCGAATTTCCAAAAATGTACGTGAGAATCAATAATCATATTAATTAATTTTTGTTGAATTAAAATGTGAAATATTGTGTGATAAAATTATATTTACCGCAAAAGAGGCAAAAGATTTTTCTGATGTTTTTAGATAATCAAAAGTTAACAAAACAATTGATAACCAATTTTTACATTTTGTAAACTTTTGAAATTCTATTTTCTCAATCCTTATCTTTTGAATCTTTTGCGGTTAAAAAATTATACATTCAAAAATTTACAGCGAAAATATTTTATCCATCAATTTCCACTTTTCTCCAGTCTTCGATTTGGGCAACTGTTGCTGAAATTTCCACATCAGTTCTTCCCATTCCTGAACTTTAGCATTGTTTTTATCAGCTTCATTTTTAGCCTCAAAAGAAAAATTTTCATCCGCTTCAATTATCATTATCAACCGATTTTGAACACGATAAATTTCCATATTCGTAATTCCCGAATCCAAAATACTTTGCCTGATTTCCGGCCAGACATTTTGATGGTATTTTTCGTATTCTGCGATTAATTCAGAATTATCAATAAGGTCTAAAGCAAGACAATATTTTTTCATTCGTCGTATGCTTTTACTTTTTGAGTGCTGCTTCCCAAACCGTCAATTCCTAATTCAACAACATCCCCAGCTTTTAAATACCAAGGTTCAGGTTTTTGTCCCAAACCAACACCAGCAGGCGTTCCTGTCGTGATCACATCTCCCGGAAGCAATGTCATAAACTGGCTAATATAGCTCACCACAAAAGGGATATTGAAAATCAAATTTGAAGTATTTCCATCCTGCAAAATTTGCCCATTCACCTTTAACCAAAGGCGCAAATTATGAACATCTTCAATTTCATCAGGAGTTGCAATAAAAGGTCCAATTGGCGCAAACGTATCGCAGCTTTTTCCTTTTACCCATTGTCCGTTTCTCTCGATTTGAAAGGCTCTTTCACTATAATCATTGTGCAAAACATATCCTGCAACATGCTCAAGTGCATTTTCTTCGGAAATATAACTTGCTTTTTTTCCAATAACAACTGCCAATTCAACTTCCCAATCAGTTTTTGTACTGTTTTTAGGGATAATCAGATCATCATTCGGACCAACAATCGCCGAAGTCGCCTTAAAAAACAAGATAGGTTCCTGTGGAATCGGAGCATTGGTTTCTGCCGCGTGATCTTTATAGTTCAAGCCCACACAAATAATTTTGGAAGGTCTTGCCAAAGGAGATCCTAATCTTTCTTCAGAAGAAATTTCGGGTAAATTGTGGGTATTTATTTCAGATTTTAATCTTTCAAGGGCATCGCCGGAAAAGAAGTTTTCATCATAATCTTTTACCAAATGAGAAACGTCATATCTTTTTTCGTTGATAATGATTCCTGGTTTTTCTTGTCCCGGTTTTCCGAATTTTATTAATTTCATTTTTAAATTTTATTAATTTGATTTTTGTTTTTGCCTAAAATTATTTTAACGCAAAGGACGCTAAGATTTTTTGTATTATCATTCTGCATATTTTTCGTTCGCAAAGGCGTTTCACTCAGCGAAAACATATTGCTATCATTTGCTGAACGAAGTGCCCTTGCGAACGAAATTTTTTTATCAGTTTTATTTGTAATCTTTGCGAACATTGCGTTAAAGAAAGTAATTCGTAGGTTATTTTTTAATTATTCAAAGTTGTAAAACCACCATCAATAGGATAGTCTACTCCTGTAATGAAAGATGCTTCATCACTACATAAATACAACGCCAAAGAAGCAACTTCCTCCGGTTGCGCCATTCTTCCAATCGGTTGGGTTTTAGATAATTTCTCAAACATTTCGTCGATATTATCAGAATAATTTTTCTGTAAAAAACCATCCACAAAAGGCGTGTGAACTCTTGCCGGAGAAATAGAATTACAACGAATATTTTCATTGATATAATCTTTGGCAACACTCATAGTCATTGCTTTTACAGCACCTTTTGCCGTACTGTAAGCAAAACGATCAGGAATTCCGACCAATGCTGCAATCGAAGCCATATTGATAATCACACCACCATTTGATTTTCTAATTTGTGGAATACCTGCAAACAGACAGTTGTAAACACCTTTAATATTGACATTATAAATTCTGTCGAAATCTTCTTCTGAAGTGTTGTCTGCTTTTCCGATGTGTGCAATTCCGGCATTATTAACTAAAATATTGATCGATCCGATTTGATCAAAAACTTCCAAAACATCTTTTTGTCTGGAAACATCACAAGCATAAACTTTCGCAATTCCTCCTGCAGATTGTATTTTTTCCAACGTTTCCTGTCCGTTTTGTTCTGTGATTTCGAGAATATGAACTTCTGCGCCATTGGCTGCAAGCTGAACGGCAATGGCTTGTCCGATTCCGCTTCCTCCGCCTGTTACTACTGCTTTTTTATTTTTTAATGAAAACATTTTTATCTTAATTATTTATTTGTTTTTAACGCAAAGTGCGCAAAGATTTTTTTAATATTGTTCTGCATATTTTTCGTTCGCAAAGGCGTTTCACTCAGCTAAGGCTTACTGCTGATTTTGAAAATAATACCATCTTTATTTTACTTTTCATTCTTAATGCGACTTACTCCAACCTTGATTCTTTTTACTTTTAACTTGGCTCTTCCATCAAAGACTCACCCCTCTTTTCCAAGGAATAAAATCATCTTGATTCAATGCAACAGCTTTAGGAATAATATTTCCACTGGCGACTTCAATGCAGAAATCTAAAATATCTTCTCCCATTTCCTGAATCGTTTTTTCACCACGAACAACCGCACCTGTATCAATATCAATAATATCCGACATTTTTGTTGCTAAAGCTGTATTGGTAGCAACCTTAATGACTGGACAAACCGGATTTCCTGTCGGAGTTCCAAGACCTGTTGTGAACAAAATTAAAGTTGCTCCGGAAGCTGCTTTTCCTGTGGTTGCTTCTACATCATTTCCCGGTGTACAAACTAAGCTCAATCCCGGTTTGGTGGCAGATTCTGTGTAATCCAAAACATCGACAACCGGCGATGAACCTCCTTTTTTAGCTGCTCCTGCAGATTTTATGGCATCGGTAATCAATCCGTCTTTGATATTTCCCGGAGATGGGTTCATATAAAATCCTGAACCGACTGCATGAGCGAGTTCATCGTATTCCGTCATTAATTTGATGAATTTTTCGGCGGTTTCTTTGTCTACGGAACGGTCGATTAATTCCTGTTCAACACCACATAATTCTGGGAATTCTGCGAGTAAAACTTTTGCCTCCAAAACGGAAAGCATATCTGCCAAATGACCAACCGCAGGATTGGCTGAAATCCCACTGAAACCATCGCTTCCGCCGCATTTTACACCCACACATAGTTTGCTGATGGGTGCATCTTCACGTTCAATTTTATTAATTTCAAGAAGCCCTTTTAATGTTCCGAAAATTGCATTTTTAAGCATGGTTTCTTCGCTTTCGGCTTTTTGTTGTTCAAAAACGAGTAAAGGTTTATCAAAATCAGGATTTCTGTTGTATAAGTCTCTTTTAAAATTATCAATTTGAAGATGTTGACAACCCAAACTTAGTAACGTAACCCCTGCAACATTGGGATGGTCTGCATAAGAAGCCAACAATTTGCTGAGTGTATCTGCATCCTGTCTTGTACCGCCACAACCGCCTGTGTGATTGAGAAATTTGATTCCGTCAACGTTTTTAAAAATCCTTTCTTTTGCGAGAATATTGGATGGCGAAAAATCAAGATCATCCAAATTTTCTCCTTTTGAAATGGCTTCTACCAATTGATGCGTGTAGCTTTTGTATTTTGCATCTACAGCATATCCGAGTTCGTTATATAGGGATTCTTTAATGATATCCAGATTGCGGTTTTCACAAAAAACAGTCGGAATAAAAAGCCAGTAATTTGCTGTTCCGACATCGCCATTTGAACGGTGATATCCTTTAAAAGTTTTATATAAAAATCTACTGACATCAGGTTTTGTCCAATGATAATCGACTTCACGGTAATAATAAGGTTCGGCTGCGTGTTTGGTGTTGTCTGTCGTCATTCGGGTTCCTGCTCCCAAATCATACTGAACTTTTCCCACTAAAACGCCATACATAAAGATTTCATCGCCTTGTTTCATGTCGTTCATAAAGAATTTATGTTTTGCAGGAATGGCTTCTAAAGTCTTGTATGTTACACTTTCGAAAATGATTTCGGTTTCTGCGGGAATATCCTGCAATGCGACCAAAACATTGTCTTTTTGATTTATTTTTAAAATTAAATTACTCATTTTTAGTTTATCCTTTTTATGCGCTTTGTTTTAACGCAAAGAGCGCAAAGATTTTTTTTACTACTAACTGTTTTTAAGTTCGCAAAGGCGTTTCACTTAAATAAGATCAGAAAGGTTTTTATTTCGTATTAATTTATTCTACAGAATTTTTATTTCTGAATCTTAATGAAAACAGAAATACGATGATAAAACAGATGACAGGAACAACATAAGATAAATGAATATTTCCTGAAATATCTGTGATTTTACTTGCTATTGGCGGAATGATTGCGCCTCCGACAATCGACATGATTAATAAACTCGATGCAGATTTTGTTTCCGAAGCTGCTCCTTCAATTCCTAAAGCAAAAATCGTTGGAAACATGATTGACATGAAAAACGTCAGTAAAACAAGTGCATATAAGGTTGAAATTCCCGATCCAATCACAATCCAAATACTTAGGACGATACTGATTACACTGTAAATTCCCAATAATTTTTGTGGCGAAATATATTTCATGAAAAATGTTCCGGCAAAGCGTCCGATCATAAATAAAAGTCCGGCAACACCTGCATAATATTTGGCTTCCTGACCTTTCATTTGGATGGCATCTTCCGCAAAAACCAAAAGAAAACTAAAGACATAAATTTGAGCTCCGATATAAAAAAACTGAGCCAGAACGCCCCATCCAACATTTTTCACACCTAAAACCTGTAAGAAATTTTTCGTTGATTTTTCTTTATTTTCCGATACTTCCGGAAGTTTTATGAATAGAAATAAAATCATCACCAATAAAAGGATTAATCCTAAAATCAGGTAAGGCCCTTTTACCAAAGATGTTTCCGCCTGAATGTAGGCTAATTTTGCAGTTTCAGAAAGTGTGGAGAGTTCTTCCTGAGATTTTGGTTCTTCGCCCAAAATAAAAATTCCGCCAATAATGGGAGCGACAGAGGCTGCTAAACCATTGAAAGACTGAGCGAAATTCAATCTTTGTGCTGCTTTTTCTGGTTCGCCTAAGATTGTGATATAAGGATTCGCCGCAGTTTCCAAAATTGCTAAACCACACGATAACACAAACAAAGCTCCAAGAAAAAACAGATAACTGATTGTATTCGCAGCAGGAATAAATAGAAAACAACCCGCTGCAAACAAGAATAATCCGGTTAAAATTCCTGTTTTGTAACCATACTTTTGAATGATAATTCCGGCTGGAATAGCGAGTAAAAAGTACGCTGCGAAAACGGCAGAATCGACCAATGAAGCCTGAAAGTGACTCAACTGAAAAGCACTTCGTAAATGTTTAATTAAAATAGGATCCAGATTATGGATGAATCCCCAAAAAAAGAACAGACTTGTGATAAGTATGAGGGGCAGTCCATAATTTTTTTTTCGGGAGATAGAAGAAAGCGAACTTCCGGTTTGGGCATTATTCATCGATCTGGTTTGTTTTATACATTAATATCTGTTTTTATGTGTATGCTGAAAGTGATAATCATCTTTAATAAGAATATTTTTGAATCGAACGAGCTTATTGTTTGGATTCAAAATTTCAACACTTTCTGATTTTTTAAATGTATAAAAAAATTATAGAATAAAAATCGATAGGGCAGGATAGTACAAGATAGTTTAATTATAATGTGGTTTTTGTGAGAATTTATTATTATATTTTCTTTTTTAAGCAGTGATTGTAAATGAGCTTTGCCAATGTTAGAAAAATAATTCACTTTAGAATCTATTAAAAAAGACTTCCCAATCGGAAAGTCTTCTATTGTATAATATTGTTTTAAATTATATGATCTTGTAATAGGGAGCGTTGAAATATTTACTTTTTTGAATATACACCCTATTTCGGTCGGCATCGAAAATCCAGTTGAATCTTCTCAATAGATCGGCTCCGAAATAACTCACTTTTTGGGTTTTGAGATCGCCAGCAAAAAATCCTGCTGAAACGTCTTTCAGAACAATATTATCTATTTTTAGAAAGGGTAAAATTCCTTGTTTGGTAATCACACTTTGTCCGGCAGAATTTTTTAATATTTTCTCTCCAGAGACTTTTAATTTTTGGTCTAATTGTTTTCCGTCTGCAAATTCGTTGCTGTAAAGAATTCCGCCAGAATATCCTGATTGTAGTAAAAAATAAACTTCCTGTTGTTGATTATCAATGATATTATCTGCAGCGATAAAAAACTGTCCGTCATTGAAAAATAATGGGGTTGAGCTATAACCTTCCAAATCCGGCATTGTATCATAAACAACAAACTGATGATTGTCGTAATCGATTTTAAAAGCTTTTCCTTTAAAAATTCCTGTTCCGATTTTTCCGTCGGCTTCATGACCTGTGAGTTCATTATCAAAAAAACGAATGTTTTTATATTCTTTACTTCCGATTTTTACCGTATTTCCGTTACTAATTTCATTTTTGAACAAAATATGATCTGCTTTTCTTGTTCGGTCAGGAGAAAGAGAAGCGTCTTCCATCGCAATTTGAAACATTAAATCAAGAGAATCTTTACCGTTAACCAAAGTTTTGACAATGATATTATTGTGTTTAGTAAGACGAAAAGGGATTTTCTCTTGAGATTTAAAAAAGGAAAATGATATAAGTATGGTAATTATTAAGATTGATTTTTTTAACATTATGTAAGAGATTATCAGTTTAAAATTATAAAGGTTAAATTACTTTTTATTTTTGAGAGACAAAAATACTTGTCCATTTTTCGGTTGTCCGTAGATTTCTGAAGCCATAGTTTTGTCAAAAAAAAGAAATATGACGAATATTCAGACTTTTAAAGAACTGCATAACAATGATGAACCCTTATTATTAGGAAATGTTTGGAATCCTCAAAGTGCTAAAGTGTATGAAAATTTAGGATATAAAGCGGTGGCAACCTCCAGTTCGGCGGTTGCGCACAGTTTAGGGTATGAAGATGGAGAAAATATGAGCTTTACTGAATATCTTTATATTGTTGAGCGAATTTTAAAGTCAATCTCAATTCCGTTAACGGTTGATTTGGAAGGCGGTTATGGAAAAAATGCAGACGAAATCGTTGCAAATATTTCAAAATTAGCTGAGATCGGAGTTGTCGGAATTAATATTGAAGATAGTTATGTGGTTGATGGCCTCAGAAAGATCGAAGAGAAAACAGTTTTTGCTGAAAAATTAAAATCAATTATTTCAAAATTAAAGGAAACTCATATTGATATTTTCATTAACCTGAGAACAGATCCCTTTTTATTAGGACTGGAAAATCCTGTAGAAGAAACCTTAGAAAGAGTAAGATTGTTTGAAGAAACCGGAATTGATGGAATTTTTGTCCCTTGCATTACTGATGAAAAAGATATTGAAACCATCGTAAATTCTACAAAACTTCCGGTGAATGTGATGGCGATGCCTGAGCTTCCTGATTTTAATACACTGAAAAAATTAGGGGTAAAAAGAATTTCATCTGGTAATTTTGCTAACGGATATATTTATCAAAAATTAGCAGAAAAAGATGAGGAAATTATCAATGTTAAAAGTTTTTCTCCGATTTTTGTATCCTAATGAAACTAACAGAGGAAAGAATGTATCAAGCGTCTTTGGATAAAGATTCTTCATTTGAAGGTATCTACTGGATGGCGGTAAAAACGACAGAAATATTTTGTCGTCCCGTTTGTACTGCCCGAAAGCCAAAGCGGGAAAATGTAGAATTTTTCTTAACGACCGAAGAAGCCATCGAAAAAGGATATCGAGCATGTAAAGTATGTCAGCCTCTGAAAAAATTAAATGAAACGCCTCCATATATTCAGGAATTATTAACCGAATTGACTCAAAATGTATCATTAAAAATAAAAGATGCAGACCTTTTAAAAAGAAATATAGAACCCGTAACGCTTCGTCGATGGTTTTTAAAAAATCACGGAATGACTTTCCAGGCTTTTCAGAGAGAATTCCGGATGAATGCAGCATTTAAGAAGATAAAAAATGGGGAAAGTATTATCGAAACAGCGTTAGATTCAGGATATGAAAGTTTAAGCGGTTTCAATGAAAGTTTTAAAAATATTCTCGGAACTTCGCCTAAAAATAGTAAGAAACAAATGGTTATTGATCTTAAAAGAATTGAAACTCCGCTGGGAACCATGTATGCATGTGCCACCGATGAAGGTATTTGCATGCTTGAATTCACCGATCGTAAAAATATAGAAAAGCAGTTCACGTCATTATCTAAAGCGTTACATGCTGAAATTGTACAGGGAGAAAATAAGCACTTTCCACAACTTGAAACAGAGTTAAAAGAATATTTTGAAGGAAAGAGAATAGGTTTTGAGGTTCCTTTACAAATCATCGGAACCGATTTTCAGCAAAAAGTCTGGCAATTGTTAAGAGAAATCCCAATGGGAGAGGTGAGAACCTATAAACAACAATCGGAATTATTAGGAAATTTAAAAGCAATCCGCGCGGTCGGAACGGCCAACGGAATTAATAAAATAGCGATTGTAATTCCCTGTCATCGCGTGATTGGCTCAAATGGCGACTTAGTTGGCTATGCTGGAGGAATTTGGCGTAAACAAAAATTATTGGAATTGGAGAAGGCTATTTTGTTTTGATTTCGTAATTTTAGACAAAAATTTACACGTGAAAAAGTTACTATTTGCAGTTTGCATATCGGCTTCAGCTTTAAGTTTTGCTCAGGATTATTCGGTGCCGGCAGCGAGCCCGCGTCAGAAGGTTGAGCAGCAGTTTTCAATGTCTAAAATCACGGTTGACTACGGAAGACCTGGGGTAAAAGGGCGTAAGATCTTCGGAGAATTGGTGCCTTACGGACAGGTTTGGAGAGCGGGAGCAAACTCATCTACAAAAATTACTTTCGGACAATCTGTTAATTTCGGCGGAAAAGTAGTTCCTGCAGGTACTTACGGATTATTCATCGTTCCGACTGAAAAAGAATGGAAGGTGATTTTAAATAAAGATTTCCAACAGTGGGGTGCTTATACTTACGATCCAAAACAGGATGTGGTAGACGTTATGGTTCCGGTAAATCCGTTGACAGATAAGCAGGAATGGTTTGAAATTACGTTGAATCCAACAGGAGAAAACTCTGGGAATTTGGTAATTAAATGGGATATGGCGCAGGTTGAGGTGGCTTTAAAACCATCAAGCCCGGATGCTGTAACTAAGATTGCCGATAAATTAAAGGAAATCAAAAAAATTGAATCCGACGCTGCAAAATCAAAAGGTTAAGCAATGAATTTTTCTATTCAAACGATTTTAGAAAACGAAAAATATCAATTAATCCCCTTACAGCAAGGGGATTTTGAGTCTTTATACGAAGTGGCTTCTGATCCTAAAGTCTGGGAGCAGCATCCGAATAAAGATCGATATCAAAGAGAGGTTTTTGAAAACTTTTTTAAAGGAGCCATTGAAAGTAAAGGAGCTTTTAAAATTGTTGAAAAATCGACTGGCGACGTTTTGGGAAGCACCCGTTTTTATGATTTTGATGAAGCTAAAAACAGCATTTTCATAGGATATACTTTCTACGGAACAAAATCTTGGGGAAAAGGGATCAATCCTCAGATTAAAAAACTGATGCTCGACTATATTTTCCAGTTTGTGGAGACTGTTCATTTTCATATCGGAAAAGAAAATTACCGCTCACAAACCGCGTTGGAAAGATTAGGCGGAAAGAAAATTGCGGAAGAAGAGGTTGCCTATTTCGGGGAGCTCTCAAGAACTAATTTTGTGTACGAAATTAAAAAAGAGGATCATTTTTAGGTTAAAATTATTATTTGTAAATACATAATATTTTTGAACCATTAAGAAATGGTTAAGAGGTTTAGAAAATTAAGAAAAGCTTTGCTTTTATCTTAAAAATGTACATAAGCAATATTATCTTAACTTCTTAAATGTCTCTTAATGGTTTTAAAATCAAAATTTTAAATAGAATTTTAATAAAATTGTTGTTGACTTTTATAAATGAAATGCCTTGGTGAAACTGAAAAACAATTAGTAATTCAAAAAAACTTTGCGAACTTTGTGTTAAAATCAAATTCAATTGAATAAAAATAAAGATGAAAAAATATAAAATCCAGACATCCCCATTCGTAGTTCCGACGACCGATGGGAAATTAATCGAAGAACATTGGGGAAATTCCACAGGAAATTCTAATGTTTCCATCGCTCACATGGTAGCACCTCCAGATTGGAGTGAACCGCACCAGACTCCCGAATTTGATGAATTTACTTTGATTATTTCAGGTAAAAAGCAGTTCGAAATCGATAGCGAATTGGTTACTTTAGAAAAAGGACAGAGTATTTTGATAGAAAAAGGAGCCAGAGTTCGTTACAGCAATCCGTTTTCAGAGCCTTGTGAATATATCGCGATTTGTCTTCCTGCGTTTTCGATGGAATTGGTGAATAGAGAACAAGAATAATTTTAAATATGGCGTTACAAATATGTCCCAAGTGTAAAGAGCAATCATTCACCTGGTTTATTAATGGAAAAACTTCTTTAACAAGCTGGAGTTGCTTTGAATGTGACTATGAAGCTAAGGAAAATGAAAATGATCAATGTACCTGTGAAAATTGTCAGAAGCATACAAAAACAAAGTTGAAAGATAAAAAAGAAGAATATTGGTGGTGTTCTAATTGTAATGAAATCAGCTGAATAGAAATGTGATTTTGTTTTTTTAGTTAAGTTTTGTTTGTAAAAGCTTTTTCAAAGTTTTTTAATTGAATAATTTTTGTAAGTTCGCGCACTGAAATTATTAGGAATAAACTTTTAACTATGAAAAACAGACTATTGGTTGTAGCATTGCTTGGAATGGTGCTTTCTACAACTTCATGTGCTACTATGTTCACAGGAACAAGAGACAAAATCACTTTTAATTCTGTTCCGGAAGGAGCTAAGGTTCTTCACAAAGGCGTTGAAAAATGCACAACACCTTGTACAGTTCCTATCTCTAGAGGATTGGGGAAACAAATGATTACCATCGAAAAAGAAGGTTACAGCAGTGAAGAATTTAAATTAAAGAAAAATTTTAATCCTGTTACTTTACTAAATATCCTTGTAGGTGGCGCTATCGGAGTGGGAATTGATGCTGCTACAGGCTCATTAACAAAGTATTCTCCAAAAGCGTACAGTGTTACTTTAGAGGAAACAAAAACTGAAGAAAATAAATAAGTTATTTTAATTTTCTGAAAAAATATCAACGATCTGCCATATAATAAAGCAGATCGTTTTTTATTTTTAATATTAATTAGCGGGGAGTGTTTTGTATAAATATCTTTTCAGGATCAATATTGGGATATACGTAAACAAAATAGATAGTAAGCCTGCCAAAACTCCCACTAATACAGCCATTGCAGTGGCATCGAGCTTATAGAATTCAGACAGAATATATTGAGCAGATAATAAACTTAATAAAACCAATGAACCTGTAATTAAACCATGCAAAATGCTCAGCTTGGTCATTAATTTTTTTAAATTAAGCTGATCGTCAACCTTAAATTCAATGGCTTCCTGTCCAGCGGCATCGGTTACCCTTTTCATGATGTCTATCGTGAGAACAACGGGCAAAAAAATTGCCATAGGCAGCGTTAATCTTGCTAAACTTTGGGTACAAGCGAAGAAATGCGTGTATCCCAATTCATTAAAACTTGCATACGCAATAATGAAATTAAAAAACACATTCGGAATCACATAAAGAATCATCCGCTTTCTGAGAAAGCGATTCAGCGTTGTTTTTTTGAGCGGTTTCGGTTGAGCCTTTTTTATTTTAAATTTCATGAAATCAACAGCTCAATAGCTTTATCTTTTATTTTTTTCGCTTCTTCTTTCGGAAGAAAATTTTCATTAGACATAAACGTAAAATCCATTTGTTGGTTGTAAGTGGTTGTCACCAATGTGTTAGAATTCAACCAAGGAAATGCAACTGTCGGACTATAAATGGTTTCCAACGTAAAATTTTTATACTCACCCGGAATATCAATTTTTCCCATATTCGACAACGTAATATCGTGCCCGCCTTTGCTGGATTTTAATAGTGAAATCATACGACTAACGACAGGATGCATGTTTTCGCCCATCCAAAGTAATTCTCTGGCTTCGGTTTTTTTAATTTTTTCAACTAAGTCTTTCTTGATCTGTTGTGCATTTTCAATTAAACTTTGTCCTTTTTTGATAGACAATTCAACCGTGGGGGCAAATGCAAAAATATGATCCTGCTTAATTTCCGGGATAAAATGACGAACATCGACCGGACTAATTACTTTTCCTTTGGCATTTTTACCATGCAATTCTTTGAAAGCTTGCATAAAAGCCGAACATAGTAAAGCATGAACAGAAATTCCGTTCGCTTTACATTTTTCAAGTATTTTTTTGGAAACAGCAGCATCCAGCTTTCTGTGAAGGGCATAGTTTTTTCCAAGATTTTTGTCTTTACTTTTAGATTGAATTAAAAAAAACAATTTCGCCATCATTACATAAAATCGGGCTATCCGTTTCTTCTTTTTAAAATTAAAATCTGTAGGAAGAAAATCATTAACTGAATTAAAATTTTCATACGAACTTAATTCAATATTAGGATCATCTAGTAAAGTTATAAGTTCACGAATCAAAGTGATGCCTGTTGTTCCGTCGCAAAGGCAATGTGGTATTACCCAGAGAATTTCGGAAACAGCTGATCCTTTTATCCACACGAGCTGTGCCATTGGTTTTTTTTTGTCTTCAAATGTTCTATGCCATTCATTTTCAGATTCATGCAGCCAGTCTTCGTCGGTTTTTCTTTCAACAATTCGAAGTGGAATAGGCGAAATCTCCGTTTCTTCAACAAAGAAAGGGAATTTTGCACTTTTATGATCGATAGAAACCCTTAACAACGGATGCTTCTGCTGGATTTTATCTAAAGCAATTCTAATATGATCCTCATGGATTTCACCATTAATCTTGGTTGTAAATACACAATTTACAGGAGTTTCAGAATCAACATACATGATTCTTTCTACCATCATCAGTTTTCTTTTAATCATGATACTGCCAAAGATTGTGTTTGCTGTTTTACAATTTTCATCATTTCATCCCGAATTGCCAATGCGTCGGAATATGGCAAATAACCTTCACTTCCCATAAACGCAAAATCCATCTCGCCACGGAAAGTAGAAGTGACCATCGTTGTCGTATTTCCCAACGGCCCGATTACAGAAGGACTGAAAATATTTTCTACTGTAAATTCTTTGTATTCATGCGCAATTGGAATACGTCCTAAATTAGAAAACATACAATCGTTCGAAGATTTTCCGTTTTTCAGTAATTTAGTGAAATTCGTCAACGCATCATGAGCAGATTCCATCACCATCATGGTGATGTATGGATTGAGCTTTGATGTTTTTTTCTCGACAGCTTCCTGCATCAGTTTCAAATTTTCTTCAAAACCGAATTTTTTGTTTAAAGAAACCACAATCATCAATCCAAAAGCGAAAATATGATCGGCTTTTATCTGATTCGCAAAACGTCTGATATCAACCGGACAAGAAACTTTATTAAATGCTTTTTCCTTTCTGATTTTCTCAAATGCCTTTAAAAGTGTTGCGCAAAGGAAAGTATTGACCGTTACTTTTTGAGATTTACAATAAGCAATCAGTTCCTGACTTGTCTCTTTATCGAATCTCCAATTGATTAAATAATCGCTTTGTCTATCGGTCGTTTTTTTATTGACAGGAATGACTTTAATCGCTGTTGCAGCAAGCCTTCCGATCATCTTTGCTTTAAATTTTTGTCCAGTGCTGTTCAGAATTTTGCTCGGAACCACATCCTGAATTCCCAAAATCGGATCTTCAACACCAATATTGTAATTCGGATTGTCTAGCAATTTTAAAAATTCATCCAAAACAGCCATGGCAGAACCGCCATCACATAAGCAATGGTGGAACACAAACATCATATCTGAAATTTCTTCGCCCTTGATCCATACAAATCGCATCAATGGTTGCTCTTTATAATTGAATAGTTTATACCACTCATTTTTCGATTCTTCCAGCCAGTCGTTTTCATCTTTTCTGGCTAAAATTCTAATCGGAATTTTTACTTTTTCTGAAACTTCAAACCACGGAATATTTTTTTCATCATGTTGAATCACAGCCTTTAACCAGGGATGTTTTTCCTGAATTTTTTCTAAAGCATGTTGAATATCCTTCAGCACAAATGTTCCCTTTAACCTGAAAGGAATTACCGTATTGAAAGGCTCTGTTCCGTCACCAAGCAACATTCGTTCGCCAAATAATAATTTTCTTTTCATAGGCTTACACAGGAACTAAAGTGGATTGTTCTACAAAATTTTCCAGCAATTCTACCGCACGATCATTTCCGCCAGCGTTAATCAAACTTGCTTGAACTTCCTTCGCCGCATTTCTGTACGTCGGATTTTCCAATAATTCAAAAACAGTTTGTCGGAGCGCATCAACACGCAGTCTTTTATATCTAATGCTAATTCCGCAACCGGCTTTTTCAATCAGTTTTGCAATATGAAAATGGTCGTAAGCAATTGGTGTGATTAACATCGGTAATCCATTCGTAAACGTATCATTCACGGTATTAAAACCGCCATGACAAATCACTGCATCCATGTGAGGCATCAAAGCTGATTGTGGCACAAAACTGCTTACAATAAAGTTCGATGGCCATTCCTCGAAAATTTCCGGTGGAGTAGCAGCGATTACCGTTACAGGTTGATCTGCAAACGCGGCAATTACTTTTTCGAAAAATGCTTTTCGAATATCTACTAAAAGTGTTCCTAATGAAACAAATATTTTCGGAGTTGTTGAAGCATTTAATTTATCCCAGTCAAAAGGTGCTGGATTTGGACGACCTTTTACAGGCCCAACAAATTGCATATGACTTGGAACTTCTTCAAAATCAGCAAATTTTTGAGACGTAAAAATTAAATTCAAATGATGAGAATGAATGAAAATTCCGTCATCATCAATTCCGACTTCTTGTTGAAGAGTTTTAATTAAATTTTGCTGCCATTCGAAAATTTTCGGTGCGCTATTTTCTGTATCGCCCATCACATCGGGTGGAACAGGCGTTGTCGTCACACACGGAATATTATTTTTATGAGCATAAAGCGCTCCTCCGAAAGTGATACAATCGTTCACGATAACATCGGGTTGCCATTCTTTGGTCAGTGTTTCCAAACCGGGCATCATCATTTTTGCGAAAGGAACATAGGTTTCTTCCAAAGCCAGTTTCATCACTTCAGGACCTGAACAAGCGGGACCATCATCCTGTCTTTTTAAAATTTTAGTGATTTCCTCCTGATACGGAATCAAATCTTGTTCAGGATAAAAATAACTTCCTCCTTCAGGAATATGTTTGTTGTCTAAAGGCGTAATTCCGAACCATTTTACTTCGTGACCACGGGCAATTAAACTTGCTCCAACGCTCAAAGTCGGACTGATATGTCCAAAAAATGGAGGAACAACAAATAAAAATTTAGATTTCGGTTTTTCCATAGTTGAATTTGAAATGGCGTTTTCTAATAAATTGGCTGCTGTTGCGCTTCCTCCAGCTTCGATGAAAGATTCGCGAACGGTTTCTGCAGCTTTTTTATATTCAGAATTGGTTAAAATATTTTGTACGGCTTCGTTTAAATGATGCGCTTTAAATCGATTAAAATTCAGACGTTCACCTGCTCCGGTACGCACAACACGACCCGCAACATGCGACTGGTCATACGCAATCGGAATTACGACCAACGGTAAACCATTCGATAGCGTTTCAGAAACCGTATTGTGACCGCCGTGAGAAACAACGCCGTCTAAATGCGGAAGTAAATCTAATTGAGGAACTTGCTGATACACCATAAAATTCTCTGGCCATTCCTCAAAAAGCTGAGGATCTGAAACCACAACAACCGTTAAGTTTTCATCTTTAAAAGCATCAATAACCTTTTGGAAAAATGCTTTTTTATGTTCGTGGTCGAAAGTAGTTCCAATACTTACTAAAATCTTCTTTCTTGAATTTCTGTTGAATTTTTCCCAATCAAATTCAGAAGAAATACGGCGTTTCGTAAGAACCGGACCAGTGAACTGGTAATTCGCTTCCAAATCCATTTCACCAAAGAAATATTGCGAGGTTAAAACCAGTGTTAGTAAATCCGAACAATCTAATGCGCGGTTTTCTTCAACGCCTAATTCCTGTTGTAAAGCGATGATTTGTTTTTCTTCCCATTCATGAACTTTCGGTAGTTCACTCATGATTTTTATCGCAGCAGGAGCGGTAACTGTCGTAGCATAAGGTAAACCTAATTTTTTAGCAGCAATGGAAGCCGCAAATAACTGATGGTCGCCAATCACCAAATCCGGTTGATATTCTTTTAATAAAGGAATAATCCCGTTATAGCAATGCCTGTTTAAAGGAATCAGCACATCTTCGTAAAGAAATTTAATGCTGTCGATTCCATAAACCACTTTTTTAGAAATAATATCGAGATAGTTTTCACTTTCTCTTTTTTCTTGGTCGGTTTGGTCATACTGAATCAATAATAATTCTCCGCCTTCTGGAAGTTTATGTTGTAAGTGCTGGTCGAGACTTATCCATGCAACCTGGTGTCCTCTTTCCAGAAGAGTAGCACCGATGCTTAATGTGGGATTGACATGACCAGTTAAAGGTGGAACTATAAATACAAATTTAGCCATGGTTTTGTGATAAGGTTTTTAATGATTTTGATAAAAAATGGGCGATGGTTTCTGCGATCAAAACAGGTTCCTGAATCGGGATATTATGATCTCCTGGAATTAATTGCAATTCAGAATTTTCGATTTGATCATTCAGCCATTCTCCTGTCGGTCTGCAGTTGGAATCTTCTCCGTACATCAGCATTGTTGATGGTTGTAATTTAGAAAAATCAGCTTCGCTCAGGAAATGTTTTTCTTTAATCATATCTACCTTTATGCTGGTCTGATTAAACAGAAACTCATACATACGATGATTTTTTTCCATCTGTCTTTTGCCCATCTGTACTTTGGTGGTGTCGGTAAAATTGGCTACATAATGCTCAAGAAACTCTTTGCTGTATTCATCAATAATATTTCTCGCTTTTTCGTCCTGCGGATCGGGAGCTTCGATAACAACCAGTTGCTCGATACGATTCGGTGCTTTTAAAGCGGTTTTTAAAGAAATCAATCCTCCAAAACTGTAACCGACAAGATGTGCTTTTTCAATTTCCAAAACATCCATTAACACCAAGACATCGGAAGACATATTTTCCAGATCATAGCCGTCGAGAAAACGCTCGCTCATGCCGTGACTTTTCAAATCGAACATCACCACATGGAAGTATTTTGCTAGAATCGGAGCAATATTAAAATAATAAATAGAAAGGTTGCTGAACATCCCGTGAATCAGCAACACAGTTTGTTCAGCTCCTTTGTTGAGTTCCTGAATATGAACCTTTTTATCGTTAACAGAAATTATTGGCATTCGTAGATGTAATTGATAATCATATTTAAATCTAAGTTAATCAGCTCGTCCAGATCCATGGATGACAGCCATCCCGTAAAGTCGATCTGGTCACCAAAATGCGCTTTGATTTTTTCTGAAAATGAAACGATTTCAATGCTGTCCATTTCCAGATCTTTCGTAAATGAACTTTCCGGTGTAATGTCCATTTCTTCTACAAATTCTTCACCGATAACTTCTGTGATGAAACCTTTTAAAAGAGTGAATAATTCTTCGTGATTTAATTTTGCTGTAGTGTTTATAGTGTCCATCCTATGATATAATTTTTATGTTTAATTGTTTTGATTTCTGTTTGATTGATCCATAAAGAATCTTCTGTAATTTTCTCGACTTCGAAGTTTTTAGGGTTTCCTTTCAGTCCTGTTCCAATAAATTTTCCGTAGGCTTCTTTCGCTACCCAGAATTTGGTCGTCCATTCTGCCTGATCTTTTCCTTTTAATAAGGCTAATTCATTGTCTGTAAAGACCAAATCATAAAATCCTGAGCTTCTTTCTTCCATGATTTCCATATCGATTCCGACAGATTTTCCGCTTTTTGCAATTCCGACCGCATCTTTTCCTTTATGCGCTAAAGAAATGTGAATGTCTTTTGTAGCATCTCCGATTAAGAACGGTTTTCCGACCTCATCTTTACCAACTTCAAAAGTGATCGGGAAACAAGGATGATTTTTTTCCTTTTTAAGAAGATTTCGAACGGCATCTTTTACAGCAACTCGGCTTACCATGTAGCTTTTTCTCTTGTTCGGAAGCAAGGTTTGATGACGCTGTTTTTCAGTCTGATTGAAATATCTTTTAAGAATAAAATCCCAAGAAGCAACCCTTGAATAAGCCTGATGGAAGAAAAATACTTCAGGTGCAATTTCCTCTGAAAGACGGTTGTGCAAAGGCGACATCGAAACATTCCAAAGTGCGGCATCGATTTCCAGACGGCGGTTTTGCCACCCTGAAATTTTGCACCATACTTTTCCGTTTCTAGTCAAAAGAATATCTCCGATCGCAAATTCGTTATTCATTTCAGTCAGACAGCAAGTGCATTCAAAAATACCGTCTTGATCTTGTAAATCTCCGAAAAACTCAATGTCTTTGATTTTTACAGGGAAGGCAATTCTGTCTTTTGTTAATGTTAATTGTAACCAAAGTCCGAATAACTGTCCTGCGTTATCCAACAACGAACCTTTTCCGCCATTTCCTTTTATTTTTCCGATAATTCCTTTCGTTCCTACTTTTGAAACTTCCGTAATTCCCTGATATTTTTCACCATGAAACATATGCATCTCATAGATTTCTTCGGGAGTTCTTTCGATAGGTAATATTTCTCCGATGGAAAGATTAAAGGTAGGATTTGGTCTTGCTGTTGAGGTTAATACAACTTCAGCGTTTGCAAAATTTTCAATATCTAAATAAGCGTGATTGGTCGATTTCCATTCTCCTTTTACGGTTTTTTCGAAAGGTTTTGCGACATTCATCCATTGGAAAACGCTTATATTCATGATTTTATGAACTTGGCTTCCTTTAATTTCTGCCTGAGCAATTTCTGCTAACTGTTCAAAAATCATCGTCATTGGGATCACGGGTTCCATATCGGCAACTTCTGCCCAGCCTTTTGGCTGTCTCAATAAGCTGTGATCGATGAGGTAAGGATGAGTTTCCAACGTTACGTACAATGTTTTCTCAAAATTCTTGCTTATCGGAGCCTGAACTTTTGGCAACACAACATTCGGAATTGAAACTTTCGGACGATCCTGAAATAAGGTTAAAACTTCTTCCTGCATTTTAATCATATCCGAAATATTATCCTGAAATGCCTGAACCAACGGATGTCCCGTTTTTGCAACGGTTGCAGAAACTTTTTGCTTCGGCGTATCGATAGATTTTGCTAAATACTGAATTTCTTTAAAATCACGGATAATTGGCGAACCTAATTCCAGTTTAATGCCTTTTCCTGACGATTTTTTGGTTTGATTTTGAATATCTAAAAAGTCCAGTGCAACTGTTTTTCCTTCCACGAATAACGCCGCAACTACTCTCTGAAATTGAGCCAATGCGGAACGCGTCGCAACACTGGAAGCAATGGTACTGAAAGCTTTTCCTTTTAACGTATCATCAATAAATCCAATCAAACCGCCTGTTCCGACCTGAATAAAAAATCTTGCGCCTTCTTCGTATAATTTGTCCGTCAATTCACGGAAACGAACGGGTTCTACAAGGTGTTCCGCACTCAGTTTTCGGATAGATTCCTGATCAGCCGGATAAGGTTCCAATGTCGTTGCCGACCATAACGGAATTTTCGTCTGCTGAAACTGTGCTTTTTCCATTCCTGCCAAAATCACATCTAATTTATCAGCGATGAAAGGCGAGTGAAAACCAGACTGGAAAGGTAATATCTGATGAAATATTTGTTTTGATTTTAAGATTGGAACCAATTCATCCAAAGCAGAATTACTTCCGCAAAGAATCACCTGATTCGGGCAATTGTCATTAGAAATATAAACGTTAGGAATCTCTTCGATGATGGGTTTAATAGTTTCAATTCCGGCTCCGATGGCGATGAATTTAGAGTCTTTTAATTCAAAAGTTTCAGGATTTAAAACATCAATCAAAGCTTTTACAGAGTTTACTTCCGCCAATTCAGAAGAATATCCTGCGAGCCATTCTCCCAAACTGTGTCCTGCATTCATGTCAGGAATAATTCCTAATTTCTTTAATGAATTATCAAGAATGCTGCAGCTGTTGAAGATATTTAAAGCATCATTTAACAAACCTTCACCTTCCGTTTCAATCGGTGCATTGATATTAAAATAACGGCTTACACTTTCAACTTCACCTTTTGCCAGTCCATCTAATCCAGGAAATACAAAGGCTACTTTTTCACCGTTTTGGAAAAGGGGAGTATTGGTGTACCAAATGTCCTGTTTATTTCTCCACGGATTATTTTTAGCAACAATTTTAGTCGCTTTTTCAATTCTTGCAGGAGTTGGTTCAAAAATCGCCACTCTGAAATTTCCTTCACCAACCGTCGTTTCATTGTTTTGTAATGCAGTTAATAATTCTTCATGCGTGGGTCTTGCCAAGATTAAAACCTTGTCTTTTTTAGGTAGATCATATCCTTCCAACACCACATGAGCATTGATTCCTCCGAATCCGAAAGCATTCACTGCCGCTACTTTTGGTAATCCTGTTTTTGACCAGTTTTTTGCTTCCTGAACAGGTTCGAATCTTGTTTTCTGCATTTCCGAAGTTGGATTTTCGCAGTATAACGTCGGTGGCAATGTATCGTGATGCAGAGCTAAACAGGTTTTAATTAAACCGGCAATTCCCGCAGCAGGCATCGCGTGGCCGATATTAGATTTTACAGAACCGATTCCGGCAATTTTAGCCCCTTCTTCTTTTCCAAAAAACTGTGCTAATGTCTGCAATTCTATCTTGTCACCAAGTGGCGTTCCTGTTCCGTGCGCTTCGATATAACCGATTTGATTTTCATCTAAGTCTGCATTTTTCCAAGCCTGTTGCAAAGCCTTTAATTGTCCTTTTACAGAAGGGCTCATCACACTGGTTCCGTTTCCGTCGCTGCTGATTCCGACACCTTTAATGACTGCATAAATTTTATCCTGATCACGAACGGCATCTTCCAATCTTTTCAAGACTACAAATCCGCAACCTTCGCCAATCAATAAACCATCTGCATCACTGCTGAAAGGTTTGATTTGCTGTTGACGGGACATGGCACCCAACTGAGCAAAAATACTCCAAAACGCTGCATTTTGTCCGGTGTGAACACCACCTGCAATCATGATGTCGGAACGGCCTCTTTGAAGTTCCTGAACAGCATGGTCAACAGCTAATAAAGCGCTTGCACAAGCAGCATCAACGGTAAAAGCAGCACCCCCTAAATTGAATCTATTGGCAACCAAAGATGCAACAAGATTAGGAATTAATCCCATTGCCGTATCGGCTGCAAAACGTCCTTTTTTTTCCTGAAAAGCATGTTTCACTTTTTCGATATCAGCGGAAGAAACTTCGGGTAACAATTCCTTTAACAAAGAAGAAATCTGCTCACCTGTTCTTACAATTTCGATAGCACGGGTTGCGCCCGGTCCAGTGTAATTTCCTTTCCCTATGATGATTCCTGTTTTTTCAAGCGAAATATTTTTCTGAAAAATACCTGCATCATCTAAGGCTTTCTGAACCAAATCCAAGGTTAATAAATGGTCGGGTTCAGTTCCTTCAACCGCCAATGGCAAAATTCCGAAAGCGGTAGGATCGAATTCATAATCAGAAATAAATCCACCGCGTTGACAATAAAAACGGTCAACCGGATTCGCGCTGTCACTGAAATGAACAGGATCGATTCGGTCAGTCGGAGCCAACTCGGTAGAATCTACTTTATTGACAATATTCTGCCAAAAAGTTTGGGCGTCTTGTGCCCCCGGAAAGACACAAGACAAACCAATTACTGCAACATCTGTTTTTTTCATATATCTAATTTAAAACAGAGATTACCAATTACTTCCAGACATGATTAGTACCTGACTTTCAGTTCCATATTTTATTTCGTTAAGGAAAATTTCCTTCCCCTGATCCAATGGAATTAGAGAAATACCTCTTCTTTCATATTCTGTTTCAAGGGTTGGAGAAACCATTCCGGCTCCTTTCCAAGGTCCCCAGTTGATGGAGATTACTTTTCCTTTTAGTTTTTTATTTAAAGCATTTGCATAGTCATCCAAAACAGAGTTTGCGGCTGCGTAGTCGGTTTGACCTTTGTTTCCATACACCGAAGCGATGCTTGAAAACAATACGACAAACTGACAATCAGTACGAAGCTGTTCCGCCAATACACGAAGCGGTTTCACTTTCGTATCAAAAACACGCCCGAAAGAGCTTGTTGTTTTTTGTTTGAACAATTTATCTTCCAACAATCCCGCACCGTGAATAACACCGTCTAAACGGTTATATTTTTCGTAAATATTGTTGATTAATTCAGACAAACCATTTTCATCACAAAGGTCTAATGACTGGTAAACAATTGTATTTCCCAATTGCTCCATATCACGGATGGTGCGTAGAATCTGGTTATTTTTGAAAACTTTTATTGTTTCTTTTTCGATTTCAGAGGGCGAAGTGAATGTTCCGGATTTGATAAGATAGGCTCTTATTTCTTCCTTGGTTTTCATGACTTCTAATTCTCTATTTGTTGCCTGATTTCTCGGATCAGCAGATCTTCCTACTAAAATATACGTACAAGGATAAGCCTGTGACATATGTTTTGCGAGTTCGGAAGTAATTCCCTGTGCACCTCCAAGAACCAAAACAACAGAATCTTTATCGAGTTGAATTTGTGCTTCGCTTAGACCAGTTGACAACGGTGATGGAATAATATCCACTTTATGCCTTTGATCATTTTTGTAAATCACTTCAGAAGGTTTATCGGTAGATAATATTTCTTTTAACGCAATTTCCGCAATCTGCTCGATTTGTTGAGGGGATGTTAAACTGATTAGTCTGCAATTCGTCTGTTCAAATTCACGAGCAAGGCTTTTAAAAAGTCCGGGATGTCCTTTGTAATGGCGCAAAAGGGTAGTGTCCGTCAATTCCTGAACGTGAGCCGGAATATCGGAAATCAGGTAAATCCATTTTGCTTTATCAAGATCCATTTTTTTGATTAAATCAACATGATCGATGATGTTGTGATTTGCGGAAGATGAGAATAAATCAAGAATAATTAATCCATCAAAATTGGTTAAATCTTTATCAGAATCAATTAATTCTGCAATGGCGCCATGTTTTTCAAGCTCATTTTTAATAGCTAAAGTCTGATTGTGATCATTTTGAGTGATGGCAAAACGTTTTCCGTGAAGGATTTCTGTGTTTTCAGTTAAAGAAATATCGGTCCGAGTCAAATCAAAACGAAGACGAGATAATGCGCTTTGTTCTGGTTCAGAAGGGACATTTCCGCTCATTTCGTGAATCCATGAAGCTAATCCGTTCAATGTTTTGATGGCAGCTAGTTTTTCCATTAAATCATCTGCTTGTTCCATATCTCCACCGAAGCCGATTTTGGTTTTCAAATCACCGATAATTTCCATACGTTTGATGGAATCGATGCTTAAATCTGCCTCTAAATCAAGGTCTAAACCTAACATTTCTTTAGGATAGCCCGTTTTGTCGCTTACAATATTTAAAATAGCCGTCTGAAGTTCTTCAAGAGAAAAACCCGCCTCAGCTGGAGACTTTGAAGCTGGATTTTCTGTAACCTCAATTTTTTCTGTTGTATTTGAAGCACCTGAGTATTCTGTTAACCAAGAAACTAAACCATTCAATGTTTTGATTCCCGCTAACTGTTCCATGATGGTATCTTCATTCGCTGTGTTTGAAGAGAAAGAACCCAATTCAGCTTTCAGCGTACCAATAATTTCAACTCTTTTAATGGAATCAATGCTTAAATCTGCTTCCAAATCCATTTCCATACCCAACATTTCGTGAGGATAACCCGTTTTATCGCTTACAACTTGCAGCAATAGTGTTTTAATATCCTTTGTTGGAGCATGTTTTACAGGAACAACAGTTGTTGCTTGAGTACCGTTATTCGTTGGTGTAGAAACCACTTGCACAGGAATATTCTGAGTAGGAATATTTTGAATCGGAGCTTGATAAACAGGAGCTTGGTGAACCTGTGGATTCTGTCCTAAGAAGGAAAGCATCACGTCACGTTGCGCCTGAATCATCATTTTCATGCTGTTTAAATATTCCTGTAACATACGTTCCGCATTCGTCTGATTTTCAGCGATAGGAGTTTGAGTATTTTGAGTAAAATTGTTCATTTGAAGTGGATTTATGATTGGTAATGCACCATTAACAGGGAGTGAGCCTGTCGTTGGATAAGCTGCCTGTCCGTTCACGCGCCAAATGGCAGGACTTTTCTTGTACAATTCGGGCTGATCGATTTGAATGGATTTTGCATTTCGACCGTCAAAAAGTTTAGCAATGTTAAAGCTTCGACCTGTTCCCAAATATTGAGCAAGCGTTGAAAGAAGATGTGTTAATTTATTGGTGTTATTATCTTCCACAAATAAAGTTAATTGGTCTTTTTCCAAACAAGATTTCGTTAATCCAGTCAATACTTTTCCGGGACCAACCTCGATGAAAATTCTTGCGCCGTCATTGTACATCGCCTGAAGTTCTTCCACGAATCTTACGGGTTGTACCAAATGGTCTGTCAATCTTTCTTTGATTTCAGAAACATTTGTAGGATAGATTTCTGCTGTCGTATTGGACCAAACTGGAATCTGCATTTCGTTGAAAAGAACATTTTCTAAAACCGTTTGATACAAACCTTTAGATTTCGCCAACAACGGACTGTGGAATGCGCAGGCAACTTCCAGTTTTTTCGCTGAAATTCTTTCCTGTTTTAAGACTTCCATTAATTTGTTGATGGCTTCCGTGCTTCCCGCCACGACACATTGAGTCGGAGCGTTGTAATTTACCGGATAACAACCTTCAACCTGTGTTAAAATTGGCTGTAAGTTTTCTTTCGTTGCGCTTACTGCAATCATAGAACCCGGATCACCACCTTCAACCGAATTTAAAATAGACTGTGCTCTTTTGATGCTTAAATCAACCAGTTCTTCTTCCTCAAAGACACCTGCAAAACACAATGCCGGTAATTCTCCGTAGCTGTGACCTGCTAACATATCGGGAACGATTCCGATGGATTGTAAGAATTTCGCCAAAGCTAAATCAACAATTCCTAAAAGAGGTTGAGCTAAACGCGTATCTTTGATGGTTTCTTTTTGTTGTTTTAATGCTGTATCATCAAATGTTTTTGAAGGGAAAATTACTTTTTCCAGTTCTGGATAAGCGTCGATTAATTTTCGCATTTCTGGGAAGGCTACAAATAAATCACGGGCCATATTGATCCGCTGACTGCCTTGTCCAGGGAATAAGAAAGCTACTTTTCCTTCTTTTTTATTAACGGTAAATGTGTCTTTGCTTTCAATTCCGGATAATGCCAGTTCAATGTTCATCATCAAATGTTCGGCTGTATCGGCAACAATGCTCAACTGAACCTGTTTTTCTGAATTTATTGCTAAACTGTAAGCAATATCTTTTAAAGCAATACTGTCGTTAATTTCAAGTAAAGATTTAATCTGATTCAATTGAATTTTAGCCTCATCATACGTATCTCCACGGAACACAAATAATTCCGAAGGCCAAGACTGCAACACCGCAGAATCGTCTTGTTTAGGGTGATTGGCAATAACCGTATGGAAATTTGTTCCACCAAAACCAAATGCACTGATTCCCGCATAACGGTTTTTATCAGCCCAAATTCCGGTTTCTGCATTGAAAGCGAACGGACTTGTTATTGAGTTGTAATACGCATTCGGTTGTTGAAGGTGAATTGTCGGAGGTTTTACCCCATGATAAACCGCCAATGAAGCCTTAATTAAACCAGCCAAACCAGCTGCACATTTTGTATGTCCGATTTGGGTTTTAACCGAACCTAAATGGATCTGTCCCGGCAAAGCTCCTGATCGACTGAATAAATTCGTCAAAGCGCTCAATTCCGTTTTATCACCAACCACAGTTCCTGTTCCGTGCGCTTCCACCAATCCTACTGATGCAGGACTGATTCCGGCTTGAGTGTAGGCTCTTTCCAACGCACGAACCTGTCCGATTTTCCTCGGAGCGGTCAATCCTAGTGCTTTTCCGTCACTTGAACCACCAACCCCTTTTATTACTGAATAAATTCTGTCGCCGTCTTTTACAGCGTCTTCATATCTTTTTAATACTAAAATTGCCACACCTTCGCCCAAAGCAATTCCGTCTGCTTCGCTGTCGAAAGTCGCGCATCTTCCTTTTCTGGAAAGTGCGTGTGTGCTGGAAAACATCAGATAATCGTTGATTCCGTTGTGTAAATCTGCACCACCTGCTAAAACCATATCTGATTTGCCTAAAACCAATTCCTGACAAGCTAAATCAATTGCTGCCAAAGAAGAAGCACAAGCTGCATCTACGGTATAATTTCTTCCGCCTAAATCTAAACGGTTGGTAATTCTTCCGGCAATTACATTCGCTAAAATTCCAGGGAAAGAATCTTCTGTCGTGTGAGGGAAGGCTTCCTTGACTTCTTCATGAAGTTCACCGAAAACTTGCTTGTAAAATCCTCTGAAACTGTAGCTGTTGGCTAAATCATTACCGCCTTCAGCACCGATGATGACAGAAATATTTTCTCTGTTGGTATGTTTTTCACCATAACCGGCATCGTCCATCGCACGTTTTGCAACCAATAAAGTCAATAATTGAGTTGGTTCGATGGCTGCCAAAGATTGTGGCGGAATTCCGAAGGCTAATGGATCGAAATCGATTTTAGGAATAAATCCGCCCCATTTTGAATGGGAAACATCGGCTTCGTTGGAATCTGGATGATAGTACAATTCTTTATTCCATCTTTCGTCTGGAACTTCGGTTACGCTGTCTTTTCCAAGAACGATATTTCTCCAGTATTCCTCTAAATTTTTAGCATCAGGGAAAATACATTCCATTCCGATAATAGCAATGTCTAAAGGTTTTTCTACGGAAATTGGTTCTTCTGAAAGTTCAGCTTCCTGAATATATTTTTGATTATTAATACTTACATTTTCGTGTAATTCGTCCAAAGAAATTACTTTGTTTTGCATTGTCGCCACCTGACCAATCATGTACATTCCCAAATCCAGTTGATCTTCTTTAGGAATATTAACTAATTGATCTCCTTGACGTTCAACGCCTTTTGCGGCAATTCTTAAACGACCAACATTTAATTTTTCTAGCTGTTCCCAAACTTCTTTTTTGTCGGTTCCGGCTGCAATTAATTTAGACTTTTCTTCGTTAAAATATTTAGCAAAAGCCGTATCCAAACAACGTGTTTCGTGTCCCGGTGCGGTTTCTAACAAAACGGTTTCTTTAGCCTGTAAAGCCTGTAATTGGAATTCCTCCTGAATAGCTCCACAAGAAACAGCTTCTTGGGTATAAAGGTAAGCAGTGCCGATTAATACACCTACTTTCACACCTCTTGCCGCTAACGGAGCCGCCATAATGGAAACGAAAGCTGTCGAAAAATCATTGTGAATTCCACCTGCAAAAAATACGCTGATGTTTTCAGGATGGTCTTCTTTTAAAATTCTTTCAATCTGTTTTTCCCACAGAACCGTGCTGGAAAGCGGACCAACATGACCACCACATTCACGACCTTCAAAGATGAAATTGGTAGCTCCTTCCTTCAAAAAAATATCTAAAAGGGCAGGAGATGGAACGTGTAAAAAGGTTTTAATTCCTGCTTTTTCAAAGACTTTTGCCTGAGCTGGTCTTCCTCCTGCGATTAAAACAACCGGTGGTTTTGCTTCTAAAATATAAGAAGTTTGTTCGTCTCTCAATTCCTGTGGCGCAAATCCTAAAATTCCGACACCCCATGTTTTTTCTCCGGCTAAATTTTTTGTATCAAATACCAAAGATTTTGCCGCATTACCTTTTAATAAAGATAAAGCAACGAATGGTAAAGCTCCCGATTCTGCAACCGCATTCGCAAATGCAGGAACGTCGCTCACACGAGTCATCGGACCTTGCGCAATGGGATATTTTAAGTTTAAATCTTTCGCTAAACTATTTTCTTTGTCGATAATTTGAAGCGCCTTTGCCTGTTTCAAATGACCGTACATGGCTTCTTTAAATCCGAAAACTAATTTTTTCAGATTCTTAAAGTCTTCATATAGATCGATTGCCAAGGAAATATCCTGTCCCATAGGAATATAGCTCTTACTTACATCAAGATCTGTGAAATATGCTGTAAGCTCTTCGGCAGTTATATTTTCAGAGAGAGAAGGAGAGTTGGGTCTTACCAATACACGATGATTGGCGATGATTTTTGTCTCTGTACCGTTTAACTTTGAGCATAAATCTTTAATCTCTTTCGGAACAGAAGTTTCCGGGAACAAGGCAAGCTGACTGTCTAAAACAACACCTGCGGCACCAAGAGATTTGGCGGCTGCTGCGGTGTGAAGCCCGATCCCTCCCTGTATCCATACGGGAATACTTGTGATTTCTTTGATCACGCGCTGGAAAAGCACAAACGTAGATTCGTATCCTACCAATCCTCCGGCTTCATTTCCTTTGATGATGATTCCTTTTGCGCCAGATTGCTCGGCTTTTTTGGCATCATCCAAATTATTTACCTGATAAATTATGGCAAGGTTTTTGTTACTCTTCAGGGAAATTCCAAAAGGAAGAATCGCAATTTCTGCCTTTTCAGGAATTTGAATTGAACATAGTTTTTCGTTACTCAAATATATCCCGTACGCAGGGATGTCTTTTTGTTCTAATTGATTGATTGCTTTTTGGGCAGTTTCTTCATCATGTCCTAAGCTTAAGACAGGAAAAGCGCCTGCCTTGTGTAATTGAAGCGTAAGATTAACATCCGGTTTTTCAAAAGGTGTTAATCCAAAAATGGTCAAGTTTTTCATTACATTTGATATTGAAATGTTAGTAATCAGATTAAACAACAAATCATGGAACTTCGCTATGAAGACCAGTCGTTCGTTTGATAGAATAAAATTAATTATTTAACATTGTTTAAAACCATAAATGAAATTTCATAATAATTATTTAATAAATATCATTTATTGTTAAAATAATGTTAAATCGGTTTGCTTGTATTTTTATTCTTTTAAAAAAGCGGGTACAATCTTGTAATTACAATTATAATGGTTTATAATTGAGTAATGTTGAGCAAATATATAAATAAAAATAAGATACTTCAATAATAAGAGATTTATTTTTCAATATTACAAAAATATAATATTTCAATAACAAGGGATAAATTTTATAAATCAAACATTATCAGGGTGATAAAAAATATTAACAGATTTTAAGACTTAAAATAAAATTTTTAATTTTAAATCAATGTGAAGTGAGGTATGATTTTTGCTTTTATATTTCACTGTGTCGTTGAGATAAAAATGCCCGTAAATCTAAGAATTTACGGGCATTTTTTAATATAATTTTAATCTAAAAAATCCTTAATTGTTGTTTTTTAGATTTTCGATGAAATAAGAAGGGGTAATCTCTGTTTCTTTTTTGAATGCCAAAGTAAAAACCTGAGGAGAAGCGTATCCACATTCTTCGGCAAGATAGCTCACTTTGTATTCTCTGTACACCGGATTTTCATATAATTTTCTAATGATATAATCTATTCGTAATTTATTGATATAACCATTGAAGTTATTGTTTTTATGGGCTTTGATGATAGGTGAAAGGTATTTGGGATTTACATTCAGATAATTGGCAAACCAAGTAAGGGTAATATCTTTTTTCAGGAATTTTTCAGAAGCTTCAAATTTTTCCATTTTTGCAAGAACCGATTTTATAGTTTCTTCTGAAATCTTGAGGGAAGTTTTGGGTTCTGTTTCATTGCTGATTTCCTCTACAACAATTTGTTGCAGATGGTTTTTATCATTAAGTTTTTCAATAAGATGATGATAACTGTTTTTTAATTTTTTATTTTTATCTTTCCAATAAAGCCATATTCCCAACGTAATGATTAAGATAAAACTGCCGATCCAAAAAAAAATGTTTTTGAGGTTAGAATTATGTTCATTATCTTTTTCTTTTTTTGCTTTTGTAATCAGCTGGTCTACTTCTTTCCCTACTTCCTTTTTAGCAACCTGATTAAGACTGTCGAGCAATTTCGCGTACAATAATGTGTATTTTGCCTGCTCTTTCGAGTTTTTTAATTCTTCATTAGAATCCGCTAAAAGTTGAAAGCCGTATAATCTGTGAACGGGGTTTTTATTGATTTTTTCTCTTGCAATCACCTCATTAGCCATTTCAATACACTTCTGAAATTCTTTTTTTTCGAGATAAAAACGTCCCACACCTTTTAAAATTTCCATAGCAGATTTTTCAAAAATTTCAGGATGTGTCGTTCTGTAGGCGTATGCCCCCATGTAATAGGGCTCTGCAAGGTCTAAACGCATAGGTTGCACAACACCCACATAGTAATTGCCAATATTTATATTATTTTGAACAATTAAACTATGCTTTTTTATTTTTGTTTTAGGATTAACTTCGCTTAACTGATCGATTTCTTTACGCTGCTTTTTCAGATTGCTGATCAAAGAATCGGGTGATTTGTAATCGTAATATAGGGCTATTCTACTGTAACAATTTGCTAGTTTCAGATGTCTTTGATCGGGATCTTTTATCAGTTTTGAATATTCTATAGCATCACGAAGGTTTTGCAAGGCTTCTTTTTCTAATCCCATCTCTTTGTTTACAATCGATTTATCGATATTAAGAACTGCTAAATGCACATTATCTGTAGGATCTAAGGCTTCAATTTCCTTTATCGTTTCGAGTATTTTTTTGTAATCAGCATTGGTAGCATAAGCGAAAAGTAATTTCATCTTCCCATCGATGATTCCTTTTTTATAATTGATTTCTGTTGAAGCTTTGATAATTTGTTCCAGCTTTTTTATATCATCCTCAGATGTGCTTTTGTCGCCGAATTGAGCAAGTTGCTGATCTATATTTTTTGGAGAAATGGAATTGTTTTGAGCATAAAAAAAATGAAGTGAAAAGAAAAGAAAAAACAGGTAAAGATTTTGCTTCATAAGAGTTAAAGTTTTTTTAAGAATTTTTAAGTTTTTAAGAAATTTTGTTCAATGTTAAAATTATTACTAATTCTTCTTGAAAGAAGCTATTGATCATATCTCCAACCGAAGAATTATAATACCACAAAAATACATTTCTTTATAATTTGTTTACCATTTTTATAATAATTATTTCTTACAATTATTCATTTCTAATATTAATTAATGGATTGATAATCAGTTGTGCTTTTTTGTAAAACTTAAAACTTGAAATTTTCTTCAAAAGCATAAAAATATAAAGAATAATTACCCTAAATCATTCACTGAAATCTTTGTAAGTCTCACTGCTTGTTGATATTATTGCGGGACTTTTAGTGTAATCTGAAATCAAACAAAGTGAAAAATTGTTATTGATTTAATATTTATCAGTTTAAAATTTAAAGTTGGATTTTGCTGTTGATATCTTTCTAAAGCCGACAAGTTTTTTTATTTAAATAAAGACAATATCCTTGAAATTCATCTTTAATTAGTTGTGTTTTTGTGAGTTTTTCAAGCCAGATATTGTCGTATCATCAAGTTGTACGATTCTAAGACACACAGAAAAAAAAAATGGAAGCACATTTGTATGAGGAGTGGAAAGAAAAATCTTCCCTGGCCCTGAAGGGAAGTTTTTTTCTTATTCTTTTGTTGCTGTTTTCCTGCTTTCAGTCTTTGCACGGAGCTAATGGCAATCCTCCCTCGGAAAGCAATCCCGAAAGAATATCAGATGAAAAGCCTGAACAAAAATCTCCTGTTAAAATATATGTAACAGGCGGTGCCGAAATTTCCTTTGTTGAGAATGCAATTGTTTCTCCGATTGTTATCATCAAAGATCATCCTCAAAAACAAATTCTTCGGGTAAAACAAAAAAGACTTAAGAAGAAAATTAAGAGAAAACAAGAGAAAGTAGTTCAGACTGTTGCTAAACCTTCAAAAATATTTTTATACGAAAATCAAAACAGAAGCCAGCTAAATACTGTAAATGAAAGTTTAGGAAAAGGAATTGTTACCTCTCATCAAACAATTGTATTTGCTATTATCAGATTTTTCCTTTTATATTTTATTCTCTTTTCAACTTTATATTTAATTTTTTACGATAACGAAAATATTCTTTTCAGAAGAATTTTAGGACAAAATTTCCAACGTCCTCCGCCATTTTAGCTTTAGTTTAAATCTTTTGATAAATCAGATACAGCTTTTAGAAGCAAAAAAGTAAAATAAATAATAAACTAATAACTAAAATGAGAAAATTATTACCTCTCTTACTCGCTTTTACCACGCCTCTGATGGTATTTGGGCAGTCTCCGGGTGGAGTTGTCCCTGCGGCTTGGTACAAGGCAGATACTTCGGGCTCATTGTTTTCAGATGCAGGAGTTACCAATTCTGCGAATAATACTACGGTATATCAATGGAATGATGTTCAAGGGAAAGGTTTTAACCTTTTGCAAACCAATGCCGGGTTGCGCCCTACTTTTTCTAACAGTACAACACTCGCTAATTTTAATCCAACAGTTACATTTCAAAGTAAATGGATGGAGTTTCAGCCAGGAACAGGTATCAATATTATAGATCGTGTAAACGGAACTTTGTTTACAGCAGGATATATTAATACATTAACGGGATGTGGTATTTTCGGATTTGATTCTACGATGGATTATCCGGGACTACATACCTCTAATAATGGTTTGTATAATTTGCTTTTCTTCACGGGAGGGCCTGGCTATGTGGGATTAAGCAGTAATACTTTTCAGGATAATCATTACTTTACCGCAGGAAGCAGCTGGCAAAACGGAGCCGGAACAAATGCTTCCTATGCTGCGGCTACCGTATCTCTTAACGGAAACCGGACAGATTATTCTGGAAGTCAGCTTCAAAATGCAATTCAGGACGTGAATGCAAGAGATATTCGGGTAGGAGGAGATACCAACTGGGGATCTATAAACGGGCAAATAAACGAAATGCTTATTTTCGAAGATCGACTTACGGTTGATGAAATGGATAGGGTAGAGTCTTATTTATCAATTAAATACGGAACCACCTATGCTCAGGGAACTAGAGATTATAAAAATTCTGCCAGTGCTGTCGTTTGGGCTTCTGCTACGAATGCCACATACAATAAAAATATTGCAGGTATTGCCAGAGATGCTACAGGTTTGAATCAAAAACAATCATGGAGCGTAAATCCGGGTAAACAATTATTAGTCGGAACCACAGGTTTAGCCAATACAAATGCGGCAAACTCAACAGCTCTTACAGCAGGGCAATATCTTATCTGGGGAGATAATGGTTTGGCTAAAACCTCCACTGTTCCTATTTCGGGGATTTCTGGAGTTAACTACCGTTTTGCATCAATTTGGAAAGCTCAGAATACGGGAAGTGTAGGCACAGTGCGTATTGCATGGCCAGCCACTCTGAAAAATCTTAAGCTTGTTCAAAGTTCTGATGCTACATTTGACGGTACCGATACAGTAACCGACATGAGTGCCAATACTCAAACCATAAACGGAGTGACTTATAATTATGCTGATGTAACTATTGCTAATGGACAATATTTCACTTTAGCATCTTATGTTCAGGCTCCGGGAGGGGTTGTGAACGGATTGACGCAATGGTATAAAGCAGATGCAGCAGCTGTAAATACAGGAGACGGAACAGATGTTACAGCATGGACGGATCAGATATCGGCTACCGTTTCTTCACAGATTTCAACTGCACCGCTGCCTAAGTATAAAGCCGGAGCTATTAATTATTTTAATTTCAATCCGGGGGTTAATTTTACGGCTATTCAGCAGATGATAGGAAATATTTCCGATCCTACATTGAATAGTATTAATTATGACATCATTACCCTTACCAAAGAAGGGATGACGGGAACCCGCTTCTTTAATATCGGGATGAATAATACGACATTTAACGGGGCTAACTGGGATCAGCCGGGGCTTTATGCAGACGGAACCATCGGTTTCAGAAATAATGCCGGCAGCGGAACTGTGTATGCAGCCAATCCCGGATCTATTGCTTTTGATGCCAATATTCCGAGTATTATGTATCAAACATTTACAGATACTACTTTAAGCAAAGGGCTAAATGGTAACGCCAACGGTACTACAGCTACTCACAGCGCTATTGGTTTAGTTACTGGTGGACATATTTTCGGAGCTAATGGCGGAGTAAATCCTCCGGGAGGAGACGATTGGGGATTTATAGGAAATATCGGTGAAGTGGCAGTGTACGGAAGCGGAAATGTAACACCAGCTGAAAGACGAAGAATTGATTCTTATTTAGCTATAAAATATGGAATTACATTAGGGCGAACTTCCACGGACAATTATGTTTCGGCAGGAAGCGCAGTGATTTGGGATGGAGCAACCAACAGTGCTTACAATAATAATATTGCAGGGATTGCAAAAGATGATGCATCGGCGCTTGATCAAAAACAATCTATAAGCGTAAATGCAGGAAAGCAGCTTATTATTTCCACGACAGGTTTTGCGGTAAATAATGCCGCGAATACAAGTTCTCTTTCAGACGGACAATATCTGATCTGGGGAGACAATGGTCTGCAAAAAACACCTACCGTTGCAATTGCAGGAATTTCCGGAATTAATTATCGATTTGCATCGATTTGGAAAGCTCAAAACACAGGAAATGTAGGAACAGTAAGAGTTACATGGCCTGTGGGATTGACCAATTTAAGGCTAATCCAAAGTAGTGATGCTGTATTTGATAGCGGCGATACGGTAACAAATATGGCGAATAATACCCAAACTGTAAATGGAGTAACCTACAATTATGCAGATGTGACATTGGCGAATGGTCAATACTTTACTTTTGCAGCTTTTGTGCAAGCTCCGGGTGGTGTAGTTGGTGATTTGAGAGTATGGCTGAAACCTGATAACGGATTTTCACCATCCGTTTGGCAGGATAAATCAATCAATGCCAATGATTATACACAAACCAATGCTGCCAGACAACCTTTCGTAGCTACTGCGATGTATAATTTTAATCCGGTTGTAGATTTTGGGGGTTCGGCATCTGCGGATGGTCGATTTATGGCATTTCCTTCCGGCGGACCTTTTACAGCGAACGGACTGAGTGCTACATTTTTCTCAACTACTTTAACGAGAACAGGGGGAACAAGCGGCTACAGAGATATTTGGGGCTTTGGCGGAACGACGGCTACAGCAAGCTTAACCAATGCAAATTCACCTACAGTAACCAAACTTAACAATGATATTGTATTGTATGATTCTACAACATCTGCATTTTCAGGACAATATCCCGATAATCAGTTCTTGTTAACAGATGCATCTTATACAGTAGGAGTAGCTGGAATAAAATATGGACTTAATGGTGCAACCGCAAATACAACTCAGACAAGAACAGCAGGGAACTCCCTTCAGGCCAACGGAAGTATTCTGGGTTCTCAGCCGGAAGTAATGAACGGAATGATGGGAGATATGATTGCTTATGAAAGAGATCTTACTGTTGCAGAGAAGATTAAAGTAAGAACATACAGCAGCGTAAAGTACGGAATTACCTTACCGCATGATTATGTATCGTCTTCTAATCAAACAGTTTGGGATAATACGGCAAATTCCGCATATAATAAAAATATTTTTGGTATTGCTAATGATTTTACTTCATCGCTATATCAGAAACAATCCGTTAGTATCAATGACGGTCAAAAGTTAGTTATTGGTGCCGGAGGTGCTTTAGCTAATACAAATACTGCTAATACAAATACGTTAACAGATGGTCAGTTCCTGATCGTTGGAGATAATGGTTTAAAACAAAAACCAATGGTAGCAATCAGTGGGGTAAACGGAGTTAATTACCGTTTCGAATCTGTTTGGAAAGCTCAGAATACAGGAAGTGTTGGGACTGTGCGTATTGCGTGGCCGGTTGGTTTATCAGCATTAAGGTTGATTCAAAGTTCGGATACTACTTTTGATGGTACCGACACCGTGACGAATATGAGTACAAATACTCAAACAATCAATGGAGTAACATATAATTATGCAGATGTAACATTGGCTAATGGTCAGTATTTCACTTTTGCAGCGTTTGTTCATGCGCCGGGCGGTGTATTTTCTTCACTTTGGTACAGAGCAGACAAAGGATTGGCTCCAGCGGCTGGTGCGGTTACAACTTGGACGGATTATTCTTCTGGTCAGGTTCCGGTTTCGCCTGTATTGTCAGGTGCTACATCGGCTCCTTCTTCAGTTGATGGAATTGGGCTCAACTTTAACTTTAATCCTGCGGTAACTTTTGTCGCCGCGAATGCACTAGGAAATACGGGTGTATTAAATCCTACAACAGGAGGAAATTATACGGTTTATACCAGTACAACAGCGGCTACAGGAGACAGAATTGTGGGATTAGGATATTCTAATTTAACGGGAGGATCAAACTACGACAGCCCGGGAATAGGAGCAGATGTCGTAGGTTTGAGAAATGCTGCAGGAAACATTATGATGTCTTATTCCGCAGCAACAGGTTATAAATACACCCAATTTACAAACACCACAATTGCAAGAAATATATTTACCACCACCAATTTTTCAAGAGCATTAAATGGAGATGTTGCCGGAGCGGGTTCTACCTACACAAGCACAACTACGGGGCCTGATGGAGGCATTATTTTTGGTAGAAATGCCAATAACGGTGGCGACGATGGCGGTTCTGGCGTTACAATGTCTGAAACCATTGTTTTTGATGGAGTACTTTCCGCCAATGATGTGAATAGAATTGATTCTTATTTAGCTATAAAAGGAGGTATTACTTTAAACACAACCAACACACCGAATTATCTGAGCAGCAGCTCAGCAAATGTTTGGAACGGTTCTGCGAATACAGGTTACAACAATAATATCTTCGGTATTGCGAATGATTTCCTGTCTGCTTTAGATCAAAAACAATCCAAAAGTATAAATGTTGGTCAGAGATTAATCATCGGGGCAGGCGGAGCATTGGCAAATACAAATGCTTTAAACACAAATACTCTAACAGACGGGCAGTTCCTGATGGTTGGAGATAATGGTTTAAGACAAAATCTATCCGTTCCTTTAAGTGGAATTACAGGCGTTAATTATCGTTTTGAATCTATCTGGAAAGCGCAAAACACAGGCACTGTCGGAACAGTACGTATTGCGTGGCCGGTTGGTTTAACAGCGATGAAATTAATTCAAAGTAGCGATGCAACATTCGATGGAAACGATACGGCAACAGATATGTCTGTCAATACACAAACGATAAATGGTGTTACCTATCATTATGCAGATGTAACGATAGCGAATGGACAGTATTTTACATTTGCAGCTTTTGCCCATGCGCCGGGAGGTGTTGTGAATGGTTTGAGCCAATGGTACAGAGCAGATATTGATGCTTCGAATACAGGAAACGGTACTGATGTTACTTCCTGGAAAGATTATTTTGGAGGTACAATTTCCGGGCAGATTGCAGGAAAAGTTTTACCTAAATATAAAATAGGAGATGCTACATCATTCAACTTTAATCCGGGGATTAGTTTTACAACTATTACTCAGACTTTAGGTAATAATACCATACAGACTATATCAAATACCAATGTAGATGTTTTCACATTTACAAAAGAAGGTATGACTTCTTCCGGAAGCCCAAATCCGCATTTCTTCAGTATTACAGAAGATAATTCTGTAACGAATATTGACGCTTGGGATTATTTAGGATTATATCCGAATGCCAATATTGAAAGAAGGGTCGTGGGTGGCGGAACTCAGATTTTAGGTTCGGGAGTCAATTTTTCCACAACGATTCCTAGTATTATGTATAACACCTTTACCAATACCTCTTTTGCAAGAGGATTGAATGGTGCAGCCAACGGAACCACGGTTTCTACAGGCGCTGTAGGATTAGCGTTAGGAGGTCATGTCTTCGGCGACACCCGTTGGACAGGAAATACCAGCGACAACGGAGGTATCGTAGGAGATATTGGTGAAACTATTATTTATGGTGGCGGAAATATTACCGTTGCAGAAAGAAGAAAAGTAGATACTTATTTGGCTGTAAAATACGGTATTACCTTAGGTCGTGTTGCCACAGATAATTATGTTTCATCAGCAGATGCTACGATTTGGAATGGAGCTTTCAATACAACTTATAATAACAACGTATTCGGTTTGGCTAAAGATGATATTTCAGCTTTACACCAAAAAGTTTCTAAGAGTGCGAATTCGGGAACCATTCTTACGATGGCAACCAATAATGATTTTGTATCTCAGAATATTGATGTGTCAAGAACGGCTTTATCGGGCGATCAGAAATATTTCTTAACAGGAGATAACAATATCACCGCAACTCCAATGAATGCAGCTAGCTTTATTACGGGCAATAATGCAAAGGTGATTCAAAGAAGTTGGCTTCTTCAAAGAACAGGAACGATCAACAGAGTGTATTTTCAGGCAGATCTATCCGCTTACGAAAGCCAGTTTTATCCCTCAAATCTGGTGTATATGGTAGTTGCAGATGATGCGAGCTTTGCTACAAACAGAGTTCTTGTTCAGGGAACCAAGGTTTCCGGGAAGTGGGAATTCAATTATAATTTCGATTCTGAAAACACAAAACGTTACATTACTTTTTCAACATTTGAAAATCCTTTAAGTACAGCTTGCTATAAACCTGGAGCCATTGCCAGTGCAGGAAACCCTGCGCTTCCGGGTAAAATAGGAATTACTTCTTTAACCAGAACATCAGCGATGAGTACTGCAGATAATTTCCCTGCAATTCGCACCGGAGCATGGATGGTTTTGGAAGCTAAAACTAAAGGTTTTGTGGTGAATAGATTGGCATTCAATGCTTCCGGAAATCCTGTAGGAATTCCGCCTGCTAATTTTGTGGAAGGAATGGTACTGTATGACACCACCAACAAATGTCTGAAAATGTACACCTCACAAGATGGAGGAACTACTTTCGGATGGTATTGTATAACGACACAAACTTGCCCAGATTAAAAAATAATTCAGAGGTTGAGTTTTATTTCTGCTCAACCTCTTTTATCAAAATTTAAATGAATTATCATGAAAAAAATAATTATATCATTCATTGTACCTGTTGCGATTTGCATACAAGCACAAATTGGAGTCAGCAGACCGGATGTGGCGAATGGTTCGGTATCTGTTCAGTTCAGTGATGCTGAAAACAGAGGTCTCGTACTTCCGTATGTTGTTGATAAAAGTGGAATTACACAAAACGGAACCATCATTTACGATACCACAGATCATAAGGTGAAATATTTAAAAGACACCAATACGTGGTTTGATCTGAGTGTAGATGCAACAGGAACCGCCAATCTTGGCATTCAGGGAAATGATAAAACCGAGCAGCCGGGAGCAAAAATTGCCATCGGAACCACTGCAGGAACAGACACAACTCCCGGGATTCTTGTGTTGTCTGATGCCGACAAAGCAATGATTCTTCCCAAAGTCGCCAGTCCGCATCTGAATATCATTAATCCAAGTGCAGGAATGATGGTTTATGATACGACAAAGCGACAGTTAGCCGTCTACAACGGAACGGTTTGGAGTTTTTGGAAACCTTAATCGGATTATTATTAAAAGTAAAATCAACTGTATCTGGTTGATGTTTATTTAGTTTTCAACCTTGGTGAAATTTTCATCAAGGTTTTTTTTGATTTACTATTAGCTTTATTTTTAAACTAGAAGATATTGCTGAATCTCTTTAAACTGTTTTTCTCCATATTGTCATCCCGTGGGAATCTAAGCGTAGTATTAGATATTCTAATCGAAAGATTCGAGCCGAGATCCCTACGGGATGACAAATGTGGTGGAAATTATATATAGCGATAGCCTAAAACGAAGTTTGAAAATACAGCTTCATAGAATCAACTTGTTGATTTCTCTTTGCTCACTTGAATGTTTTACATTTAAATTAAATTAAAACTTTGCGTCAAAAAAATAAATTTAAGTGAATTAATAAAAACAAAAAGAGTGAATCTAAACAGATTCACTCTCTTTCCTCTTCATTAAAATCCAACGGTTTTTTTAAGACTGGATAAACTCCAGAATATCTTTATTAATTGTTTCTGCTTCCGTAGTCGGCATTCCGTGAGGGAAGCCAGGGTAGGTAATTAGCTTACCGTTTTTCAATAATTTAGCCGATTTTACCCCTGCATTTTCGTAAGGAACGATCTGGTCGTCTTCACCATGAAGTACCAAAACAGGAATATCAACCGCTTTCAAATCTTCTCTGAAATCTGTTTCAGAAAACGCTTTAATTCCTTCATAATGAGCAACGATGCCACCCATCATTCCCTGTCTCCACCAGTTTCTCTGGATGCCTTCTTTTACATCAGCGCCTTCTCTGTTATATCCGTAGAAAGGAACTGTAAGATCAATATAAAACTGCTGTCTGTTGTTCAACGTCTGGTCTCTGATGTTGTCGAAAACTTCCATAGGAACCCCATCCGGATTGCTTTCGTTTTTCACCATAATTGGCGGAACAGCGCTTATTAAAACCGCCTTTTTAGCTCTTCCGTTAGCATATTTGTTTACATAACGAATAACTTCGCCACCACCAGTTGAGTGCCCGATGTGAACCACATCTTTCAGATCAAGAAATTCTACCAATTCTGCAGCATCAGACGCATATTGTTCGATATTGTGACCGTAAATATTCTGGCTAGATCTTCCGTGTCCTCTTCTGTCGTGAGCGATTACTCTGTAACCTTTTTGTAAGAAGAAAATTACCTGTGCGTCCCAATCGTCAGATGATAAAGGCCATCCGTGGTGAAACATCAATACTGGTCCTTCTCCTTGATCTTTGTAGAAAATTTCTGTTCCGTCTTTTAATGTAAGTGTACTCATTGCTGTAAATTTTTAATGTTTGTGATTAATTTATTTTAATAATGTTTGTTGTTGTCTTAATTCTTTAGCAAATGTAGAAAGGTTTAGATTATTAGAAATTAATCTAGTTTAATTTCCGTTCATATTGATAAAAAATGTATAATTTATTTTTGGGGCAGCTTTCTCCGTCTTCCACTCCCGCTTTTTTCTCTTCCTTTTCAAGTCAGATAAAAAGAGCTCCGTTCAAGCCGGGCTGCGAAGATTTGTCATCTTTAGAATATCAGTCTTTACACTGCATTTTCCCGTACCAACTTAAGTAAATCGGTTGCACTGCCGTTGAATTTATTCCCATTGATGAAAAATGAAGGAGTTCCGTTCACACCGCTGATTACGCCGCTTTCAAAATCATCGTTTACTTTATTTTCTAAAGATGCTTTTTGGATGTCTGTTTTAAATCTTGCAAGATCTAATCCAATCTTTTCTGCGAGTTCAAATAAGAAACGTTCATTCAGGTATTCCTGATTTTCATAAATGGCATCGTGCATCTCCCAAAATTTTCCCTGTACATTGGCCGCTTCTGCTGCCACAGCTGCTGAACTGGCGTATTCATGAATTTCAGATAAAGGAAAATTCCTGAAAACAAACTGAATCTGGTTTCCAAACTCATTCATCAGTTCTTTTAAAACAGGGTAGGCTGCTCCACAATAGGGACATTGGTAGTCTCCATATTCTACGATCACCAGATCGGCACCAGGATTTCCCTGAGTATGATCGGTTTTGCTTACGGATGGTTTTAGTGACATTGTATTTTATTTTTTGGTGTTAATATTAAATTGGAATGGCAGATTTATTAATCCATACTGCGCAAATAAGCAATATAAGTACGGGGAATAATAAAATCCAGCTTCCTAAGGACGATATAACGAGGGGTAAAACAAACGCTCCCGATAAAAATCCTAACCATAAAAGTAATAAATGAATTGCATTACTGCCATACATTTTTCTTTCTTCTTGATCATTTGTCATACTGAATAGCGCAGTATTCTTTGCCAGACTGTTAAGAGTGCCTGTTACAAAATCTGTATTCACCTTCTGATTGCCTACGGAGGTTACAATGGTATTCATAATCCCCATCGAAAATCCTATAATGGCAATTGAAGGAATCGCAGGAATCTGATGATAATAGGAGACTACGGAATAGATGATTAATAGGAAAATAACCAGGTAAAATGAAATGGTTTTACTTTTACATTTTTTCCATACAGCTAAACACGTTCCGGCATAAATTCCTAATAAAAAGCATCCGATAACAGTAACTGAAGTCATTATAATTCCCCATTTTCCGGAGGAAAGCGATGTGCCCAGCTGCGTTGTATTTCCGCTCATAAAAGACACATACGTTTTCCATTTTATAATTCCTGTGGCATCCATGTACCCCGCAACGAAAGCTAAAAGTATGGCTAATCTCTCATGCAGCCGAATCTGTTCTGCCGATAAGGATGCCTTTGCTTCGGGTAGCAAAACCGTTATTTTTTAGGTTGAATAAATACTTTCTGGCTCGGAAATTTTTCAATTTCGCCCTCTTGCAGCCCGAAGTTGGTTTCAACCACATCTTTAGGGTTTCCTGCCAGCCATTCGCTCAGATCAATAGATTCATAAACCCCGCTGTTAAAACCAATTAAGACTTTACACACGGTGTCTCCCGTATTTTTAATATAATGTCCGGCTCCCATCGGTACATACCCAACATCTCCTGCATTGAACTGTTCTGTAACTACCGTTCCTTCTGCTAAAAAAACCGACATTTCTGCCTGTCCGGAGATGAAATATTGCCATTCGTCAGCATTGGGATGCCAGTGCATTTCTCTTAACGCTCCCGGCTGCAATTCTAAAACCGAACCAGCCATTGTTTTGCTGATAGGAAATTCTTTACTCGTTACCAATCTTTGCAAACCTCCTCCGGGAATAATTCTCGGCTGTTGAGAATGCAGCGGATAACGGTGAAAACTGGTCAGTTCGATGTCTGATTCTTCAGGGCGTGCTGTGGCTAGAGAAGATAATTCGTCAGGAACTGGGCCTGCTGCAAAATAGGCTTCTTTTTGAGGTAAAGCAGCAACTTCTTCTAAACTTAAACCTAAATTCTGAGACACAATTTCCGGCGGCATGCTAGAAACAAAATCGGTTACGCTAAACGTATGATCCTCGGAAAAATTACCATTGTCAAAAATTAAAATAAAATGACATTCCTCGGTTCCTGTTGCTTGAATCGAATGGCCGTATCCTTTTGGGAAGTACCAAACATCTCCCGGCTCAAAATTATCTGTATAGCTATGCCCGTCAGGATGAATAATGGTGGTACGTACCGTTCCGGAAATTACGTAAGCCCATTCTGCGGCGTTGGCATGCCAGTGCAATTCTCTCATGCTTCCCGGTTGCAATCTCATAGATACTCCTGCGATACCTATCGAGGCTGGGAAATCTTTTACTGAAGCGCCTCTTGTCGTTCCGCCATCATTGGTGCGGGGCTCTTTTTTTTCTAACTCGTATCTGAAGCTTAATTTTTCGTTGTTCATACTATTATTTTTTAGTGATTAAATACTGTTTGTTTATTTTTCTATGGTAAAGCTACTCCAGAGCACCGTTACTTTTAGGTAGTCTTCGACGAACAGGCAAAATCAGTCGTTGAGATTTGGGATTATTTAGTTGATGAATTTTTATCATGATAAAATGTAATCTATTTTATCCTAAACAAAGGAAAATTTAAATCTTAAAATAACGTTTGGTTAAATGGTTGAAGCCCCTCCCTTAGATGGTTGTAGGCAGTTATGGAAATCTTTAGGGGTGGTTCAGAAGGGGGGCCACCTTCGGAAGTAGCTACAGCAGGTTGTGTAAATACCTGCGACTGGTTTCTAAATAGCTTCAGGTATTTATACAAGTGCCTGCAACGGCTCGTGAAGCAGTTGTAGGTAGTTACAAAAGTACTTCTAGCCACTTCTGAAGTAGCTCTATGTACTTTTACTACCTGCTTTGGGTACTTGTGATACTTGTTGCAGATACTTTGCAACCGATCGTAGGTATTTTTTAGAATAAAAAAAGTCGAGTTTAGATGCTTACAGCATGACAAACTTTATGGGAAGAATTAATAAACCACAAAGTTAGGGATCCAAGCGTAGTATGAGAAAATAGAAAAACATCCGTTTCACAATTACTGTGAAACGGATGTTAATTGATAGATGAAATTTATGATGATATATATTGAAGCTCTTATTATTTATACAGCCAGTTTTTTATCAGCTTCGTGTAATTCGGCATGATGAGGTAAATCATTAAGAAAACCAGACACCCTGTAGATACCAAACCATCAAAATAACGGTTAACAGGAATTCCAAACGATCTTAAGATGGGAATGGTAATCATCGGAATTAATAAAGATAGCGGATAAATGGCCGACCATGTTGCCAGATACTGTTTCCAGCGTACGGGAACTTTGGCATTTGTTTCTCCGTAAAAAAGAAAATCGAGACCCGTTTTTATTTCGTAATTATCTTCTTTTGTGAACAGTGGGTGCGCTTTGTCAATGAGCTTTTTTCGGTTGGAAGATTCCATCCAGCTTCTGAGATGAGCAATGGTATCAAAACGGATAATCACCGTATACGAAAAAGTAAGGGTAGGAATAGGGCGTACAATCTGAAGATCGATAAAGCCGGTTGCTTTTTTAGAAATAGGTAAAATTTCGTTAAGCCACTCTTCATATTGCTGCTGTTTACCATCTATCACATGATGAGTAATAACTACAGATGCGCCCTGATTGTCCATAACTGATGTTTTAATTGAGTTAAAAAGCTCTTTTATATTGCCACGGAACCTCAGTTTCGAGACCTAATTTTTTAGCTGAATGAATCGCAAAATAAGGATCACGTAAATGCTCTCTGGCAATTAAAACCAAATCGGCCTGTTCATTTTCAATAATAGTATTGGCCTGTTCGGCTTCTGTGATTAATCCTACAGCGCCCGTTGAAATTCCGGTCTGTTTTTTTATTGCTTCCGCAAAAGGAACCTGATAACCGGGATACACTTTATCTTTGCTCACATTGGTAAATCCTCCACCGGAAGCCGTGATGAGGTCTACACCATTTTCTTTAAGGATTTTTGAGAGCGCGATGCTGTCTTCCAACGTCCAGGCTTCTTCAGAATCGATATAATCAACCGCTGAAATTCTTACCAATAAAGGCATTCCTTCGGGAATTACTTTTCTTACTTTCTGCACAGTTTCTACCAAAAACCGAATTCTATTGTCAAAACTTCCGCCATATTCGTCCTGACGTTTATTAATGACTTGAGAATAAAACTGGTGAAACAGATAACCGTGTCCCGCATGCAATTCAATGGTATCAAAACCAGCATCTACCGCACGAAGAGCGGCATCTGCAAATTTGACGGTTAACTCCTGAATTTCATCAATCGTTAATTCCTGAGGAGTAACGCCATTAATTTCTGTGGCAGAAGATGATTTTACAATCCACGCACCTTCTTCCGGAGTTAAGGGCTTCATTCGTTCATTAGGATGTTTAAGGCTTCCTTTTGCTCCTGAATGCCATAACTGAATTCCAATTTTAGCATCCTGTTGGTGAACAAAATCAACGATGTTTTTCCAGGCATTTTTCTGTTCGTCATTCCAGATTCCGGTATCATATAATGTGGCTAAACCTTCTTCGGAAACGGCTGTACATTCGGTTAAAATTAATCCGGCGCCGCCAACGGCACGGCTTCCTAAATGTACCATGTGCCAGTTTCCGGGAACTCCGTTTGTAGCGCTGTATTGCTGCATGGGAGAGAGGGCAATCCTGTTTTTTAAAGTAAGATTGCGAAGTTGTATCGGGGTGAATAAATTCATTGTTTTAAGATTTAATATTCTGTAAAAATAATTTGGTTTCGAAAAACGACTTCAGTAAGATATCTTTTGTTTCTTCCAACGCTTTTTTTGATATTAGATTTTCATCGTTGGTTAATTCCAAAACATTTAGATTTTCCTCTAATACAGGCAGTAATCCCATAATGGCGACACTCGATTTCAAATCGTGAGCTCTTAGTTTCAGCAATTTGAAGTCATTGTTTTCATAAGCCGATTTCAATTCCTGCAAATGATTGGGAACTTTATCTAAAAACTGTTGCGTTACTGTTATTTCAAAATCTTTGTCGTCATTGCTGATCGATTTCATATACGTAAGGTCTATGAACTCGTAATGAGAAGTAATTTCTGTCTTTTTTGTTTCCGTTTTTTCAGTCTCGTTCAGGCCAAAACCTGAAATCAGTTTAAATAATTCCTCTTCCTTAATAGGTTTAGAAATGTATTCGTTCATTCCACGGCTCAGGCATTTTTCACGTTCTCCAGCTAAAGCATGTGCGGTCATCGCGATAATAGGAATATCTAAATTCAATACTTCGCGAATCTGCTGTGTGGCCGCATAACCATCCATTTGTGGCATCTGGATATCCATCAAAACAAGGTCTGAATTGTTTTCTTTAAGATAATTAACCGCTTCCAAACCATTGGAAACAATTTCAAAATCGATATTCCATTGGGATAACAAATGTTTCATCAGGCTTTGGTTAATGGCATTATCGTCAACCACCAAAACACGCAAAGGCGTATTTGTTTTATCTTTAAAGTACTGTGTATTTGTTGTATGAATTGTATTTAGCTGCTCTTTTGAAATGCCATAAGGAATATAAAAATGAAAAGTCGTTCCTTTTCCCTGTTCGCTAATGACTTCAATATCGCCGTTTTGTAGAAGAATTAATTTTTTCACAATAGATAGGCCTAATCCTGTTCCTCCATAATTTCGTGTAATGGAATCTTCGCCTTGATTAAACCTTTCAAAAACTTCATTTAGTTTTTCTTTATCGATTCCAATTCCGGTATCGGAAATTTTAAAACCGACCACCGCTTCATTTTCTGATAGCTGTTTATTATAAATTTCAATAGTAATGCTTCCATGAAGGGTAAATTTAATGGCATTTCCAATTAAATTAACTAAAATCTGGGTCAATCTTGTGGCATCGCCAATTAAAGTATCTGGAATAGACGGATCTACTTTGCTTGAAATAGACAGTTTTTTTTCTTTTGCTCTTTCCAGAAATAAAGTTTCCACAGAATTCACCAAACCGTTAATACTAAAGGTTCCTGACGTAATGCGCATCATTCCGGCTTCAATTTTTGAGAGATCCAAAATATCATTAATAATCGTCATTAAATTCTCTCCCGAACTTTGAATGGAAGACACAAATTCTGCTGAAGTCTTATCCAGCAGTCTTTTCTGCAGTAAATTGGTAAATCCTAAAATTCCGCTCAGAGGAGTCCGGATTTCGTGGCTCATATTAGCTAAGAAATTTTCTTTGGTTTCTGCAGCAATGGATGCTTTTTTCTCGGCAATATCTAAATCTTCAATTAACAATCTTTGTCTTTTGAATTGACGGAGAATATGATAGCCAACGATGGCACCACCCAATATTAATAAAACTAACAGAGACACATCGTAAATCCGCGCTTTTTTGCCCATTTCTTCACTTTGTTTGCTCAGTTTAACCATGTGCTTTTGTCTGCTTTCGTAGATTTTAGCGGTAATGGAAGTGATTTCGTTTGAAATTTCTCTGGCTCGCGGATTGGCAATGGAGGTATTATCATCCATATTTCCCAAGGTAAGATAACGGTGCAGAAGACTTTCCTTTGTTGTTTTCTTTTCCATGGCTAAAACGCTCAGTCTGTGGATCAGCCGTTCTTCTTCCGCATCAGCATTGTCTTTGGATAAAGAATCTAAAAAGTTTTCAATCTGATTGATTTTCTGATTGATACCTTCCAGATGTGTGGTGTCATTGGTAGCGATTGAGGCTCTTATTCGGCTTTCGACGCCCAAAATATCACGGTCGATTTCACGTAAATGATTGCTCGATCGAAGTTCATTCAGCAACGTATTATTATTATGAATAAGTTCTTTCGTATTTCTTGCCGAATTGATCTGAACCGCTATCAACAGAAGTGTTCCCGCAATAAAAGTAAGGATGATAAAATAACTGAACCGTTTGTTTCCCATGACAGAAATATTGAGCATAAATAAAATAAATATTGATGATTGTTGTACTTCAATCAGTTAAACAGAAATAGAAAGATGATAAGGATAAGCTTAATTAAAAAACATTCATTCTTGTATTAAGAATTTTTCGGTAAGCATCTGCCACAGGGATAAATTTTCCGTTGATCATGATGCCGCCATCCTGCAACGTATCAATTTTATTCATCGAAATGATGTAAGAACGGTGAACACGAATGAAGTCTTCCTTTGGCAAACGCTCTTCCGCGGCTTTCATCGTTCCGTGGATTACGAATGTTTTTTCTTTGGTATAAAATTTTACATAATCGCCCATTGCTTCCGCATAAAAAATATCATCAAGTTTCAGCTTTCTTGTAATATTAGAATCTCTTACAAACAAAAATTCATCTTTACTGATCTGAATATTTTCTTTCCTGCTTTCAATAATAGCCTGCGCTTTGCTCATCGCCTGTAAAAATCTTGCAGGCATTACGGGTTTCAGCAAATAATCTGCAATATTAAGTTCGAAAGCTTCCAGCGCATATTCCTTTTTTGAAGAGGTAAAAATAATGATGGTATCTTTTCCCGAAAGCGTTTTTGTAAGCTCAATGCCCGTCATTTCAGGCATTTCAATATCCAGAAATACCAGATCAATCTGCTCTTTCAGCAAATGGTGATAGGCGTCTATTGCATTGGTATATTGGTTAACAATGGTAAGATTCGGGATTTGCTTTGCCAAATGTGCCAGCGTAGTTCTCGCTATATCATTGTCATCAACAATTAAGGCTTTCATGGTGGGGTATATTTATGATTGTTTACAAATATACTTATTACTTTCTATTTTTTTCTGTTCTGATGCTGCTTTTATCTGAAGTAAGAACGAATCATCCACGCCATTTCTTCGTGTGTTTCCATAAGACCTGTAATGAAATCACTCGTTCCGTAATCTTTGTATTTTTCTGCAAAAGGAGTGATGTTTTCACGTAAAAAATCAATGATGCTTTCGTGATCACTCAAAAGATCTTTCATATATCCTAAACCGTCGTTTGTTCTGTCGCTGTATTCTGTAAGATGGGTCAGTTCAAGATAATCTTTCATCGTGGCAGGGGCATAATGACCGATTTTACGCATACGTTCTGCTACGCTATCGATGAGGTCATCCAGCTGTTTGTATTGGTTTTCAAAGAAAATATGCATGGCGTGGAAATTATCTCCCGTTACGTTCCAGTGGGCATTTCTAGTTTTGGTGTATAATAAAAATTCGTCTGCTAATAATTTTGCCAATTGATCTGCAACTGCTTGTGAATTTTTTTCTGTGATACCGATTTTTGCTTTCATGATGTGTATGATTTAATGTTTTAAACGAGCGTTATTGCTGTTTTTCTGAAGTAAAGGTCGTATGAAAAAGTAAAGAATTTTCAAAAATTTCGACGAACGGGCAAAATGAATCGGTGAATGGCTATTAAAGTTATATTTATTTATTTATTTATTTATTTATTTCGTTGAATTTTAAAACTCAATGAAAAATATCAAATATTTTAAATTTTAAAGTGAATCAATTGTATGAATTTTATATAAAATTGAAAATCGCTTCATAAAATTACGGTATTTCGTAAATTTATTTAACTCGTGTTTTTGTTTAAGTGCTTGAAAGGTAGTGTTTTTAAAGTTTTGGGCTGTTTTTTGGCATTATGGTGATAGATTCAATTAAAAATTTTAAATAAAAATAATACAACAATGAGTACACTAAAACTAAAAGACGGAACAGAAATTTTCTACAAAGATCAGGGAGAAGGACCAGTATTAATGTTTCACCACGGATGGCCTTTATCATCTGACGATTGGGATGCACAGGTAATTTTCTTCTTACAAAGAGGGTATAGAGTAATCACTCATGACAGAAGAGGTCATGGTCGTTCCAGCCAGAATATTTACAATCATACGATCGAGCAATACGCTTCGGATGCTGCAGAATTGGTAGAATTTCTTGATTTGAAAGACGTTGTTCACATCGGTCACTCAACAGGTGGTGGCGAAGTTATTCGTTATGTCAACAAATACGCCAACGGCAGAGCAAAAAAAGCGGTTTTAATCAGTGCGATTCCTCCGGTAATGGTACAAAGCGAAAACAATCCAGACGGTGTTCCAATGTCAGTTTTTGATGGCATCAGAGAACAAACCTTAAACAACAGAAATCAGTTTTACTATGATCTTACTTTCCCTTTCTACGGTTACAACAGAGAAGGCGCGAATGTAAAAGATGGTGTACAGAGAAACTGGTGGAGACAGGGATTAATGGGAGGGATGGTAGCTCATTATGACGGAATTAAAGCATTTTCTGAAACGGATTTAACACAAGATCTGAAAGCAGTTGAACTTCCTGTTTTGGTGCTTCATGGTGAAGATGATCAGATTGTTCCGATTGAAAATTCAGCAATAAAATCTGCCAAATTATTAAAGAACGGAAAGTTGATCACGTATCCGGGTTTCCCTCACGGAATGCCGACTACAGAGCATGAAACCATCAACAAAGATTTATTAGAATTCATCACAGAATAATTCAACAATTTTTTAAAATGAATACACAGCCAGCTTTTGATACGTTGACTGAGGCAGTTCAGTGGCTGAATCAAAAAGGGTTTACAGAAGATTTTAATCTGAAAAACGACTGCATCATCCTCAACAATTTCCTTAATCTCTATCCAAAAGATTTCAAAATAGAATACACCTTCCGTTTTGAAGGCGATACCGATCAGGGCGATGAAGATATAGTTTATGGAATTGCTTCCGAAAAGCATTCTATTAAAGGAATTATGACGAGCGCCTATGGAATTTATGCCGATGAAATGAGCACGGAACTGATTAAAAAACTGTCTGTAAACTAATTGATTTTTTGATTAGAAAAGCCTCGTCAGTTCGAGTGTTTTTCGAAATGGAATGAAGAAAAATGTATCGAGAACTTTGATTATAGTAAAAACTTCTCGATACGATTTTTTTTAAGCTACCCGAAGTGATGCATCTCATCAAAAAACTCAACCAAATCAAAAACTCAGCGGTTCAAAATTTTATCACAGATAAAATCCTTGTGCCTTAAAAACGTATCAAATTTAAAATCACTTTGAGCCTTTGCGATAAACCAACAAATCCAATAATAAAATAGTAACAAACAACTAAAATAAAAGTATATGAAACCATCATCAAAACTACTTTCTCCGGAAAATCACGCCTTAGTATTAATCGACTTTGAAGGTCAGATGGCATTTGCCACAAAAAGTATTTCCATGAACGAACTGCGTAACAACGTTGCAGTCGTTTGCGGAGCTTCAAAAATTTTCAATGTTCCGACTATCGTAACAACGGTTGCCGAAGAGAGCTTTGCAGGGCCTGTTTTCCCGGAAATTGAAGAAGCATTTCCCATCGCAACTTCAGGATATATCGATAGAACGACGATGAATACTTGGGAAGATGAAAATGCTTACAAAGCGATCACGGGAACTCAAAAACAGAAACTTGTTTTTGCAGGTTTGTGGACAGGTGTTTGCATCGTAGGTCCCGCTTTATCTGCGCTTGAAGAAGGTTATGATGTTTACGTAATCACCGATGCTTGTGGAGATGTGACAGACGAAGCTCACGAAAGAGCCGTTCAGAGAATGATTCACGCGGGAGTAAAACCAGTGACTTCTATTCAGTATATTCTTGAACTTCAGAGAGATTGGGCGCGCCAGGAAACGTATGTTCCGGTAACGAATCTGATGAAAAAATACGGCGGTTCTTACGGATTGGGAATTCACTACGCTCACAATATGCTGAACCACTAATATTTATATACAATTTTCAATGTTGAAATCTACTTCCATATCGTTTTTTAAAATCACCATTGTTTTGATTCTTTTATGTTCAGAAATGCTTTCGGCTCAGAGTTTTAAGCTCCTGCGCTACGATGAGAATTATGAATATTTAAAAGATTCGGCAGATAGTTTTTATAATAAGGTTAAATTTCTTCCGCTCAATGAAAAGAAGGATATCTATCTGTCTTTCGGTGGCGAAGCACGGTATGAATATGTAGATTTCAACAACGAAGATTGGGGCAGACTGAATATTGGGCACAACAACTTTTTTCTGCAACGGTATGATCTTCATGCAGATTTGCATCTCAGAAAAAATATCAGAATATTTTCACAAGTCCGAAGCGCTTTACAGAATGGAAGAAAAAATGGTTCCAGAGGTATTGATGAAGATCAACTAAGCATTCAGAATCTATTTATTGATGCTGATTTGATTCATAAAAATGATCATAAACTGACATTCAGAGTGGGGCGACAGGAACTGGATTATGGTTCGGGAAGATTAATTTCTGTAAGAGAAGGTCCCAATGCAAGACTTTCTTTTACCGGAGCTAAAGCGATGTATTCCCACAAAAATGTTTATGTAGATGCATTTGCAATGATGGCAGACAGCATCAACACCGGAGTTTTTGATAATAAAGTCTCAAAACAGCTCAATCTTTGGGGTGCGTATTCGAAAATCATTATTCCGAAAGCTGGAAATCTGGATTTATATTACATTGGAATTCGAAGAGATGAATCTGTTTTTGAAGTAGGAACAGCCAAAGAAAAACGCCATACTATTGGCGGAAGACTCTGGAAATATGGCGGCGGATTCATTTATAATCTGGAAGCAGACTATCAGTTCGGAACTTTTGGAAACAAAGACATCAGCGCATGGACGGGTTCTGTCGACATTGGATATCTATTTGAAAATGTAAAATTCAAACCGAGCATCAATCTTCGAAACGACTATATTTCTGGAGATAAATCCAAAGAAGATGGAAAGCTCAATACGTTCAATCCTTTGTATCCGAAAGGCGGATATTTTGGTTTCAGTCCACAGGTTGGGCCCGTCAATTTAATAGATATTCATCCCTATGCGACGCTGGATTTAACCTCAAAACTGAAAATGCAGGTCGATGTCGTTTTCAACTGGCGATATTCACTAAACGACGGGGTTTACCGACCAAGCGGTGTCCTGAATCGTCCCGGAAGCAGCTCAGACAAAAGATATATCGGAACAGCTTATTTAACCAATTTCACCTATAGTTTTAACAAATATTTCAATTTAGTAAGTGGGTTTCAGTACTTCCAGAAAGGATCTTTTATCGAAGATATTATCCCGAATGCGAAAAGCGGTGTCTTTTATAACATTCGCGTAGGATTTAAATTTTAATCATAAAAAAATCAACTCTAAAACCCTAAAACACTCTTACTCTAAAACTTTTTAAGAAGCTTAATCCCGCTTTCCACTGTATCTTTTTGATTACGGGCTCCGCTTCGCTTCGCCCGCAACCAAAAAGGATGCCGTTGCAATCGGGGCTAGGGTGTCAATCATCAATTTGAAGGGAAGAAAATAACCCCAAAGTTTGTCATCCCGTAGAGGTCTAAACGCGAATATTTCCAAGATCAATCATCATCTTGGATTTGTCACCGTCAGTTCGAGTGTTTTTCGTAATGAAATGAAGAAAAATGTATCGAGAACACTAAACAAAACTTCTCGATACGGTTTTTGAAAAACCTACTCGAAGTGACGACAGTTTATCAATAGAATTTAAAAAGTAAAAAAGTAATATAAAATTTTATAACGGATAAAATCCTTGTGCCTTAAAATATAACAATAGCAAAAAAGCTTTGTGCCTTTGCGATTTCCAACAATAAACAAAAATCATTTAATTATGCAAAAATCAATTTCAAAATACATCAGCTGGTCTAAAACAATGTTCACCGCATTGATTTTAACCACTTCAACAACAACTTTTATTTCAGCACAAACCGCTGAAACAAAGACCGCAATCGGAACCACAAAAATTTGGGGAAACGTCGACGGAGTTTCTGTGGTTGGGCTTGTTCAGGGGCCTTCTGCCGCAGTTGCAGACTTACAGATTGCCTGCGTTTTCGAATATACAGACGGAGATATTTTCAATCCGCCCGCGCTTCCCAAAGAACTTAACGGAATGGTTCATTTGGATGACGCATTAAAAGGAGCCGTTACCGAAGTCAGAAAAACCGGGAAATTCAAAGGTCATGCGCTAGAAACCTTGCTTATTGCGCCGCCAAAAGGAAGTTTGTCTTCTAAAAAATTATTATTGATTGGCTTAGGTAACAGAAATTCTTTCGATGCCGAATTAATGAAAGAAATCGGAAGCGTGGCGATGAGAGAAGCGTTAAAATTACAGGTGAAAACCGTTTCTTTTGCGAGCGACATTAAAGATGCAGGAATCGATTCTCCAACGGCTCTGGTGGCAGAAAATGTGGTTTTGGGAGCTTTCGATGCTTACAGAACGCAGACGTATTTAAATGCTCAGCATTTATCAGATAAAATCAAATTGCAGAAGCTGATTTTACTGGCAGGACCATCATTTTTTACCGTTGCCGGAGGAGGAATTCAGGAAGCCATTTCAAAACTAAACACCAAATAAGAAAAAATGAAAGCAGACCTAATTTTATATAACGGAAAAGTTCACAGTTTCAATAAAGAAACACCTGAAATTTCCGCAGTTGCCATTAAAGACGGTAAAATTATCGCCGTTGGAAATGATGGCTTAAGCGAACAATTTTCAGATGATTCCACCCAAATGATCGATTTGAAAAAGAAAAGAGTCGTTCCCGGAATTAATGATTCTCACATTCACTTGATTCGTGGCGGATTAAATTATAACCTGGAATTAAGATGGGACGGTGTTCCTTCTTTATCCGATGCTCTTCGAATGCTGAAAGATCAGGTCGACAGAACGCCTTCTCCGCAGTGGGTTCGTGTGGTCGGCGGTTGGTCAGAATTCCAGTTTGCAGAAAGAAGAATGCCAACGTTGGAAGAAATCAACGCAATTGCCCCCGAAACTCCCGTTTTTATTCTGCATTTGTATGACAGAGCATTGATGAACAGAGCGGCTTTGAAAGCAGTTGGCTTTACTAAAAATACGCCGGCTCCGGCTGGCGGACATATAGAAAGAGATGCCAACGGTGAACCAACAGGATTAATTATCGCAACACCAAATGCTATGATTTTATATTCAACTTTAGCACAAGGTCCGAAATTATCATATGAACATCAGGTAAATTCTACGAGACATTTTATGACGGAACTCAACCGCTTCGGAATTACCAGTGTCATTGATGCGGGGGGAGGTTTCCAGAATTTCCCTGATGATTATCAGGTGGTGAATGAATTAAATGAAAGAAAACAGCTAACAGTGAGAATCGCCTACAATTTATTCACCCAAAAACCGAAGCACGAGTTCGAAGATTTCAGCGATTGGATAAATACGGTAAAATTGTATCAAGGCGATGATATGTATCGTCACAACGGGGCAGGAGAGATGTTGGTGTTTTCGGCAGCAGATTTTGAAGATTTTCTTCAGCCAAGACCCGATTTGCCTGAAAATATGGAAGCCGATCTTGAAAAAGTAGTCCGTTTACTGGTTGAAAACCGTTGGCCTTTCAGACTTCACGCAACATACAATGAAAGTATTTCTCGATTTTTAAATGTGTTTGAAAAAGTAAATCAGGACATTCCATTCAACGGATTACCTTGGATTTTTGACCACGCCGAAACGATTGATGAGAAAAATATAGAAAGAGTAAAAATGCTCGGCGGAGGAATCGCAATCCAAAGCAGAATGGCTTATCAGGGAGAATATTTTACCGATCAGTATGGTTCTGCCGCTGCTGAAAGTACACCACCCATCAAAAAAATGCTGGAAATGGAAGTACCTGTTGGTGGTGGTTCGGATGCAACGAGAGTAAGCAGTTACAATCCGTGGGTTTCCATGTATTGGCTGACGGTTGGGAAAACGGTTGGCGGACTTCAATTGTATCATGAAACGAGGTTAGATAGAGCAACCGCGCTGGAATTATACACTAAAGGAAGCGCGTGGTTTTCTCAGGAACAGGAGAAAAAAGGAGATATTCAGGTGGGAATGTTTGCAGATTTAGCGATTCTTAATCAGGATTATTTTACTGTGGATGATGAAGATATTAAAAATATTGAAGCAGAAATGACCGTGGTAGATGGAAAAATTGTGTATGCAAAAGGAGAGTTTTCAAGCTTTGCACCGCCATCAATTCCAGTTCTTCCGGATTGGTCTCCAACGAATTTGTATAACGGTTATTCTCCTGTCGGAGGGCATTTTCAAAAGGAAATTGAGAAAAATGCAAAGTCAGATTTAAAAGATCCTTTGATTTCTCAAATTCACAGTTGTGTTGGAAGTTGTGATGTTCACGAACATAATCATAATGCAGCGAGAATGAGCAATCTTCCGGTGAATAATTATCACACATTTTGGGGCGCTTTAGGGTGTTCATGTTTTGCTTTTTAAACTTAAAAATTATGGAAATTTTAAAACAGATCCTTAGTTCAGATTTAGGATCGTCATTTAACGACATCGCTTTTCTTATTTTCCGTGTACTTTTTGCTGTTCAGCTATTTAGAGCTCATGGCTTAAAGAAATTCAGATTGGAAAACGGACAGAAAGAAATCATTCCCAATCCGCTCGGTTTACCCGATAAAATGAATGCTTTGGTGGCTTCATTTGCAGATTTGGTGGTTCCTTTTTTAATCATTTTAGGATTGGGAACAAAGCTCGCTGTTTTACCGACAATTGGTGTGACAGCCATCGGATATTTTGTAGTTCACAGAAAAGATTCTTTGGAAGTGCGCGATGTTCCTTTTATGTACACCTTATCATTATTACTAATTCTTGCCTTGGGAGCAGGAAAATATTCACTCGATTATTATTTATTAAATCTTATTTAAAATGAAAACTTCAATTGGAATTAAAAACGAAAATTTGGCAAAAGTTGCTGAAATTTTAATACAGACGCTAGCTGACGAATTTATTCTGTACACCAAAACAAGAAAAGCGCATTGGAACGTAGAAGGAAAAGATTTTTATAACAAACATTTGTTTTTTGAATCTCAATATCAGCAGTTAGACGGAATAATTGATGATTTGGCGGAGAGAATTAGAATGTTGGGACATTACGCTCCGGCGACGTTGAGAGAATATCTTTCGTTAACTCATCTTTCTGAAAGTCATTTAGAATCGAATGACAGTTTAACGTATATGAAAGAATTATTATCAGATCACGAAAGTATTTTAATTCATTTACGTGAAAATATAGAAAATTTTGCGGTAGAATTTAAAGATGCCGGAACAAGCGATTACATCACCGGATTATTGGAAACTCACGAAAAAATGGCGTGGATGCTTCGTTCACATTTAAAATAAATCATGGAGATAAAACATAATATTGGCTTTGTTACGTTGTTGCTCACGATGATTGCAGGTTATTGTGATACAGTGACTTTCGTAGCGGCAGATTCTATTTTTTCTGCCCATGTTACGGGAAACTTTATCGTGTTTGCCTACCAGTTTGTGAAAGGTTCAGATGTTCATGCTTGGGTAAAATTATTGACATTCCCCGTCTTTATTTTAGCAGTAATTGCGGGAGGAAGAATCGCCGGAAAAGCCCTTAATCATTACACCATTTTGTGTTGGGAAGGTTTTTTATTATTGTTGAGCGGAGTAATTGTAGCCGTTTTAAATTATAATAATGCCTTTGAAGAATGGATGATGTACGCGATAACCATGATGGCGGTTTTTGCGATGGGACTTCAGAATGCCTTTGGAAAATTATATGCGAAAGAAACGCACGGCCCGACTACCATGATGACTGGGAATGTAACTCAGGCTTCTCTGGATTTCGGAACATTGCTGAAAAATGGTTTTCATCATCCGGAAGCTTTAGAAAGTTTAAAAAAACAATTGATTACCATTTTAGGATTTTTGGTGGGCTGTTTTTTAGGAGCTTATGCAGGAAAACAGTTTGGTTTGGTAACGCTGGTTTTACCAGGTTTAGCGATGATTATCTGCTATCTGTATCACCGGGAAAAATAGCTGATAAAGCATGAAAATAATTAGATAATAGAGTATCTTTAAACAATGAAATTCAATTTTACATATCTGCGTATTTTTTCTTCGGCAATCTTGCTATTTTCGGCTTTTCAGTTGGCTTCAGGACAACCGAAAGAAGATCCAAAACAGTTGGAAAGAGAAATCAGTAAAGCCGGAATTAATACGCAGAAAGTTGAATTACTGATTAGATTAAGTGACTATTATCTTACGAAAGAAGGTGAAGTAAAATCAGATATAGACCAAGCCAATCAGCTGAGACAGGAAGCTCAGAAACTGAGCAATTCTTTAGATTATAAATTAGGAAACGGAAAGCTGATGTTGTTGGATGCACAGATTACTCGTGAAAAAGGTGATTCTAAAACGGCTCAGAAAAAGACCAATGAAGCGCTTTCCTATGCCATAAAGAATAACTTGTCTGTTCTTCCCGATATTTACCGTGAACTCTGTGCGTATGAAGGATATGAAGAGGAAGATTTCAGAAAGAAAATAAAGTATCTTGAGCTTGCGATTTCGCTTTATAAGAAATATAAATTCTTCAAAAAAGAAGGCGATGCCCTGAAAGATTTAGGAGATTATTACAGCATTTTAGGGGAGAATCAAAAATCTTTGGAGCTCCTCGAAAATGCCGTGAATGTTTACAAATCTATCGGTTTCAAAGAATTGCAGGGTGTTTATACTTTGATATCGGGCAATTACGGAATTTTACAAAATTCACAGTTGTCTTTACAATATGCATTGTTGGCAGAAAAAACAGCAGAAGATGTGGATGATAAAAGTTATCAGTGGTGTACAATTTACAATCATTTGGGATTGGCGTATTATGATGTTTTAAAATATAATCAGGCTTTTGCGAATTTTGAAAAATCGCTGGATATTGCGATTAAACATAAAAACATCAGTGATATTAATGTTTTAACATATAATCTGGCATCATTATATTGTCAGCAAAAAGATTATCGCAACGCACTGCGAACATTAAAAAGAACTGAAAAAACGTATCCTCCGACAGATGAAGAGACTAAAATAAGACAGCTTTTTATGTTTACCATCTGCTATTCTTTGTTAAAACAACCTCATAAAGCAGAGCCTTATTTTAATGAATTATTGAAGAAATATAAAGAATCTGAGGTCGGTCTTTATTATAAGCTCAACGGGATTATCATTTATCTGCAAAATGCGGATCGTGTAGAAGAAACGTATGCTTATCTTGATAAATTCAGAGAATTTGCGAAGAAATCGAACAGGCTTATTCTGTATTCTCAGATTGAGCTTTTAGCTTATCAGTCCGATCACGCCAGTAAAAAATATGAGTCGGCAATAAAACATTTGAAGCAACATCAGGTATTCAGAGATTCACTTTTTAATATGGAAAAATTAAAACATTCTGAAGCTCTGGAATTACAATTTGAAACAGAAAAGAAAGATAAAAATATCAAATTGCTTACACATCAGCGAAAATTGCAGGAAGCAAAAATTCAGAATGAAAGAGTAATTCGCTATGTATTTATTGGAAGTTTGTTGGCTTTGGTACTTTTCTTAGCTATTTTGTACAACAGCTTCAGGATTAAAAAGAAAAAAAATAAGGAACTAGAATTAAAACGTAAGCAGATCGACGAACAAAATGAGCAACTTAAAAAACTCCTCGCTGAAAAAGAATGGTTGTTAAAAGAAATTCATCACAGAGTTAAAAATAACTTACAGATTGTCATTAGTTTACTGAATACACAGTCCGCTTATTTGGATAATGAAGACGCCTTGATGGCTATTCAGAACAGTCAGCACAGAATGCACGCGATGTCGTTGATTCATCAGAAATTGTATCAGTCGGATAACCTGTCGATGATCGATATGTCTTGGTATATGTATGAGTTAATTAATTATATCAAAGAATGTTATTCCTCTGAAAATAAGATTAAATTTACCGTAAATGCAGAAAAAGTCTTTTTGGATGTCGCACAGGCAGTTCCGATGGGGCTTATTATTAATGAAGCGGTGATTAATACGACAAAATATGCCTTTCCTGATGATAAAAAAGGAGAAGTTATTGTCTCTTTTAAAAATACAGAAAATGATAATTATGAATTAATAATTTCTGATAATGGAGTAGGCCTTCCCGCAGGTTTTGATATGGATGCAACTGAATCTCTCGGGATGAACTTAATGAGGGGCTTAACCGATCAGCTTGACGGAAATTTTTCAATTGAAAACAACAACGGATTGAAAATTACCATAACATTTAGAAAAAATACAGAAATTGAAGCTCACGAAAAGTAAGTGGATCATATAAAAAATGAAAGAAAAAATATTAATTGTAGAAGATGAATTTATTGTAGCCAATGATCTTAAAATCATGCTGATAAAGGCGGGCTACCAAATCACCGGAATTGCTTCATCAGTGGTTCAGGCAAGGAAATCTATTGCCGAAAAAAAGCCCGACTGGGTGTTGCTTGATATTATGCTGAAAGGCGATCTTACAGGAATTGATCTTGCGTGGGAATTGCGTGAGATCAATCTGCCATTTTTATATATTTCTGCCAATACCAACCAAACCACGTTGGAAGCGGTAAAAGAAACACAACCGTATGGATTTATGGTAAAACCTTTCCGTGAGCGTGATCTGATTGTGATGCTCGATATTGCGAAGTATCGTTTTGATATTGAAAAAGGATGTGAATTCATTCAAAATGTAGACAACGAATCAATTGAAGGAATTATCGGAAAAAGTAAAGTTCTTCAGGATGTTGTTGAAAAAGTGAGAGTGGTTGCTCCAACAGAAACTTCGGTTTTGGTAGTCGGAGAAAGTGGAACAGGAAAGGAAAAAATTGCCCATTCTGTCCATGAATTATCAGACCGGAAAGATCAGCCAATCGTGATTGTCAACTGTGCGGCATTACCTTTATCTTTAATTGAATCCGAACTTTTCGGACACGAAAAGGGAAGCTTTACAGGAGCAAATACACAGCGAATCGGGAAGTTTGAACAGGCGAATAACGGAACCATTTTCCTGGATGAAATTGGTGAATTACCATTAGATTCTCAGGTTAAATTATTGAGAGTTTTGCAGGAAAAAGAGATCGAAAGATTAGGCGGAAACAAGACGTTTAAAGTCAATGTAAGAATTGTTGCCGCAACCAACCGATCTTTGGAAAAAGAAGTGGCAGAAGGCAGATTCCGGCTGGATTTATATTACAGATTAAATGTATTCCCGATAGAATTACCGCCTTTGCGAGAAAGAAAAGAAGACATTGAACTACTAGCCAATTTTTTCCTGAATAAATATGCAACAGCTTCGAGAAGAAACATTTCTTCCATCAGTAAAAATGCTTTAGAGCAATTATTACACTATAAGTGGCCCGGAAATATTCGAGAGCTAGAACACTTAATTGAAAGAAGCGTTCTCTTGGCAAAAACCACTGAAATCGAAAATTTCGAACTTCCAAAATCGGTTGAGCAATCTGCGGAACCATTTCACGGACAGTTAAAATCAATGGAAGAAATGGAAAGAGATCACATTCTGAATGCACTCCAAACTTGCAACGGAAAAGTTTCCGGAATTGGCGGTGCTGCAGAATTATTGAAAATTCAACCTCAAACGTTGTATTCTAAAATGAAAAAGCTGGGAATTGATAAAGGATATAAATAAATTGTAACGAATAATTTCATTCAATAGAAGTGGACTTTAGTCTGCTTTCAAAAAACGCAAAATCTAAGGCTTTAGCCAAAAACATAATTAAACTTTTAAAGTCACTTATTAGATTAAGTGAAAGTACTTATTTTATAATAAAAACTCCGTCAGTTCGAGTGATTTTTCGAAACAAAGTGGAGAAAAATTGTATCGAGAACATATAAAAAATCAACAAGATAGAAGTTTAGTTTATAACAAATTCTCGATACAAAATTCTTTCAGAATTTTACTCGAATTGACGTTGAGTGCCAACAATTGTAGTAAAAAAATAAAAAATCATGGAAAAAGAAACCGGCCGTATAGAAGGCTTCAGCGACGGCGTTTTTGCCATTGCCATCACGCTTTTGGTACTCGATCTTCATGTACCGGAAGCAGATGCGATTAACAATGGAAACGAGATATTAATTTTTATGAAAAATCAATGGCCAACGTTTTTGGCGTTTATCCTTTCGTTTTTCAGTATTTTCATTATGTGGGTAAATCACCATAAAATTTTCAAACAGATTTACAGCAGGAATTCAGGAATTATGTTTGCCAACGGATTGATTCTTTTTCTCGTTTCTGCGGTTTCATATCCGACGGCATTATTGGCAAAATATTTCAATGGCGAAGCAGCTTCTGTAGTCGTGGCGATCTATACGGGAATTTTTGTTCTGATTAATTTAGCCTACAATTTATTATGGTATCTGGCGAGTAAAAACAAAAAACTTTTACGTCCCGGAATTACCGATGAAGCCATTAGAAAAATTCACAATAACTATCTGTACGGACTTCCGATTTACATTATTGCGTTGGCATTTTCCTTCTGGATTCCAGTTATTTCACTGATGATTATTCTCGGACTTTGGATTTTCTGGGCGCTTTCCTCAGGAAAAATTGAAATGAGTATGAAAGTCTGAGTATTTTAAACCATTAAGATTTTGATTAAGAAGTTTAGAATATTAAGATTAGCTTCGCTTTTCAGTATAATGTTTATAAAGCCTATAAAATTTTCTTCATTAAACTTTAATAACTTAAATGTTCTTAATGGTTAAAAAATTATTCAATTTTTTTGAAATGGTGCTTTTTCTCAATACCCAATTTCTGCATTTTAGAAATCAACGTGGTAGAAGGTAATCCCAGCAAAACGGCAGCTCCATTTTTACCGGAAATTCTGCCCTTGCATTTTTCCACGACTTTTACAATATATTCCTTTTCAAATTCATAAAGAGGTTTAATTTGAAAATGATCTTCCGTATTTTTAGTTTCAACCGTTTTCGGAAAAGCCATTTCTGTGATAGTAGCTGTTTTCGTGGTCAGAATACTTCGTTCTACCATATTTTCGAGTTCACGGATATTTCCTAACCATGAATTTTCAATCATGGAATCCATCACTTTTTTAGAAAAACCTTTCACTTTCTTCCCTAATTTTTCAGAATGTTTTTCAAGAAAAAAATTAGCCAGCAACGGAATATCCTCTTTTCTGTCTCTTAAAGGCGGAAGGTGAATTGGAAAAACATTCAGTCGGTAAAAAAGATCACTTCTGAAATTACCTTTCTCCACTTCATGATCCAGATTTCTGTTCGTGGCGGTAATTACTCGAGCATTCACTTTTATTCTTTGATTTCCGCCGATTCTTTCGATTTCTTTTTCCTGTAAAACCCTCAGTAAGCGCCCTTGAAGTTCCAGAGGAAGTTCGCCAATTTCATCTAAAAAGATGGTGCTATTGTGTGCCTGTTCAAATTTTCCTTTGCGTTGTTCGGTGGCTCCGGTAAAGCTGCCTTTTTCGTGTCCGAAAAGTTCAGACTCAATAAGATGGGCTGGAATTGCTGCACAATTGATCCGGATCATGGGTTGATTTGAAGCATCAGAAAGTTCATGGATGGCGTTAGCTATCAGTTCTTTTCCTGTTCCCGTTTCACCATAAATAATGACATTAGACTGAGAAGGAGCCACCTGTGAAATCTGTTCATATACTTTCTGCATCATATCGCTGTCGCCGATAATTCCGTGAAATCCCTTTTTAGCTTCCTGTTTTTCAGTATTAATTTCTGGTGCAGAAGAAATTGGATGATTTTGAAATAATTTTAATTGTTGCTGAATAGAAATATTCCTAATCGTAATCGAAAGTTGGGTGGAAATTCCTTCTAAAATTCTTTCGCGGATATCGTCTGTCAAAATAAAATTCTTATAAAATAGAAAAACAACTTCCTGACTTTTCTGAATGGAAGGTAAGGAAAAACCCACCGCCATTCGCATTCCTAAACTTTTTGCTGTTTTACAGTAAAAAGGGGCAGAATCATTCTTTTCAGAGAGATCTTTTAAATCAAATAAAATGGGCTCCGGAGATTGTAAACATTGCTCAAAATAGAGATCCATTGGTTTTTCCTGATCTTTTTCTATTGAAAAACTGCTGTAAAAACTTTTAACAGTGGAATTTTCAGCTTTCAGAATGATAATTTCATTACATCTTACTTCATTTTTAAAATTTTGATTCAAAATAAGATGAAATTCTTTTTGGTCTAAAACTTTAGCAAAAGAAAGATTTAAGGCAGATATTGTCAGTTGCTCTTTCTGCATTTCCTGAAGCCGTTTCATAAGAAGAAGGTGCTGATCTGACTGTTTATCCATAGTTAATGAAAAGAAAGTTTAAAGGTAATCAATCCAAACGAGTTTTTATAATGGGTTGTTTATATTTTCGGAACTTTAGATTGTATCTCAATTTTTGATGTCATTTTTCACTGATTCACAAAATTGTAATGCCAGTGTGAAAATTGGGTAAAATAATTTCTCTAATTCTAATCATTTTATATCAAAATTGATGTTTTTGATCATTATTTTTAAAAAAAATATTAAAATATTTTATGTTTTTTCTTATCATAAATTTAATGAAAAGAAAGATTTATTTTTTTTTGAGTTAAAGTTTTATTTTTTAATGATTTATAAAAATTATATCATGTTTTTTATGATAATCTTATCATTAAATTTATGGTATAGTTGTCATTAAAAATAGATAAGTAAGTGGTTGATAAACAGTAGATAGTTTGCAATTTATTTTTTTATTCAACTGAATTTTTATATTTGTCATGTTACATGATGCTTTCTTCACGCGAAACGGCGGTTGATTATATGATGCCTTCAGGACTTCACCATATTTTTGCGTCGGGACATCATTACGGATCCGAACCTTGGGGAGATTATCAAGGTGGAAGACCTGACTGGTCGCCGGTTTATTATCATAAAGCAGATGCCAACGGAATTGGGTTTGACAGAACGAAAACGGGAAGTGATGCCGTTTCGCAATATTTTTCTCCATTAAATAATATCTATGGAAATATAGAAACCTGTCCGGAAAATTTGATCTTATGGTTTCATCATGTTCCGTGGAATTATAAAATGAAAAATGGAAAGACATTGTGGGAAGAATTGGCTTTCAAATATGATATGGGCGTTCAGAACGTTCGTGAATATCAGAAGACTTGGGATAAAATGGAAAAGTATGTTGATGCGGAAAGGTTTAGGTCGGTTCAGTCTAAATTAAAAATTTAGGTGAAGGATGCCGTTTGGTGGAAAAATGCATGTTTATTGTATTTTCAGATGTTTTCAAAAATGCCGATTCCTTATGATATTGAAAGACCTGTTCATGAATTGGAAGATATGAAGAAGATAAAACTGGATCTTAAGCATCATAATTAATCTACAAGAAGGTAATCATCTTTGCACAAATTTGTACAGATCATGAAGGTTTTATACTCTCGCAGATTTGGTAGATAACGCAGATTTTTTTTAAGTCTCACAATAAGAACAAACAGAACAATTCGTTAAAATTTGAGCATTCATGGCATACAGATCATATCATCTGTGAAAATCGGCTCGATCTCAAAACTTAGGGAGAAAGTAGATAAACTTTTTATTGTCTTTTATAAATGGAATGGCTTTGTGAAACTTAAAAAAATTGATAGTCAAAAAAAAACTTTGTTGGCTCTGTGTTCAAATATTTAAGCTGAGTTAAGTATTGCTATCATTTGCTGAGTGAAACGCCGTCGCGACCGAAAATTGGTGTAATGATATGTAAGGCCGATAGCGTTAAAGAGAAAATAAAGAATTGTTTCAGTCTTTTTTCTAATACTATGCTTAGATCCCTACAGGGATGACAAACTTGATGGATACGAACTTTTTGCTTACTTCCCAATTTTTGTAACTGATCCTGAAAATCTGTATGATCTGTGGGAAATAAAAGCATTATCAATTAAAAAAATTAAGGCAACTCATTCTCCGTGATTTAAAGAAAGAAGAGTTGCCTCAATACTAACTGTACGTAAAATTTTAGTTCCGATATAAATACGGAAATATATGAATCTCTTAATTTTAGTTAAGAGTAACTATTTTGTTAAAAACATTTCCCATTTCTTCAACGCTGATGATGTATTTATCAGCCGTTTTAGGGTTTAAGTCAAAACTCATTTCCAACTCTCCGTTTTCCGGACTTTTTGTTGCTGTGTAATAAGAGTTTCCTGCAAAATCAGATACGGAAATCGTTGCTTTACTTTTCAGATTGGAAAGGTGAAGTTTTGCTACATTTCCTGAAACCGTATATTCCGGTTTGTTGATTTCTGAAAAAGGCGTTTTTTCTATTTCAAGCGTATTGTTATTGCCGATTTTTATTCTATATTTTTCGATTTTCTGATCAGATTCTGCTACCAGATAATAAGTTCCGGAATTCAGATCTTTCAAATCATACGACTTTGCCACATGATTTTCTGTACCTAATTTTTCGGAAAATAATTCTCCATAAGTGTCGTTATAAACTACTAAAGAGATGTTTTTCGCATTAAGTACTTCAAAATTTACAGTTTTTTCGTTTGCCGTTCCGAAAGAAAGAGAAAAATCTTTGTCTTTGCTCATGGCAGTTGCCGAGATGCTTAAAAATCCTAGAAGGAAAGCTGATTTTAATATTTTATTCATAATGACAATTTTTATCTGTTATTGATACTGCAAATTTAGAACAGTCAATGATCTTAATCTACAATACAATTTTCATATTTATGTTCTATTTTACCCTAACGATTGTTTTATTTTAAATTAATTGTTAATTTTGTACATGAATTTATTAATTTAGTTATGAAACATTCAAATCCAGCCTTTGAAGCGATAAAACCGAATATAGGAAGCAGTTTTACGAGTTTAAAATTTCTTAAAAATGACAATATAAAGTCTCACGTATGGCATTATCATCCCGAAGTGGAACTTATTTTCGTATGTGGAGGTTCAGGAAAAAGGCAAATCGGTAGTAATATTTCCTATTTTACAGATGGCGATCTAGTGATGATGGGAAGTAATCTTCCACATTGTGGGATGACGAATGAAAACACGAATAACGATTATGAAATGGTGATTCAGTTTAAGCCTGATTTTCTGGGGGAAGGGATTTGGGAACTTCCTGAAATGCATAGAATTGCCAATTTGCTGGAAAAGGCAAAAGCGGGTATTGTTTTCAGCGAAACTATCAAAAAATCAATCGGAAAAAAGATTGTCGAAATGCACGAATCTTCTTCTTTGGACAGATTGGTAAAATTCATCGAAATTCTTGATGTTTTGGCTTCTACACAGGATTACAGGATTTTGAATGCCGGAAAATATTATCTTCAGACACAGGTAGAAGATAATGAGAGAATTAACCTGATTTTTAATTATGTAAAAGACCATTTTAAAGAGCAGATTACGCTGGATGAAGTGGCAGATCTTGCGAATATGAAGGTGCCGTCTTTCTGCCGTTATTTCAAAAAAATTACCAATAAAACATTTACCCAGTTCGTGAATGAATATAGAATCACACATTCCCTGAAACTGCTTGCTGAAAAGCCTTTGAGCATTACTGAGGTTTGTTTTGAATCGGGTTTTAATAATTTCAGTTATTTCAACAAAACGTTTAAAGAATATATGAAGAAAAACCCTTCTCAGTACAGAAAAGAGTTTAATTTTTTTATTGAATAGTTTTAGGAGCTTTTTCGCGCTTTCCGCACTCGCTATTTTATGAGTTTTGGGCGACGGCTGGCAAAGCCAGCCGTCGCCCAAAACTCATAAAATGAGCTCAAACAAAGCTGCAATCACGGCTAGGAGGGAGTTGGTAAATTGATATTTGTATCAACAATAAAATTTAGATAAAATTAAAAAATACCACAAAAAATTGTGTCATAAAAAATAACAAAAATCTTCAAAAAGGCAAGATTTTAAAAATGAATTAAGTAGTTTTACTTTAAATTTCAATATTATTTTCACAGAACAACATTATGAAAGATATTAAACTGATTGTAACGGATATGGACGGAACTTTTCTGAATTCTTCACACGAAGTAAGTCCGGAATTTCCGAAAATTTATGAAGAACTGAAAAAAAGAAATATCCTGTTCGTTCCTGCGAGCGGCAGACAGATGTTGGGCATCACTAAGTATTTTGGAGATATTGAAAACGAAATGGCTTTTATTGCAGAAAACGGAGGGTATGTTATTTATAAAAACGAAGAGCTTTTTGCGGATCAATTAGATCAACAATATATTGCGGAAATCATCAAAGCAATCCGAACCATTCCAGGAGCAACGGCTGTTTTATCAGGCAAGAAAAAAGCCTATGTAGAAACCGATAATCAGGATTTTATCGATTATATTTCACAATTTTATACGGATAATGAAAGGAGAGAGGATCTTACAGAACCTGTGGACGACAGTATTTTTAAGATCGCCATTTATCATCCCGAAGGTTCGGAGCAAAATGTATATCCTGTTGCCAAAGAATTTGAAAAATATGATCTTGAAGTGGTAGTTTCCGGTCAGTACTGGCTTGATATCATGAATAAAAATATCAATAAAGGAATCGCTTTAGAGAAACTTCAGAAATCATTAAATATTACTCCGGAGCAAACCATGGCTTTCGGAGATTATATGAATGATATTCAGATGCTTGAAAACTCAAAATATTCTTATGCAATGAGAAATGCACATCCTTCCGTAAAAAAAGCGGCTAACTTTGAAGCTTGCTCTAATGATCAATTTGGCGTGCTGGAAACTATTAAGGAATATCTGAAAAGCAATTAATTTTTTTTACCGCGAATGCACGAATGCTGCTGCTTTATTATTTCCCACAGATGACACACATTTTCACAGATGATGCGATAATCTTGAAATAAATCTTTGTGGGCTTTTATAAGTAGAACGACTTGGTGAAACTTAAAACGGTTAGTTTTCAAAGCACTTTGCGGACTTAGTGTTCATCAATTAAAGGTTTTGAAAAATCAATCTGCTCAATCTGCAAGAGTCGATTAATTCTAAAAATCAGATCAAAATAAAAGGCTATTTCAATGCGAAATAGCCTTTCTTATTTTACTGAATTACTGTACTTCTCTTTCTCACCGTATGTGCAGAGAAATATCCCAATGCACCATTGCTGATATTACTCGGTGGATTGGTTGGAGTCACGCCACCACCAGGACCACCTCCCGAAAGCTGCAAAAGAGCAGAGTAGTAGGTATAAACACTCTGGTCGATACACTGCATTTCTACATGAATGGTATCCCCTACAACCACTTTAATGTCATCCACTTCTTCATCGTCATTAGGAAGGATCAAAGGTCTTTGGTTGGGCATTCCGTTGTTCACATTATCAGAAAATTCTGAGAAAAATTTCTTTGGATTATTATTCACTGTATAGCTGAAAAGGTAACGGTTTCCCAACGCTGGAGGATCTGTGAAAACAGGTAAAAGCGTATAGCTCGTTTCGCCGCCTACCATAAAAGAATCCTGTTCAAGATCTTCAAAATCCACGGCATCGGGCATTGTACTTTGTGCCGTGTATTGCTGTCCTTCTGCAGTGATTTTTAAAGTATAAATGTTTCCAGGTTGTCCCACAAAAGTAGAGGTTTGATAGGTTCCGTTTCCTACATATTGCAAGGTTTCGGTTTGTCCTGAATTATCACTTAAAATCACCTCGGCATCGGCAATTGCAGGATACTGATTGGCTTCTGTAAAAGCCACAGACTTCGTAATTTTTACAAAATACGGCCCTGCCTGATCAGTTACATTGCCTTCAATAACAATTTGCCCGCTCTGATCTTTTAAATCGAGGTCGATTTCCTTTTCACAAGAGGTCAATAAAAACAGCGATAATATGATTAAAAATATATTTTTCATGAATTAAAATTTGAAATTATAAGTGATGTTGGGTACCCAACGGAATAGGGAAGTCTGCATAGCGCGGGTTGTTCCCGGCTTGTCAGGATTATCTTCAAAGGTAATGGTGTAGGCATTCTCACGTCCGTAAACATTATAAATACCAAACGACCAGGATCCCTTGAAACGTTTGTTGGAACCTACACTCGGTTCATACGTTGCACTCAGATCCATTCTGTGATAGGCTGGCATTCTGTCGGCATTTCTGTTGCTGTACTGGAATACGGTTTGTCCGTTCAGCTCATATTTTCCTGTTGGGAAAGTGACTGCATTTCCTGTGCTGTAAAGGAATAATCCTGAGAAAGACCATTTTGGATTCAGCTGATAGGTTGCCACAATAGAAAGATCGTGGGTTTTATCCTGTCTGGCATTGTACCAGTCGTTATCGTTAATTCCGTTTATTTTTCTTTCGGTTTTAGATAAAGTATAAGAAATCCATCCGGTCAGTTTTCCGCTTTTCTTTTTGGCGATCAATTCAAGACCGTAAGCTCTTCCTTTTCCGAATAACAATTCACTTTCCACATCGGCTGCCGTATCAAATGAAATCTGGGCTCCGTTTTTGAAATCGATTTGATTTTGCATAGATTTATAATAAACCTCGGCATTCAATTCATAATTATTATTGTTGAAATTTCTGCTGTAGCCAACGCTTACCTGATCTGCAATTTCAGGTTTTACACTGTAACTGCTCCCAATCCACTGGTCGGTAGGATTTCCACTGCCGCTGTTGCTTAATAAATGAAGGTTCTGCGTGTTTCTGGAATACCCTCCTTTAATACTGCTTACTTCATTAATTCTATAATTAGCACTAATTCTCGGCTCTACATTCACATACGTTTTCCCGAATTTTCCTTTTTCCAAAAACTCAGAACCGATAAGATTTCCGTTTTCATAAGTATTGAAAGTGTCGCCGCCCAAAACACTGAACATGGAAAGTCTTAATCCATAATTTAGGGTTAATTTTTCAGTTGCTTTAAAATCATCATTGATGTAAAGTGCATTTTCCCAAGAAGATCTAGGATTCCTCGGAAAACTGCTGACACTAGTTCCTGAAGCGCTGCTTGGTGTAATTGTATGATAAATAGACTGTAATCCAAAACGAACCGAATGTTTATTTCCTGCAAACCATGTGAAATCCTGCTTTAAATTCCAGTCTTCAATTTGGGAATCCAACCCGAAAGTATTGTCGTTGCTGGTTAAACTTACGTTATAGTTATAATTGCTGTAAATTAATGATGTATTTGAGAATAATTTACTGTTAATGATGCTGTTCCAACGAAGAGTTGCCGTCGTATTTCCCCAATCGGTTGAAAAAGTGTCGCCCAATCCCAAAACATCTCTTCCGAAATATCCTGATAAATAAAGACGGTTGTTATCATTGATCTGATAATTGGCCTTTAAATTTAAATCATAAAAATAAAGCTTACTGTCTTTGAAATCATCTGTCGATTTTAAAAATAAATCGGCATACGTTCTTCTTCCCGAAACGATAAATGATGATTTTTCCTTTTGAATAGGACCTTCTACGCTTAATCGACTGCTGATTAAACCAATTCCACCGTTTACGTTATAATCTTTGTTATTTCCGTCCTTCATTTTAACATCCATCACAGAAGAAAGTCGACCTCCGTATTGTGCCGGGCTATTTCCTTTGATGATGCTTGCATCTTTCAATGCATCACTGTTGAATGTACTGAAGAAGCCTAATAAGTGAGAAGCATTATAAACAGGTGCTTCATCCAATAATATTAAATTTTGATCTGATGCGCCGCCTCTTACGCTGAAACCGCTGCTTCCTTCACCATTACTTTTAATTCCCGGCAAAAGCTGAATCGTCTTCATTACATCTTTTTCACCAAACAAAACGGGAAGTTTTTCGATGTTTTTGATGCTTAACGTTTCCATCCCCATTTGTGCGGAGGTGAGGTTTTTATCTTTTTTAACGCCGGAAATCACGACTTCATCAATTTTTCCCGTTCTTTCCTCTGTTTTTTCTTCTTCCTCTCCGGAGCTCAGTTCGAGATTTTGTTTGATATTATCTTCAACATTGATGCTTTGCTGAAAATCTTTATATCCCGGATTAGAAACAATCAGGTTATACGTTCCTTTTGGAAGCGATAAAGAATAAAAACCGTACTCGTTGGCAACCACTGAAATCGTGGGATCTTCGGCAACCTTCACGGTGATGCCGATCAGTAATTCGCCATTCTTTTTATCTTTTACAGTGCCGCTTACCGAGTACTTTTGTTGCGCAAAAACGATTGTGCTGAAACAAATTGCTGCTGCGGAAGTGGCAATTTTCAAGGATAATGTCTGCATTTATAGGTGTTTAATGTGATGAAAATCTAAAAATATTAAATATAATTTTCTTTAGACCAATTTAGATGAACGGAAAATGAATTTTTCCCGCAATACCTTTATATTGTAAAGGGTAATTTGAATAAACTGGTTAAAGTTTTTAAATGTGGTACAGTATATTATCGTAGGTTGATTGAAAATATTGTTTAAAGGCGAAAAAAAAGTCCTTAAGCACTGAGCTTAAAGACTTTTTTATTTAGAGGGAAGTTTGAGGCAGGATGCTGAAAGTGTAAAGAAACTCAGAATCAAGTAAAGATCTTTTTCTTATGAACATCATCACTTCCTTTCTTCCATCCTCTGGCTTCCAATCTCATCAATCTCTATTCTTCATCAAAATCCATCCCGTCAATTTAATTTGCGGGTTATCTTTTTTCGATGGTTCGTCCCACGAAATATGATACCAATAGGTTTGGGTAGGTACTTTTCTTCCCTGAATAGTTCCGTCCCATGTATAATTGTTGAACGCGTTTCCTTCAAAAATTTTATTCCCGTATCGGTCGTAGATCACGAATGATAAATTTTTCTTGTAACCAAGTTCAGAATAATTAATCGTATCGTTGTATCCATCACCGTTTGGAGTAATTACATTCACCAGATTTGGTACCGTAACGATTACGACAACAGGATCGCAATTGTAAAAATCTTTTACATAAAACGTATTTTCGCCTCTTATTAAGTTCGAAAATACATTAGATTCCTGCCATTTAATTCCGTCTAATGAATATTGATAAGGAGATTTTCCGCCTTTTACCTCAACAGTTGCAGTATTGCCTTCCTGATGAATTTCCTTGATTACGGGAGATTCTGAAGGGATGACTTTTACTTCCTGTCTCAAAACGCAGTCTCCGGTTTTCAGATCAACCCAATAGGTTCCAACTCCGACATTGCTAATGCTTTGTGTAGTCGCTCCTGTACTCCATAGATACGAAGTAAAACCAGCCCCAGCATCAAGAGTGGTAGTATTTTCAATACAGATGATCTGATCTTTCAGTATTGTAGAATAAACAGGCGGAATAACATTTAAATTTACTTTCGCAATACTTCCGCAACCATTGCTGTTGATGACTTTAATATACGCCGTTCCGTTGGCTGAAATATAGGCTAGCGGATTCGGAATTTCGTTAATTTCTACAAGGGCGTCATTATAACTGGTGAAATACTTTTTAGTGATTCCTGTTTCGGTAGTTACTGCTGCTGTAGTAAGATTAAATGTTCCTGTGAAGACCATAAATAAAGTCTCACTCCTGGATCGAAAATTCCGCTGTAATCTTTATATCCGGCAGGAACAAATTTTAAATTACTTGCCAATGCCGAGCTTGTATTTGTAATGTTTTCTACACTTAAAATATTTTCAATCTCATCTACTGTAGGCAATCTCCAGTTGGTTCCGATAGCTTTACAAGGGTCAACTCCCGTTGTGCTGCTTGCTGAAGATGCGGTTTCTCCGTCCCATTTGTCAGTTGTTGCCCCGTTTTTCCACCAGTTTGAAGCTGAATTGTAACCCGCTGAATAGAAAGAAGTACTTCCGTTGGCAATTCCCTGAGGATTATTTGGATTAGGAGGGGTTCCGATCAATGGTGAATTTCTTTTTTGATGCCCGTCTGCCCATCTTCCCCATTGGAAGAAGTCTCCGTAAGCATTGTCGTCGGTAAGACTTTCCGCTACTTTGGTACTTCCTAAGTTTTGCTGTAACCAAACTTTTCCGTCATTACCTCTTACCGTATTATATGTAACCGATTGCCCCGCATACTGAAAAGTAACACAGCCAATATTGCCAGGATTGCTCCCCGGATCTGCGTTGTTGCAGGCTTGTGAATTATCTGCCGGCAAAGCAATTCTTTTAACGATGGTATTATCTTCAGAATAAGCTAAAACAAGGTAATTATTTGTATTATCTACCGCAAGATCATTGTATTTAGCTTCTCCCGTAGAAACAAAATCTCCTCCGAAAGTTTCCCAGTTTTGAGTTGTTGTGTCTAGTTTGTAAGCTGTATTTCTTAAAAAGTTATCATCTTCCCATCTGCTCGCTACCACGTAAGGTACTCCTGCATCTGTTACCGCCAAGGCTACATATTGCGTTTTTCCGTTTGAGAAATCTGCGTTTCCAACCTGTGTCCAAGAAGTTCCGTCGAATTTCTTTACGTTTACTTTTTTTCCGACAGAAGTCGTAGAGACATACGCTACATAAAGATTATTATTGGCATCAATAGCTAAATCTGATGAATATTGTTCTCCTGACGAAGCACCATCAACATTGCTTCCGCCTACTAATGTCCAAGCATCTGAAGTGGTAGCATTTACATTATTTTGATATACTTTTAAACCTGAAGAAACATTGGCCGTATAAACTATGTTGTTGGTTCCGATTACCATTTCTGCAAATTCGGCTCCGCTGGAAAATCCTGCGTTTCCTACTTGTTCCCAAGCTCCGTTTACATAACGTTTTACAGTTCCGCTGCCGTAGCTTCCGTAAGTAAATAATACATTGGAAGGAGAAACTGCCGAAGCCTGATAATTGGTTGTACTGGTGGTTACTTTGGGAAGTACTGCCCATGAAGATCCGTCGAATTGTCTTGCTTCAAAGCCTGTTCCCTGATTGGTATAATATAGATTTGTTCCCGAATTGTTAATGGATAATGAGTTATAAGTTGCGTAGCTCGTTGTAATTCCAGCACTTCCGCCTACATAAGACCATGAAGTTCCGTTAAATTTCTGAACCGATCCTTTTGAAACTGAAAGATCGTAATAAGAAAGATAATAGTTTCCTACATTGTCAATCACCAAGTTGTTAAAGCTGCTTGCTCCCGCCGAAACGGTAGACACTCCTCCGACATTTTCCCATTGTTGAGCATGTAAATTACCCAAAACAAGTAATCCGAATCCGATTCCCAATTTTTTTAATAAGGGATGTGCAATCGTATACATAAAATTTTATTTTTAATTATTCTAAATTAACGCTGCAAAATTATGTGGTACACCAATTTTTATTATCATTTCCGAATATCTTGTTATCGGGGATTATCATTTTTAATAAAAAAATTAGTTTTTGGGTAAAAAAATAAAGCCAGCGCACTTTTATATTCACTGACTTTATTGATAACATTAATAAAAATTGTAAGGCTTTTGCTCATTACTTTTCGGTAAGCCATTGATTAAGATCAGACAACATGGAAGAGTTGATGGTATGATCTTCATTGTATTTGTGAAACTGCGGCTGTAAATTTTTCGACTGTAAAAAATCAAAAGCATCAACGGCATATTGAAATTTCAAAACCGAATCGTGGGTTCCGTGTGATATAAATATCTTAAGCTTCTGCAATTCGTTATCTTTTGCAATGAGAGGTTTTACTTCAGGAAGAAGTCGGCCGCTCATTACGGCAATTCCTTTTACTTTTTCGGGAGCGGTGAGAGATACGCTGTAACTCATAATTCCACCCTGACTGAAACCTACGAGATAGACATTATTTTCATCAAATTGTTCTATCTTCTTTAAATCATCAATAAATCTAATGATTTCTTTTCGTGAATTTTCTGCCTGTTGCTCATTGATGATAGAACCGTTTGGGGTAAATTGCACCTGAAACCAGGCATAGCTGTTTTCCCTCAATGTTAATGGACCTCTTGCCGAAACGATGAGAAAATCATCAGGTAAAGATTCTGAGTAGGAAAACATATTTTTTTCATTGCTTCCGACGCCGTGCAAAAGAATGATAAGCGGTGGATTGGGTGAAGATGTTTTTGGTTTTCTCATCAAATACTGTAAACGGGGAGATGGTGAAGTTGTTGTCATTTTAAAACTGAAAAAAATTAATAATAAGGTAACTGAACAGGCAGATAAAAGCAGATGTTTTGTTTTTATCATGATTTATCAATTTTCACGGACATCATATTGAGTGAACCGCCCACCAGCTCATCATTGAAAATCGTTACTTTTTCATCTTTTTCCTGAAGCCCTAAAATATAAAGCAGAGGAAGATAATGCTCAGGAGTAGGAATAGACAGCAGAACCTCTTTTCCTAATTTATCATACTGAATTAGAGATTTATGATCACCTTCTGTAATCAGCTGCTTTAATTTTTCGTTGGCGGTAATTGCCCAGTCATAGCCGAACCCGGGAGTCATCATTTTGTCCCACGCTGCCATTCGGAGGTTGTGTACGGAATTTCCGCTTCCGATAATAAGGATGCCTTTTCTTCGTAATGCGGCCAGTTCTTTACCTAATGTATAATGAAACTCCGGCTCTTTTGTATAATCGATGCTCATTTCGATGATCGGAATATCAGCATGGGGAAAGAGAAATTTTACAACCGTCCAGCATCCGTGATCCAGACCTCATTCTTCGGTAAGACCTATATCGACAGATGAGATGAGTTTTTTTGTTTCCAAGGCCAGGTCGGGGCTGCCGGGAGCAGAATACTGCACATCAAATAAAGCCTGAGGAAATCCTCCGAAATCATGAATGGTTTCCGGATGTTCCATGGCGGTGACAAAGGTTCCTTTGGTTTCCCAATGTGCCGAAATACATAATATTGCCCTTGGTTTCGGAAGTTTTTGGGCAACTGCCTGAAACCCTTGGGTGAAAGTATTGTCTTCCAGCGCATTCATCGGATTGCCGTGCCCCAGAAATAAAACGGGCATTCGTTCCGTAGGCGCTAGGTTATTGATCCTAAAAAAGAAAATTTGTAAGTGAAAATTTTAAATCTTTCACTACTTTTATATGCATTAAATTCAAATTACAACGTATGAATATTGATCTGACCTCAAAAAATGCTTTAGTAGGGGCTGCCACACAGGGAATCGGAGCGGGAATTGCTTCTGAACTGGCGAAAAGTGGTGCCAATGTAACGGTGATGGCTCGAAATGAAGATAAGCTGAAAAGTTTTGTTGCTTCGCTTCCCATCGTAAATGCTCATCAGAAACATCATTATCTGGTGGCAGATTTTGGTAATTTTGAGCAGTATAGAAAGATAATTACTCAGTATTTCCAGCATCATTCTATTGATATTCTGGTGAATAATACAAATGGCCCTGAGCCTGGAATTGCTTTAGACAAAGTGGTGGATGATTATCAGAAAGCTTTTGATCTGGTTTTTAAAGTGGTTTGTGAAACCACAACTTTAGCATTGCCTTATATGATTAAGCAAAAGCATGGTCGTATTATTAATGTTTCTTCTTTATCGGTAAAAGAACCGATCAATAATCTGGTGTTATCAAATTCTATACGTTCTGCGACGGCAGCGTGGGCAAAGACATTGGCAAATGAAGTGGCACAGTATAATGTAACAGTAAATAATATTTTGACGGGCTTTTTTGACACAGATCGTATTAAAAAATTGATTAATCACGAGGCTGAGCAAACCAGTAAATCTGTTGAAGAAATAAAAAAGGGAAGAGAAAGTAAAATTCCGATGAAAAGGCTTGGAAAAACAGAAGAGTATGGACATTTGGTTACTTTTTTAGCTTCAGATTATGCTGCTTATCTTACAGGAACGAACATTCCTTTGGATGGTGGACTCAATAATTCTTATTAAAAATTAATTTTTATATAATTTATGCCTTTAATCCGTTGGGTTAGAGGTTTTTTATGCTTCATTATGAAACAAAAGATGATTTTTAACACTTTTTAATTCAATAAAAATACCTAGATTTGTAATTATTTTTATTGATTCTAATTAAGATTTTCATGAGGAAGGTTTTTCAACACTATCATTTTATTTCTAGTTATATTTCACAAAGTCAGGCTTTTAACGATGGTTCTAATTCGGAAAATTATCAATATTCTTTTATTTTAAATTAATCTCATTCAGCTGTAATGAATAAATCTGTCGCAAGCATTCTGATGATTTGTGGTGCCGTTTACATCAATGCCCAAACTTCATCAAACTTAAAAAATGATTCGTTAAAAGTGCAATCGATTGAAGAGGTAATTGTTACCTCTTCGTACGGAACCCAAAAACTGAAAGAAGAGGTTGTCGGCTCCATCGTGACGCTTACAGAAAAAGATATTCAGACTTCACAACCGTATGAAAGTATTGATAAGATGATTGCCGGACAGGCGCCGGGTGTTCAGATTGTGAATAATACGGAGTTGGGGAAGCCTGTGAGTATTAATATCAGAGGGCTTGGTTCTTTAGTTCAAACTACTAAAAAGTTCGGAACATCAACCCAGCCTTTAATCGTAGTAGATGGCGTTATCATGAGAGAAGATAATGGTTTTGATGCAGCAAGTTTTGATGGAGGTGAAAATGCAGAAATGAATATTAATCCACTGGCAAGATTTAATTCTGATAATGTAGAAAGCATAAATATTCTAAAAGATGCGGCGGCTGTAGCTTTGTATGGTGCTGAATCTGCTAACGGAGTGATATTAATTACAACTAAAAAAGGTAAAAAGAGTAAAATACCTCAATTTTCACTCACTAGCCAGTATGGTGTTTCACAAAGCATCAACAAAATAAAATATTTGAGTGGACAACAGTATTCACAACTTTTCAGAGACTTTCAGAATAATAATAAACCGGGAAGTGGGGTAGAGTGGAATGGAGTAGATGTCAACTGGTTTGATTTAATGAATGGCAATGGCGATTTTTTCAGAACCAATTTAACAACCAGCGGGGGTGGGAAATATATTACGTACCGTGTTGGTTTGGATTATTCCAATAATAATGAATCTAAGATCATGAATTCATTAGAGAAAAAAGGAATTGATGCTACCATAGGGTTTAATTATAAAAAGCTTCAGGTTAGTCTTTATGCTGCTTATAATAATTTGGATAAAAATCAGCCTAATACCTATTTCAATTTTATTCTGGCACCCAACAGAGCTGCCTATGATGAAAATGGAGATTATGCGCTGTCCGGAAATACAGGAATTCCTAATCCTTTAGCAGCAGCAAATCAAAATTTAGTCAATATTAAAAATAATTCATTGCTGTCAAGCTTAAATGTCAGTTATGAACTTTTAAAAGATCTTAAAATAAGCAGTTTATTCGGTGTAGATCTATCCAAAAAAGAAAATATTGATTGGAGATCGGGATTGAACCAAAGTGGAATTGCTAATAAGATATTAGGGAGAAGCCGATTGAATGATTCGGATGGCGAAAAATGGAACTGGAGTTCACACCTGATGTATGAAAAGAATTTTCTTAAAAAACATCATGCAGATATTTTGGTAGGAATGGAGCTAAGACAAAATAAAGATTCCAAAGAATATAGAAGCGGAACCAACTTTGAAGATTTCATCAATTATCAGGATCCTTCCAAGGGTTCAAATTATACTACCAGAACGCTTACTTTAAGAGATAGCGGAAGAAGTTTTTTCTCACAATTGAATTATGATTATGATAAAAAATATTTTCTTTCAGCAAGTATGAGAAGAGATGAAAGTTCTGCATTTGGTACGGATACAAAAGCTGCTATGAATGGTGGGGTGGGTGCCTCTTGGTTGATTTCAAAAGAAAATTTTCTTAAAAATAACTCTGTTTTAAACTTTTTGAGGCTTCGAGGATCTTGGGGAATAACGGGAAATTCACGAATTGGAAGCTATCGTTCCTCAGGTTTATACAAATTGTATCAAAATGGCTTTACCTACGACTATGATTATGCTTATCCGGAAAATTCATCACCTCCGAATCGTATGCTTTCATGGGAAAAAAATGAAAAGTTGAATATAGGTGTTGACTTTACGCTATTCAAAAAATTAGATTTCACCGTTGAAGTTTATAGAAATAATATTTCAGATATGATTGTAAGCAGAGAAGTTCCTTTAGAAACAGGATATAGCTCTGCAGAAATCAACGGGGCAGCTATGTATAATCAAGGTATTGAAATATCCATGCGTGGAAATTGGATCACAACACCAAACTTCAAATGGAGCTCAATGTTTAATATTTCCACGGTAAAAAATAGAGTGACCTATTTATTAGGCCTTGAAGATCAGTATTCTACTGCAGCTATGGCGAGAGCCCAAAAAATTGGAGTTTCAACCTCTGCAATTTGGGGATACCAATGGTTGGGCATCAATCCGGATAACGGCCAGGATATCTTCATGGTTAATGGAGTTCCTACGGATGCTAATCAATTTACTGCTAATTCTTCTACCTACACGATAATAGGTAATTCACAACCAGATGCCATTGGCGGGTTTAGTAATACTATGCGCTATAAAAATATTAGCCTTTCATTTTTAATAAACTTTGAAATTGGAGGAGATGTATTGGTAGCCGGAGAACTTATAGATCAATATAATATTTTATCTAACAGAAATATGAGCGTTAATGCTTTAGATTATTGGACGGGTGCCGGTGATATCTCTGCAATCAATCATATTCCTAAAAGCAATGCTAAAATTGTTCCCAACAGTACAAAGCATTTATACGATAATACCTATGTTAAGCTTCAGAACATTAATTTAAATTACCAGCTTCCACTTCACAGCATAAAAAACAGTTTTATTAAAAGCGCTAGTATTTTTGCCGACTGCACCAATGTTTTGTATTGGTATAAAGAAAAATCTCCTGCAGGAAAAAATGGAATAAGGGAATTCAGGTATTTATATCCAGAGATGAGAACTTTCAGTTTTGGAGTTAAGTTTAATTTTTAAATCAAAAAATTTATGAAAAAAATAATTGTAGGTACTGTTTTTTTGATGTCGGTGGTTTCATGTAGTGACTTTCTTGTTAGTGAGCCCGTGGAACAGATTTCTATTGTAGATCAGCTTAGTAATAAAAAAGGAATGCTACAGGCATTAAACGGAGCCTATTATCAGGTACGTTTTACATACAATAGTGAGGCTTCCTATATTTATGGAGATCTGCTTTCAGGAAATATAGCATTTACGCCTTCTTCTACAAGCATAATAAGTATTCCTACAAGAGTTGTTAGAATTTATAATTTTGATGATCAGCCAGCGAGTAGCAATATTTCAGGGATTTATAGTAGCAGTTATCAGCTGATTAATAATGTTAATTTAATTTTGCAATATGCAGATGCCTTGCCAGATGCTACAGATCAGGAAATTAATGAAATTAAAGCTGAGGCATTGGCATTAAGAGCATTTTCACATTTTCAGTTGTTTAAATATTATGCTCAAAATTATACCTACACTTCTAATGCGTCTCATCCTGGAATAGTTTATAATACTGAGCCATTAAAAGTGGGAGTTGATTATCCTTCAAGAAAAACCACAGCAGAAACCTTTGCTTTGCTGCAAGATGATATTGATAGTGCTTTAAGCTTGATTCAACCAGACAAAGCTATTCCTGCGGGAGAAAGCAAGAATTTTATCACTCCTGTTGCTTTAAAGGCCATTGCTGCTGAAATAGCATTATACAGAAATGACTGGCAAAAAGCTTATGATTACAGTACAGACATTATCAATAATTCGGGTTTACAATTAACGGCTCAAAGTGATTTGGTAAATAATTGGGGAAATGCTGAATCTATTTGGGAGTTGGCAAATACAGATGAAAATGATTCTCCATTGTCATTAATATACACTTTTGTCAAGGCAATAGGAGACGAAACCCAAACATGGCCATTGTACTCAGCTTCTAATGATGTATATAATATGTACAGTCAGGATGATCTAAGAAAACAGCTGTTTGATACTTATAATATCAGTACTAAAAGCTCAGCGGGAACTGCAAGTCTTCCATATCATTTCACTAAAAAACATAATGGAACAACAACGAATATAGTCTACAGGTTTAGCTTACTCTATTTCATCCGTGCTGAGGCCGCTCTTCATTTAGGGAACACCGCTCAGGCATTGGCAGACATCAATATCATTCGAAACAGAGCAGGACTTAATACTCTGAATTCTATAACGATTGATGTACTTATTGAAGAAAAGCGAAAAGAATTTGCCTTCGAAAACCTATACTTTTTTGATTTGATGAGAAATCACAAAAATATTGTAAGAAATAATGGTTGCATCTCTACCAACTGCAGTCCTTCTTATCCAAATGATAAGTTTGTGGCATCGATTCCTCAGGCAGCCCTGGAGGTCAACAGCAACATGCAACAAAACCCAGGATATTAGCAGAATATTAATATATTTTAATGTAAACCTTCCGATGCATTTGTCTCGGAAGGTTTTTTTGTCTAAACTTATCCTGATCGAATTAAAAAACTGATTGCACATGAAGAGGAGCTAAGTAATATATTGTTTTAGTATAAATAAAGCGAGGCCGAGAAATTAAAACTCCTATGTGAAGACCAATTCGGTAGATTACTATTACTATTACTATTACTATTACTATTACTATTACTATTACTATTAATTCTCCAAAAACAGAGAGTATTTTGTGGATGTAAGCTATTTAAAAGAGTTGGGAGTTTAATTCACATTATTCCGATTATTCCTTATTAAAAGAAGTGATATTTGTCATGTCATTTTTTACCAATCGTTTCTATATAATCTTAAAAGCTATTTTTATTATTCATCAAAAATATTTTTTTAAATGAAGTTTTGATAAATAATATTTATTTCTAATATTTGTGAATAATAAAATATTTGCTAAAAGAAGCAAACTAATAACAAAATAATAAAATATGAAAAAGTTTTGGACTATTGGGCTATTATCTGCCCTTACAGTTTTTAACAGTTGCAGCAATAATGAAAATATTGCTCAAGAAAATGATTTTGAAAAGGTTGAACAACTTTTAAACATGAAAAAACCTTTCTCGCAAGATCAAAAAAACAAACTTATTGTAAAGTATGGAAGTGCTGAGAATTTTTATAACGAAGTAATAAAAAGAAAATTGTTTATCGCTGATACCAAAATTAAGAAAACCCAAAGTAAATTAACTCCTTATGCCTTCAAGGTTAAGCTAATTATGCCTGATGGTGAGCATACGATTGATTGTGATGAAAGTACTTATATTTATGATCAAGCAAACGAAGATGGAATCGACTTACCAATATGTGACAGAGCGGGATCCAGTAGTAGCTGTGTTGCCAAACTCGTGTCTGGTGATGTAGATAATACTTTGAACAATTTCTTAACTGATGGGCAGTTAGATTTAGGGTATCGATTATTATGTGTAGGATATGCATTAAGTGATTGTACATTAGAAACACATCAAGAAGACACTTTACCTGATGTTTAATTATAAAAAAATGAAATTATCCCTAACAACAGTTTTAGGGGTAATTTTATTATCAGCATGTTCACAGAAAAAAGACGTTTTGGTACAGAAAGAAAATAATGATCAATTTATAGATTCTATTATTTCTTCAGTTGAAAAAGAAAACAGTCAAATAAAAGTAGATAGTTTGTTGAAAATTGATTATTTAGCACATTCCTTTAAATATTTAAATAAAGATTTCAAGATTTTAATAGATAATAATTCCTTCAACAAATCTCTGAAGGAAAATCATTATATAAAAGAAAGGATAAAAAATTATTCAGACTCATTGGGAGTAGTTTTAATGTATGAGTTAAAAGATTGGAATGCCACAAGAATTGCTAAACAACAAATAACATTTTCTTGGAAAAGGCTTGGTTATTATTTACATAGAAGTGAAAGAGATTTAAAAAACTTAAACATTCAGTATGAATATAAACATCCTTATTTGATGTTTAAACATTTTAAAAGTAATTATGAAGAATCTGAATTTAAAAAAGCTGAAATTAATAGAATCAAAAATATTTTAGTAACTGATTTTAAGCAAGACTATAATATGATTGCTAAATTGTCTAGTGAAGAAATACTGAATAAATCTTTTGAATTAAATCCTGAAATTATAAGAATGAGAAATGAAGCTGCAAAACAACACCAAAAAGTACACCATCATTAATAGTATTTATACTGTTTAAATTGAATAGGTTTCTCGGAATCAATAAAAATAATTTCAGAATACCTATTTTTGCCAAAATTTCAAGGATCAATGAAGAATGTTATAAGCTGGATTGTTGTTTTATTTGTAACCGTTTCTCTTTTAAATAATTGCCTGAGCAATAAAGTAAATAAAGAGATCAACGATAAAATTTCGTTTATGACAAAACTGAGAAAGCTATATTCATCAGGAGATTCTTCCAATTGGCCAAAGCCATTACTTGATCCTGAAGCCGTTCCGCATTTTTCCGAGATCGGGCATTTACCAGATGTTCAGTATCCGTCAGATAATCAGTATTCTGCAGAAAAGGCTTTTTTAGGAAAAACACTTTTTTATGATCCTCGACTTTCGGGCTCCAATCAGATTGCTTGTGCTTCATGCCATGATCCCGAGCTGGGTTGGTGTGATAACCGAACATTTTCTTTCGGTCACGACAGGCAGGTCGGAACCAGAAATGCCATGAGCATCCTTAATGTAGCCTATGCAACAAGCTTATTCTGGGATGGTCGTGCAGAATCTTTAGAAGCGCAGTCTCAAATGCCGATTCAGGATAAAAAGGAAATGAGCGAGCATATTGACATTGCTGCCGGAAAAATTGCTAAAATTAAAGGATACGAGATTTTATTTGAAAAAGCCTTTGGCGATAAAACTGTCACAAAAGATAAAATTGCCAAAGCCATTGCGACTTTTGAACGAACAATTAAAAGTCCGCCAAGTAAGTTTGATCAGTTTATTGATGGTAAGGCAGATGCTTTTACGAATAATGAAGTGATGGGACTTCACCTTTTCAGAACCAAAGCACAGTGTATCAACTGTCACAATTCAGGATATTTTTCCAACAACCGTTTTGAAAATACGGGAACTTCTTTATTGGGTTCTAAACAGGAAGATCTGGGAAGATATTTGGTGACTAAAAAACCTGAAGATGCAGGAAAATTCAGAGTGACTTCATTAAGAGAAATCACGCGCACAGGACCTTGGATGCATAACGGAGCATTCATGACCATGGTAGATGTCATTCAGTTTTACAGCAAAGGAAATCCCGAACCTCCCAAAAAACGCTCAACAGTTTATGAAGGTGTAACTTTACATTCTGAGAAATCGCAAATGCTGAGGTTGTTGGAGCTGACTGATGAAGAAGTGGCTCAGTTAGAAGCATTTTTAGGAACTTTATCTACGAAAACGCAAAGAATAACTCCACCACAATTGCCTCAATAGTTTTTCATTTTATCCTTATTTTAAAAGGTTTTTTTAGATTTTAAGAAAAATCGGTTAAATTTAAACTTGCTATCTTTACGGGATGAAGAAGATTTTGGCAGGTTTATTTTTAGGAACAGTTGGGGTTGCAAACGCACAAATCAGTCCACCCGGACTTGGAGATGCAAAAACAGCATTTTGGACAGCCTTCGGTGTAAAGAAACAAATGGACTCTTTAGGAAAAAAACATTCCATGAGTTATATTGCACTCGGAAGAAAAAGCAGCCCAAATGATTATAATTTGCTTTCAAAACAGGCTATTTTTGTTTTAAACCACGAGGTTTTTCATTCTTTTGCCAAAAATCAGCAGTACAGTTATGCGCTCAGCTACAGAAGACAGCCTTCTTATGCAAGCGATTCTCCTTACGAAAATGAAGGTACTGAGCAGGAATTTCGCGTATATGGAAGGTATTCTTATACTTTTAGCCTAAATGATAAGCTTAAACTTAAAAATACCGTTCGTCAGGAGTTTAGAAAATTTTTTGATGCTGATTTTCATGAAGTGGAAGAAGATTTTCAGCTGAGAACAAGGCTAAAAAGTCAGCTCACGTATAATTTGTCGGAAAAAAACAGTCAGAAGCTCTCTCTTGGTGTAGAAGCTTTGTTGGCAACAAGTTATCTGAATAGTCCTGAATCAAAATGGACTTCATTTGATTATAAAGAATTGCGCGTTACAGCTTATTATATGTTTAAAATTCCAAATTCGCCTTTCACCATGGATATTGGCTATATGGATGATTTAATTGATGGAACAGAAAGTATTAAACACGGCGGCGTGCATTATTTTGCTGCCGATCTGGTCTGGAATTTACCTTTTAAACATCAATAAAGAAATAGATTAATCGAATTTTTTGTCAAATCTGCCTTCAACAATATTGATGATTCCTTCACCTGCATAACGGTTGAGTTTTAATTCAAATGTTCCGGAAACGATTTGGTTTTCAAGATCGAGGCGGGTGATTTTAAGTTTACAATCGTATTTGGTATTATAAAAAATATCATCAAGACTTCGCGAAAAGTAAATGGTATTGTCGCTTTCCCCATTATTGGGAGTGATGGTGTATGTTTTATTTAATTCAAAATGATCTGCCTGATAACTGATGTATATACTGTTATTATCCTTAATTCCTTTTAAATAGATTTTTATATAGGTTCTGTCTTTAATTTTCTCACAATAGGTATGAATTCCAGGTCCGTCGTTGGTATAATTTTTTGTAGCGACCCATACTTTTCCGTCAATAATAGCACCTCCGGTTCTCGCTCCGGTCTGTGTTTCGGCAGGTAAAGTATCCGTGTCTACATTTTTATCGTAATCGCGATGACAAGAAGTGAAAATTGAAAATATAACGAGTAAAAAATAGAAATTTTTCATATTAATTTTAGTTCAAATGGTTTTTATATAGTTTATTTTCCAAAAAACTTGTTTAAACTTTTTTACCACAAAAGAAACAAAAGATTTTAACACTTTAGTTATTTTTAAGTTTAAGATTTAAATAAAAAAGATCACATAAGTTTAAAAAAAATCTTTGATTTTTTCTCTTTGCAGACTTTTGAACTCCTTTAAACAAATCCAATAAGATCTTTTGCTTCTTTTGCGGTTAAATTTAAAATTAGTTTAAACAAACTTATAGTTTATTTTCCAAAGATATAAAAAAGAGCAAAACTTCATTTTTATTCAAAATTAAAATTTAATGAATTCTCTATTTTCCAGTGAAATAATTAATTTTGCTGTAGTTTATGCGAAAAGAAAATTCTACCAATTCTATGAATGAAAAAGCACTGCAAAATTTTTGCAATGCTTCAAAAACGTTAATGATGATCAGCGGTCGCTGGAAACTTTCGATTGTATTTAAATTGATGGATCAAGACGTCAATTATTCTGAATTTAAAATTCTTTTACCTGAAATCAGTGACAGAAGCCTTTCAAAACAATTAAAAGAATTAATCGAGGATGGTTTGATTTCAAAAGAAAAAAATAAGATCTCTTCCGTTTATTCACTCACCAAAAAAGGGAAAAATTTACAATCTGTTTTATTGACTTTATCAGATTTTCAAAAGTAAAATATTAACTAAAATTTACATTTTCCAAAAATTCAATAACTTCTCCATTCGGACTGTAGACCAAGCTGTTTTTTACGGTCACCGATTTGTTTTTATTGATTAAATCTAATTGAAAAGTTCCTTCGCTAAGGTCTTTTGCACCGTATTCTATTGCTTTTTCTCTCGCTGTTTCTGCATTTTTTACGGTGAAACAGATATGAAGTAAAGCATTTTCAACATATTCTTCATTTTCCACTCGCTTTCTTCCCTGTGTTGGCATATCTGCATTTTTATCACATATTTCAAGATAATAATTGATGTTTGGATGATGAAGCATCGCGCATTTTTCAAGATTAAATTCCGGTAACGACCAATCGTGAGCGACTGTAAATCCTAACTTTTCATAAAAAACAATTGTTTCTTCAAAATTCTGCGCTTTAATTGAAACATGGTGAAAAGCCGTAATGTTTTCTGATAATTCCATTTCTTTGATTTAATTTGTATCAAAGGTAAAAAGCGGAATCTTCTCTTGAAAGGACTTACAAAATTGTAAGTTGATCATTAAAAAATAAGTAAATTGTACAGCAATTTTTAGAAAATGATTTTACAAAAAATAGCCATTGCTGCTTTCACATGTTTAAGCATTTCCTTTTTTGCCCAAAGTAAAAAAGAGATGTCTAAACTGATTCAAAATGAATTCGAATTTGCCAATCAGCAATATAAATATTTAATGAAAAGGGTTCCTGCTGATCAAATGCCTCAATCTTATAAAAACGGAAAATTAATCACAAAAGATATTTCGTGGTGGTGTTCAGGCTTTTATCCAGGCTCTCTTTGGATGATTTATGAACAGACGAAAGATCCTGAAATAAAAAAAGAAGCCGAACAAAGATTGAAAATTATTGAATCCAATAAAACCTTTACCCGAGATCACGATTTGGGTTTTATGATGTTTTGCAGCTTCGGAAACGCGTACAGAATTACTAAAAATCCTGAATATAAAAATGTGATTCTTACTTCAGCCGAGTCCCTTTCAACAAGATTTCGTCCGAAAATGAAGGCTATTCTTTCTTGGGATAAAATGGCTGATTTCAAAGATCCAGTGATTATTGATAATATGATGAACCTTGAAATGTTGATGTGGGCGTCTCAAAATGGAGGCTCTAAAAAGCTTAAAGAAGTGGCTGTTACCCATGCCAATACCACCATAAGAAATCATTTCCGTCCAGATTTTAGTTCGTATCATGTGATTGATTATGATGTGAATACGGGAGATGTTTTAAGCAAAAAAACATTTCAGGGATATGCGGATTCTTCAGCTTGGGCACGAGGTCAGGGTTGGGCTTTGTATGGTTATACGATGATGTATCGAATGACGAAAGATAGAAAATATTTACAGCAGGCTCAGAATATTGCTAAATTTATTTTGAATAATCCTGCGATGCCTGAAGATAAGATTCCGTATTGGGATTTTAATGATCCTAAAATTCCGGATGTTCCCAGAGATGCTTCGGCTGCAGCGATTATAGCTTCTGCTTTACTTGAACTAGGACAATATTCAAATGGAGAAGAAAAGAGTAAATATATTCAGACTGCGAAACAGATGCTTGTAAATTTATCAACTAAAAAGTATCATGCAAAACTGAATGAAAATGGCGGTTTCTTATTAATGCACAGCACAGGTGGACTTCCTTTGAATTCAGAAATTGATGTTCCGTTGATTTACGCAGATTATTATTTTCTGGAAGCGTTAAAAAGATTTAAAGACTGGTATTTATAAAGGCTCGGGCAAATCTTCGATTTGCCCGAGTTTTATTTTAATCTAATTTATGATTTTAATGAATTCTTTTTATGGCATGATAATAGGTTGATTTTATAAACAGAATCACCAAAATTAGTATAATATGAAATCAAAAGAAGCTTTTAGAGAAAGTCTTATAGGGAAAACGGTCGTTATAACAGGAGGAACAAGTGGAGTAGGACGTGCGACTGCAGAAGCCTTTGCACTGGAAGGCTGTAATATTATCATTGCGGCGAGAGGACAGGAAGCATTGGACGAAACCGTTGCCTTATGCAGAGACTTAGGTGTAGGCGCAAAAGGCATTCCGACGGATGTTTCGATTGCTTCCGATGTTCAGAATTTGGCCAATAAAGCATTACAATTTAACGGAAGAATAGATATTTGGGTGAACAATGCAGGCGTCATGTCAAGCGGTAAATTTGAAGAAATTCCAATGGATATTAATGAACAGGTCATTAAAACCAATCTTTTCGGATATATGCACGGAGCTTACAGCGTGTTGCCTATTTTCAAAAAACAGGAAGATGGAATCCTAATCAATAATGTTTCTATTGGCGGATTCATGCCGGCTCCCTACAGCGCGGTTTATTCGGCTACAAAATTTGGAATCCGCGGAATGATGGAGTGTCTTCACGGCGAAATTTCAGATTTTAAGAATATTCATATTTGTAATTTATATCCTCAAATTCAACGTTCTACAGGAAATATGCATTCGGCAAAATTTTCGGGATTGGATTTTAAAATTCCCCCATTTGCAGCAGATCCGAGAGATACCGCCGCGAAAATTGTGGAGCTGGCAAAAAATCCAAGAAAAGATCTGTTTCCGGATGTTACTTCTCTGATGCTTAAAAATATATATGGTTTATTTCCAAAACCGATTATCAACACAGCATCAGCGGGAATGCGACTGATGATGAAGGTTAAAAATGCGCCGCCAGATTCAGGGAATGTACTTGAACCTTCTTCAGAACCTCATAGAATTTACGGGGAAACTATTTTACCTGTTCCGTCCAAAAATACAAAAATTGCCATGTTAGCAGGGCTTGGGCTAGGCTTGGCGTATATGTTTTTGAAAGTTAAGACTTCGAAGAAATAGAAATGTTTAAGGCTAAAAAATGATAGACGGATAGAAAACATACTTTAAAAAACTTTGTCTATAATCTATACGTCTATCATTTTTAGTCAAATAAAATATTTTGAAATATTCTCTCCAACCACTTGGCTCTTTTTACTTTTACCTTTTTACTTTAATTTTAAGGATTAGATTTCACAGCATCATACATCATTGAATCTTTTTGCTGATCGGTATCATCGTATTTGTATTTATAAAAAGAAGATTCCCAATCACCATAGCCTACATTAGGAATAATAATGAATTTCTTTCCAAACTCATTAGCTGAATTTTTTACAGCAGATGATCTTTCAACTTCCGTTTTTTTATCAAAAATATTAGAGAAATCTGCAAGATTATCGCCTAAAAATAAAACAATATTATAATTTTTAGCAATATCATTTCGCCTCGTTTCTTTACTGCTTTCTTTAGAACGTACGATCAGGTTATTTTCATTCTGAAGCGGGAAATTATATTTTTTCAGATTTTTCAAAGTTCCGGCACGTTCATTTTCTGTACGGTTGGTTACATAATATACCTGAACCCCTTTGCTTGCCGCATATTGGTAAAACTCCTGAGAACCGGTCAACGGAGTGGCGGCACCTTTTGCAGTCCATTCTTCCCAGGTTTTCTGGTCGTAACTTTTCCCCATTTTTGCTCTTTCAACAGCGTAATAGGAATTATCAAGAAAAGTCTCGTCAATATCTGAAACAATGGCTAAAGGTTTATCTGAGTTTTGTTCTAAAGCCTCATCCAGACGCAATTTTGCAATATTATAAGCCTGAAGACAAAGCGCTTCATATTCCGCGGCTCTTTGCTGATAGAAAGCGGCATATATTTTCCCGTCACGAGTAAGATTTTCGTAAGGCGTATGTTGATTTGAAGTCCCTGATGCTGCTGTTTTGCACGAAGTCATTAAAGCCAGCGCGCAGCTTCCGATGATAAGACTGAAATTTTTCATTGAAATAAATTAGAGAAAAACAAAGCTATGACAATTTGATTTTTGCCACAACTTTTTTCCTGATTTCTGATGATTTCAAATCTTTATTAACTGATTTTCGGAGAATTATAATGTTGATTTAATCTAAGCTAAATTTCACCTATTCAATTAAAATTTATAAACAATTGCATTAATATTCATTCCTGCGCCAACAGAAGCAAAAAGTACAATATCTCCTTTTTCGATCTGATGAAGGTCTAGTTCATCCTTCAGAATCATCGATAACAAAGAAGGAATAGTTGCCACACTGCTGTTTCCTAATTTTTCAATAACCATCGGCATTACATTTTCGGGAACAGACCTGTCATACAGTTGGAAAAATCTTTCAACAATCGCTTCATCCATCTTTTCATTAGCCTGATGAATAATGATTTTGTTCAGCTGATCGATAGAATATCCGCTCTTATCAAGACATTGTTTCATCGCATCCGGAACGTTTACCAAAGCAAATTCATAAATCTTTCTACCATCCATTTTAATATATCGAGTATCCTGGCAACCTTCATTATTATAGGATTTTCCGAAATATAAATAATCTTTTTCTTTGAAAGTGAAGGAAGCAGAAAGGTGAGATTTTATCCCCGATTCATCACTACTTGCTTCTAAAACCACGGCTCCAGCGCCATCGGCATAGATCATACTGTCACGATCGTGAATATCAACCACTCGGGAAAGTGTCTCAGCACCAATAACTAAGCATTTTTTTGCAATTCCTGATTTGATAAAAGCATTGGCTTGAATCACACCTTCAATCCATCCCGGACAACCGAACAGAACATCATAGGCAACACAGAAATTATTTTTTATCTGAAGTAAGTGCTTCACTCGCGCCGCAAGACAAGGCACAGCATCCGATTGCACAGTTCCGAATTTTACATCACCAAAATTATGAGCAAATATGATATAATCTAGCGTTTCGGGATCAATTCCTGAATCTTCAATGGCCTTTTGAGCGGCTATTAACCCCAAATCAGAAGTTACCTGATCGACACTCGCATACCTTCTTTCTTCAATTCCGGTGATTTTTTTGAGTTTTGAAGTGATGGTTGCATTATTTTCTTTTAAAGCATTCCCATCCTGACTCAGAAATAGATGGTTATCAAAAAATAAATTGGTAATCGTTTCTGAAGGGATGTAGTTTCCTACGCCGATAATCTTGCTTGTCATTTACACTTTGATATTCAGTATTTTAAATGTTAGAGGCCTGAATAAGTGCGTAAATATAATGATTAAATAGTGAAAATTAAATTTATTATTAAAAGTTAATATAATTTAATAGAGTTTAGCATAATAACTGATCTTGATTTGATTTTGATGGAAGGAAAATTAAAGTTTAATGCTGATCTGTCAATTTAGATTGTTTCAAAATAAAAACCATTGCAAATCAATAAGATTACAATGGTTTTCACAATTTGTTAGTGTGAATTTTACTTTAAACTACTTCATATGTGCTTTAATTTTTTCTTCCACGTTTCTCCAGTCATAGATATGAAAAACACGACCGTTGCTCATCGCTACAAAAATACCTTTCGGATATTTGGAGCCTAAATTCACATTCGTAACTTCTGAACCATCACTTTCCTTTGTAGAAACAGGAATTTCGGCGATCATTCCTTTCGACGGATTTTCTCTTAAATATACATTAAAAGTATCTTTCTGCTGATTGGAAACTAAAATATAACCCGTATTCGACGAAGTAGGATAAATGGAAATTCCTTCCACATCAGATTTAAAATCTCCTTTTCCGAAAACGGCTAATTCTTCATTTCCTTTTGCCGGGTCCGCGTAATATTGGTGAACACCAAACTGTTCATCAGAATAATAGATATAACCCATTTCATCATCAACAGCAATACTTTCAATCTCTTTCAAACCGCTATATTTTCCGAATTTTCTTACAACTTCACCGGTTATTTTTCCGTCTTTTTCAACTAATTTATATTGCCAAAGATAGCCGTCACTTGGTCCTGATTTTCTTCCGGCAATCACAAAAATTTCTTCAGTCTGTGGATTTTTATAGATTGAAATTCCCATTGGTCCTCGTTCGGTTTCGCCGTCAAAAACAGAAAATTCTCCCACTTCTTTTAAATCAGGAAGAGAATATAGTTTTACTTTATTGGTTTCTCTTTCGGTAACGGCTGCAAAATCGATTTTCTTACCGTTTAAAGTAAATCCGTATTCAAGATCTACATTGTTCGGACGTTTTAATCCTACTACTTTATTAATGATTTTTCCATCCAGATCAAAAGCGTACAAACCACCGTCGGTATCTTTATCTGTCCCAATGATGATACTTTTAGAAGCATCCTGAGGATTGATCCAGATCGCGGGATCATCTGTATCATGAACCACCGTTTCAGTGATCGCACTTGGTTTTAATTTTTTTCCTAACTGGCTTTGTCCGGTACAGTTTAAGACAAACGGTAAAACGGATAGCGCGATAATATAATTGACTTTTTTCATTTAAATTTTTCTAATTGCAGATGACAAAGGATGATATTTTTTAATTAAAAATCAAATTTCACACCCATAGTAAATCTTGGTCTGTAATATTCAGCCTGTGCAGTTCTGCTTTGGATTCCCTGATAATATCTTAACGGCTGATTGGTTAAATTATTCGCTTCAGCAAAAACTCTCAACTGACTTGTAATTTTGTAGGAAGCATTGGCATCCAGGAAAATCTGTTTGTCATAATAACGGTCTTCAAAAGCATTTCCACCCAATTCATCGATATAATGAGACGCATAATTCATGGAAACTCTTGCTGAAAAACGCTTGTTTTCCCACGAAAGCGACCCGTTGAACATATGTGGCGCAGCGCCCGGCAGTCCAACATCTGTTCTTTCATCACCGTCTTCATTGGTAATTCCTTTGGCTTTAGATTTTGTATAAGTATAGTTTATATACACTCCCAAACCTTTCCAAAACGCTCCAGGAATAAAGTCTAGCTGTCTTTGCAATGCCACTTCAAAACCATAGATATCTACATTATCTCCATTTCTCTGTTGGGTAAATCTCCAGTTGTTTTGTCCAGCCGGGATAGGATTGGATTGTCCTGCAAAATCATTCGCAAAATCGTTTGCAGAATAGTTTCTTTTCGTATAAGTATAAATAAAATTGTTTAGGTTTTTATAGAAAAGACCTCCCGAAAGAATTCCGACTGATTTGAAATATTTCTCCGCCATAAAATCCAAATTGTAAGCGTAAGTAGCTTTCAGATTCGGGTTTCCGGCTGCGATGGTTTCATCACCTGAAATTACATTTAAATAAGGAACCAGCGAATAATAGTTAGGTCGTGCTAGAGCCGTTGTGAAAGCGGCACGAAGCACTAAATCCTGCATCGGAACATATTTGAAAGATAAATTAGGAAGCACGTTGGTGTACGTGTTCGTATTAGAGATTTTTCCCACTAAATCTTCTTCATCCATCACATAATTTCCGGTATAATCAATTTTTGTGGTTTCAACACGCGCTCCCAGAATCATGGATAATTTATCGTTAAAATCCTGATCCCATCGGATATATCCTGCGTAAATATTCTCTTTTGCGCTGTAATTACTGGAAAGGAATTCTTCAGGTCTCAATTCTCCATTGAATAAATTGGGGTTAAATAAATCCAAACCTCCCATGTAAGCAGGATCTACGAAAGTTCCCGGAACATAATTTCCTGCCTGAAAATTGTTTCCGTTTAAATTAACGGTCGGTACAGAAAGTAAGCTTCCCATATCATTAATAGCCTCAAAAGCATAATAATCATTTACTCTTTCTTTTTCCTTTAAACGAAGTCGTCCTCCCACACGAATTCTACCTTTCTGATTCTGAATTACAGAAAACGGAAAACGTAAATTCACTTTAGCTCCAAATTCTTTTTCCTGAGTGAAATCGTTTGCATCAGAAAGATCACTTAACGAATAATTTCCAAGATTATCTGCTCCGATGGTTGAGATCATCGGTCTGTAAGAATCACTGAAATCGGTGTTGAATTTCAATCCATCACTTTCAAATTCAATATAACGCTGATGCGGTTTTTTCTCGCTTGCCATGGCGTAGTTCATCGACCAGTCCAAATCTATTTTTGAACCTAAAACGTGCTCTCCACGCAATGCGTAATTCTGAACTTTTTGTCTTTCAAGACGAGAATTGTCATTATTGAAATCTCCACCTTTATTTTGTCTCGTCATGCTTCCTTTCCAACCTGTGATCTCCGTTTCGTCATCATTATAAGTTGGTTTGATTTTATAACCTAAAGCATAACGGTTTTCTCGATCGGTTCTGAAATTATACATCGCCGAAGCATAGATCTTGTTTTTAGAATTGAATTCATAATCAAGATTAAGATCAAAACTATGTCGGATACGCTGAACATCATAATAACGTATCCCCATTTTGCTCACATAAGCCGTTTGTGCAGCATCATTGGCAAGGCTCCAGGTGGGTTCAATATTATCAGATCCAAAATTGTTGTTATTATAAGAAAAACTGAAAACTGCACCCAATTTTTTGTTTAAAAAACGGTCACCATACACCAATCCGGCAGTATAGTTTCCTTTTTCACGAATCGGGTTGTAACCTCCGGCTAAAGTTGCAGAAATTCTTTGCCCGTTCGGAGAAGCCCTTGTAATAAGGTTTACAGAACCTCCGATCGCATCGGCATCCATATCGGGAGTTAAGGTTTTATTCACTTCAATGGTAGAAATCATATCAGAAGGGATCAAATCCATCTGAACATTTCTGTTGTCCCCTTCAGCAGACGGAATTCTGTCGCCGTTCAGCGTTACAGAATTTAAATTAGGGGCCAAACCTCTGATAATTAAATTTCTCGCTTCACCTTGGTCGTTCTGAATGGTAATTCCGGGAACACGCTTCAAAGCATCACCGATATTGGCATCCGGAAAACGGCCGACTTGGTCAGAAGAAATCACATTCGTGATATTGGCATTGTTTTTCTGTTTGTTTAAAGCTCTTGCCTGGTTTTTCAGCGTTCCGCCACTTACCACAACTTCCTGAATGGTTGTCTCTTTTTTAGCAAAAACAATATTCTGTTTTGTATTTTTATCAGATTCTACAGTTACGTTGTATTCATGCGCTCCGTAGCCTAAATAATCCACTTTCATGGTATAAGTTCCGGCAGGCACATTCAGGAAAATAAAATTTCCGTGTTCGTCTGATGTGGTGTAAATATTCCCCGGTGTCAGGGCGATTTTGGCTCCGGGCAATGCGATTTTAGAATCATCATTAATATTCCCTGAAACTGTACCACTCTGCGCATAAAAATAAATAGAAGCACACAATAAAACAGAAGTTAAAATTTTCTTCACTTTTCTTTCTTTAGATTTAAATTCTGGCAAAATTAAACGGTAGTTTAGAAAATCCTTTGAATATAAGATTAAGGTTGTTTTAACGAATTGTTAATAGAATTAATGGTTTTGAAAGATTTTGCGGATGATTTTTTACCTGATTTGTAGAAATATTTTTATTATTTAATGCATAATTGATTTAAATCCAATACTTTTGCGGCAGTGAATTAGTTGATGGGAATTTAGAGGTAAATAATTGATTTAATTAATATAAAAATGATCAAAAAACCTTTGCACAATTTCCATATTCCCGTAATGGGATTAGCGTATACGATAGATAGTCCTATTCGTGTGGCACAATACGGAATATCTTCCGTAGTTTCTATAATTGATGATGAGATTATAGAAAAAATGAAAAATTTTTACAGTAAGAAGTTTAATCTGAATTACTTAAGTATTTCAACAAAGATAGACGACTACCGCGCCAAGAGAATTACCGATTATCTTGATATGGTAGATGATATCGTGAATGAAAAATTTGAGGCATTTAAAGAAGAGATTTCCAAAAACAGAACGGCTCTGAAAAGCTTCATGGAAATGCTTCCCAATACTTCAGAGCTGAAAGACGGTTTGCAGAATTTTCTGAACCGGAACGAACTGGCTTCTACCATTAAAAATTTCATCGAAACCCATCTTTCTCCGGGAAGTATTGATGTTAATATCATGACGAAAGTGGACAAGGACAATTTTAAAGATAAACAGCAATTGCCTGTAATCTATAATGATGCCCATGCTTCTTTACGCGGTTTTGCGAACAGTAAATTATCTTCTTCCATGGTACTTTCTGCAGGAATGAATCCTCGATTATACAGTTATATCGAAGAATTTGATGATTTTTTTCCCAATGAAAATGGTCAGCTGAAAAAGAAAATTATTCTTAAAGTCAGTGATTTTCGTTCTGCGATGATTCAGGGAAATTTTTTAGCCAAAAAAGGACTCTGGGTTTCAGAATACAGAATTGAATCTGGCTTAAATTGTGGCGGGCATGCTTTTGCGACAGAAGGTCTGCTTTTAGGACCGATTATGGAAGAGTTTAAGCAAAAGAAGAATGAACTTATCGATTCAGCACACCAATTGATGATAAAAGCTTTAGAACAAAAAGGAAAATTTACTATTTCTGAGCCGTTGGAAATGAAAATTACCGTTCAGGGCGGCGTAGGGACATCGGAAGAACATGATTTTCTTTTGCAGCATTACAATGTTGACAGTATCGGTTGGGGTTCCCCGTTTTTACTTGTTCCTGAAGCGACTTCGGTGGATTCTGAAACGCGAAATTTGCTTTTACAATCTAAAGAAAAAGATTTTTATCTGAGTAATCTTTCACCGCTGGGTGTTCCTTTTAATACCGTTAAAGGTACATCCAATGAAATCATAAGAAAGAAAAAAGAAAAGAAAAACCGTTACGGAAGTTCTTGCCCGAAAAAATTACTGGCACTGAGTAAAGAATATTCTTCGGAAGGAATTTGCATCGCTTCTAAAAAGTTTCAGGATATTAAATTTACTGAATTGGAAACGGAAAAACAGCAGCTGAATGAGATTGAATATCAAAACAGAAAAGAAAATATAGCTGAAAAAGCCTGTCTGTGTGTAGGTTTGGTCAATTCTGCCTATATTGAAAATAATCTTGAAATAAGAGGTGAAAAACAGGGCGTCGTGATTTGTCCGGGACCTAATCTTGCTTTTTTTGATCAGGAAGTTTCGCTTTCCAAAATGGTTCAGCATATTTACGGAAATGATGATATTTTAGGGGATAAAAATCGTCCGAATATGTTTATCAATGAGCTTAAAATGTATGTGGAACATTTGAAGAAAGAGCTCAATGACTTCACCGGAAATGTAACCAAGACCCAAATAAAAAAATGGAATACTTTTAAGCAAAACCTTTTGCTGGGCGTAGAATATTATGAAAACCTGTTTAAAGAAACTTATTTTTTCAGGAAGGATATTTATTTAATGAATCAGCTTTCGGAATATAGATTGAAGATTTTGGAAGTTGAGATTCCTAAAATTTAAATGATAAATGTTATAATCCTTGTCAATGTTCCAAACTTTGACAAGGATTTTTCCAATTAAATTTAAACTAAAATAATTTTTTCAGAATTTTAAAAACGGATCCGCCATTTACTCTCGTTCCCGAAGAGCTAAAATTCACACTTGCGCCACGTTTACCAATCGCTGTGGAAATTCCTCGTTTACTGATATTCAAATGAACTCCATAGATTATCTTGATTCTTTTTCTATAGCTCCAGCCCATGATGATTTTTTTTTGTTTTTATAATGACAAAATTATTAGAGTTGGATTGTAACTCATTACGGTTTCACGTAAAGAATTGAAATGATTTTTAACTAATATTGCTCATCAATTTAAAGTTTAAAACTATTTAGATTATACCATGGAAATATTACTCATTATTATTTTGATTGGCGTTGTTTTCTTTTTTGTTGCCAAATCAAATAAATTAAAGAAAGAATTGCTTCAAAAAGATGCTCAGATCACCAGTTTAAATGTCGAGATCGGTCAGCTCAGATCCGAAATTTTTAGATTTGAATCAGATACAAGATCGTTGAATGATAGGAATAAAAGTTTAAAAACTGAAGTAGCGAATCTTCAGGTTGAGAGAAGAAGTTTAGACGCTAAAATTAGACAGATTCAAACGACTAATGATACTTTAGAATCTGATAAAAAATTACTTCATGAAAAAAATCAAAGTCTAAAAACAGAAGTGACAAATCTTAAAATTGAAAGAAGAGATTTGGATATTAAGATTTTAAAAGTTCAGACCAATAATGACGCTTTAAAGAAATATCAGGATATCATTGATGTAAAAGTGGAGTGTGACTATCTTTTGTAGAAAGCAGAAAAAGACAGTCGAAAATTAATTGAAAGAACACAGCAGGATCTTATTGATGCTCAAAATGAAGCGAAAGAATCCCGAAGAGCAACCAAAGAATACAATGAAAAGAAGAACCGTGAAATCGCTTTGTTGTTTGAAAATGCAGTAAACGAAGCGAAACGTATTGTTGAAACCGCAGAGTTAAAAGCCGAGTCTATTGGTGGTGATGCTTATCGAAGTTTGAGAGAAGCCGATCAGATTGAAAACAGAATTCAGGCCATGAAAAATGTAATCAAAGGATATGGAAATGAATATTTGGTTCCAACATATACTTTATTGGATGATTTAGCCCGTGATTACAGTCATAAAGAAGCGGGTGAAACATTGAAAAAACTTCGCGAAAATAATAAAAAGATGATCATTTCCCGACAGGCCGGAATCTGTGAATATATGGATGAGGAAAGAAGAAATACAGCCATCGATTTTGTGATTGATGCTTACAACGGAAAAGTAGATTCAATTATGGCATCGGTGAAAAAGGATAATTTCGGAATTTTAAAACAGAAAATAAATGATGCTTTTGAATTGGTGAATTTTAACGGATTAGCATTTAGAAAAGCAAGAATTTCCGAGGTTTATCATCACGCAAGATTGGAAGAACTAAAGTGGGCATGTATTATTCAGGAATTAAAATCTCAGGAACAGGAAGAGCAGCGCCAGATCCGTGAGCAGATTCGCGAAGAAGAGAGAGCCCGTAGAGATTACGAAAAGGCAATGAAAGAAGCCGAAAAAGAAGAGCTAACGTTGAAAAAACTGATTGAAAAAGCAGAATCACAAGTGGCGAGGGCAAATGAAGAACAGAAATTGCTTTTCCAGCAAAAACTTGATGAATTGCAGCAGAAATTAGAATTGGCGGAAGAGAAAAACCAAAGAGCGATTTCTATGGCGCAGCAAACCCGAACGGGAAATGTGTATATTATTTCGAATATTGGCTCTTTTGGCGAAGATGTGTATAAAATTGGGATGACGAGAAGGCTGGAACCGATGGATCGTGTTCGTGAATTGGGTGACGCGAGTGTGCCTTTTGAGTTTGATGTTCATGCGATGATCTATTCCGAAGATGCTCCGGCACTGGAAAAACAGCTGCACCGAAAGTTTCTTAAAAATCAGCTGAATAAAATTAATCCAAGAAAAGAATTCTTCAGATTAAGCATCAGTGATATTAAAAATTATGTTGAATCCATCGGGGTAGCATGTAAATGGACGTTAGCTGCGGAAGCAAAACAGTTCCGTGAAACGAAAAAACTAGAAGATGAGATGAAAAATAACCGCCAGCTAGAAGCCGACTGGGAGCATTATCAGGAAGAAATTGATCCTGTAATTTATGAAGATGCCGAAATAGAAGAAGTGGAAATATAATTCACAGAAAAATATATTAATTTTATCCTGCTGAATTTTAGAATTATACCGATTTTTCTCAATGTTTATCGAAAAAATATTTGGTCAGTATTAAAAATGTTTCTATATTTGCACCACTAAAAACAACGATATAATCGGAGTTTCAAAGGAGAGTTGGCAGAGTGGTCGATTGCGGCAGTCTTGAAAACTGTTGACTGTAACAGGTCCGGGGGTTCGAATCCCTCACTCTCCGCCAGTTGGGAAACCAAAATAAGCTAAGACGCTGTAAACATTGATGTTTACAGCATTTTTTGTTTGAGCACAGTATAAAAAAAAATAAAATAGGTCACTATTTATATGTCCTATTTCGTGTCCCATTCAAAAAAACACAAAAATGGGTCACGAAAAATCAGGGAAAGCCCTACCAATAGGGAGTCTAACGATTGAACATCTTGCAAAAAGTGGTAACAAAAAGTAAATTATTAAACAATTAAAGTTATCACACAATGAACAAAACATTCAACCTGTTATTCTTTATAAAAAAGAATAAAATCAGAACAAACGGAACTGCTCCTATCTACTTAAGAATTACGATAGACGGCAAGGCTGCAGAGATTGCAGCTAAAAGGTATATCGATCCAAAGAAATGGGATAATAAATCACAGAAAGCCGTAGGTAATAGTCAAGAAGCCAAAACACTGAATCTCTATCTTAAGACTTTGGAACAGAAAGTTTATGATTTCCACTACCTGATGCTCAAAGAAGAAGACTTCGTAACAGCAGAGAGTTTAAAATCTAAACTACTTGGAACTGATGTTACCACAAGAATGCTCATTCCTATTTTTCAGGATCACAATGATAAAGTTGAAGCATTAATAGGTCAGGATTTGCTCCAGGTACATTGGAACGATACAAAACTTCCTTGAAACACACGCAGGAATTTCTAAATTGGAAATATAAAATTTCAGACATTGATATTACAAAGATCGATCACGCTTTTATTATGGATTACGATTTCTGGCTTCGTAGTGAGCGAAAATGCGCTAATAATACTGCAATAAAATATATCAAGAATTTCAAAAAGATTATGCGGCTATGTATGGCAAACGGTTGGCTATCAAAAGATCCTTTTCTGGGCTACAAAGCGAAGATTAAAGAAGTAGAACGTCCCCTATCTTACAAAGGATGAAATTCAGGCGATTTATGATAAGGAATTTGCATCAGATAGATTGAGTCAAGTACGTGATATTTTCCTTTTCAGTTGTTATACTGGTTTAGCTTATGTTGATGTGAAAAAATTATCTAAATCTCATATTAATTTCGGAATAGATGGCGACAAATGGATATTTACAAATCGCCAGAAAACCAATACTTCAACAAGAGTTCCGTTATTACCGCTAGCACAAGAACTGATTTTAAAATATGAAGAACATCCTGAATGTGTAAATTTAAAGGTCTTGTTTCCTGTTCTTAGTAATCAGAAAATGAACTCCTATCTCAAAGAAATTGCCAATGTTTGTGGGATTAACAAAGAATTGACATTTCACATTGCAAGGCACACTTTTGGGACGACAGTTACATTGTCTAATGGCGTTCCGATAGAGAGTATAAGCAAAATGTTAGGTCATATGAACATAAAAACTACTCAACATTATGCTAAGATTTTAGATAAGAAGGTGAGTGATGATATGTCGATTCTAAAAAGCAAACTTGGAGAGAAATGTGACAACTAATGTAAGATTTCATAATTATGATAATTACAATCCCATCTCATAATCAAGATGGGATTATCTTTTAATATTTTATCAAATTGGATTTTTATAGTCCTGCCAAGGGACGTTGACGTATGTCTATACAAACACTTTTGTAGATGATTTAATTCGTTTGAGCCAAATTAAACAAGAATTGTCTACCGTCAATTTACCATTCAATTTCTGATAGTTATTTTTTTTGCAATATAATTTTTAACATTCTAAACAAATGAAGTTGGCATAGCTTGGCTTTTGTCTACTTCGATTGTCTTAATATTAGTAGTATTTTTTCTTAAGCCACAAACTAGTTTTCACTAACAAGATAAGCACAGGAACTTCCACCAATGGTCCGATAACACCTACGAAAGCTTGTGGAGAGTGAATGCCAAAAACTGCTATTGCTACTGCTATCGCCAATTCGAAATTATTGCCAGTAGCAGTAAATGCGATTGAAGCATTTTTATCATAGGGTATGTTTAAAGATTTGTTGATAAAGAAGCTGACAAAAAACATTAATACAAAATAAATAACCAACGGTATGGCAACTTTTATCACATCCATTGGCAATTCTAATATTTTATCTCCTTTCAAACTAAACATTATTACTATGGTAAATAGTAAAGCATATAATGTGATGGGCGATATTCTTGGAACAAACTTTCTGTTATACCATTCTGTACCTTTTGATTTGATAAGAAAGTAACGACTTAGGAAGCCTGCCAGAAATGGAATACCTAAATAAATCAACACACTTTCTGTAACATCTTTCATTGATACAGTTACATTGAAGTTGGCTAAACCTAATTTGCTTGGCAATATATTGATGAAAAGCCAAACTAAAAAACTGTAGGAAACAACTTGGAAAATACTGTTCAATGCAACCAACATAGCGGTATATTCTCTGTTTGCTTTTGCTAAATCACTCCAAACAATGACCATTGCAATACATCTCGCCAAGCCTATCAGTATCAATCCTGTCATATAATCGGGTTCATTTCGTAAGAACAAAACAGCTAATCCAAACATCAGCATCGTACCAACAAACCAATTGAGAAATAACGAAAGACCTATTACTTTTTTATCTTTGAAAGCTTGAGGTAATAATGAATAATCAACTTTTGCCAAAGGAGGGTACATCATCAAAATCAAACCTATTGCCAATGGAATATTTGTCGTTCCTACTGACATTGCATTTGTGATTTGTGAAATTGCAGGAAAGAAATATCCTAAGCCTATACCTGTTGCCATTGCAAGGAATATCCATAAGGTAAGATAGCGGTCAATAAATTTTAGTTTTGGTTGCATAAAACTACTTTTTAATCTTAGAGAAAACGTAGAACATTTCAGAAGCTATCTGCAAACTTCTGTCTGCATATACTTGTGACTGCTGTGATGTATTATCAGAGATTTTAGGGTCTTCAAATGTGATAGGGATTCTTTTCTCTGCTCCAGCGATTAAAGGGCAGCCTCCGTCTGCTTGAGAACAGGTCATAATTGCAACAAACCCAGCTGTTGGATTGAACACGCTATCATACTTTTTTGAAAATCCAATTACAGGTAACGAATCATCGTTGTACTTAATAGAATATACAGGGTTATTTCCATGTGCAATTTTGAAGATATTAAAGCCTTGATTAATCAGCGTCTCAGCCACTTTTGGAAATAATGCTGTTTCTTCTGTACCTCCCGAATAACAATGTACGTTTGGAATATTAAAATAGGCAGCTCCAGCTTGCGCCCAGATTTGTGATAGATGGCTTCTACGCGAGTTATGTGTACAAATGAAATTGATATTAATATCTTTTCCTTCATCCATTTTTTGCTGTACAAAATCAATTAATGGTTGCAATGTGATTTTTCTTTCCTCGCTGATGTTTTGATAATGCAATTGTTCAATAGTATTTGTTAATTCTGAATACATAATTGTTGTTTAAGTTTTATTGATTATTAATCTATTCCGATATTTTTGCTTCTACTTTCCATAAGGACGTTATCTTTCCAAACCCCATTTTTCTTACCTATCTTTTCTCGGTAGCCAACCTATCGAAATCCGCATTTCTCGTGCAACGTGATACTGCTTTCATTTTCAGCGAATATACCAGACTGCAAAGTCCATATCCCGTTTTCTTCGCTTTGTTGAATTAATTCTGTCAACAAGGTTTTCCCAATTCCTTTACCTCGCTCGTCTTGTGCAATATAAATACTTACCTCTGCAACACCAGCATAAACACATCTACTTGAAACTGGTGTCAAAGACGCCCAGCCAATCATCTTGTCATTATCATAAATGCTGATTCTACAAAAAGCGAGATGTCCTTTATCCCATTCCTCCCATTGTGGGGAATCATTCTGAAAAGTGGCTATGTTGGTCGCCAATCCTTGATTGTAGATTTCTATTACTTCCGAAAAGTTGTCATTGGTTATAGGTTTGATTTCCATAATGCAGTCTTTTTTTTAGCAACAACCTGACTTGGGAGTACAGCACGAAGTATTCAAATCAGATGGTTCTACAGTTTGATTTTCTGCTGGAATTCCGCAAGCTTCATTTGCCAGACAAGCAGTTTGTTTATTTTTCAGAACAAAATTATTTTCGTTAAAATCCAAATCATATTTGCCAATGGTCTCGCTTTGATATTCAACTTCTATATCTGAATCTTCGATTCCCAGTTTGTCTTCGCACAGAGAGATGATGTCTAAGAGTTTGGTAGGTTTCAATCTATGTTCAAAGTCGTTCGAATCCCACAATTGGAAATTGACAACCTTTTCATTTCTTGTATTGCCACCGCAGTCTATAAAATTCTTTGTGATAACCCCTATTTCTGTAACGTGGAAATGCTCAGGGATAAATTTTCCATTCTCTAACTGAAATTCTACATTGTTCAGTGTAGGTAAGATTGCTTTGATTTTTGATAGTTTCATAATAATTAATATTGATGTTATTTAATTTGTATATTGCAATATTACGATGATAGAAATTATAAAAAAAGTTGTTAGCAACATTGCCCAACTTTTACATCTTGTTCAAAAAATTGATTGAACAATCCCTGAACCTCTTTCCATTTTTTATCTTCGATACAATAGCAAACAGATTTTCCCTCGATAGTACCTTGAATAATCCCGATACTTTTCAATTCTTTCAAATGTTGAGAGATAGTGGCCTGTGCTAGTCCAAGTTCATCCACTAAGTCATTACAGATACAAGCTTTCTGATTAATGATGTATTGGAGGATTGCAATTCTTGCAGGATGTGCCAAAACTTTAAAGAGAGAGGCCAGGTTATTTTGCTCATCTGTAAATATTTCTGTTTTAGTAAGTCCCATATATGATATTTTTATATTGCAATATTACGATATAAATTTTAAATAACCATATTTAATGTTTACTTTAATATTTGAAAAACTAAATTTACTAAAACATTAAAAAAGATTAATCTGGATTATTCTGGTATAAAAAATGGCTTATATTACATCCATTTAGGCGTTTGTGAACTTAACAAGACTCTATTAAAACCATTTATTAGAAGATATAAATAATATTTTGAAAGTATTAACTAACATTTAAGTTATAAAAATGAAATCAGACAATTGTCTGCGTATAATAGTTTTCTGATAAAGAAAAAAATACTATGATATTTTTTCTCATTAAAAACATATTGAAATTAAATTGGGAGATTCAAATTTTGTTGCCATGACCATTTTACATCAATTTGAGAGAGAGAAAAAAAGTATTTAGAACATCAACGTTTATAAAAATTATTTTACACTTCCTTGTTAAATTTTATTATTCATTCCGGATATGATCCTTTTTCTATGTATAAATCCCCAGTCTGCTATAGTATTGGTGAGCTGTTTAAGCGATTTTCCGTATTCTGTAATTTGATATTCTACAGCTACAGGTGCCGTATTCAATACATTGCGTTCAATTAATTCATTGATCTCTAAATCTTTTAATTCACGACTGAGCATCTTGCCGGAAATTCCCTTAACCTCTTTCAGAAGCTCAGAATACCGCATAGGTTTATAGCACAAGCAAGCAATAATGGACATTTTCCACTTTCCATTTAAAATTTCCATTGTATCACTGATTGCCATTATTTTTTGACTGCAATCCTTAACTAAATCAAATTCTTGTTCCATACCATTCACTTGGTTACTCGTTTGTCACTATAACTTTTTGTCACTTGGTTACAAATATACACATTGAACGCATAACTTTGTTCCTCTAATTTAAAATAATAAAAAATGGATCTAATCAAAAATTTACAATGGCGTTATGCAGTCAAGAAATACTCAGATGAATCAGTAAACGAAGATAAAATTGATCAAATTATTGAAGCCATTAATCTAAGCGCCTCTTCTTGTGGGATACAGCCCTATCGGTTGTTTGTAATTACCAATCCTGAAATAAGACAGAGATTGGGAGAAGGTTCATTCAATGCGCAAATCCACGCTTCTTCCCATTTACTGGTTTTTGCAGGGTTCAATAAAATCACTAATGATTACATTACTGACTATGTTGAGATGATGGAACAGCAACGAGATATGGAAAACGGAGCGTTGAATTTACTCAAGGACACTTTGATTGACTATTTCTCGACCCAGACACCAGAACAAAATGCAATCTGGTCAAGTAAACAGGCATACATTGGCTTGGGTACAGCCTTAATTGCTGCTGCAGAATTAAAAGTAGATTCCACGCCTATGGAAGGCTTTGATCCGAAATTGTTTGATGAGGTTTTAGGCTTGTCGGAAAAAGGGCTGCATGCATCGGTAATCTTGTCATTGGGCTATCGGGATTCTGACAATGATTATTTAGCATCGGTTCCAAAGGCTCGTTTGCCAATCAATGAATTTTCTACCAAAATAATTTGATGCGACTACATGTTTAAATTTTCATACTTCAAAAAATATTATTAATCTGTACAAAAGTATATTGTATGTATCAAAGACTTTATCAGATATATTTAAAATGTATAGTAATAATAAACAATTATTCAAAGTAATTAAAATGGCATCCGCTGTATTTAGTTGACGTCATTTATGCGTTTGTGAACCTTACATAACTCTTCAGCCAGCGATTAGCAGACATTGACGGTTGATCGCTAAGTCATAATTTATGGATACAATGCAAAATTTTTCAATTTAATTCTTCGCATGTGAAATAGACTACTGCGGGATAATTTGGCTTGGAAATACATAAAATTATATGTAAGCTTTATTTCATATTTGTGATTGAATTAATGGGGAGAATTTTTTTCCGATTTTACTTTAAAGTTTAAAACTAAAAAACATTCCGTAATTCTGTGCTATTCTTCCGCTGATTTGAGCTACAAGTTTGGCTTCGATGCGAGATAACTTTGTCCTATCAAAATTAAAAAACAAAACAATTAAAATTTTTAAAAATGGAAAAGACAATTTTTATCACAGGAGCATCAAGAGGATTTGGAAAACTTTGGACTGAGGCGTTCCTTAAAAGAGGCGACAAAGTAGCTGCAACATCCAGAAATATTGAAGCCTATAAAGATTTGGCAGAACAATATCCCGAAACTTTTCTCCCTATTTCTTTAGATATTACCAACAGAGAAGCAGTTTTTGAAGCGGTAAATAAAGCGAAGAATCACTTCGGAAATTTAGATGTTGTAATCAATAACGCCGGTTATGGAGTTTTTGGAGCGGTGGAAGAAGTGGGAGAAAAAGTGACCAAAGATGTTTTTGAAGCCAATGTTTTCGGGACACTTTGGGTAACACAGGCGGCTTTGCCAATTTTCAGAGCACAGGGAAGTGGACACGTGATTCAGCTGTCAAGTGTATTAGGTGTTTGGAGTTTGCCGACTTTGGGAATTTACAACGCTACCAAATTTGCAGTGGAAGGTTTCAGCGAAGCTTTGGCGACAGAAGTAAAACCTTTTGGAATAAATGTGACAATGATTGAACCTAATGGTTACACAACCGATTTCGGCGGAAGTTCAGCCGTTCACGGTGATACCATTCAAGCTTATGATGCTTTGAAATCAAGTTTGGGAGAAGCTGAAGGGTTATTACCGGAAGATTATGGAAAGCCGGAAGCAACGGTTCCTGCAATTTTGAAATTAATTGACAGTGAGAATCCACCCCTTCGTTTATTATTAGGAAAAGTAGGATTGAGAAAAACGGAAAGAGTGTACGCAGAAAAACTCCAGGTCTGGAACGACTGGAAAGAGGTTTCCGAAGCTGCGCACGGATAATTTCAAGTGTGAAAAATTAAGTAAATCCGACTTAAGATTGGATTTACTTTTTTGTTTAAAAATGTAAGGGTTTTTCCACATAAAATCAATTATCACGATGAAATTTCAAAATACAAAATATTTATACATCAGTACATTGCTGGCATTTATACTCATTCCGTTGGGTGGGTTGACAACGGATATTTACATTCCGTCACTTCCGGCAATGGCAGAAGATCTGAATGTTCCGGTCGAAAAAGTGCAGATTTCGTTGCTTTTATTTATGGTAAGTTCGGGATTCAGCCAGCTTTTTATCGGAAGTATCCTCGACAGTTTTGGAAGGTACAGAATCAATATTTTTGCGTTGATTACCTTTTCTTTGGCAAGTTTTATTATTGCTTTAGTTCCGGAAATTTATGTGATTTATTTAATGAGAATCGTTCAGGGAATCACGGTTTCATTAATTATTGTTGGGAAAAGAGCTTTTTTTGTTGACCTCTACAAAGGTGAAAAACTGAAACACTACACCAGTCTTTTTTCGATTGTCTGGGCGACTGCACCTATTGTTGCGCCGTTTATCGGAGGTTACTTGCAGGTGCTTTTCGGATGGCGGTCTAACTTTTATCTTTTGGGAATTCTTACCGTTATTATTTTATTTTTTGAACTTCGGTTTACAGGAGAATCTCTACAGAATTTTCAGGTATTTAAAAGAAAAGAAATCGCAGCAGTTTACAGGAAAATGTTGGGAACGCCTGATTTTTATTTGGGATTAATCATTATTGGTTTAAGTTATTCACTTCTGGTAATTTATGGAATGGTAAGCCCGTTTATTATCGAAAAAATATACGGATTTTCACCTGTCGTTACAGGATACAGTTCGTTGGCTTCCGGAATTGCTTTGATGAGTGGCGGAATTATTTCTAAATTAATGATTAAAAAAGGACTTTTCGCAAAAATAAATGCTGCGATTATTTTACAGCTAATCATCGTTTTTATAATGTTTGCAGTCACTTCAAAGTATGACGGGTTGGTGTTTTTACTGGGATTCACTTTATCACTACATCTTTTATCGGGTTTCATTTTCAACAATGTTTATGCATACAGTTTGCAGAGATTCACGACAAATGCAGGTATTGCTAGTGGTTTGACGGGCGGTGGTGTGTATGTTGTAAGCTCAGTTGCTGGTTACGGATTAATCAATGTATTTGAAATTAAAGATATTCAGACATTTGCAATGGTTAATTTTATTATTGTGGTAACATTGTTTATAGTTATTTTACTGTTTAGAAAAGCAATTGTCAGCAATACAGATATTCCTTCTCATCTTATAAAATCCAAGATATAAAAGCTCCTTTTTATTTACTAAATTTGATTATAGTTAAAACTTCTAACCCCAATAAATATGGAAAAAATCAATCACTATAAAAGCATCACTGAACTTCACGAGAAAAGCGGTTTCGAGCCTCCGAAAAATCCTCTTTTGAGTTTGATGACCTGTAAAGAACTGATGACATATTCTGTTGGTGAAGACCGTTTTACAGGAGATTTTTATATGATTGGTTTAAAGAAAATAAAATCCGGTTACGTGTTGTATGGAAAGACCAAATACGATCACAACAACGGTTCTGCGGTTTTTATGAAGCCCAGACAGATTATTGAGGTGCAAAATGTACAGTTTGCCGAAAAGGGTTTTGTAATGTTTTTTCACGAAGATTACCTGTCGGGACATCCGTTGAATGAACAGATCAAAAAATACGGCTATTTTGAATATGAAATCAATGAAGCGCTTCATATTTCGCCTTCGGAAGAAGTGATTATGTGGGAACTATATGAAAAGATCAGAAGAGAATATGAGGAAAACTCTGACGAATTCAGCAGGGAAATTATCCTTTCGCATATCGATTCAATTTTAAAATATTCCGACCGTTTTTACAAAAGACAGTTCATAGACCGAAGCCCGAATGTTTCAGGAAGTATGGTTAAAAAATTCCTAACGGTTCTGGATGATTATTTCAAAGCAAACAAACACAGTGAAGACGGTTTGCCAAGTGTCAATTTTATGGCTGGAGAACTTGCGGTTTCTCCCCGTTATCTTAGCGATATTCTGAAACAGGAGACGGGAAAAACAGCGTTGGAGCACGTTCATATTTATTTGATTAAAGAAGCTAAAAATCTGTTGTTAAGTTCAGAAAGTAATGTTGCAGGAATAGCCTACGATTTAGGTTTCGAAAGTCCGTCTTATTTTACCCGATTATTCAAAAAAGTGGTTGGCGTAACCCCTGTTCAGTATAAAAAGGAAGCGGTTAAGTAGTTTCAAATGTTTTTAATTCTGCTCAGGAAACAGCTTTCTGAAATGCAAAGGAGAAATTCCGACTTTGGTTTTAAAAATTTTGGTAAAGTGGGAGGGATGTTCAAATCCGAGTTCGTAAGCAATTTCGCTTACCGATTTTGTCGTTCCCAAGAGGATATTTTTTGCTTTGTCTACCAATTTCAGATGGATGTGTTCTATCGTTGTTTTACCTGTGAATTTACTGAGCAAATCTGATAAATAGTTAGAAGAAAGATTCAGTTTTTCGGCGAAATATTTTACTTCGGGAATCCCTTTTTCTATCAAATGGTCATCATTAAAATAATCATTAAGGAGACTTTCAAAACGTTGGGTTATATCGTTTCCTGTTTTGTTGCGGGTGAAAAACTGCCTGTCATAAAATCGGTCGGAGTAGTTCAAAAGCATTTCAATCTGGTTTAAAATCAATCCCTGCGTATGGCGGTCAATATTCTGGGAATATTCTTTTTTAATTCTTACAATCACTTCATCAAGCAAAACTTTTTCATCTTCCGAAATATGAAGTGCCTCATTGTTTTCGTATTGAAAAAAACTGTACTTCTGAATTTTTCTGCCTAAATCCGAACCGTAAATAAAATCAGGATGAAATGCCAGAAACCAACCTTCCTCAATCTCTGTATCCGCACTCGGACTCATCACCTGATTCGGAGCGGTAAACATCAAAGTTCCTTCCTGAAAATCATAGTTTGAACGGCCGTATTTTAAACTTCCTTTAAATTTTTTGTAAACAATCGTATACAAATCAAGGCTGTACAGATAGTCTGCGAAATTTTCGTCGGAACGGCTTATATTTTTCAGATCAATCACCGTAATCAAAGGATGTTTTGGACTTCCGTAATTGTAAAAAAGATGGAGGTCTGCAACAGACTTTATAGAAATAAAAGCTTCTGACATTTTTCTGATTTTAATTAAAGTTAAAATTTCTTGGGATTAATTCTGCATCAATCTCAGAAAATCTTCTTCAGAATTTTTGTTTTTCAAATCAATGTAAAACTGCGCATCTTCGCCAATCACATATCTTAATTTGGAAAGCCGGTCGGTTGCTGCGCCGAAAATAGTTTCTGCAACCTCTTCTGCGCTTGCTTTCGGAAGATGTTCTGTCCGTTTGGTGAATTTTGGTATAAATGCAGTCAATTCCGTATTGTATTCTTCAATCGTGTTTTGAATCATCTCGATTCCGCTTCTGAAATTGGTGGCAATACTTCCTGGTTCTATGATTTTTACATCAATTCCAAACGGAGAAACTTCAAAATGTAAAGCTTCAGAAAATCCTTCTACTGCAAATTTCGAGCTGTTGTATAAACTGGCAAACGGTCCCGCTGTAATTCCTCCGAATGAAGAAATATTAATGATAATTCCTTTTTTCTGAGTTCTCATTATCGGTAAAACGGCTTGGGTAACATTCATTAAACCAAAAACATTTACTTCAAACTGTTTCTGAATTTGTTCAGGATTTGAAGATTCGAAAACGCCCATCAATCCGTAGCCTGCGCTGTTTAATAAAACATCAATTGAGCCGAATGTTTCTGTTCCTTTTGTTATCGCTTCCTGAATTTGCTGTGGATTGGTGACATCCAGTTTTACCAATAGAACATTTTCAAGAAGATTCAGTTCTTTTTCGTTTTCCGGCGAACGCATTGCGGCGATGACATTCCATCCGTTTTGCTGAAATAATTTTGCGCTTGCTTTTCCCAATCCCGATGATGCACCGGTTATAAATACTGTATTTTTCATAATGAATTTGTTTTAAAATTTCTCAGACAAAGTTCCGATAAGCAAACACGAATTGCTTGTCGATTTTACGGAATGTCTTATACATTTCTACGATTTCGGTTGGGTAATTCTGTGCTATTCTTCCGCTGAAATGAACTACACTTTAGGCTTGAAGCAGATTTAACTTTGTATGAACAAAACGAAACAATTTAATAACACTTAAAAATTAAAAAATGGAAACTTCAACTCAAACATTGGTCAATAAAGTTTTAGCTGCTCACGGAATCAACAGTGTTGCGGAATTTCAGACGGTAAAGATTCATACTCAAATCGGTGGTGCGGTCTGGGGAATGAAAGGGCACGAAAACGCTTTAAGCGATGTACAGTTTGTCGGTTCTTTAAAAGAACAGAAAAGCTTATGGGAAAATATTTTTAAAGAAAATTATACGTCATCTTTTGAACCCGGAAAAGTTCAGTTATTTGATGAAAACGGACAGCTTATAGAATCTTTGGAAAACCCGAGAGAATCTTTTAAAGGCCATACGGTGGAAACGCCTTGGACGAAAGCTCAGCTTATTTATTTCTCCAGCTATGCAACCTGGAATTACGCAACGGCTCCTTTTAATTTTCTGGTTCCGGGAGTGGAAATCAATCATCTTGGATTTTGGAATGAAAACGGTGAAATATTAGACAGACTGGAAGTGATTTATCCCGATGGCTTCGCTACGCACAGCAAAAGACAGATCTTTTATTTTAATGAAGACGGACTTTTAAGACGTCACGACTATTGGCCAGAAGTGTTAGGAGGTTCTTCAGCGACTCAGATTATTGAAGATTATAAAGAATTTGAAGGCATAAAAACCGGAACAAAAAGAAATATTTATGTTCTGAATGATGGAGACAATTCTTACAACAAAGATTTTGTATTGGTTTCCATCGATATTCTGGATGTAAAATTTGAAAAATAAATTATAAAAAATAACATTAAAAATCATAAAAAAATGAAAACAATTTCAGTACCTGAAAAAGAACAGCTAAGTTTTGGTGCACAGAGCATTTTGGAATCTGTGGAGAAAAAAATGGGGAAAATTCCCAATTTGTATGTAACCATTGGTTATTCATCATCCGCTTTAAAATCGATGTTGGAAACCGAAGCTTCTCTGGCTCAAAATTCATCATTTACCGCAAAAGAAAGAGAAGCTATTAATCTTATCGTTTCGCAGGTCAACGAATGTGATTACTGTTTGGCGGCGCACACGACTTTAGCGAAAATGAGAGGCTTTACAGAAGAAGATACGCTGGATATCAGAAAAGGAAGTTTTTCAGAGGGAAAATTAGACGCTGCGATTAAGTTGGCTCAGTCTATTGCCAACAATAAAGGCAATGCAGGAAACGGAGCTTTGGAAAATTTCTTCAACGCCGGCTTTGATGAAAAAGCTTTGATTGAACTGACGGCTTTGGTCGCATTGAGAAGCTTTACCAACTATGTATTTGCCAACACTCAGATTCCTATTGATTTTCCTTTGGCACAGGCTATTTAAGAAGTGTTTTAATAATAAGTATTTAGTTTTAAGTGGAAGTCTTCCGGATGTATTTTCGGGAGGCTTTTTTATTGAAATATTTTTTCCAAAACGTATTTCTGTGCTATTTTTCAGCTGAAACGGACTACCTGATTTTTATTGTTGAAAGTAACTTTGCTTCATTCAATAACAGTAAAAAAATTAAAACAATGAGTAAAATAGTTTTTATCACAGGAGCATCAAAAGGATTCGGAAAATTATGGGCTGAAGCACTTTTAGAAAGAGGTGACAAAGTAGCGGCAACAGCAAGAAACGTTTCTGCATTACAGGATTTGAAAGATAAATATGGAGACCATATTCTCCCTTTGAAGCTGGATGTCAACAACCGTTCTGAAGTTTTTGAAGTAACGGAACAGGTGGAAAAACACTTCGGAAGAATTGATGTTTTGATCAATAATGCAGGTTTCGGCTTATTTGGAACGACGGAAGAAACGACGGAACAACAGGCGAGAGAACAGATGGAAACCAACTTTTTCGGTTCGCTTTGGGTAGCACAAGCCGTTTTACCGGTGATGAGAAAGCAAAAAAGCGGACATATTATTCAGATTTCCAGCTTTTTGGGATTAACGACTTTACCGCTTTTAGGATTGTATAACGCTTCAAAATTTGCAGTAGAAGGTTTAATTGAAACCATCGGTTCGGAAACGGCACATTTGGGAATCAAAACCACTTTAATTGAACCTAACGGATTTGCAACAGATTGGGCGGGAGCTTCAGCAGTTCAGACTTCTTCGGATATTGCAGATTACAATCCGGTGCGGGCGGCTTTTGCAGAAAGCGGAGAAAATCCGGATACCTGGGGAAAACCGGAAGCAACAGTAGAACCTGTTTTAAACCTTATCGACAACCAAAACCCTCCGCAAAGATTATTGTTTGGTAAAATTGCTTATCACGCTGTGAATGAGGTTTATACGAAAAGATTAAATGATATTCAAAACTGGAAAGAAGTGAGTATCGCGGCTCACGGTCATTAATTAAATTTAAATCCAAATCGGCGGGATAAATAATAACGTTTTTTCGTGCTAATGTTCCGCTGATTTGTGAAATTAATTTTAACCCAATATTCTCAACTTTGAATGAGTAAATAACAAACAAAATCTTAATACTTATGAAAACAACAGCTTTAAACGCAGAAACACAATTTGCAGAAATCAACAATAAAAAAATTGCTTACAGACAATTCGGAACCGGCGTTCCATTGTTCTTTGTCAACAGATTCAGGGGAATTATGGATACCTGGGACCCTTTATTTCTGGATTCATTGGCAGAAAAAAATACAGTCATTCTTTTTGATTATCCGGGAATCGGAAGTTCAGAAGGTGAGTTGCCTTTGGATATTGTAGAAGTGGCGAGTACGGTTCCGGCTTTGGCAGACCATTTGGGAATCGATAAGTTTAATGTGTTGGGTTGGTCTTATGGCGGATTGGTGGCGCAGGCTGTTACTTTTCAGAATCAGGAAAGAGTATTAAAAACTGTTTTAATCGGAACCAATCCTCCGGGAGAAAATGCAATCCCAATTGAGCAGGTATTTTTTGACCACGCTTTAAAGCCAATTAACGATCTGGAAGATGAATATTATCTGTTCTTTGAGCCCGCTTCCGAAAAAAGCAGACAGGCAGCCCAGGAATCTCACAACAGAATCGGGCAGAGATTAGAGCGTTCATTGATTCCTTCTACAATGGAGGTTTTCCAAAGATATATTGCGGGTTCGGGAACAATGAAAGAAGATAAACTGAACTTCAGAGAAGGCTATAAAACCCTGAAGTCTCCCGTTTTGGTTATTTCCGGGGACCACGACATCAGCTTTGCAACAGAAAACTGGTTTCCGCTACTGAAAAATGCACCTACAATGCAGCATATTATTTTGAATGATGCGGGACACGGTCCTCAGCATCAATATCCGGAGCTTACGGCAGGATACATCAACCTTTTTTTAGGATAGTATAATTTCTGTTTTTAGTTTCGGTAAAATTAATTTAACTTAGATAAAATTAAACCGATGCAACATTACAAAACCCTTACCGAATTACATTTGGGTAATCATTGGGACGCTCCGGAACATCCGCTTTTCAGTATGATTGGCTGCCAGTCGGAGTGCAAATTGGGGAACAGAGAGTTTACCACAGATTGTTATGTGATAGCTTTCAAGAAAATAAAATCAGGGATTTTTATGTACGGCCGCACACCGTATGACCACGACAACGGCTGTCTGTTTTTTGCGAAACCAAGACAGATTATCGAGATGAAAAATCTTGAGTTTGAAGAAAAAGGCTATATGTTGTTGATTCACGAAGATTACCTGAATGGCCACGAGCTTTTTAAAGAAATTGAAAAATACAGTTTCTTCGATTATGAAGTGACGGAAGCTTTGCATCTTTCGCCAAAAGAAGAGCAGATTATCCTGGAACTTCACTCAAAAATTCAGGGAGAATATTTTAATAATCCCGATGAATACAGCCGTGAGATTATTTTAAGTCATATTTCATCGATTCTAAAATATGCGCAGCGATATTACAAAAGACAGTTTATCGACAGAGCGCAGGTGACCGGAAAGACGGCTTCAAAATTCAATGATGCCTTGAGAAAATACATCAGCGAAGGTTTGCTGGAAAAAAACGGACTTCCGAATGTTGCATTTTTAGCCGACCAGCTTTTTGTTTCGCCAAGATATCTGAGTGATTTATTAAAGCAGGAAACAGGAAAAACCGCAATGGAGCTCATTCATATTTTTATGATTTCCGAAGCGAAAAATCTGTTGAGATTAGGTGAAAAAGGCGTCGCTGAAATCGCCTACGAATTAGGATTTGAAAATGCATCTTATTTTACAAGATTATTCAAAAAACAGACGGGAATGAAACCTTTGGAATTCAGGAAGTCGCAGATGAATTAAAAGTTCAAATAATCATATTTTAGAAAAGACTGTTTCAGAAAATGGAGCGGTCTTTTTTTATTTCTGTACTGTAAATCTGTGCTATTCTTCCCCCGAAATGTATTATTTATTCAGCCGGAATGCTTCTACCTTTGACTTATCAAAATCATCGAAAATCAATTTAAAATGAAAACTAAATTCAACCTTATTTCCTTATTTCTTTTCTTCGGATTAGCGAATGCACAACTCGAAAAAGTAGCAATATCAGATATTGTCTGGAATGGTGTTACAACAAGTTCGGATGGAAGAATCTTCGTTAATTTCCCAAGAATCGAGGGCGACAAAGGAATGAAAATAGGGGAGATTCTTAAAAACGGAAAAATCATTCCCTATCCAAATGAAGACTGGAACAATTGGGAATCGGGAGCAGACGTAAATGAGAAGTTTGTAAGAACCAATTCACTGAGAATCGGACCGGACGGTTTGCTTTGGATTGTCGATACGGGAACGCCTTCGATGGGACAAAATCCATTATCAGGAAATGCTTTGAAACTGGTTTCTATCAATACTAAAACCAATACAGTTCAGCAGATTATTCCGCTTTCAGGAATTGCAAAACCTTCGACTTTTATTGATGATCTCAGAATTTCGGGAAACACCATTTACCTGACGGATGCGGGCGAAGCGGCTTTAATTATTTTAGATAAAACAACAGGAAAAGGCAGACGTGTTTTAGAAAATCATCCTTCAACCACCGATAATTTACCCATAAAAGCAGAAGGAAAAATTATGAAAGATGAAAAAGGAAATGAAGTGAGAATCCACGCAGACCAATTGGAGATTTCTCCCGATGGCAAATGGCTGTATTTCCAGCCAGCAAGCGGTCCGCTTTGGAGAGTGGAAACGCAATATCTGAGCGATGAAAATATATCTGAAAAAGATTTGGCTTCCAAAGTGGAATTGTTCTATAAAACCCCATCAACAGGAGGAACAGCCATCGATGCAGACGGAAATATTTATGTAAGCGATGTGAACAAAAGTGAAATCATCAAAATATCACCTGACGGAAAAGAAAGTCTGGTGATTAAAGACAAAAGATTGCTTTGGGCAGACGCATTATGGATCGATGACGATGGATACCTATGGATTCCGACTGGTCAGTTGAACCGTTTGGCAGCATTTCAGAACGGAAAAAGTATAGTGAAATTTCCGGTGGTGATTTATAAACTGAAAATCAATCCGAAACCAATAAGAAATTAACTCATTTTAAATTTAACCACAAAAGATACAAAAGTTAATTTCATAGCTGATATTAGATAATATAAGCTCTCAAAAGAATAAAAATCAAAGATTTTTAAAGGCTTATGTGTTCTATTTTTCATCTCATAAAATAAGCTTTTAATATATCATCCAAATCTTTTGTGTCTTTTGTGGTTAAATAAAAGTTTAGTCAGGCTCTATCATTAAATTCAAAATAATCAAAAATAAATAACATTAAAAAATACCAACATTATGAAAGCAATTGTATTAAAAGAAGCCGGAAGCGTAGAAAATTTAGAATACGTAGAATTGGCAAAACCAACCATTAACGAAGGCGAAGTATTAATAAAAGTAAAAGCCATCAGCATCAATCCGGTAGATGTGAAAAGCCGTGCCGGAAAAGGCGTTTACGGAAGAATCAAAACAGAAAATCCCTTGATTTTGGGTTGGGATATTTCAGGAATTGTAGAAGAAACTAAAAGTTCAGATTTTAAAGTGGGCGATGAGGTTTTCGGAATGGTTAACTTCCCCGGACACGGAAAAGCATACGCAGAATATGTTGCAGCTCCGGCTAATCAGCTGGCTTTAAAACCAAAAAATATCTCTTTTGAAGACGCTGCAGCTTCCACTTTGGTTGCGCTTACGGCGTATCAGGCTTTGGTTCACAATGCGAATATTCTGGAAGGGCAAAACGTTTTGGTTCACGCAGCTTCGGGTGGAGTTGGGCATATCGCGGTACAGATTGCCAAACATTTGGGAGCGAAAGTAACGGGAACTTCTTCCGCAAAAAATAAAGATTTTGTCTTGAGTCTAGGAGCAGATTCACATATCGATTATCACGGTTTCGACTGGAAATCTGCGGGCAGAACTTTTGATTTTGTGTTGGATACGATTGGCGGAGACAATATCGATCATTCCCTTGAAGTGACGAAAGAAGGCGGTTCCATCATCAGTATTCCGACAGGTTTGAATGAGCAGGTGACATCAAAAGCAGAATCTAAAGGCGTAAAAGGGTATTTCATTCTCGTGCAATCCAGCGGTGAAGATATGAAACAGATTGCTTCTTTAATGGAAAGTGGTGCTGTAAAACCTCACGTTTCAAAAATATTTCCTTTCGAACAAATGAGAGAAGCACATCTGGAGCAGGAAACAGGCAGAACAGTTGGTAAAATCGTGGTGACTTTGTAAAATCTATCTTTTAAAATTATCAAAATGAACTTAAAAAATATTGCAGTATTGGCAATGGCATTGGTGTCATTAGCCTCTTGTAAAGAGTCTTGCAAACAGCCGAAACAAGTGGCTAATAGCGAAGTTTCTACCGAAAAAAATGCACAGTTAGAAGAGGTTTTCTCTGACAGCAAGTATCAGTTAACAGGTGTTGCCGTGGCAAAAGATAACAGGGTCTTTGTGAATTATCCTTATTGGCTGGACACCCATTCTTATTCCGTGGTTGAGGTGAAAGATGGGAAACCGATTCCTTATCCTGATGCAGAATGGAATAGTTTCAAAAAAGGCGAAGATGGACAAAACAAATTTGTGACCGTACAGTCTGTAGTTACCGATGACAAAGGATTTCTTTGGGTAGTAGATGCAGCAGGAATCGGACTTGGAAAAGTCTATCAACACAGCAGTAAAGTAGTTAAAATCAATTTAGCCAACAACAAAATTGAGAAAATCTACAGATTTCCTGAAAATGTGGTAAACGAAGATGTTTATATCAATGATATCCGCATAGATAATGAAAACGGTTTTGCCTATTTAAGCAATTCAAATACAGGTGGAATCGTAGTTTTGAATATTAATACCGGCGAATCAAGATTGGTTTTAGCCAATTCTCCTTCTGTTAAATCTGATCCGAATTATCATTTTTCTCCATTGGGAACTGAACTTAAAAAAGGTGACGGCTCTTTGCTGAAAGTAAATTCAGATGGTATTGCGCTGACTCCGGATAATCAATATGTTTACTACAAATCTCTAACAGATAATCGTTTGTACAGAATTAAAACCGATTTGTTGAGAGATTTTAAGACAACCGATGCTGTTTTAAACAAGAGTGTAGAAGATTTAGGAAAATTTATCACAACAGACGGGATGATTTTCGATAAAAAAGGAAACCTGTATTTGGGAGATTTGGAGAAAAATTCAATTGTGAAAATTACTCCGGATTTGAAAATGCAGACGATTGTAAAGGACGATGAAAAACTGATCTGGCCTGACAGTTACAGTATTTCTGATGATGGATATTTATACATTTCCAATTCTCAGATTCAGCTGATGCCTTGGTTTCACGACGGAAAAGAGAAGTTTAAAAAGCCTTTTAAGGTGTTTAGAATTAAAATTTAAATCTCAATCAAATCAATTATAAAAATGAAGAATCTATTATTAATGAGAGTTATAAGAGATATGATGACCAATGAGATTCCTATTATATTTCATAAAGAAATATATGCAACAGCATGTTTTTTTGGAGCCCTGTTGTACTTAGTATTAAATAATTTCGGAATAGACCATGACTGGAATCTTGTTCTTTCAGGAAGTTTAATTGTAATTAACAGATGTTTAGCTGTTTATTTCAATTGGAGCCTGCCCAAGTTTAGAGTTGCCAAATAGCTTCTAACCGATTTTAAACAATAGAATACTGATTTAAGTATTCTATTGCTTTTGCAGGTGTTGTTGGAAATATATGAAATGATGTTCGATAGATTTACTCCAATAATCTGTCTGATGGTTTCCCGGCTGGCTAATAAAAGTAGTCGGAATTTTTAGTTCATCTGTCAGTTTTTTTAAATTGTCAGAATTTTTATACAGTATATCTTCAGTGCCACAATCAAAAATAAATGGTTTTTGGAATTTTTTGTTTTGTTTCAGTAATGTTGAAATACTGTATCTACTCCAATCCAGTCTATTGGGATCTCCAATATTTTTAATTAAATCATCCGACATTCTGTTCGATTTCCAAAATTGCTGGCTGATTCTCTGAAAAGAAATAAAATCGATTTCTAATGCACCACTTGTAGAACCTCCGGTATTAAAATAATCCGGATGCATAATTAAATAGCGCAGGGCTCCATATCCTCCCATACTTAGACCGCTTATAAAAATATTACGATAGTCTATTTTAAAAGACTTATGAACTTTTGGAACAAGCTCTTTAAAGAAAAAGTTTTCATAATGAGAGGCTTTATCAAATGGGCTGTTCAAGTAATAGGAAGTAAATCCATCAGGTGTAATAATAATAAATCATATTGGTCCGACAACTTTTGTAAATCCGTAGTTTGAGACCATTGCTTATAATTTTCACTATAGCCATGAAGCAAATATACCAAAGGATATAATTTATTTTCGGTATATGTTTTTGGTTTGAAAATCAAAATAGTGTCAGGTTCGGATAAAAATTTGGATTCTAAAGTCCATTTCTGTTGTGCACATAATGAAGTCATAAAATTCAATAATATCAGCAGTATTAATTTTTTTTTGTCCATACTTTTTAGGTTTGCACAAAATTCTGAAGACATTTAAAAGTTTACAATAACTAACAAAATTGTGAGTCATTCCAAAATTACTGCAGGAAGCTTAATAACAGATCTATTGTTGACAGCTATTTGTTACTTTAAGAAAATTTTGTTGTAATTGGACTTTAATGAAATGTATTGAAAAGCTGATATCTAATATGAAATCTTTTCGCCTTTCCAAGAAATATTAAGAAGAAACTGTTCCCAAGTTAAAGCATTTGGATCTATTTTTCGACTCCATTCCCAATCACGGTCTTTACTGAAATAACCATATTCCACCGCATATTTTGCCATGTCCAGAATTTCATTAGCTAAATCATTGTTAGAACTCAATTCCGGAAAATGATCAATCATTTCTTGATGATTATAGGTTGAGCTGTATACTGCTTTTTTTCCTGTGATTTTTACAAATGTCTCAACTATTTCCTGAGGGGAAATAATTTCTCCGATTACAGGCAATGATTGTGCTATATATTTTTCAGGATTTGAAAAAATTTCTAAAACAGCTGGTCCGGTCGCTGTTAAAGGATCAACGAAAGGTGCACGAAAATCCTTCGGCAAGTAAATCGGAAAAACAGTGTATTTTCTTTTATCATTGGAGTGTAAAATTCTAACAGGTTGGTAAAGAAGAAAGACATAAGTATGAATGAACTTTTAATCGGCAGTGTTCGAATATATGTTTCCACTTTGGCTTTATTGGTAAAGTGTGGTGCGCATAATCTTCCTTCTGTGATTTCCTCCACATTCTCCAGACTACTGAAAATTATATGTTTAACACCCGCTTCAACAGCAGCATCTGCCAATTCGTTTCCTAATTCAAACTCGTGATTGGCAGGAGGAGTAATATTGGGTGTTACTATGAAAACACCATCAGATTCACGAAATGCTTTTACAAAATCATCTTTGTGTCCGATAGTCTTTATTTTAACCCTCCCAATTTCGAGTCCAGGTATTTAATACTTCTGCTATGGATAGAAGTTCAGCCCCTTTTTTTGTGACAGAATAAACAATTTGTACTGGTATAGTGTTTTCAATAGGTCTTTTGATAATTAGGTCTTTTTTAACAAGGTCATCAATTCTTGATGCCAGCATATGTTCAGATACACCAGGAACTTTTTTTAAAAGAGCTGAAAACTGGTTATGACCCAATGAGACTTCGTATAGTATTGCCATGAGCCATCGTCTTCCGAGAAAACTGAAAGTATCATTCACACTACAGCTGGCTGTTAGATTTTTTTTATTTTCTTGATTTGTAGAGCTTTCTTTTGTATAATTTTTCATAAGTAACTAATAAAAAAATGAGTTATTGTAAATGAGATGTCTCCGATATACATTTGTAACAAAGTTAAATAAATAGAAAATGGAAATAATAACACTAGCAATGCCAATAGTTACAGATAACTTTGAGGGCACAGTAGATTTTTATAAAAAAATTACAGGTAAAGAGGTCAGCGTGTCCGCTTCGCATGATGGGTACCAATTAAAAATGGTTGATCGTTTTGTTATTTTGGGAGCAGTTGATGGTCCAGAAGCTTTGGAGATACCCAGTTTGGTAGATGCAATTTTTGTTGTGGATGATCTCGATGCATACTGGAGAATACTTGAAAAAGAGTCAAAAAAGATCATTATACCTGTCAATAGAGTCAGTACTGGTATCCGTTTCATTGTTGAACAAAATGATGGAAAAGTAGTTGAGTATCTTCAGCTTAATAAATAATAAAAATTTATCGTTAAACTCTAATTTATTTTTTTAGGATATTTTAGAGATTTGGTTAATGGTATAATTGTGGAGTTTTTAATTAACTTCGTAGATTATTAATACTATATAAAGAAATGTATTACTAATAATTGGTCCTTTAGTAATAGCTATTGACAGTGTGCTGCAAATGAAGATGAATTAATCTTCATTATTAATCCGTTTTATGAAAGTTCTCATTAAGCTGATAACTTCGTTTTTTGTTTCATCCAAAATAAAGTGACCACCGTCAACGATGTGCACTTCTGCAGAGGGAACATCTTCTTTATACTTCCATGCTCCAGCAACAGTAAATGAGGGATCATATTTTCCCCAGATCACAAGCATCTTTGGCTGATTCTTTTTCAGCCATTTTTGCCATTCGGGATACAATTTCACATTACTTTGATAATCGTGAAAAAGGTTCAGCTGAATATCTGCCATTCCTGGTTTATTAAGAAACAGATATTCATCAGTATATGAATCCGGGTCTATTTTTTCGGGTGTTGGTGTATTTCCAATGTGCCTTTGTTTGGTGGCTTCGAAACTGATAAAGTTTTTCTTTACAGCATCATAGTACTTTTCCTTATCATTCCAAAAAGCCTTCCTTGTTTCCCATAAAGGAGAGAGTCCCTCAATGTGAGAAACCGCATTTTGTACGATAATGGCTTGTATCTTATCAGGATTTTTCTCCGCAATTCGCATTCCTATCGGACCTCCATAATCCTGCTGAACCAAAACAAATTTCCTGAGGGAAAGTTTATCAATCAAACGATCAACATAGTGAGCAAGATTATCGAAGGTATATGTGAATTGATGATGGTCAGGTTGACTGCTATGACCAAAACCAATGTAGTCTGGTGCTACAACATAGTAATTATCTGACAGCCCTTCAAGCATAGGCTGCCACATACGAGAGGAAGACGGAAAACCGTGTAATAGTAGCAGGGTCGGGTTTTTAGGATCACCGGCTGCACGGTAAAAGACTGTCTGTCCATCAATTTCAACAGTGTGATACAAAACTTCAGCAGACTTAATTTTTTTTTCAGTTTTAGCTTTCATAGATTGCTGTGCTTTTACGTTGCTTAATACCAAAGTGAGTAAAAAAAAGCAAAGAACAATTTTCTTCATTTAAATTTAATATTTATTTTCTCATTATTAGAAAAACACCTGTCATCATTAGTATTAGTCCTACTAGGCGCTGTGGATGAATAGTTTTTACCTCGGCATTAAACAGTCCATAATGATCAATTAACACTGCACATAATATCTGTCCTGTTACAATAAGGCCTATTGAAGTTCCTACACCCAATTTCTGTGTTAAGATCGTTATCATGATGACATAAAAAGCTATAATGAATCCACCTGAATACCCGCTAGGATGGCAGACAGTAACTGTTGAGATGAAGGGAACGCTGTTCTGCTTAGTAAAAAAAGATCAGCATGCCGGCAAAACACACTGTAAATATAATCAGTGCAGTTATAAAAGGATGACCGACACTCTTAGTGAATGCGGAATTTGTAGCCGCCTGCACAGGAATAAGAGTACCTGTGAATAAAGCTAGCATTAAATAGGCAATTTAATTTTTCATACAACAGTTTTTCAATTCATTGGTAAAACTTTTAAAATTTACCAGTTCCAGTCATCTGACCTTCAAAATCTCCAATTAAATGGAATGTCGTTGATGTGACAGACCAGTATCTATTAGATCCAATCAACTTAATGATTATATTACAAAGGCTTTTTCACAGCTCACCTGTTAGAAACTGCGCGCGTCCCAAACCAAATGACCAGTCTTCCTTTGTATTTTCACTCAGTGAAATAATAAGATCCGTGGGAGAGATACCAATCTCCTCAAGTTTTTGGCTCATTACGGCATACATTTTCCCCTTTTGTTCTCGATTACGACCCTGATGGGTAATCTGAAGAATTACTATTTTATCAGAACGTTGGAAACCAAGTCCTGTGTCCAAGGCTTTTATAAGTCCTTTTTTATGCTCGTGAATAATCTGGTACCGATCCAGTTCTGGAGCTTCAAAAGTTTCTATCAGAACTTTTTGCACTGTGTCTGCAAGGAGGGTCAGTTCCTTATCGGTTCGTCCCTCAATAACATCAATTCTTACTAATGGCATTATTCTTTATTTTAATTATTACTATATTCTTCCGTTTCTTTAATCAAACGCTTCAAAAGAACAGCAGTGGATGATTCACTAGAATTCCTGAAGTTCTTGCCTGCCCAAATATTGACAAAGTCTGTATTATGATTGATTTTTGATATTCTCCTTAATTCCGCGGTCAATTTATTCTGAAAGGGAAAGGGTAGGATGTTTACCGTATCATCAATGGCTTGTGTAAAAACATTTTTAATTCCGCTTGCATATCTACCTGAAAAACTCTTAGTAAGAACAATATCGTTATCACCAATAGCTTGAAGTCTGTTTTTTTCTACCTGGGTTAAAGCACTTTCTGGTGTCCCTAATAGTAAACTTCCGACCTGATAGCCTTGAGCACCATTGCTTTGGGAGTTTATGATTTGATGACCTGTATAAACGCCACCAGCGTAGATCAGAGGTATTGAAACAACTGCTGAAACCTTCTGTAAAAGCGCAATTCCCGGATCACCAATCGGTTTTTCGGCTAAGAAATTACCTCTGTGGCCTCCGGCTTCTGATCCTTGAACACAGATGATATCTATACCGGATTTTTCAAGTTTTACAGCTTCTTGCACTGTTAAGCAGGTACCTATAAGTATTACTTTATTTTCCTTAAGTTTTTGAAGGCTAACCTTATCGGGTATTCCGAATGTAAAACTCAGTATTTTACAATCTGCTGAAATAATGACATCGATCAAATCCCTATATCCTGAGAATTTCAGATCATCGATTTCGGGAAGTACTACATCCAGCTGGTGCTGTTGAGCTAAAGTTTCTATAAAGGATTTTACCCGTTTATAATTATCCTTTAATTTCTGATCGATCACCGGTAGATCATATACAAAAATATTAGCTGCAAATGGTTTGTCAGTACGTGTTTTGACTAACTCTATTAGTTCAATGCATTTGTCCGCTGGTAGATCCGCCATCGGTAAAGACCCGAGACATCCCACCTCTGAGGCAGAGACAACCATTTCCGGTGTGGAGACTCCAAACATTGGTGCTTGAATGATCGGATATTGTGTTTTTAGAATCTCTGTAACTTTATTTTGCCAATTCATTTTTTCTGATATAATAATTTGTTAGTGAATCGTGTATACAAATTTCTTTATAAATTTGCATTGTTGCAAACGATTAATAATGATAGGTATTTATCATTATTAATGCTAAATGTATCCAATGAATATCAATGATCTTAAATTATTCGAAGCCGTTGCTGAGTATGGTAGCTTTACAAAAGCTGCTGCTATCAATAATACTGTTCAGTCTAATGTTTCTGCCCGTATCAAATATCTGGAAGAGTTTTTTAAAACAAAGTTGCTCATCAGATCGACTCGCAAAATTGAGCTGACCGACGAAGGTATGGAGGTGTTAAGAAGTGCAAAAGAGATTCAATTGGTCATCAACAGGGCTATAAATTCTATCACCCAATTATCTTCTCCACTACACGGCACTATAAAGATAGGATGTCTACAAACTACAGCCGCATTTCGTACACCGGGGATTTTACAGAATTTTTCCGATGACTACCCTGAAGTATCTTTTAGGCTAAAGACGGGTACATCAGAAGATCTGATCAAGGATGTACTCAACTATAAGCTGGATGGTGCCTTTGTTTCTGGAAACGTCGATCATAGAGATCTGGAAATTCAGAATGTCTTTATGGAAGAGCTCAGCATTGTGACGTCCAACCTAGATGGAAAGTCAATATTTGGCAAACTACCTGTTAAGTTGATCGTTTTTAGCAAGGGATGTTCCTACAGAGAGATTCTTGTCTCAATTCTGGAGCAAAAAAAAATAGACTCTTATAAAATCGTTGAGATAGATACTCTGGAAGGAATTATAAACTCCGTGGAGGCCGGTGTTGGAATTACACTTCTGCCGACGGAACTGATCAAAGCGAATTACTCATACAGGTCTTTGAATATGATAAGCCCGATAAAAAGGTTTTTGAATTGTCCTAGACAATTCATTAAGCGAAAAGATTTTCCCATGGAGCCCATATACGAGCTATTTTTCGAGAGCATCGTTAAGGGATATTCTAAAACTGCAGATTTCTAAATTATAATTTACAGATGCATGCTAATGCACCCATTAAATAACAATTCGCAACCAGACGGTCGATATTTCCAAGGAGTATATTATCAACGATTAAGTGATATTAGACAAGAGATAAAGATTTCTGTTCAAGCATCAACGTTTCCAACGCTTATGGGTCCATAACCAAAGATGTGGTTCATCAATGATATTATGGGAAAGCAACTCTACATATTTTCTTGTTATTTCCCCCTCGTTAAAATTACTGAACCTGAGCATATAGGAATGAATTTCACCCTGTAATATCCTTTGGATGATTGCTTAACATTTAAGTAGACCACTGCTGCATTATTTGCTCTGGCCAATTTTTCCATACCTGAGAAGATATAGGTATTCTGGTTTAAAAACTTAAATTTATATTTGTCATCTGTTATCTGTGGACATTGATCTGTAAGAAATAGATAGATCGCGGAGGTGGAACGGTGTGACAAAAAATGTCTGACTACTGATCTGTCTGATACTAATTTCATTCCAAAGCGTGAACGCAGCGCAATCATCAATCGGTCGATCACCTTAGAATTGAGCGGCTTGTACACCGCATAAATGATGAGGTTAATTTTCCGCATTTTAAAACAGGAAGAGCAACGGTTTTAAAATTGATTTTTCCGGTTTTATTATCAATCGAACTGCTTATTCCATTAATCACCAACTGATTTTTTTCTGTAAAAATCGAATTGATTTTATGTTGAGTTGAAGCATTTAATGAAAAATTCAAACTTCCTTTTTTGCTGGAAGATAATTTTACCAAAATCACATTATCGGCAAAAGAAGAGAAAATTTCACGCTTAAAAGTTACGCCATTCACTTCGTAAGAAACGGTGCTGATTGCTTTTTCAATGTCTAAAGTTCGATTATAATTTTTAAAATTTTCATGATCTTTAAAATCCAGATAAATCGCCCATCGTTTGGTAAGACATTCCGTAATTCAGATCTTTCGGAGCCTGTCTTGGATACGTTCTGTTGGAAACATTCTGAGCTTCCTGAAACTGGTTTTCATTCAGCAGTTTTCTGATTTTCTGGATGCTTTCGAAAGTATTTTTCGGAACATTATTTCCCGGTTCACCTTCCCAGATCGTTTCTTCATTCCACTGAAGATGCTCCTGAATGGCACCGCCAAAAACCATCGCACCGAGTTTTCCGTTTCCGATAGGTAAGGCTTCGTTCCAGTTTTCTGCAGGTTTATTATAGGTTAATTTTAAATTCTGTTGTGCGGTGAAATTAATTGAAATCAAAATAGCAACGATACTGTAAGTTCTGCTTTGTCTGATCATTTTCTTTGTAATATTATAGAAGATCATGCGGGAAGATTAGCAATTAACAATGTTTAAATACATGGATTTTCAAATAAGAGACTATTTTCAATGAATAGACAGTAAATCCAACTTAACATCTAATCAGGTATAATAGAATTTTAGCTTTTAGCTAAATTACTGCAAACGACAAAATAAAGTATCCTGTACTTTTGGCTAGCGAAAATTTTTTCTTGAAATTTTATATACAATTATTCAATAGTGCTTACCATCGTTGAATTAGAAGAAAAGACGGATACTTATATCAAAAAATCCTTATCAGCCACAAAACCTTACTGAATAATTTAAGATAAGCAGTACTTGCACAGAAAGTATTGAATCCAAAAACTAGCGAAATGATTATTTTTGGCTACCAGAATTTAAAGCAGGTATAATATATTTGATTAATACTTCTTTAGAGTCATTTTCAATATCCCAATTATTATAATTACCTGCTGTTATTACCACCAGTAGATTTAGTGGACTGCAAAAGAATATCCTTTGGCCTCCATTGCCCTTAGCTTCCTGAATATCTACTTGTTTATTGCCCACAGATTCTGTGTAGGTCCAAAATTGAAAACCGTACCCTGCATTTTTGTCTTTTCCAGAGGGTCTTTTCACTGATGGATTTAAGGATTGTTCAATCCATTGTTTGCTTAAGATAATATTTTTTGTATCTGACATATACAGCATCGCAAATTTAAGCAGGTCTCTGGAAGAAGCGGAGACCTGATGCGGCGGCAGGCATATTTTCACCTAGCGATGACCAAGTAAATTTATTTATGCCTAAAGGTTTGAATAATTCTTTTTCAGCAAATTGATCTATTGGCACACCACTTACAATTTTTATTATTTCAGCTAATAATTGCGTATTGCCTCCATTGTAATTCCCAACTTTACCTGGTTCTGTTATCATTTGTCTTCCTAGAATGAAGCCGATCGGATCGGAGCTTTCATCCATTCTTAACTCTGTATTTCGTGGGTCACGATAAGAAACATCTTCATTCCATTCCAATCCGCTGGTCATCGTCAATAGATGACGGATTGTTATTTTCTTCTTGTTATTATCAAATTTATTTCCATATTTCTGTGCGAAATAATTATAAATTGAGGTGTCAGTACTTTTAATCAATCCTTTTCTGTAAGGCGAGACCTATACAAGCGGAGGTTATGCTTTTAGTGATGCTTCGGCAATCATGCAGATCATCTCTTGAATGCGTTATATATCCCAGTTTTTTACCTAATTTTTCATCTGTTCCGTCAAAATAATTTTCATATACCAAATTATCATCTTTAAGTATGAGAAGACTGTGAATATTCGGGATCGTATCAGAGAGAATAAGTTTTGTCATCTTCACCAATTGTAGTGTATCTACATCGTAATCATAAGCATTTGCTACAGATATATTATCTGATAGATAACTGGGAGCTGAGTAATGGTATGTATTTGGACGATTCCTTTTTTGTCTGCATGCAGTTAAACTTGCTACAGCAATTATTATGAAAGCTATATAATATAAATTTCGCATTGTAGATTTTTTGAGCTTTGTTTGGGTCTAATTCTTAATTATAATGAGTGCATATTTTACGGTGATAATATTTGATAATGCTACAAACATAATAAAAACTTCACTAAATCTAGACATCATCACTATTTATATCTATGTTCACCAGCGTTTAAGAATGCTATCATTGAGAAGTTTTAAATATATTTAAAAAGATTACGCATAATGATGAATATTTATGAAAACTTCTTCCAAAAAGTAGAGTGTGCCCTCAAAAAATAGCAGCGATGATATAAGTTCTGTCTTGTATGATTGCTTTCTTTGTAATATTTTTAAAGAGTGTTATTCTGATAGACTAATAATAAATTAACGGAATTTCAGATAGAAAGCTATTTTCAGTGAAGGGAAATTAAATCTAACTTAACATCTAATTGGTTTAGCTTTTCTTTAAATTAACACGAGCGACAAGATAAAGTAAGTACTTTTAAATTGATGAGTGGTGTCGGAAAATTTTGCCATTGAAATTTCAATGACAATTATTCAATAGGGTTATCTTTGCTACATAATTAAATTTAAACAGCACTCATTCATGGAGAACAATGAAATGATTTTCCAGTCTATTCTCTGGCGTCAGTTAGGGATTCGTATCTCTTCATTACTTAGGAGTAAAATCATTAATAATGAAATTTATATCCTCAGAGGATATATTGAAAAAAGTATTAAAAATTCTTCGATAGAACTGCGATTTGTAGTTGATGAAATCATTCAGCAGGAAGAAAAGTCGATATCGGAAGAGGAATTGGAAAGATACGAGCTAATTCAGCGAAAACTCGAAATAGGATCAAAAGATCTAGAAACTTTGATTAGAGATAAAATGCTCAAAGATGAAAAAGTGAGGATAGCTAATATTTACGGGAATAACGCAATTGTTCAAAAGGATTTTTTAGAAGGTCTGGATGTTTCAGGGCAGTATTTTGAGATCGATGACCATAGTTGTAATATTACCTCCTCAACGGCAATCATTTCCAAATTGAATGAAATCTCATCTAAGGAATACGATATAGTTGCTTTAGTAAGGGGAGGAGGCGACCGTCAGAACATGGAGACGTTTAATAATATTCAGCTTTCAGAGTTGTTTATTGAACTTGATAAAGTAACTATTACTGCAATTGGATATACGGTCGATGAAACCTTGCTTGACAAACTTGCAGACAAACGTTTTCATTTACCCCACGATTATGGAGCAGGATTGCATGCCATAGCAGAAAAACTGTCTCATGAATGATCCAATTCAAGAGCTCTTTTAATCGATGAGGTTAAGAAAGATGTGTCCAAACAGTTTTCCGAGCAGGTCAAAACTTTAACCGAACAGTTATCTAAAAGAAACGAAGAATTCCAGAAACTTCAGGAATCTTCAGTCAAATAGCTTCAGGACACGCAGAAGAACTTTAGCGAGCAGGAAAAGCAACGAAAGGAAGAATTGGAAAGCTACAAAAAGGAGATGCATACCCTTCATGAGAGGAATATGCAGTCTGCTATCAATGAAAAGACAATTTCATTGAAAGTAGGAATGGAATCTCTGCAAAAAGAAAATTTAAAATTAAGTGCCGAAATAGAGCGAAGCAAAAATAATTATACAAAAGTAGTTATCGCTGCTATTGTAGCTCTTGTTATTGGTTTTGCATTGGCTAAAGCTTTTTAAAAGTTCTTAAGGTTATTTTAATTCTTTAATTTCTGCGGTAACTTTTGTTAGCCGAATATCAATTGCTCCAGCCAGTAAATAAGGAGCGATAAATAGTAATATCCATTCTAAACTACTTTTATGCAATAGATCATCATTCTCAAGGTATTCTTTCTTTGAACCTTTAAGTTCATCCAAATAAAAACCCGTAGATTTTGTTACCTGTTGTACATAACGATCATCTGTAGAATTTAAGAACTTATCATAGGAGAGTGATAAAGTATCAATATAATTAAGATATTTATCAACCAAAATAGTATCCCGGTATCTTAAAATATCTTTTGAATACCATTCAAAGAATTGTCCGGCTTTTATAAAACTTTTAGCTTGCTTTTGATCATTAAATTCTGAATATTTGAAACCGTTTATGGTATCGGAAAAATATTTATATTGATTTCTTGCACTTTCTGTCAAACCCTCGTAACTAAATATTAGTGGTTGCTCAAAATAATTTGTTCGGGCTGTTGAAAATTCTTTTCTAAGAGAAGTCATAGAACCTATGATACCAATGAAACCTAAGGAGACCCAAAAATAATCTATTCTCTTCCAAAATTTTTTCGATTATGGTCTTCCATATATTAGTACAGCATGAAAAACCACTATTAATAAAATTAGAACTACAAAAGGATATAAAAAATTCATAGATAGAAATGTAATTAAAGTTATTTATTGTTTAAAATACGAACTTTTGGGCAGGTAGAAAAAAGATAGGCTCAAGTTTCCTTCCTTTAGCAGTTAAATTATATTCAACGGCCGGTTGAGCAGTGGCAAAAGCTGTACGGGTTACGATGTCGTTTTCTTCCATGTTTTTCAGTTTTTTTTTACCTGTATTCTTGTCTTGATCTTAAATTCATCCATAAGAAACTTTAAATACATTCAAAATATGATTTTCAATGAGGCATATTACCTTTTCTTAATCTCAAAACAACATTTTGAATGTGAGGTAATAATAGTAAAATAACGATGACGAAAATCACAGCCGTTAGCATCAAATCATAATAATCTCTAGTAGCACGAGCCAATATCTGATGTCCTACCATTTGATTGAAATAGCCTGTGGATACTGCTTTTGAGGTATAGATATCGCTACCTGCATTCATGTATTGATTTTGAATATCCAGTAAGACAGTTGGTAATTGAGGGTTGGTTTCCGTGAGTGATTCCCGGATCTTTTCTCGAACTCCTGATTTTGCAAATAATTGAAGTTCGTTATTCAATGCCAGACTAGCTGTAAACCCTGTAAACCTAGCCAATATGCCAACAAGCGATGCATTGATCGCAATTTTGGGAGGCGCCGATGAAGCGGTAAATGATACAATCGGAACAAATAAGACTCCTGTTGCCACACCATAAATAAACATCGGTAGAATGAAATCAATTGTTTCGCCCTGTACAGAAACAAATAGTATCATATAAACATAATAGATCGCCATTATTCCAAAGCCAATAATAATCATTCTTATCAGGTTGTAACCCATCAAAATAAATCTGGAAGTAATGAACATACTTAGTGTAGTTCCAAAAATTACAGCCGTCCATATAGGAATGGTGCTCAGTGGGTCATTTCCTAAAATTACTTCAAGATAGCCATAAGCAAGTCCTGTACTTCCTTTAAAAATATAAAATGTAAAAAGTAGTAATAGGCCAATGACAAAATTCTTTGTCTTGAAAATCTGTAAGTTGATTAAAGGTCGTTTAAGCTTCAATTCTCTAATGATGAAAAGCGAAAGAATAATTAGATTGATTACACTAAGACTAGTAATTAATGAACTACCGAACCATCCTAATTGTCGTCCGTACACTAGAATGTATCCCAAGATTAAGATAAAAGATACGTAAAACAGATAGCCCATCCAATCTACCTGATAAAGTGGTATCTTTTTGGTAAACCTGGCTTTACTGTTCATTGTTAGCAATACAGTCATTGTTAGAAGCATGAGTATGACAATAAATCCGTAGAATAGCCAGTTAAAATCAAAGAAATGAATAACAACGCTGGTAAAAATAGAATAAGAAGGAACGGCAATCTGTATGCTGCCATACAGTAGACTAAAAGCAATTACACGGGCACGTACAGACTGTAATCTTGGAAAAATCATTTGTAAGACGATACCTGACATCAATGCACAGGTAATCCCTTGAAAAAACTGGCAAATAACAAATAATGTCCAGTCTTTGAAATGAAAGCAAATAACGGAGCATATTGCATTAACGGCAATGGCAAATAGCAAATATTTTCTTGGTGCAAAATATTTTACTATACGGAAATCCAATGCTAAGAAAGCAACGGTAGAACCATACATGACTACCATACCATATTGTACATCTGTAGGTTGTATGCCGTAAAATCCCATCGTTGCAATCGGACTGCTGTAAAAAGAAAAGCTAAACAGACAGGTCATCAGGATAGCAAATATGACGGATCTCGCCACCCATTCTGAGACCCAGGCTTTGAAAATAGGTATTTTATGTGCTTGCATTATTAATCTTTTAAAACATAAACATTGGCATTCATTCCGGCAGAGAGTTTTCCTAATTTTTCAGGCGTATCAGTCAGTTTAATTCTTACAGGAATCCGTTGGATGATTTTGACAAAATTACCTGTAGCATTATCTGGAGGTAACAATGAATAACGTGAACCTGTAGTTGGGGAAAGTGATTCGATGGTACCATTGAATTTTTCATTCGGAAAAGCATCAGCTTCTATGGATACTGCCTGTCCGATTTTGAAGTTGCTAATCTGTGTTTCCTTAAAATTGGCAATCACCCATTTTTGCTCCGCTTTGTTCACTAAAAATGCCAATGTTTGTCCAGCATGTATCAGTTGACCCTCCTGAATATTCTTTTTACCAATTTGTCCATCAAAAGGTGCAGTGATAACTGTGTATCCAATTTCCAATTCCTGTCTTTGAACAAGTGTTTCTTTGATTTTTATCTCTGCCTGTATCGCATTATGTTGTGCTCTAAAATCATTCAATTTGGATTCTGCTACTTGCAAAGAAGCTTTAGCCTGATCATAATCTGACTGTGCAATTGATAAAGAAGCACTGATGTTGTCGAATTTTTGTTGGGTGGTAGATTCATCCGCCAGTAGATTTTTATAGCGGTCAAATTCTTTTTGCTGCTGGTCCAATCTCGCTTTCGCTCCTGCTAATTGTGCTTTTATAACCTCAATACTTTTAAGTTGTGTTTCTTCGTTTGCGGTCAAAATAGGTAATTTGGCGTGTGAACTCATAAGCTCTGCTGATGCAGCATCTTTTTTCAGTCCATACTCGTCCAATTCAATGACAACAAGTGTATCACCTTTTTTAATAAGCTGATTGTCCTTGTAATATATTTTGCTGATATAGCCACCCACTTTTGCATTTATAGGAGAGAGATAAGCATCTACCTGTGCATCATTAGTTTGTTCATAGCGATATCCTTTAAAGAAATAGGTAGCTCCCCAAATAATGATCCCTACTAATAATGCGATACCAAACCATTTGGTTAAGCTTACAATAATTTTATCTGTTTTATTTTTGTTCATGATATTTGTATTAAAGAATTCCTATAATTGCCAATAGTCTGATATGGGTTACTTTTACATTTGTTTGTGCTGTTGTCAGATTAAATTTTGCTTCTAATAAAGTGTTTTCTGCTTCCAAAAGATCGGTCAGTAGCGATTCCTGATTTAAGTAACTACTTCTGATAACACGGACCGTTTCAGTCGTTTTAATGATATTTTGTTCTGCCATTTCTACGCTCTCCAAAGCCTGCTGTTGCTGTAAATAAGCTTCTTTTACCTGAAGGGAGATTTCGTCCTTCTTCATTTCTGCTCTTTCTTTAGCCTGATTGCTGACAACCTGGGCACGAGCAATGGTATGTTTGCTTTTGTACAAATTATCAATAGAATACTGTACTTTAATTCCTGTCTGACCAAATCCCCACAGATCATTTGAGTACGGATAAAAGGAAATCTGTGGATAGTTGTAATTGTAATTAGAGTATAGAGAAACTTTGGGTAACAGCGCAGCTTTCATTTGCTTTACGTTCAGTTCACTCCATTTGATATCACTATCAGCCATTTTAAACTCTGGAGATTTGTTGAAAGCAATGTTTACATAATCATTGTAGTCACCATCTGTGATAGCGTTTAATTCAATTGCATCTTCGTATTTGATCACCAGCTCCGTATCATTTTCACGCCCCATCAGTATATTGAGCCTTTGTTTAACTATTTCAATTTTCTTCGTCACATCGGAAAGATTAAGTTCCAGTTGAGACAATTTCACGGAAGTTCTCAGTACATCACTTTTTAGAACGATACCGTTTTTATGCAAATTTTCTATCAATCTCAATTGTTTTTTTTCTGCTTCAATCTCTGCATTAAGAAAATCATAGAAATGCAAAAACTTATATAAATCAAAATAAGCAACTGCAACATTGTATTTTACACTGTGCTTTTGCAGATCCACTTCATATTGTTTTCGTGCCTCTTCTTCCTTTTTCATAACGATGTTCCTTTTGTCTTTACCACCATTATAAAGGTTAAAGTTTAAGTTGTAGCCTACTGCGTACCCATAGCCTTTTACAGGCACATCTTGTGGAGAAGAGAATAATCCATTGTTGTAAATCAGAAATTTGGAATTGAGTTTTACGTCTCCACCTACCGAAATTTCCGGTAACAAACGGTCTTTGGCTTCCAATATTTCTATTTTACTTTGCTGATGATCTAAGTCAGATAGTTTAAGTTGTCGATTATTCATTTCCGCAACTTTCCATATTTCTTCCAAACTTAAAGGTTGGACTTTTTCTGTATGCTGAGCATAAATACACTGTGTAGATAACAGTAACAGTATGCTCAAAATCCGGGTAGTTTTATATCGTTTCATGAGCTTTCTTTTTATAAATGATAGTATCTTTCTTTGCTAACCATTGCTTTAGCATCTTTTTCAACTCCTCAAAAGCAAAGCTTAAATCGACCATTGGCATAAATGGACTGGAATAAGCACAAGACAGCCAGTAAATGTTGGCTTTATCAATTTCTTCATTTGTACGAGGTAATTTATTTTCGGATTTTTTGACTTGTACTTCAAGTTCAAAATCTTTGTCCGGTTTTATGATTTTACGTTTCATAATAATTCTGGTACTATTAATACTGCAAAATTATTCAACACACTCCGCTTCATTTTTATATAATTAGCCTAACATTTGCTATATTTGGCCATATGGATATACTTAGTCAATTAATAAGTAGTGTGGATAAAAATCCCGATTCAATCCTCGTGATGAGACAACAGACGGAACAGCGTTTACCTGCTCATCAGCACGATAAGGCTCAGTTATTATTAGTGTATGGTGGGATTGCTTACTTGCAAACAGCCGAAAAGGATTTCTATATTCCATCCAATCATTATATCTGGATACCCAAAAACTATCCGCACAATCTGATGTTCAACACACAGGATCTGTATATCATCAATATTTACTTTCCAGAAAAAAAAGTGAGCGGTTTTTATGATGAACTGGGTATTTATCCTGTGAGCAAGTTGCTGGCGGAGATGCTCTCATTTAGTGAGAAATGGCAAGGTGATTATTACAAAGGTTCGTGGGAATTTGAATTTCTATCGACGCTTAAGAATCTATTGTCAAAGGAAAATCTCAGAAAATTCTCCATTCAACTTCCCACAACGGACGATCAACGGCTCAATGTCATAATAGACAGTTTTAGAAATCGATTAAATGAAAATCTAAGTTTAGAGAGTATTGCTCAGCAATCAGGAATGAGTGTGAGAAGTCTGACCAGATTATTCCAAACGAAATTACATATCACTTTTGTTCAATACTTAAAGATGCTGCGTATTATCAGAGCGATGGAATTGATAAAAGATACAGACTTAAGCATGACAGAGATAGCCTATGAAATTGGATATTTAAATATATCTGCGTTTAGCAATAATTTTCACCAACTGACCAATATGAGACCTACTGAATTTAAAACCAAATAAGAAAGACGACCGTAGTCGTCCTGACTATAATCTTCCCTAAAATAGCGATAGTAATTTTTATTTATGTGATCTTAAATTCGGTGGTCTACAGGCGGCTGCTAGCTATGTTGTACAATATTATCCTTAAATAGATTAACACTTATTTCTATCATTAACTGTTCAAAGAAGAAATAGAAACCAAACGTATTCCTGATTTTCTTGGGTTCACTTTCAAAGTGTAAGTCCGCTTCTGTTTTTAGCTTTTCATAGACATCACAAACTGCTTGCTCATCATTCTGATAAAATCCGATGTGGAAATTCTCCGGATATTCAGGCATATTTTCCTTGTGGTTCAATTCCTGTCCCCAAACAACTAATGCAAAATTATGGTCGTTTTCCAGAACTGCCATTTTGTTGTTTCGATTGACAATTAAACTAAAACCTAAATTTTTTGTAAATAAATTTACAGCTTTATTTACATCTTGTACAACGATGTTGATGTGGTTTAAATTCATTTTGTTCTTGTTTTAATTACAGATCAAAATTACTTTTCAGGCATCAGGCTCAATTGGATAAATCGGTCGTTTTCGTTTTTATTTAAGATAATTGGTTTTACTCCTGCAAACTTTTTCACTTCCCTGATAAAATGAGATTGGTCTGCATAATCGAGTTGAGGGTAGAAATCCCCATTTTTTAATTGTTTTAATGAGTTGGAGAAACGGATAATATTGAGATAGGATTTAAGCGTTACGCCTAACCATTTATTGAAATAACGGTTCATTTGTCTGCTACTCCAAAAAACATTTTCTTCGAGTTCTTTTACAGTAATTTCTCCTTTAGAAGCATAAATGAGTTTAAATAATTTCTTTTTTCTGTCGTCTATTTCTTTAGATAATAACGAAGAAATAACCTTAACAGCTTTATGGTAAAAGTGGTTGAAATCGTTCAGGTCATCTCTTGAAAATCCCCAGTAACCTGACGGTAGTGTTTTCTTCGTGTTATTTAAATCCACAAAAGATTGTTTGAAAATATATTCGGCAGCAATGGGATAAAAGCTGATTGCAAACATTGTAGATTTGGGAAATGGAGGTTTAGTGATGGGAGCAGAACATACTCCAGAAACGAAAATTTCAAAATTTCCATTTTCATCGGCTAACAGAAATAAATCTATTTTTCCATCGGGAACTATAATACCTTCTTTTTCTTCATCAGAATGGTTTTTTACCATCCAGATACTTTCCACAATATTTGTTAGCGGTTCATCGGGTTGAATACAGATATATTCTAATTTATTTATTGGCAAATACATTTTTAATCAGCATGCTAATTGATATATTCCAATCCCCATTGATAAAGATCATTAATAATAGGCTCAAGTTTTCTTCCTTTAGCAGTTAAATTATATTCAACGGTCGGTGGAACAGTGGCAAAAGCTGTACGGGTTACAATGCCGTTTTCTTCCATATTCTTTAGCTCTTTAACCAGCATTCTGGTACTTATGCCGGGTATCATTCTTTCCAGTTCTTTGAAACGCCTTTTTTCAGGAATCAGCGCATAAATAATGGACATTGACCATTTTCCGCCAATAATATCAAGGATTTTCTGAAGCTCACATTTATTTTCCGTTTTTTCAATAATTTCTTTTTCCATAACTGTATGATTTCCAATAAAAGTTACTTTGGTGTTGCTAATATACAATCGTGTAACTACTTGCAAAAGTAAAGTAATGGAAATAAATTTGCAACATAATTTTTAAATATAATTAATTATGTATGATTCTTTAAAAGGAAAGGTAGCCTTAGTAACAGGCGGAACTAAAGGGATAGGTAAAGCAATTGCGGATAAACTTAGTGCTAGTGGAGCAATTGTTATAACAACTGCCCGTACAGAAGCAAACGACAACGCTAACAGCTATCATTTTATTGCTGCTGATCTTACTCAGGCAGACAGCGCAGAAAAAATTGCAAAGGAGATCCTGGAAAAATACGGTAAAATAGATATTATCGTTAACAATGCCGGAGCTAATTTAAGCCCCGGTGGAGGCTTTAATACATTGGAAGATGAGCACTGGTTAAAAGACTGGGAACTTAATTTCATGTCAGTTGTTCGTATGAACAAAGCCTTACTACCCACAATGCTTGAACAAAAGGAAGGTATCATCATCAATATTTCGACAGGAGCAGCCAAACAGCCCATCTGGGACATGACCATGTCATATTCATCAGCGAAAGCTGCATTAAATGCTTATAGTAAAGCATTGGCAAATGAAGTAGGGTCTAAAGGAATAAGAGTAAATAGTGTATCTCCGGGTGTTGTAAGAACCCCGTTAATGAATGATTTTATTGAAAATATTGCTCAGCAGTCAGGAACTACTTTTGAAGAATCTTTCCAGAATGTGATTGATGCTGTTGGTGTGCCAATTGGAAGAATGGCTGAGCCTGAAGAGATTGCCAATACAGTGGCTTTCTTGGCTTCTTCAGAAGGATTGTATATAACAGGTGCTAATATTTCTGTCGATGGCGGGGCGTCACCAACAGTTTAATTGTTATAAATATTAGAGATAAAATACAATTTGTATAATTTAATCTATCAAAGCATTGATTTGACAATACAGTTAAATCAATGCTTTTTTAGTAATGGTAAGATGTAATGCCATCAGATGAAGAACTCTTTACTTATAATTTTATAATGAATATATTACCAAAAAGTATGGATTTCAAAATATATATCATTCAAATGAATTTCGAAATTCCAAAGGCGAGAGACCCGTCCTTACCCTGAACATCTTGCTGAAAGACTGTGGATGCTCAAATCCCAATTCATAAGCGATCTCAGCTACTGTTAGATTGGTGTTGGTCAATCGCTCCTTTGCTTTTTCGATGACTTTGCTTCGGATATATTGCTGGGCATTCTGTCCAATTAATGAGCGCAAGAGATCGCTCAGATATCCGGATGAAATTTTAAGCTGATCCGCAACATACTGCACAGTCGGAAGACCCTGCTGCAAGGATAGCTGACTATTGAGATAATCCTCAATAATACTTTCAGTTTTTTGAAGGATATCGTTATTAGCCACTTTTCTGGTAATAAACTGCCTTTTATAAAACCTGTTGACGTAGCTTAGCAACAACTCCAACTGAGCAATTACAACTTCCTGACTGAACTCATCTACACGGCTGTTCAGTTCCTGCTCCATGATTCGATAAACTGATAGAATGATTTCCTTTTCACTGTCCGAAAGATGCAGAGCCTCATTGGAGGCATAAGAAAAATAGCTGTATTGCTTTATTTTTCGTGCGATGGGATGACCCAGCAGAAAATCAGGATGAATCAGTAAAATATAGCAATAGGTCTCACTATTGTAATCGGTGCTTCCCACCAGTTGGTCAGGTGCGAGGAACAACATACTGCCTTCATCGTAATCATAGTAATTCCTGCCATACTTTAATCTTCCTTTATTCCTGGTGATGAAGGTGATCTTATAAAAGCTCAGGATATCATAGATTGGTGCCATAGCCGTATTAAAAGGATTATCCTTGTTAAAATGGACAAGACTGATCAGCGGATGTTGCGGTGCAGGCAGTCCGAAAGCTTGATGGCTTTCTGATATCGAGATGAAGCGTACCAATTTATCGTCTTTGGATTTCATACTATAAATGTATAAAAAACCTATGACCAAAGATCATAGGTTTTATGTTAAAACTACCACGGAAGAACATTGTTTTCGCCGCTAAAAGCAGCAGGGCCAGTAAAGCTTCCTGTCGGAAGATCTTCAGCCAGAGCAACTCTGATCGGTTCTTTTGAGCCTTCTTCTACTGAATCCGTTCCCTGAAAATTATTAAGCGCTGTGGCCGTAAATCCAGGGCTTACCAAATGAACTTTGATATTAGTGTCTTCCAATTCTATAGCCAGCGAAAGGAAAATTCCATTAAGTGCCGTTTTCGATGCGCCATAGACTGCATCAAAATTTGAGCGGTAAGGATTTTCCGGATTAGAATTAATGCCAAGTGAGCCTAAAGCACTGGAAACGGTTACAATCCTTGCGCTGTCTGCTTGATGCAACAGAAGCAAAAATGCCTGCGTCAATGCTAATGTTCCGAATACATTCGTATCCCAAACCGTCTTAAGCTCGCTGATTGGTGCAATACTCGCACGTTGCGCACCCAAAATTTCCTCCATCGTGCGTCCTGATAATCCAGCATGAGAGACTGCAGCATTGTTAACCAACAAGGTTAGATAGCCATGTTCTTTTTCGATGATCTTCACAGCTGCATTGATAGAATCTGAATCTGTAATATCCAGCTGAATGGCTTTTGCCGATCTACCCAGCTCTCTAACTGCAGCTTCACCCTTTGCAAGGTCACGAGAACCTATATATACATTATAGCCATTTTCCACAAGAGCTTTAGCAATCTGAAATCCCACACCAGTATTGGCACCCGATACCAGTGCTACTTTATTTTCATTGTTCTGCATTATTTTAATGTTTTAAAATTGATGAAGCAAAGTTGGATATTAAAATAACAACGGGTGTATCCCAATCAAGACTAGTTGAAGCCCAATTGAAGATTATTAGATTATTTTTTTAGACCTTGTATCAAAGAGTTTCTTTAAGCTTGTTTCGGTGCTGCTCTCCCCAGATACTTAATTCTGAGAGTACATTTTTTAATGTTCTTGTGTACTCAGTAGCTTCGTAGGTGATCGTTACAGGAGTTGTAGGATATACTTTTCTTTCAATAAAGAAATTGAGCTCAAGAGATTTGAGTTCATTAGACAAAACCTTCGGGGAAATACCTTCCATTTCTCTCTGAAGTTCTCCAAATCGCTTTGGATTATTAATAAGGCAGAGAATTAACGGCAGTTTCCATCTTCCGTTCAAAACGTACATGGCATCAATCACATTTTTAAGTGAGGACTGGCATTCCGCAGGACTTGGAAGAGATTGATTTTCTGTTGTTTTCATTAATGCAAAGATAATCACTTTCCTAAAAGCAACCACTTTCCTTTAGGTAACTGCTATCTAAAATATAGCAGGTAAACCTAACTTTGTCCCATTAAAATTTTAGAAATTATATCATAATGAAACGTATCTTACACTTAAAATCAAGCCTTCTAGGCAGCTCTTCGTATAGCATTAAATTAGGCAATGAAATCGTTAATGAAGTTATCAGCAAATATCCAGGAAGTACAGTAGAAGAATTGGATTTGGTAGAAACACAAATGCCGCATCTGACTCCTGAGGTTCTTCAGACTTTTTTTATTTCTTCAGACCAGTTAACAGAAGAGCAAAGGGAGTTAATTCATCTTTCAGATCAACTCACTCAACAGCTTTTAAATTCAGATATCATTGTCATCGGAGCACCTTTAATCAACTTTACCATCCACAGTTCATTGAAAGCATGGATAGACCATATAACAAGAGCTGGAATTACTTTTGGTTACGGTGATGATGGTCGTCCCGTAGGGAAGGTTATAGGTAAAAAAGTCTACATCGCAATGTCTTCAGGAGGTATCTATTCTGAAGGACCCGGGAAAGACAACGATTTTGTAGCCACTTATCTTAAAGCCTTTTTAGGATTTCTGGGGATGACCGATGTAACCGTAATCATAGCAGAAGGGTTAAAAGTACCTGATGTTAAAGATTTTGCTATGGAGAAAGCATTTAGCAGTATTGAAATTGATTAAATTAATATTATGATTCATCTGAATAATTCAAAAGATGATATACAAAGCTGTTCAAATAAATGGGCAGCTTTTTTTATTGCCGTAAATGAATTGATTTATTCTTAAATACCGTTCTTTTTTTTAAGGTTTTCAACTATTTATCCATTTACAGTCTTTAATATTATTCTGCAATCAGACAATATTTCAATGTGACCTGGTAGCTTATCAGATTTTCTATAGCAAATATATTCCGTTGTCCCTGCTGAAAAAAATCTTTTTGGGTATTATCTGAGTTTATTGATATAAAGGGGGAGGAGGATAACCCTGAATTGATTCGTCCCAATAAAATCAACAAAGAATATAAAATTGAACAAAATGATTTAACCGAAGAACAGTATGACTTACTAACAGATAACTTTGATGATACTCAAAAAGGTGCAATTTTAACTCATATTCTAAATGCGAGGCTTATAGCAATTTCACCATACCTGTCACCCTATTATAATGGAGAATTACCTTCAGTAAAAGAATTTATTGAAAATTCTCCTAAGCTGAATGAAACAATTAATCTCATACGACGGAATAAAATGGATATTCCTGATTCAGGTCAGATCATTTATTCTGAATTAGCGGTCTCAGAATTCCTTAAAATAAAGGATTATCTTGTGACTGAAGTAGGTTATAAACCAGAAGAAGTAGGTGTGATTACAGGGGCAACTACTAAGCCCAACAGATTGAAAATTCAGGAGGATTTTAATTTAGGAAAAATTAAAATCATCATTGGTAGTGAAGCGATTCAGGAAGGAATGAACCTTCAGGAAAACACAACTGATCTGTATATGCTTTCTCTTCCCTATAATTTTACAACTTTGAGACAGGTTGAAGGTCGTGCCTGGCGACAAGGAAATAAGCACGAAAATGTTAGGGTAAACTTTATGCTTACTAATGACAGTATTGATGTTTTTATGCTTCAAAAGTTACAATCCAAACAAGCAAGATACTTGGAAGCAATGAAGAGAGGGGCGAATGTTCTAGATGTTTCTGATATAAGTACACAGGAACTCAAAACTTCTATTATAACTGATCCTGAAACGAGAGCAAACATTGAAATTGAACTCCTGAAGAAAAAGATAGAAATGGAGAAAAATAAGCATTTGGCAGATATAGCCTTGGTGCTGAGGAAGCATAATGAATTTCTGAAAGTGAAAGAGATGGTAACCAAAGCAGAGCTATCTTATAACAGGATTTTGGGATATTCAAATGATTAAGGTGAAAATTCGGGATATTGGAAAAACCAACTTTCTTCTTACCAGAAAACAATTGATTTGGCTAAAGCCGAAGTGCAAAAAACAATTGAATGGTTAGCTGAAAAAGGAGTCAATGTTGCAGAAATAGAAGCCCAAACAAAAACCACTGATGATAAAATTAGTGAGTTAGATAAAAAACTAGAAGAACTTCCTGATACTAAATCGAATTTAATTGTGAAGTATAAGAAAGAAAAAAATGAAAAATTGAAACAGAATCAAAATATTGATAACGTTAAAGAAAGGCTGGATGAAAATTTGAGATTATTTAAAATCATTAATAAATCAGAACTCAATAATTACAATGGTATAAGTCATCAAGCTAGGTCGCAAAGCAATTTGAGATTAAATTATGACGAAATAAAAAATAATACTGGACAAAAAAGGCGATAGACAAATGAATTTTTAAGTATTTAACTGGGTTGATAATTCCAATTTAGACTAATTCTTTCTTCTTTAATCGTCATAATTTCCACATCATTCCTGAAAATTCTTAATTAGGCCACTAATCCGTAATGCTATTGTTTTCAATAGATTGATGTTTCAAATTTGTAAAACAATTAGTAAATACAAATCCGGAGTCTATGAAAATAAATCTTGTTACTATAGAAGATCTTCAGGAGTTCAAAACAGAATTACTTGAAGAAATTAAAAATCTTTTTTACATTAAAAATTCAAAGCAGAAATTATGGTTAAGATCATCAGAGGTTAAAGAACCTCTGAAAATTTCTACCGTAACATTACAAAATCTACGCATTAATGGTAGCTTATCTTTTACCCGTATTGGTGGTACATTATATTATAATTATAAGGATATCGAAAAAATGTTGGAGAATAAGGAGTAATTAGCTTTCTACTTACAATCTAAATTTATAGAAATGAATTATATAAAACATCTTTACTGGCTTTTACGAAAAATTACTTCTTGATAATACTCTTAATCCTACACATATAAGCCTTTACATCGCTCTATTCCAATTCTGGAATTTCAATCGTTTCAGAAATCCGATTAGTATTTCTCGAGATGAGGTTATGCGGATCAGTCAAATAAATTCAAAAGCGACTTATCATAAATGTCTGAAGAACCTACCTTCTTTAGGTTATATTGATTACTAACCTTCATACAATCCTTTTAAAGGGAGTCAGGTAATTATGTTTGATTTTGCAGGAAATTTAAAACCAACATCAAAATCAGTAAAAGAAAATAGTTAACCATTATAAAAAAGTGATTTTAAGATTTAAATTGTCACATGTTTCAGGAAAAAAATCCAGATAATAAAAAATTAAAATCTAATTGTAAACATTAGTTATATCTTGAATCATTGTTATAGTACAAATTTATACTTTATTTATTTAATTAGTAAAATTTATTACTAAATTTGTTGATAAATAAAATCAATAATGGAACCAAAAAATATAATTACAGAAGACAAAATATTTGAATTGTACGGCGATTACATTCTGAATCACGGCGAAAGACCAAAAAATATTTACAGTTTCGCAAAAGTCAATGAGTTTGAAGAAAAAGACTTTTACGATTACTTTTCAAGCTTTGAACAGATTGAAAAATTAATGTTGGTTAATCTTTTCAGTAAGTCTGTAGAATTGGCTTCAGAAGTTAACAGTTCTGATGAAATCACGTCGAAAGAAAAATTATTGAATGTTTATTTCATCTTTTTTGAAAATATGACGATGAACCGTTCTTTGGTTCTGATGATTTTAGGAAATGACAAATTGCATTCCGCAAAAATTTCGAATCAGCTAAAGGAAACGCATCGACATTTCATCAAAACTTTAGATTTTAACGATTGGGAAATGATTCAAAAAGCGAAAGATGACGTGAAAAATTTCCACGAAAAGGCTCGTGAAGAAGCATTTTGGCTTCATTTGGTTTCCGCCATTGAGTTTTGGAAAAAAGATAGTTCGCCAGCCTTCGAAAAAACAGATATTTTCATTGAAAAAACCATTGATACCGGATTTGAACTGATGGATAACGAACCTTTGAGAAAAGTAGTTGACCTTGGGAAGTTTCTATTTAAAGAAAAATTTAAAAAGAATTAGATGAAGACACTCAATAAAATACCAACCGGAAAATTAGAAAGAACCAGTAGTTTGTTGAAAGCAGGCGCAAAAGTTGGCATCAATTACATCAAATATTACGGAAACAAAATAACAAAAGATAAAGATGAGGACGAGGCAAGAAAAACTTTAAATGAAGACAACGCGACCGACATTTACGATTCTCTGAAAGAATTGAAAGGTTCTGCGTTGAAAGTTGCGCAGATGCTAAGTATGGAAAAAAATATTCTTCCGCAGGCTTACGTTGAAAAATTTTCTTTGTCGCAATTTTCAGTTCCGCCACTTTCGGGAGCTTTGGTAAAGAAGACTTTTAGAAAATATTTCGGAAAAAATCCGGAAGATCTATTTGATGAATTCACGAATGAATCTGTTAACGCAGCGAGCATCGGACAAGTTCATAAAGCGAAGAAAGACGGTCAGAATTTTGCCGTAAAAATTCAATATCCCGGAGTGAGAGAAAGCATTTCGAGTGATTTGAAGATGGTAAAACCGATTGCGATGAAAATGTTCAATATCAAAAAAGAAGGTTCGGAATCTTACTTTCAGGAAGTGGAAAATAAATTGTTTGAAGAGACAGATTATGACTTGGAACTGAAAAGAAGTCAGGAAATTTCCGAAAAATGCGCTCATCTTCCAAATCTTGATTTTCCTAAATATTATTCTGAATTTTCTTGTGAAAGAATCATCACGATGGATTGGATGAACGGAAAACATTTCTCAGAATTCACAAAATTGGACAATTCTCAGGAAGATTTAAACAAAATCGGACAGACACTTTGGGATTTTTATATGTACCAAATGCACGTTTTGAAGCAGGTTCACGCCGACCCGCATCCCGGAAATTTTCTGGTCTCGGAAGATAAAAAATTGCTTGTGATTGACTTTGGATGCATTAAGGAAATTCCGAATGGCTTTTATAAACCTTATTTTGAATTGGCTAAACGTGAAAATTTGAATAATCCTGAATTTTATAAAGAAAAATTATACGAGCTTGAAATCTTGAGTGATAATGATTCTGCAAAGGAACAGGAATTTTTTACCAAATTATTCTATGAATTGCTGGAATTATTTACCAGACCTTTTAATGCGGAAGTGTTTGATTTTTCTGATGAATCGTTCTTTAAGGAAATTGCAGATTTGGGTCAGAAATATGCCAAAATCAGCGATATGAATGGGATGAATACCAACAGAGGTTCGAAACATTTTATTTATCTGAACAGAACATTTTTTGGTTTGTACAATATGATGCACGATTTGAGAGCGAAAAATATCATCATCAATCAGTACAAAAATTTCATTGAATAAATGCCAGCCAACCTACCTTCGAAGATTTGTGAAGTCTGCGGATTGTCCTTCAATTGGCGGAAAAAGTGGAAGAAAAATTGGGACGACATAAAATATTGCAGCGAAAAATGCCGAAGAAATAAATGTTCAAAATCTTCAGATTAAATATAAAAATTTGAAAAATATGCCATCCAAAAAAGTGAGTACGGCGCAATTGATATTTCCGCATCAGCTTTTCAAAGACACGGATTATCTGGATAAAAATCAACGTGTTTTTCTGGTGGAAGAGTTCCTGTTTTTTAAACAGTACAAATTTCACAAACAGAAGATTGCTTTGCATAGAGCAAGTATGAAGTTTTATGAAGAATATTTGACCAAAGAAAAATTCAAGGTTGAATATATTGAAAGCACTTCTCCACTTTCTGATGTTCGGAATTTAATTGAATATTTAGAAAAAGAAAAATTTGAGAAAATTCTCATTACGGATGTTTGCGACAATTGGCTTGAAAAGAGAATCAAGGAAACGAAATTGGAATTAGAAATTCTTGAAAGTCCTTTATTCATCAATACCCGGGAAGATTTGAAAGACTATTTTGAAGATAAAAAATCTTATCATCAAACCGATTTCTACAAGCAACAGAGAATTTCCCGAAATATTCTGATGAAAGCCGGAAAACCAATCGGTGGAAAATGGACTTACGATACAGAAAACCGTAAAAAGTATCCTAAAAACAAAAAAGCGCCATCCGTTCATTTTCCTGAAAACAGTAAATATTACGAAGAAGCAAAAATATATACTGAGAAAAATTTTACTGAAAATTATGGCAATTTAACTTCCTATCAGCTTTATCCGGTGACATTTAAGGAAGCAGAAAATTGGTTGAATCAGTTTCTGGAAATGCGGTTTGTCGATTTTGGAGTCTATGAAGACAGCATCGTGGAGCGTGAACATTTTTTGCATCACAGCGTACTTTCACCATTGCTGAATATTGGACTTTTGACTGCGGAATATGTTTTGGAAGAATCCATAAATTATGCTAAAGAATACAAAATTCCTGTCAATTCTCTGGAAGGATTTGTGCGTCAGATCTTGGGATGGAGAGAATTTGTGAGAGGAATTTATCTCTATCAGGGAACTTATCAGCGGAACAAAAATTATTGGAAACATCACAATCCGCTTCCCGAATCTTTTTATACCGGAAAGACAGAAATCAAACCAATTGACAGCACGATTTTGAAGGTTTTGGAGACAGGTTATGCCCATCACATCGAGCGGTTAATGATTTTTGCCAACTTTATGAATCTTCTGAAACTCAATCCGGATGATGTTTACCAATGGTTTATGGAGATGTTCATCGATTCTTACGATTGGGTGATGGTTCCGAATGTGTATGGGATGAGCAGCTTTTCTGACGGCGGAAAAATGAGTACAAAACCGTACATCAGCGGGAGCAATTACATAAAAAAAATGAGCGATTACTCAGATGGTGAGTGGACAGAAAAATGGGATGCCCTCTTTTGGAATTTTGTGAATGACAACCGTGAATTTTTTAAAACAAACCCGAGATTGGGAATGATGTTACGGACTTTGGATAAGATGAGCGATGAGAAAAAATCTGAACATTTTAAAATTGCAAAACAGACGATTAAAAATTTAAAATAATGACGAAAGAATTTAATTTAATACAGACAGACCGAATCATCGAAATGTCTTGGGAAGACCGAACACCGTTCGAAGCGATAGAATTTCAGTTTGGAATTACCGAATCTGAAGTGATTGAAGTGATGAGAAGAGAATTGAAACCTTCAAGTTTCAGACTTTGGAGAAAAAGGGTAAATTCGGGAATGAGCCAGAAACATTTGATGAAGAGAAATCCTGAAATTGAACGGTTTAAATGTTCGAGACAGCGAACAATCAGTCATAATAAAATTTCGAAAAGATAAAAACAGAATAATATGAAAAACATAGTCATTATCGGTTGCGGGCAGGGAATTGGATTTGCTGCTGCAAAAATATTGTCTGAGAATTATAATGTAACTGGAATTTCAAAAACTGAAAATCCTGAAATTAACAACTTAAATATTGAGTTTCATCCAATGGATATTCTTTCGGGAAATCTGGATGAAATTGATTTTCCGGATGTGATTGACGGATTGGTGTATGCGCCCGGAAGTATTAATTTAAAAACCATTTAACAGACTTTCTGCTGATGATTTTAAGAATGACTTTGAAATCAATGTCTTGGGTGCAGTAAGAACAATTCAGAAATTATTGCCTAATTTGAAAAAATCGGAAAGTGCTTCTGTCGTATTGTTCAGCTCGGTGGCTGCAAAATTGGGAATGCCTTTTCACGCCTCGATTTCTGCGAGCAAAAGTGCGGTTGAAGGTTTAACCAAAAGTCTGGCGGCAGAATTATCTACTCAGAAAATAAGAGTGAATGCAATTGCACCATCGTTAACGGATACCAATCTAGCTTCACATCTCCTTTCCACACCGGAAAAACAAGAAGCTTCCGGAAAAAGACATCCGTTGCAAAGAATTGGAAATGCGGAAGAAATAGCAAAAATGGTTGAGTTTTTATTATCTGAAAATTCAGCTTGGATTACAGGACAAATCATCGGTATTGATGGTGGAATAGGCAGTGTGAAACTATAATTTGTTTTTAAAAAACAAAAACTAATATCTTTACCAAAATAATTATGCAAACCGACTTTTTCATAGAATTACTTCATCAAGTCAAAGAATTTGAAAATTCCGGCGCTTACAAACCCAATGCGAATGTAGACGATTTTCGTGTGTGGATGAATGATAAAAAATATGCCAATGAAAGTCCTACAAAACTTTTTAAAAATGAAAATCATCAGGTTTCTTTTACCGAAAACGAAATTTGCAAGCAAGTTCTCTTATTGGGTCGATATTCTAAATTATTGATAAGAAAAGGTTTGGGAGAATTTCCAGAGTTGGCTAATGAGGAATTCACTTATTTGTATCGATTGAAAGATGAACCTGATTTAACTAAAATTCAGTTGATTGAAAAAAACGGTCATGAAAAACAAACCGGCACTCAAATTATTAAAAGATTGTTGGAAGCAGGATTTTTAGAAGAAAAAAACGATGCAGAGGATAAGCGAAGCAAACGGTTAAATCTCACAAAAAAAGGCGAAGAAATTTTCCACGCCTCTGTTTCAAATGTCAACATAACTTCAAAAATCTTATCCGGGAAATTAAATGATTCTGAAAAGTCTGAATTCCTTAAGATTTTGAAAAAGCTGAATGAATTTCATTCTCATATTTATACTGATTACAAAAGCGCTGATATTGGAGAGATTATCAAAGTTTTTGGATAAATTTTAGTTAGCTATATACTCAAATGGCATTTAGTACCTCTAAAATATTATGTTTATCTGCAACTAAATGATTTATATATACTCCTGTCAATTTCATAAACGATAAAAATGGCTCCAATTTAATCCAAATTGAGCCTTTTTTTTGTTTTTGATTCCATAATAATCCAGATTAGCATTTTTTATTGCTTTAATAAATTTAGGTAAGAAACATCAAAAAAATAATTTTTAGTAAATGATACCTATTTCTCACTTACGTCTCGATCAAGCCAGGCTCTCCAAAAAATTACAATAAGCGCCAGCAGACCAAATCCAACACCTATCCAAGGTGTAACGGATATTCCATACTGACCAATAAACCAACCTCCGGTAGCAGTGCCTAATGAAACTCCCAGATTTCCGAATGAGGTCTGCAAACTATTCGCAAATTCCTTGGCGTCAGATGCTGCCGAGACCATGTGCCCAACACCTATCAGGAAGCAAGGTCCGTACATAATTCCCCAAAATCCCACCACTACTGCTATGCTGAGCATTGAGCCATCTGTATATTGAAATGCAAATGGAAGAAGAAACGTACCGGCAAGGAAAAACAAAGTGGTCCAGATCATATACTTCCCTAATAAGCGACCTGCCAAAAAGTTTGAGATCACACCCATTACACCAAATAATAAAAGCATATAACTGATCTCCTGTGCACTTAATCCTTTCTCTTTCGACAAATAATCTGCAAAATAACTGTATGAGCAGAACCATGCAGTGATTAGCAGTAGATTTACTGCCGTTCCAGCAATGAACTTTGGTCTTGTCAAAATACCCAATTGGCTTTTATAAGACCTCACTTCTTGATCAGGCATCGAAGGCAAATATTTATAAATGCTGATCAGTGCTATCAAGATCAATAATCCTTGAATAACGTAACTCCACTGCCAGGAATAGATACTTGCTATAAATGTGGTGAAAGGGATCAAAGTTACCTGAGAAAGTGCAATTCCACCGATAATAATACTGGTCAATCTCATCTGCATTTGAGGAGAAGCATCTTTGGTCGCAGCTGCAATGACCATTGAAAAGAAAGCCGGATGCAGAAATGTTGGCAATATTCTAAGTATTATCAGCAACCAGAAGGGTGGGCTGAAACTTGAGAAGAAATTTGAGATCAAGAACAATCCAAGAGCATACATCATAATTTTCTTCTTGTCAAATTTTGAAAGATACAAGACCATAAATGGCCCTGTAAGCGCAATTGTTAATGCGAATGCACTTAATAAGTAGCCTGCCGTTGCTATATTTATTTTGTAATAGTCAGCGATCTGAGGCAAGATGCCGATGACACCAAATTCTGTACTGATGATTCCGATAACGCCGAGACATCCCATATACGCTATCTTTTTATTGAGATTTAAATTCATATTAAACTGAACGGTTTAAAAAAGGTTAAAAAAATATTGTTTGTTATTATTTACTTGAAAATGCTGTTATAATTAGGCTTTGATCATTTTGATCAAGGTTTCAATCATATCGTAGATGGTCTTGCGGTTTTTGTTCAAAGCATAATTTTTGAAAAGTGCGCTGGAAGAACCGGAAAGAAAAGCAGCCGTCAATTTTGGATCGAGATCACCTTTTATACAACTTTGCTCCTGCCCTTTCTCTATAATTTCAAAATAGATCTTTTCGATCTTTTTTTCATTGCCAGCCAACAACATTCTGACATCTTCATCAGTCAAAGCTACTTCAAAGGCTATCTTAACAGCCAGACATGTTCTTTCCTCGCTTATGCTCTGGTCAATTGCTAACCGTAATGTCTTTCTTAATGTTTCAATGGCATCGGATTGCGAATCATTTAAGACACTTTCATATTCTGAAACCTTATACTTCATATACTTTGTCAGGCATTTAATGAGCAGCGCTTTCTTATCTCCGTAAGTAGGATAAATACTGCTTCGGTTGATTCCCATACCATTTTCAAGGTCTGTGATAGAAGTGGAATGAAATCCCTGTTTCCAGAAAAGTTCCAGCGCAACTTCCAATTTTTGCTCGTAATCAAATTCTTTGTTCCTTCCCATAATGTTGCAAAGGTAAATAATAAACTGTTCGGTTTAAAATAAATATTAAATTATTTTTATATACTATAAACCTACCAAAGAACCATCTTAACAATTTCCCAAGTTTAAATAGTATAATTTAATACCACTTAACACCATCAAAATATTATCTATATCTGCTAATAAATGGTTTGAATAGAGTCCTGTTAAATTCACTTGACAGAATTCTTTATTTCTTAATTCCACTTATAAATCTTACATTCAATTTCCTTTATAAAAGGGTTTATTTTAATTTCAAGTTTTTCTTCGAGTTCTTACATAAATATTTCATCTAAGGAATTTCTTAAAAGAAAAAAGGATATTAAATTTCCAATACAAATTCTAAAAAGCTTGTTCAAAATTTAGTGATCTTTATTTGCAAATTGAGGGCCTTTCAAAAGATGCTACAGCGAAATGCTTATCAATAAAGGGATGAAGGGAGGTTACAAAATCCCTCACTCTCCGCCAGTTGGGAAACCAAAATAAGCTAAAACGCTGTAAATATCAATGTTTACAGCGTTTTTTGTTTTAGCTCGGGTATCAAAAAACCAAAATAGGTCACTATTTATATGTCCTATTTCAGAATAATCATACAACTTGGGAACTAAGCAAAAAGTTTTAGGATTGATCCATAGTATACCCAATTAAAATATAATAATAACAGAAATACTCTTTATCATATTTGTATAAAATATAATAAAGAGTATTTATATTGTTTCAAAGTTTATTGAAAACTAATTAAGATCGTAATTAGCAATCAACAGGCTTAAAAAGAAGTGAACGTAGTTCTGGTCAACATCTTTTCTGTTGATTAATTTGTTTTTGTATTCGTAAGAATCTAATTGTCTTCTTAACTGCAGATAAGCCTCAAACTCATCTCCTTTAATTTTTACTCTAAAATTACCATCTCTTTTTGCCATGAGTTGATCGTCTAAAGTTCTTACTTTAAACAATGCTTCGCATAATTTACGAGACCTCGCTGGCCCAGCATATCTTTCTACTATATTAACCTTGAACGAATCAAATATAATTGTATTAAAAACAATGTTAGAGTTTGGTTCCTGAGTATTAAGCTCAAGTTTATAGTTCATGAATTTAAATTTCCGCAAATATAGGTTTAATTCTAACAAATAACCACTTTCTGGGTCGATTTTATTATAGTTTTTGAGTATTAAAGTTATGTTAAAGTCACACAATTGGGAATATTAATAGTGTTATAAATGCTTTTTCTGAACCTGACCTGTTGAAATTTAGCTTCTTAAAAAATTATATATCCTTTATGAGAGAGCTGATAAAAATCAGGATTTTTTTATATAAAAATAAAATCAATGATTTTCAACTTAGAAAAAATCAATAGAAGGTATGAGCTTATAAATGAGATAGATGCTAATCGAGACTTTATTTTTTCCTTCAATTTATTTTTTTACTTAAGTGTATTTACGTAATTTTATACTCCGTATAATAGAATTCATATTAAAGTAAGCAAAATGGAAAGATATAACTACGGTATGGTGGGGCTCGGTGTCATGGGGCGTAACCTTCTTTATAATATAGCTGATCACGGCTTTTCAATCGCTGGATTTGATCTCGATGCTGCAAAAATAAAAGAACTTGGTGACGAAGCTACTTCAGAAATGAAAGTAAAGGGTACGGGTTCTTTAGAAGAATTTGTAGCCGCTTTAGAAACTCCCAGAAAAATAATTCTTATGGTGCCCGCAGGAAAACCTGTAGATGCTGTTTTGGGAAATATTACACCTCTTTTAAGCGAAGGCGACATCGTGGTTGATGCAGGAAATTCTTATTTTAAAGATACCGACAGACGTATTGCTGATTTAGCATCAAAAAAATTACATTTCATGGGAATTGGAGTTTCCGGAGGTGAAAGTGGCGCTAGAAGAGGGCCGAGCATTATGCCGGGTGGAGATCAGGAAGCGTTTAATCTTCTTCAGCCGATGCTGGAAGCTATTTCGGCAAAAGTAGAAGGAGAGGCTTGTACAGCTTATATGGGCAAAGGTTCTGCTGGAAACTATGTGAAAATGGTGCATAACGGAATTGAATATGCCATCATGCAATTGATAAGTGAGGCGTATGATTTGCTTAAAAAAGGAGCTAATTTAAATAACGATCAACTATACGAAGTTTTCAAAGAATGGAATAATGGCGAAATGAATTCATTCTTAATTGAAATCACAAGAGATATTTTTCAGCAAAAAGATGATTTGGAAGAAGGATATCTTGTTGACAAAATTTTGGATAAAGCCGGAGCAAAAGGTACAGGAAAATGGACTTCTGAGCAAGCGATGGAAATCGGAGTTTCTATCCCAACTATTGATATTGCGGTGACTGCAAGAATTTTATCGGCTTATAAAGATGAAAGGGTAAAAGCTTCTCAATTATATGCTAAAAACGAAATTTCTACACCTGAAAATGTAGAGTTATTCATTAAAGAAGTAGGTGAAGCACTTTATTTATCAACATTAATTAGCTATGCGCAAGGTTTGGCTTTATTGGTAAAAGCTTCTGATGAATACGGTTTTGATATTCCGTTGAAAGATGTGGTAAAAATCTGGAGAGGCGGTTGTATCATTCGTTCTGTATTGTTAGAGAAATTCTATTCTGCATACACTCAGGATCCTAATTTATCGAATATCTTGCTTGATAAAGAAATTTCAGACATTGTTAAATCAAAAGTACAATCATTACGAAATACGGCTTCTTTTGCTGTTTCGAACGGTATTTCAAGCTTAGGAATTCAGACGGCTTTAGGATATTTTGATGCTTATACTACAGAATCTCTGCCGGTGAATTTAATTCAGGCTCAGCGTGATTATTTTGGAGCACATACTTACCAAAGAGCAGACAGAGAAGGGGTTTTCCATACTATTTGGCAAAGCGTAAATAATTAAAATTCGGAAAAAAATGAACGACAATAAAATCTTGCAGCCTACAACCATTATTATTTTTGGAGCTACAGGAGATCTGGCAAAAAGAAAACTTTTTCCGGCATTTTATAATTTATATATCGATGGCAGAATGCCTAAAGGCTTCAATATTGTAGCATTAGGAAGGGCAGAAAATACTGATGAAGATTTTAAAAATTATATCAAAGATAATCTTAAAAACTTTTCAAGAAAAAAAATAACTTCAGAAGATTGGGCTGGTTTTCAGGCTCATATCACGTATTTTCAACATCAGTTGGACGAAGAAGCTTCTTACAAGAATTTACATGAAAAGCTGGAGAAATTTGACAAAGTTTACGGTACAAGAGGGAACAGGTTGTTCTATCTTTCTATAGGTCCGAATTTTGTTTCCACGATTTCAAATCATATTAAAAATACATCGTTAGCATCTGATCCTCAGAAAGATCGTATTATTATTGAAAAGCCATTTGGTCATAATAAACAATCGGCTATCGAATTAAACAGTCTTTTAGCAGAAACGTTTGAGGAAGAGCAAATTTACCGTATCGATCATTATTTAGGTAAAGAAACGGTGCAGAATATTTTAGCTTTCAGATTCGGGAATTCTATTTTTGAACCTTTATGGGATCATGAACATATTGAATCTGTGCAAATTACCGTTGCTGAAGAGGTCGGGGTAGAAACCAGAGGAAGCTTTTATGAGCAGACAGGAGCTTTACGAGACATGATTCAGAACCATTTGCTTCAGATTTTATGTATGGTTGCCATGGAACCTCCTGCTTCATTGGAGTCTGGCGAAATCAGAGATCGTAAAGTTGATGTTTTGAAATCTATTCGCAGAATTTCGCCTGATAAAGTAGATCATTATGCCGTGAGAGGCCAGTACGGAAAAGGAACAGTAAATGGAGTAAAAGCTAAAGGTTATCGTCAGGAAGAGGGGATTGCTCCCGATTCTAATACAGAAACTTTTGCTGCCGTAAAATTCTATCTGGATAACGAGAGATGGCAAAATGTGCCATTTTATGTGCGTACAGGTAAGAAAATGAAAGAAAAACATTCTTATATTACGATTCAGTTTAAACCGCTTCCGCATTCTACTTTTTCAGAAAGTTCTCAGCTTTTATCTGCTAATCGGTTGATTATCAATATTCAGCCGTTGATGGATATCAGGTTGCAGTTTATGACTAAAATGCCTGGTCTTTCATTAGATTTAAAACCTGTAGAAATGATTTTCGATTATTTTGCCTGTCAGGAAGATACTCCGGAAGCTTATGAGACCTTGTTGCTAGATGCGCTTTTGGGAGATCTTACGCTGTTTATGCGTTCTGATCAGGTGGAAGAGGCTTGGGATGTTGTGAAAACAATTCAGGAAGCTTGGGAAAATACCAAAGATTCTTCTTTCCCGAATTATGAAGCGGGAAGCTGGGGCCCACAGGATAGTTTTGCTTTAACGGAAAGACAAGGGCATAATTGGGTTTAAAATTTTAATTAAATCAATAAAAATGATTACAGTATTTGATAATTTAGATACATTATATAAAAAAGCGGCAGATACTTTTGTTGAACTTTCAGAAAAGGCAATTCAAAAGCACGATAAATTTGTTGTAGCATTAAGCGGAGGTTCTTCTCCAAAAGCTATTTTCAATTTATTAGCAACTGAAGAATATTCGCAAAAAATAAACTGGGATAAAATTTATTTCTTCTGGGTCGATGAAAGATGGGTTTCTCTGAATGATGAGAAAAGCAATGCTAAAATGACTTTTGAAGCTCTTTTTAATAAAGTTCCGGTGAGTAAAGATCATATTTTTCCGATGTATAAGGATGGTATAGAGCCTGAAGATTATGCTAAAGAATACGAACAGGATATTAAAAATATTCTTGGTGAAGAAGGTATTTTTGATTTTATTCTTTTAGGAATGGGAGATGACGGCCATACCGCTTCGTTATTCCCTGGTGAAGCCATTTTGGAGGAGAAAGAAAAATGGGTTGATGCTTATTATCTGAAACCTCAGGAAATGTTCAGAATTACTTTAACGGCTCCAATTATTAATAAAGCTGAAAATATTTTAGTGGTTGCTTTCGGAGAGTCTAAAAAGCACGCTTTAAATGAAGTGTTGAACGGGGAATATAATCCTAAATTATATCCTTTACAACTTATCGAAAGAAAAGAAGGTTTTCAGTTTTTTACAGATGAAAAAGCAAAAGGCTAATTTTCATTAAACCTGAAAATTTAATTAATAAAATAAAAACAGCATCATTATTATCTTAATGATGCTGTTTTTGTTTTAAGCGCAAAGGTCACTAAGAAATTTTTAAATTCATTCTGCATATTTTTCGTTCGCAAAGGCGTTTCACTCAGCTAAGGCTTTCTGTTATCATTTGCTGAACGAAGTGCCCTTGCGAGCGAAAAATAAAAAAGTAGAGTAGCCAAAATCTTAGCGAACTTTGCGTTTAAAATAAACTATTAAATCATTTTCGATTTAAATTTTTCAATTGCAGCTTCAGAAACTGGTGTAAAGAAATTTACTAAATTTCCATCCGGATCTCTGAATAATAAGGATTTATTTCCCCAAGGCATAACTGTTGGTTCCTGAACAATTTTAGATGACAAAACTTCTTTTAATCTTTCGAATTCCTGATCTACATCGTGAACTAAAAATTCTATAATAACACTTTGGTTTTGTGTAGGTTTTGCCACATGATCTCCTCCGAAAAGCTGTAATGTTTTTACACTTCCTATGGCAATTGTGGCATTTGGTATTTGAATTTCTGCAAAATCAGGAGTATACTGTATGGCTTTTGCAACTGTTATTTGCTCGTAAAATTTAACCAAATTTTCGATCTCCGCTGTGATGATTCTTAGTGAAACGACATTCATTTTAAATAATAATTTAATTATGAAACAAATGTAATGCGTTGTTAAGACAACAGTTTGTCAGTAGAGATTATTATTGTATCCACATTTAATAAAAATAAAAAAGCGAATCCTTTATAAAAAAGAATCCGCTTTAGTTAATAATATGAGAATAATTTGAATATGAAAATCAATTATTGTTTAATAAATTTCTTCTGAATTGAACCTTTAACATCTTCTATATCAATAATATAAACACCTTTTATAAGATTGCTTACATCAATAGAATTGTTAAGAATTACTCCGTTTGATATTAATCTTCCCGAAGCACCGTAAATTTTATAGTTTGCTTTTGCACTAATGTTTGTAATATGCAAAGTTGTACTTACAGGATTTGGATAAATATGAATGTCATCCTGATTTACATTATTTTGAATATTATTTTTAGAAATTCTTACGGTATAATCTTCTACTTCACCACTTTGGAAATTAGTACAGTTTACAGGTATTCCGTCTTTTTGTAAAGCAACTCTCATCACAACATATTTATGATCTGTTAAGCTGATGAAAGCATCATTCGGAACATTGAAAACGGTACTTGCCGTCGGGTTATTATTCGGGCCGTCTGCCAAAATTCTTTCATCAATATCAAACTCGCCGTTTCTGTTAAAATCAATCCAAACAGCGACTCCTGCTACTGCATTTCCCGCAAGATTTTTATCAATAATTAGCTGATTTCCCGTTGAACCTTGAATTAATTCAATGAATTTCAAATTGTTTCCGGTGTAATCAGAATAAGTTGATGCTACAGATTCATTAATCATTTCTGGTTTGCCATTTGGCTTTGCCGTTACTTTAGAAATAAATTCTGTAGAAGAAGTTGCGGATGACATTGGGCAGTAAACTACCGTTGGCGTAGTGAAATAATATAAACTTGTGAAGTTTGCCGGAGTTCCGTTGCAGACATTGGCTACCTGCATTTCGTATTTTGTAAGCTCTAATAATCCCGTAATCATGTAATTATTTGTACTTACAGGAACATTGATCCAACTTGGAATACCCACTTTTCTATATCTTAAAATATAAGTCGCTCCCGGGAAAGCATCCCACGTAACATTTGCTGTTGTTGGAGTTATTGCTGTAATGGTAAGCCCTGGAGGCGGCATTTCGCAAATTCTTTCTGTTATAAATACTTTTGGATTCGACCACGGATTTGCCGTTGTCTCACCTGCGCAAATATTTGCCACCTGAACTTCATATTTCGTGAAAGGATCAAGATTTTGAATAGTATATGAATTCGCTGGCGGTTGCGGAATGGTAGGTTCGTTCCAAAAGGTAGTTCCTACTTCTCTCCATCTTAAAATATAGTTTGCATTAGGCACAATAGGAGTCCAGGTTACCACTGCTGAATTCGATGTAATATTGCTGATAGCCAATGTTGGCGGAGTAGGATCGCATCGTGTAGTAAATGCCTGAACAGGAGTGTATGTGCCTATTCCTGTGCCTCCGCACACTGCTGCAATTCTTACTTCGTAGGTTGTTGCTGGTGTTAATGCATCAATAAATAATGGTGGATTTCCTGCTATGATAGAAAGGTTCAATGTCGTCCATGCAGATGCTGGAGTTGTTACAGGTCTGTATTCTAAAACAAAGGCTGTGTTGTTGGTTGCTATAGCCCAGTTGATATTTACTGAATTATGAGTGATATTCGTGAATACAGGATTTCCCGGTGTTGCATTGCTACATGGTCTTAATTTTACCGCATAGTCTTCTACCTCTCCGTTTGCAGGGTTTACGCACATTACAGGTGCGCTGCTTCGTTTTAAAACAACCCTCATTGTGGTATTGTAAAAGCCTGTATATATTCCGGTAGAAGGAACATCAAAATAAGCAGATACAGGAGTTGTTGTACTTGCTGCGGATGTCATTATTCTTTCTGCATCTGTGAAAACACCGTCTCTGTCCCAATCGATCCACGCATATACTGCATCTGAATAATTGGTTCCCTGCCATTCTTTACTAACGGTCAATTGATTTCCAATAGATCCAATTTCCAAATTAATAAGCGTTTGAGGAGTGGTATAATTGATATAATTTGTCTGACCGGAAGCATTTTCCATTTCTGCAAAATTAACGGGCGTAACTTTTACATTTGAGATATAATCATTAGTTCCTGTTCCCGTCATACTGCAATATGTCAGTGGCGGAGTGGTAAATCCTACGCTAGGAGAAAATGCTCCTTGAGTTCCGCTACAAATTGTTGCTACCTGAACCTGATAAGAAGTTTGCTCGTTAAGCGCGGTAATGGTATGATAACTTTGCCCTGCCGGAAGGGTAAGACCTGCTGCAGAAGGCATCCATGCGCCTGTGGTTCCCTCTCTCCATCTTATTACATAGGTTGCACCAGCTGTTGGCAACCAAGATACATACGCAGAATTGTGAGTGATATTATTTACCGCAATATTAGTAGGTATTGCCGTCGTACAAGGTTGTAAATCGATAAATTTAATGTAATAATCTTCAACTTCACCATTTCCTGTAAGCGGATCGCAGGCATTGGTTGGAGTTAATGAATAAGTCATTACGCGCATTTTAATTTTACTTGTTCCGATATAAGCATTGGCTGGAACATCAAAATTAGCGGTAAGAGGAGTCGTGCTGGAATAGCCTAAATTCATAATTCTTTCGCCACCTGCTATTGTGGAAGGGTTATTATCAAAAATTCCGTCACCGTTAAAGTCGATCCAGGCATTGGTTGTATATGTTCCGGATGCAATTGCTCTTGCAACTGAAAGTGTATTGTTGACAGAACCTCTCAGCAAAGTAATAGTTTTGGTAGGATCTGAAGAGTAATCTGTATAAGTGGAAGATCCCGAATCATTACTCGTTAAAGGAACGTTTGTTCCTACCATCGTTATGTTACTGATGTAAGCATTCGTTACTGTTGTCGGATTTGCTGTGCAATAGGTTAAAGCGGGAGTTGTGAAGTTAACAGGCGTAGAAAATGCCCCTTGAGTTCCGCAGATTGTTGCAATTTGTACTTCATATTGTGTAGATTCCGTAAGTCCGGGAATAACTAATGTATTTGTAAATGGTGTTGTAACATTTATCGTTTGCCATGCTCCAGATGGTAATGTTCTGTATTGAACCACATAGGTTGCATTTGCAGTGGCTGCCCATGAAACAGTAGCGGAAGTCGATGTGATATTATTTACTGTAATATTGGTTGGTGGGGCATTTGTACATACAGGTAAACTAGTTCCAGTCAGTTGAATTCTAGGAAGAACGGAATATCTGCTGATCCCCGTTGGCGGATTAGTAGGATCCGGATTAGTTATTGAATTATAATAAATCATTCCTCGGTTTGGCGTGGTAGAGTAGCTTCCCCAATTGGCCGTACATGAAGTTCCTGTAGAGTTTTCGTCAACAGCAATTACCATATTACTTGTGCCATCCCATAAAAAAGGGGTCGTTAATGGTATTTCAACCCAGGTTCCGGGCGTCATTGTCGGCAAAGTTCCTGTATAAACCTGCGTTAATGATGCAGACGGAACCCAGCTTGATGTTGTTGCGAAATCTGTCTGAGAAGTATTTCCCATATAGACTACCCATTGGTTATAATTTGCCTGAGCTGTGCCTGTTGTTGAAACAAAAAACTTAACCGAAGTTATATAATTATTCGTACCGACAGCAGCTGCAACTTCAGTAGCAGTATAAATTTGCTGAGAATAATTAAATGCCGAGCAAGAATATACAGGCAGGAAAGCGTGAGTTGCCGTTCCAACTCCGATTTGCCCTGGTGTGAATGCTGCGCCTGCTACCCATTCCGATTTATCTGTTGGCGAGCAGACAGATCTTACCCACCAGTAGTAGGTGGTTCCTGCTACTAAAGGAGTCAAACTGGCATCCAATGCTGCTGTTGCCGTTCCGGGAGTGGTTGATCCGGGAGGTGTGTTAGTTGTTGAATAATAATATTCATATCCGTTTGCCGGAGCGGGTGCCGGAGACAAAGGAGCTGTCCAGTTTATGGTCGCAGAGTTTGGTGTAATATTCGTTACAGGCATATCTTCAGGCTCAAAACACGTTGGGGCTTCTATGACTTGTATTTCATCTAATAAAATATCATCATAGAAATCACCACCGCTAAGAACATCTTTATCAACAGTAAATTTTAACTGAATTGTTGCGCCTACATAGCTTGATGCTAAAGGAACTCCCACTGTTCTCCATTCGGGGCTGTTAGAATTGCTGGCCCAGATTTGCACCCAGCCTGAGCCATCGTTTACTTCTAGTTTTAATTGATTGTTTTCCGCAGTGGGAACACTTCCGTTTAAAGCGGTAAGATGATCTTTAAACCATTCAAATTTAACATAAGGTGTCGTTAATCCCGTCAGATTAATTTCTGGACTGATCAATTCTACATTATGCTCGTTTACATTTGGTGTAGAGGCGTCTACCCATGCAAAAGTTCCTGCAGGCTTACCTCCGTTCCCTGTTGCTCCGTAGCCAGCTGATCCCGAAAATTTCCACTTTACATTTACGTTGGTGGAAGTAGTTGTGGGATTTTGATTCGTCCAACAAGTTGGAAGTGCAGCCGTGCTAAATGATTGTAAAAAGGGTACCGGAAGTGGGGCACAGGTTTGCCCAAAGACGACCGTTCCCAATAAAAATAAAAAAATAGGTAAAAATTTTCTCATATAAATTATATTTTAGAGTTTAATGAAATGTTTAGTGCTTTATTTGAAGGTTTTTATTTTAATGATTTTGATTTTTAAATTATTAGGCAATACTCAACTTATGTCATTGTAATTTTAATGACAGATAATAAGCATAAAAGATAGCCACAAGAAGCAAAAGCCTCTCGTAGTGCATATACAGTAAACTAGCGGGCAAATCTACTATTTATTATTTCTCTAAATAGTGATATTGTGGACCTGAGAAATTAGGTAAAATGACTTTTTATTAAATATTTTTTCATGTTGGAATAGGATTATTTTTAAAATTTACATCTTTAGTAATGTGTGCATAAAGATAATTTAATAAAATTTTAATATTACTATACTTTTGTATAGTTTTGTAGTTAATATATCTATATTTAAAACTTTAATATGATAAAATATCTTTCTTTAATTTTTTTTCAGTAAAAAATTCTTTTGACGCACAAAATAAATTTTTATAAATATAATAATTTTTTTGTCTGAAATCAAAATTAAGGGAGATTTTAAAATCATTTTACTGCTTTATTTATAATGAAGTATTTGCTGATAATCATATATGAAAATTGAAGCTCAGGTGAAATTTATTCAATAACCCTTAGCTCGTTTTTAGTTTTAATCACACCAAAATCAGATCAAAAATATAATGAAGGATGCAATAAATTCGTTCTGTAAAGAGGATATTTATTTGGAAAATAAAAAAGCCAGAGAAAAGTATTTTAATGTACTTCAGGCGATTGGTAAAAACATTTTTGGGAGTATCTATATTGTAGATCTTGAAACGCAGAAAATAGAATTTATTTCTGAAAAACTGTTTCTCTTTTCTGGACTAAAATCTTCTGAAGTTGAAAAGCTTGGATACAAATTCTTTCGGAAATATGCTAAAAAAGAAGATATCACAATATTAAAAAAAGTGCATACCGAAGGATTTAAATTCTATGAATGCCTCAATGAAGAAGAAAAAAAATCTCATACCATTACCTACGATTTTCATATAAAAAATGCTGATAGCAGGGATATTTTAGTCAATCATAAAATTACTCCTGTGGAAATTTCTGAAGAGGGAAATATTTCTAAAATTGTCTGCATTGCTTCCTATTCATTACATAAAACTGCCGGAAATATATGTGTAACTTCAAATACTTCCGACTCTTATTGGCGCTACAATCTCGACACCGAAAAATGGACTCAAGAATATAAAATCACATTGAAAATGAGAGAAATAGAAATTATACGATTGTATCTGCAAGGTTTAACGATTGATGAGATTGCAAAACAACTCTACGTTTCTCCAAATACCATAAAATTTCATCGCAGTAAATTATTCGAAAAAATTGGAGTTAATAATATTACAGAGGCGTTGTCGTATATTGTTTCTAATAATTTGATTTAAATTGAATATTAAATGGGCTAAAATTTTTACAAGATCATTATTTGTATAAAAATGATAATAAAAATCGCTTTTAACTTGAATATTCTTCTGAATACAGCTATCTTTCAAACTCAAAAATAAAATAACCATTCATGAAAGAAAATTTGAAGTATATTGCTAAACTTTCGGCGATTGCTATTTCTAGCTTTTTAAAAATTAATCTTTTAGGTGCCTTTTCAACCATTTTACTCGTTGTAATTGAATTTATTCTCTTAACCAAAGGTATTGATGCAGGACATTCTGGTCATGCGGGAGCAGCACCATTTCTCATTATGGTATTTTTGTCGAGACCGGTAGGTTCTATTCTTTGGCTAATTACATGTTTTGCGAGTCCGTTTTTATTTTTTACCCTTGGAAATCAATATATTTTATCGAAGCTTGCAAATAGATTAATTAATGATAAATCTGAAAGTGTTATTACTCCAATTTTGGATAAAATACTATCTGCCGTTCAGAAGAAACAGCCTCAGGTCATGAAAAATACGGGAGATTTTACTTTAAATAAATTAAAAGTTATCAATGCCATTAAAAACGATAAGTCGGAAAATAAATGGTTGAAAAAAATCATTGTTTTTGGAATGGAAAAAATTAAAATGGATGATATCGATTTTAATCAGGAAAATCTGAATTTTTATGATATTATTAAAATTAAAACAATTCAAAGTTTAAATAGTATTTCTGAACCGAGTCGAAATTTAATCTGGATTACAACTGGAGCTCAATGGGTTTTGTTCTTTTTTATTTGGTTGACTAAATATTAAAAGAACGACTGCTTCCTAGCCGTGATTGCAGCATTTGTTTGAGCTCATTTCTTTTTGTTTCGGGGGGGGGGGGGGGGGGGGGGGGGGG
>NZ_JBDFPQ010000005.1:285340-303305 GCF_039672645.1 Chryseobacterium sp. C39-AII1
CCCCCCCCCCCCCCCCCCCCCCCCCCCCCCCCCCCCCCCGAAACAAAAAGAAATAGCGAGTGCGGAAAGCGCGAAAAAGCTTCAAAAAAAATACTAAGTCTTTGAACTTTCTTAACTGAAAACTTCGAAATACAAAATTCACAAATTACGGGAAGCCGTAATTTTTTTTTGTTCATTGGTTGTAGTTTCGGGCATTATAAAATTAATGGTTTTATAAATAAAAGTTTATAAAAATAATTAAATGTCTTATGAATAAAAAAACTACACCATCGGATCTCTTCTTGGGAGTCCTTGCATTACTTCTCATCAGTGTCAGCTTTTACCAGACCTGGTTGGGTCTACAACAGATTTTCGGATCGGCATCATTCGTTATAGCACTGGTTCTTTCGCTATTGCTTCTTTTTCTCTGTTGGCTGCTGAGAAGTGCCAAATTAGAAGGTAGACCCACAGGAAATCTTGTCGGAATTTACATTTTCATCGCTTCATTTTGCTTCATTGCTAATTTTAACGCGTTGTATACGAGATTTATGAAGACGGATATTTACACAGATGAACTTAGAACCATCAATAAAAGCTTTACGGATTTGGAAGGAAACATTGAGTCTAAACTGAATTATAAGTATAATAAATCGACGACCCAAAATATTGAAATAAAGAAAAAACAATTGATGGAACAGATTAAAGATCCCGGAAATAAAGGAATTGGAAGTCGTGCTCTTTCCCTGATCGCTGATATTGAAAAATTGACGGGACAAAAAGTAGATTTGTTAACACCTGTAGGAAATGATTATGCAGATCTTGCTGAAAGAATGGGCAATCAGATCGATAATATGGTTTCTGATTTATCTACCGAAGAGCGCGTACTGAAAACAGATATTAATCTTGCCACTGCAAAATGGAATAAAAACATTCAGGAATTGCTGCTTCTCTCTAAAAATGAGAAAGATAAACTGTCCCAAGGAATTATTGATGAATCCCTTTCCGAGTATAACAAATTGGGAAGTCGCGCAGAAAATGTGCTGGGAAAAGACAAAATCAGCTTTGAACCTTTGGTTTCCCAAACACAGGAAGTGGGAAAAATAGGTTTTGCATTTGAACATGCTATCAAGCATTTCGGAATGTATCAGTTTGTAGTGCTGGCGGGCTGTATTTTGCTGGATTTTGTGATTGTAATCATTATTTTACTGGTAACAAGCCCAGACAATAACAGAAATAACCGCGGAAGTGTATTTAACAACAAAAGAAGCGGAAGAACTTTAATTCCAAATAACTAAGCCATGGATAATCACGATAATTTTAAGCCGCTATCTTTCGACAGCGAAACAGAGGAGATGCTGAAACCTCTGTCTTTTGAAACAAATAACGACGTTCAGGAAGATTTTGTGCCGATTGCGAGAACCATTTCAAATGATATAAAAAATAAAGACAGCAACTTCGTATTTTTCTTTGGTACAGCAGAATCCGGAAAATCGGTGATTCTTTCTTCCATGTTGTATTATTTGCGTTCTCATGCCGGAGTTTTACGTCCGAAACTGGGAACTCCGAATTCTAAGGAAGCCAATGTACTTTTGTCAGATTTCTTTGAAAATATCAGACAAGGAGTTTTACCCAACAGAACCACGAGAGATCAGGTCACACGTCTGGATTTGGTTTTTGAACCGAATAATAAGTCTAAAAGGGTAGTCCCGATTGATCTTACTTTTTTGGAAACTTCGGGTGAAAATCACAACGAAATTAGAAGGGGAGGAAGTTATCATAGCAGCATTGAGTCTTTCCTGAATGCCAATATTCCGCTTACTTTTATCATTGTTACAAGTTATGAATCGGCGCACCGAGACGATAGCTTGATCAATGAATTTCTGGATGAGCTGGAGAGAAAAGGGAAAAATCTGAGATCCGTAAATGCTATTTTAATTGTTTCAAAATGGGACAAATCGGGAAGAATGGATGTGGAAAGCCCTGAAGAACTGGACGGTTTTGTAAACGAACGTCTTCCCATGACCGCGCAACGAATTGATACCTATGGTTTAAGCAAAACGTATTACACGATTGGAAGTGTACAAAATTCTGTCGGACAGGAAAAAGTAAGTCTGTTGAATCTTTCAACGGCTGAGGTTTTGTCGAAATGGCTTTACCGAAGCATTGTAGGCTATGATCTGGATTATGAAGGGACTTTTTGGGAGCGTTTAAAATTTAGTTTTACCAATTCATGAGCAGTTCTTATTTTTTTTGTGCCTTCGGGACTTTTGGAAATCCCAACGGCTTTAGGCAATCTTTGCTGGGGGGAAATGCAGAGTTATCAAAGCAAATCAAAACATTTGATCTGAAAACGGATGCAATTAAGCTTTTTCCAAATACGAAACTCTATGGAATCCGAAAAGAAGCTGCGGCAGGACAGAATATTATTTCGTACTCAATCTATACTTTTGCGAAAGAGCAGAATTCCGAACGGGGAGGAACCTTCGTCGGTTCAAGTTTGATTTTTCTGAATACTTCGGCGAACGAAAATCTTATTATTGATGTTTTGAATGAATTTCATACCAATCTGGAAAATAAAAATGTTCAGAATGAAACGTTTATTGTGAATCATTCAAAAGATTTTTCCGTTTCAAAACCTAAAGATTTTGATAAAATCGGATTAAATGAAAAACCTTTGGATGATCTCAATTTTTCTCAAAGTACAGGAAATTATCTCGTTGTTTATTGTAAAACAGAACCTTCACAATTGCAGGAACTTTTTAACAGAACAACAGTGCTTCTGAATGTTTACGATATGATCTATTTCACGGATGCTAAGGAGATCGCAGAATTTGTGAATCAAAAAGGAATCTTTAAAATTGTTGAAATTCCGGGGCTGAATAACGAGATTAAAAAATTTGATGATGAACAGAAAAGCTTGCTTGAAAAGACTACTCATTCTTATGAAAATGAAAAACAGAAATTAGAAGATGAACGAAAATTATTAATAAGCGAGCTTGAAAATAAAATTCAACTGAATGAAAAAAAGCATGCAGAAAATTCAGTTAAAATAGAAGAGTCAAAGAAAAAAGTAAAAGCCGTGAATGCAAATTTCAATGAATTTGAATTAAAGCTAAATGAATGTATCAGTAAACTGAAATCAGGAGAAAAGTTAGTGGTAATAAAACAGTTTCATCAAGAAAATAAAAAGATTTTTACAGAAAAAATCAATCAAAACAGTAGAATTGAAAGTTTGTCGTCTTTATCGTCATCGTCAGCCACCAAGCAACGATCTCCGTCTTTGGTAATGAGTTCATCTTCTGATGAAGTGCTTTCCGGATACAGTAAGCAACCTGTAAAAAGCAGAGGCAATTCTCCTGTTTTCATTATAATCTCTATAATATTGGGACTGTCCGTCATCGGAATGTTGGTGTTTTATTTTATGTTTTCCAAAGAAGGAAAAAGTTTTATCAGTTCGCCTGCTGAAGAAAATTACGCTGGAAATAGTGTGAAAGATACCATTAAACAAGAAATTGAAGAGTTTACGGAACAAAATCATCTTAATCCATTTCCTAACAGTACTTTGAATGAAAATGATGTCGCTTTTACAGGTAGAAAATTAAACACAGAAATTAAAATGGACAGTGTTTTGAAAATTATTTACAAAGAAAATCCTACAACGATTCAGGAATATTATAAACATCAGAAAAAAGATTATGCTGAATATTTATATAATGGCAATTCTGGCAAATTTGAAATACGGAATAATCGGGATACAATATTAATTAATACCAATCTTTCGATTCCAAATTATAAATAAAAAATTGATTTTAAACTAAATTCAACCTCTTGAAAACCTTATTCAAGAGGTTGAATATTTTCTATGGTTCAATAATAACTCTGAAAAAACTACTGAAACCTTCTTCTTTATGAACTGGGATGCCCGCCACGGCTCCAAGTGCCAGTTTTTTATTGATTTTTATTTTCACCTGCGGACGAATGGTCATTTCAAATTTACCATGATCAAATTCTTTGTTAAATTCAACCCCAACAAAATGTCCGCTACCGGGAATGGTATAAATAAACGAAGTATTAATCTGCCAATCGATATTTGTTTCTGACCGATCAAAATTGTGCTTAAATAGAGGTCCTGCATACATCAGTGTATGAAAATTGCTGCCCCATTTTTTGGCTGCGATAACAAAAGGATTGTATATGGTGCCAGTGAAAAGGTTGTTCTTTCCGTAATTTTTAAAATCAGTAAATTCAAAAACCTGTGTATATCCGGCTGCCAACGTAGTGTTGATTTTTTCAGAAACAAAAAAGGAATACTGCATAGAGAAACGTAAATTTTCAAGTCGGTCTCCTGGAACTGCTGAATTTTTTTCAGATCTCCTGAAAAAAGAAAAATCGGCCTCTACTTCAAGTCCTAAACGGTTGACAGGGGCAAATTCATATTCCACTAAAGAAGAATATTCACTGTACCCTTTATGATTTATAAATCCGGCGCCTAAATTAAATTCTTTTTCTCCTTTTCTTGCTCCAAGATCTCTTACTAGATCGGCATAAAGGGGTTCGGCATGTGAAATTTTAACGGGTTTAGGTTGATTGACATTCGTTTGTGCAAAAATAAAATTGCTTAAAAATAAGGCTAAAATAATGATAAACTGTTGCTGTGTTGATTTCATACTGCAAAAAAGCAGTACAATTCTGGAAGGATTTGGGAATGTAATCTCAAATTATGCAAAGCTGTAATTCTACGGTGAGAAAGCTTACCTCAAAAACCACATCTCAAAACAGCTTCCTTCATCAAGACTCTGATAATTCAGGTAACCTTTGTGGGCTTCCATAATACTTTTTGAAAGCGTTAACCCAATTCCGGAGCCGTTATTTCTGGTGGTAAAAAATGGAAGAAAAATTTTATCTTTTATTTCATCTGTTATTCCTGATCCATTATCAGAAATGCTTAAAACGACGCGGTTATTTTTTTGTTTAATGCTTATTGTAACGATTTTTTCCTCTTTTTCATTCACTGCAAAAATAGCATTCAGAAAAAGGTTGATGACACAGCGTTCGATCATTTTCTGATCTGCTGAAATAAATTGTTCATCTAAATCAGTAATAACCTTAATTTTATTCTTTTCAAATTCCTGCCTAAGAAAAGCGATTGCATTTTCTGTTATTCTTTTCAGGGAAACGTTTGCCAGTGAAGGTTTTGGAAGTTCGGCAACCTGCCGGTAATTATTGACGAAATTCAGTAGTTGTTTGGATTTCGAATTGATAATCGCCAGGCTCTCCTTCATTTCCTGTTGATCGTCTTTATCTACGACCTCCTGATTGCTGATATATTCTAAATTCTGAATCAGGCTGTTTACGGGTGTCAAAGTATTAAGCAATTCATGGGAAATCACTTTCATCAGGTTATTCCACGCCAGTTTTTCTTTTTGTTCAATAATTTTCTGAACAGATTCTAAACTAATAATATAAAAGCTGTGCTGAACATTTTTAACTTGTTTTGTTCTCAAAGAGAAAGATTGTTTGGTGTTCTGACGAATTGAAATATCAAAAAAATCCTGTGAACTTTCATAATTTGTTTTTTTAATCAATTGATAAAACTCAGGGATTTTATTTTCATATAAATTCCACGAATTATATTTTGGAATCTGCAAAATTTCAAGAAAAGTAGGATTTACATAAAAAACATTCCATCCCGTATCTTTTTCAGACAAAATCATTAATCCAATTTCCAGTTGGTCTAAAATACTTTCATAAAGAAGCTTATAAGATGACAACGATAGATGCTCATTTTTACTTTGATAATACAACTTTACGCTGCTGTTCGTTAATTCTGTACCGTCTTCTTTAGGAAATAATGAAAAATCTTTTCTGAGAATTGATAAAATAATTTTCTCTGTTTTTGAAATCTGACTTAAAAATGCTGAATTAGCTAGAAATAAAAAGACAGCAATCATCAAAGTGAAAAGAATCACGTTGATCCATTTTCTTTCAATAAAAAAATGATAGCAAAACATTCCGCTTATAATGGAAAGTAAAATGTAAATCAACCAGATATAATTATTTTTATTCATTCAATTTCAAAATTTTATGTGAATTATAGACCGAATTTTTCCATTCTTCTGTACAGCGCAGCTCTCGAAAGCCCCAAATCTTCAGCGGCTGACGAAATATTTCCTCGGTGCTTTTTTAAAGCTTTTTTTATTAAAACTTCTTCCATTTCCTCAATATTCAGGTTAATAATGGTGTTTTCTTGTTCTTCATGCTGAGGCATCAACAACTGAAGATCGGTTGAGTTGGATAAAATTACACTTCTTTCTAGACAATGATCCAATTCACGAATATTTCCCGGCCAAGGATAATTTTTAAGCTTAGTTAATAAATTTTCGTCTAATTCTAAATTTGGTTTATGATATTTTTGTTTGTATCGGTTCAAAAAATATTGTGACAAAAGATCAATATCTTCTGTTCTCTCTCTCAAAGCCGGAATCTGAATTTCAACGGTATTGATTCTATAATACAAATCCTGACGAAAACGGTTTTCTCCAACGGCTTTTTTCAAATTTTCATTAGTGGCAAAAATAAAGCGGACATCCAGTTGCCTTTCTTTGGTTTCACCAATTCTTGACAGTTTTTTATTTTGAATTAAGCTTAAAAGTTTAGTCTGAAGCTGCAACGGAAGATTCCCGATTTCATCTAAAAAAACGGTTCCGTTTTGGGCATTTTCAATCTTTCCGGCATAATCCTGATGCGCATCTGTAAAGGCTCCTTTTTTATAACCGAATAACTCGGCTTCAAAAAGATTTTCTGAAATACTACCTAAATCAATATGAACAAAGGGCTCATTTTTTCTGTCTGATTGTTCATGAATTGATTCTGCCAATACATATTTTCCGGTTCCGTTTTCGCCTAAAAGTAAAACGTTTGCATCGGTAGGCGCTACTTTTTCAATTTGGTCTAAAATATCCCGCATTTTTACGGAGTGAGTGTCTAACTGATATTGATTGCTTTTTTGATTGATATTTTCCCACTGACTCAGCTTTTTATTCTTCCGCGAAATATCAACAGCTAAATTTACAGAAGCGTATAATTTTTCGTTATTCCAGGGTTTTAAGATAAAATCTGAAGCTCCGTTTTTTAAGGCTTCCACCGCAAGCTCAACTTCGCCATAAGCGGTCATTAAGATGATAGGAAGCTGGGGTTCAACGGTTTTTATTTCGTTCATCCAATACAATCCGTCTTGTCCGTTTTCAAATCCTTTTCGGAAATTCATGTCCAAAACCACTGCATCAATCTGATTTTCAGTTAAAAATTTCAAAATTTTCGTGGGCTGACTGAGACAGCTTACCTGTGAAAAGAATTTTTTTAGCCAAACTCTTGCTGAAAATAAAATATCTTCATCATCGTCAACTATTAAAATATGAGCTTCTTTTTTACGCATTATTTGTTTTTTATTTAATTAAATCAAAACTCTTTTTCAGTTTAAGTTAAAAGTGTCCGTTTTCGCACAAAAAGTGTTCGGAAATGAACAGTTTCTAAAGTTAATCAAAAAGCCTTGTTTCAGATTTTCAATGAATTACAAAATTATAATTCTTTGGTCTCGGTATTGTGTAATTAATTGTAAGCAAACGAGTTATCTTTAATATGGATACGAAAATAGTAAAAAAGAAATCTAAATTAAAATTTGTTTTAGGAGGAGTAGTGGTTGTGGCAGGATTATCTGTCTTCAGTATTTACTTTATGGAACAAAAAAAAACGTATAATGTTTCAGCGGAAGATATTCAGATTGATGAAGTTACACGAGGTAAATTTGAAGATATGCTGATGGTGACAGCGCAAACACAATCATTAAATTCTTCGTTGGTAAATGTTCTGGAAGGCGGAGCCATCAAAGAAATTTTTGCGGAAGACGGACAAATACTTACAAAAGGGCAACCTATTGCGCAGGTTTATAATCCGAATACAGAATTTAATTATTTAAATCAGGAAACGGGTATTATGCAGCAGATCAGCCAGATGAGAAGCTCTCTTTTGGAACTGAAAAATCAGGAATTTGCCCAGGATAAAGAATTATTACAGGCTCAGAATGATTATAATACAGCCTTGCAAAGCTTCAATTTGCAAAAACGTCTTTATGATGCCGAAATAGGTAAAAAGACAGATTATGATATAAGTTTGCAAAATCTTAATTATCAAAAACAGAGAAAATCCATCGTTGAAAATGGTGCTTCCAATGAAAAAAAATCCAGAGCTTCTCAGATCTCCGCGGTAAATTCGTCAATTGCTCAAATGGAAAAAAGTATGCAGATTTTGCGTTCCAATAAAAATAATTTCCTGATTATGTCACCTGCTTCGGGAAGGCTTTCTTCTTTTACTGTCTCGATTGGAGAAAATCTTACGACGGGGCAAAGTATTGGAAAAATTGATTTGATGGATGGATATAAACTGGTTGCAAAAGTAGATGAATATTATATTAATAAACTTCAAACGGGAATTAAAGGCAGTTTGGAAAACAATGGAAAGCAATATGAAGTGATTATTACTAAAATTCTTCCTGAAGTAAAAGACGGACAGTTTTCTGTAGAATTGAATTTCACGGATGCCAAAGCGGAAAACTTAAAAATAGGGATGACTTTTGGCGTAAAACTGAAACTATCTGCCGATACTCAAAGTCTAATGGTTTCTAAAGGTAATTTTTATAAAGATACCGGCGGAAAGTGGATATTTGTAGTAAAAGGTAATAAAGCTGAAAAAAGAACGGTTGCGCTGGGAAGGGAAAATCCGTTATCTTACGAAGTCGTTTCGGGGTTGAAAGCAGGAGAAACCGTGATTACTTCAGATTATTCTGAACTCAAGAAATACGAAATCCTGGAAATTAAAAAATAAACTGAAACTATAAAAACTCAGATTAAATGATGAAATATAAAAGTATATTAATACTTATTCTGTATCTGATGGCTGCTGATCTCAAATCTCAGTCAGTAAAAGTAGATGTAGAATTCAGTCCCAATATTGCGACCTATTCTATTGTGGAATACTTGGTAGCTAAGGAGCAAGGACGACTTTTTTATATCGATGGAAAGACGGATATAAGTTATCTTCCATTGGCCGATTTGGCGAATAAAGAAATGGAAAAATATGATAATTCCAAGATGATAAAAGATATGCAGGATTATCTGAAAGTGGCTGGTCAACAGCAGGATCTTTCGTATCAGGTATTATTAAAACACAATATTTTTCCAGCAAAAGGCTATGCGTATGCCATTGAAGAAAAAGATCCTGCTAAAAGGGCTGCCGTCGAAAAGTTTGCGGAACAGTTAAGGCTTTTTTATATTGAAAGAAATTTAGAGAAATTCTTTAAAGATCAAGGTGAATTTTTAGAAGGCGCAAAAAAAGAAGTCCGAAATAATATTCCCGATTCGTATATGTCAAAAATGGAAAAATATTATGGTGAAAAGTTTCTCGCTTATAAATTTTATATCAATCCATTTGATGTATTGCCTTATAGCGAAGTCTTTTGGCATGGGAACGGTCCTATGTTTAAATCTGAACAAGGGCAAATTGCCAACATGATCAGCAGTGCCTATGTTCCGTTAAAAAAAGAAAATAATATCAAAGACTATAAAGAATTTGGATTTAATCATCCCGAAACTATCAATTTTCTTATTACTCACGAATTTGGACATTCATTTGTGAATCAGCATTTAGGTGAATATGAGAACCGAATAAATAAAACTAACAATCTGATGTCTGAAGCATTGATCGATAAGATGGATGGACAGGGATATTCTTATTGGCCGTCTTGTGTTGCCGAGCATATTGTAAGAACGGGTGAGATTCGAATTGCTCTTGCTGACGGCAATCACAAGTTAGCGGAAAATTTAAGAAAGCAACATGTTAAAGATAATCATTTTGTTCTTATTCCTGAGTTTGAAAAGAAAATGACGGAGTATGAAAACAACCGAAAAAAATATAAAACCTTTAAAGATTTTGTTCCTGAGTTACTCACTGTTTTAGATGAAACCAATGTAGAAAAAGTAAGAATGAAACTGAATTTACCTATTGAAAAATATGAAATTACTGTAAACCTTACGGTGCCTGAAAACAGTGGCGATGTTTATATTACGGGAAATCAGTCAGCTATTGGAAGTTGGAATCCACAGAAAATAAAATTAAATAAAACCAGTGAAACGACAAGACAAATTACTTTCACAACATATCCCGATTTGAGATTCAAATTTACGAAAGGAAGCTGGCAAACCGAAGGGATTATTGACGGTATTGAAGAAGGTAAAGACGTTTCTTTGTCCCTAGACCATAACAAAACTTTGAATTACACCATTAAAAACTGGAAATAATAATTAATCAACAAACTAAAAAATATACTATCATGATAAATATTCAAAACCTATCAAAAATCTATAAAACGGAAGACGTACAAACCAATGCTTTAAATAATGTGAGCCTTCATATCAAAGAAGGGGAATTTGTCGCCATCATGGGCCCTTCAGGATGTGGAAAATCTACTTTTCTTAATATTTTGGGACTGCTGGATGACGCTTCCACAGGCTCTTACAAATTTGCTGATGTGGAAACCTTGAATGTTGGCGAAAAGAAAAAATCAATCATCAGAAAGCAAAATATAGGCTTTATATTTCAGAATTTCAACCTGATAGATGAATTAACGGTATATGAAAATATAGAATTACCATTGATCTACAACGGTATTTCTTCTTCTGAAAGAAAAAAACGAGTGGAAGAGATCATGGAGCAAATTAACATTAGCCATCGTGCAAAACATTATCCACAACAGCTTTCGGGCGGTCAGCAACAAAGAGCGGCGGTGGCAAGAGCTTTAGTCACCAAACCCAAATTAATTTTGGCTGATGAACCTACCGGGAATCTCGACAGTTCCAACGGAAATGAAGTAATGAATCTTTTGGCTGAACTTCACAGAGAAGGTTCTACGATTGTGATGGTAACGCACTCGTCTTACGATGCGGGTTTTGCTTCCAGAATTGTAAATATGAAAGATGGTGAAATTTTCAATGAAGAGCATGCTACGCAAAGAAGAGATGTTTTTGAAAAAGCTGAAGCTCAGGCGTTTCAAAACTAGAAGAATTCATTAACTAAATTATAGTAAACTAATAACCATGAAAACTCATCTTTTTAAAATTTGACCTAAAAACAGGTTGAAAGTGAGTTTCATACCTTATACTATTACAATTATGTTGAATAACTGGCTTAAAATAGCTTTTATAAATTATAAAAAAAACTGGCTTTCCACGGTCATTAATCTGTTTGGTCTTACTGTTGGTCTTACGGGATTTATGCTGATCTTGATGCATTGGAATGACGAAGAATCCTACGAAAGCTGGAATCCTAAAAAGGATGATATTTATTTTTTTCAGACTCAAGATACCAAAGAAAAGTCTTATGGATCATCTATTTCTTACCCTTTGGCCGTTAATGCTAAGGAAAGAATTCCCGAAATAGAAGATTTTGCTTTGTTGACCAATACCGGGATCTCTTTCAAAATGACGACAAAAGTGAAATCAGCCTTTCAGAAAAACGGCTTTTATGTAACAGATCATTTTTTTGACCTGTTTCCTTTCAAATTAGTTTCAGGAAGCTATAAAAATGCATTGAAAAACGAGTCCGATCTTGCGATATCTACCGATGCTGCTAAGAATCTTTTCGGAAGAACCAATGTTGCGGGTGAGTCTGTGAAATTTGATAATAAAAATTTTGTCATAACGGCTGTATATGAATTGCCCGAAGGAAACAGTGATATTAAACCCGATTTTGTCATCCAACCTGTATCGCAGATTAAAAATGATAAAGAACAATGGGGAAATTTCAATTACGCCTGTTTTTTTAAGCTTAAAAAAGGAGCCGATCCGGATGCTTTCCCACGAAAATTCTTTGATATTCTGATGATGAGAGCCAATAGAGATGCTAAAAATGCAGGACTGACTCCTCAGGAATTTATCGATGCGTATGGCCCCCAAAGTTCTCTATTAACGCCCCTTGATGAAATGAAATTACATGCAAAATCGACTTGGTTTGGCGGCCCGGATCTTAAAACAATAGTCATATTATTTTCTCTTTCTGTGCTGATTGTAGTTTTATCTGCCATTAATTTTATCAACCTGAAAACCGCGCAGGCTTCTCAGAGAGCCAAAGAAATAGGCGTAAGAAAAGCCATCGGAGGGACAAGATTTTCGTTGATTATGCAGTTTCTTTTAGAGACATTCATGATTTGTTTGTTGTCGTATTTTCTTGCCTTGGCTTTAACCGAAATTTTATTACCAAGCTTCAATAAGTTTTTTAATAAAGAAATGAAACTGAATGACTGGCATATTTTCGCCTACTCGTTCGGAATGGTTGCTTTGGTAACGGTAATTTCAGGGTTAATTCCCGCGATTTATTTATCAAATTTTAAAGCTATTGAAACATTGAAGGGAAATTTTTCAAGAAGCAGACACGGAATTTGGTTGAGAAACGGGATTTTGACTTTGCAACTTATTATTTCATCCTTTTTCATCATTGGTGGACTGATTATTAATTCTCAGGTGGAATATATGATGAATAAAGATCTTGGTTTTAATGGAAATCAGATTTTCCAAATCACTTTTAATGATCCGGGAAAAAAACCTTGGATGAAATATGAACGATTAAAAACGGAAATATCAAAAATAAAAGGAGTGGAAAGTGTGAGTTATGGAGAAGCTTACCCGGGAACCAATAATTTCAGCAGTTCTAATTTTGATTATATGAAGCAAAGTTTGAATGCACAACATGGGACGATGGATTATGATTATCTTCAGTTTATTGGAGTTAAGTTGCTTAAAGGTCGATGGTTGGATCGGAATTTAGCCTCCGATACCATCAATACGCTGTTGGTAAACGAAGCGTTGGTGAGAAAATTTGGCTGGAAAGATGAGGAAGCTCTAGGACGGGAAGTAAGACCCGGATTTGATATTAAACCTTATAAAATAATTGGAGTTGTAAAAGATTTTAATATCAGAAGCTTAAAAAATGAAGTAGAACCGATCATGTTTTTCCATTATAAAGAAACACAATGGAAACGATACACAATGAACAATATTCAGATAAAATTAAAGGCTGATGATATCAACGCAACGGTAAAAAGGCTTAAAAATTATTGGATGAAAGATGTAGAGCCGGGCTATCCTTTCGAGTCTGCTTTTATGGACAAAAATTTTGCAAAAACCTTTGAAACCTATCAAAAGCAAAAAACATTGTTCACGATTCTAAATGCTATGGTTTTAATGGTGGCTTTATTGGGATTATTTGCACTGTCTTCTTTAATGATCGAACAGAAACTGAAAGATGTGGCGATCCGAAAAACACTGGGAGCTTCAGACGGAATATTAATTTTAGGCTTAACAAAACAATTTCTTTGGGTTACGTTAGTTGCCGTTCTCATCAGCATTCCTATCAGTTATTATTTAATGAACGAGTGGCTGAAAGATTTCGCATATAGAATTGATATGCCTGTTTGGCCATTCATTGCAAGCTTACTTATTTTACTTGTCTTGACATTCGCTGTGGTGAGCATTAAAGCCTATCAAGCGACAAAAGTAAACCTGATAAAATATCTGAAGTACGAGTAATGAGTTGATGGTTGTTGGTTTTTAGTTGATATAGACATTAACTAAAAACCATCAACTGACAACAAAAACCGATCAACCAACAACCAAAACCTATGTTAAAAAACTGGCTCAAAATAGCATTTATCAATTACCAGAAAAACTGGCTTTCAAACATCATCAATGTATTGGGGCTAAGCGTAGGCTTATGTATTTTTCTGTTGATATTTATCCATTGGATGGATGAGAAATCGTATGAAAGCAGAAATCCGAATAAAGACCATATTTATCTTGTTGAAAATAAAAATTCTCTCGGATTTATTTCTACTTCCAGTTATCCTGCGTTGTCGGTTTCGAAGGAAAAATTTAGTGAAATTGAAGATTTTGCGATTGCTAATTCCTGGGATTTTTTTAAGACGCGTCTTATTGCGGGAGATCGCTCGGTATATACAAGTGCCACTTGGGCTACAGAATCTTATTTCGATTTTTTTCCCATGGAAAGGATTGCCGGAAATTTAAAAAATGCCATCAGCGATGACGGAAAAATTGCTATTTCAGAAGAAACGGCAAAAGCACTTTTTGGTGATGAATATAAAGAATGTATAGGAAAAATTATTAAAGCCGACGGGCAAAACAATAAAGATTATGTAGTTTCTGCGGTTTATAAGTTTCCTTCTTCCCATACCGTATTCACTCCGGGGTTTGTTCTTCGAAATAAGGATATAGACCGAAATGATCTTCAGTGGACGAATTACAGCTACATTGGGTATTTTAAAATAAAACCCGGAACTGATGTTAGAAATCTGGAGAAAAAACTTTCTGAGCAACTTAATGAGCATGAAAAAATTGCCATGCTGAAATGGTCGGGAAAATATGACGAAAAGGATAAAACAGAGGTTTTCCTCACGCCGATTAGTACCATGAAACTTGATGCGAAAGGGTTGGGAATCAATAAAGGAGATAAAAGATCAATTATGGTTCTGTTAGGATTGTCGGGATTGATTTTATTACTTTCAGGTATCAATTTAATTAATCTGAAAACGGCACAGGCTTCTCAAAGAGCAAAAGAAGTCGGAATAAGAAAGGCAAGTGGAAGTACAAGAGGGCAAATTATCACGCAGTTTCTACTGGAAAATCTGATGATCTGTTTGGCATCATTTATCATCGCTTTTGCATTGGTAGAGATACTTTTGCCGTCTTACAATAAATTTTTGAATAAAGAAATGACATTAAATGATCCCAAAGTCTTCCTTTATTCAGGAATTTTATTGATTGTTTTTGCCTTTATTTCAGGCATTATTCCTGCGCTGTATCTTTCTAATTTTAAGCCAATTCATACCCTAAAAGGAAATTTTGCAAGAAGTAAACACGGAATTTGGCTGCGAAATTCAATTTTAACCTTACAGCTGGCGGTTTCTTCATTCTTTATCATCTGCTCTCTGATTATTTATTTTCAGGTGAATTATATGCTGAATAAAGACCTTGGTTTTAAAGGCGATCAGGTTATTCAGATTGATTTTAAAAAGACCGATTGGCAAGACGATTATACGTATAAAAAATACCTTAGACTAAAAACTGAAATTTCTAAGATTCACGGTGTAGAAGCAGTTACCGGATCCATCAACACCATGGCAAACGGCATCGCGAATGCTTCATCGGTAAAAAATGCTTTAGACACCACAAAAGCAGTAAACGGCGTAGCGCTGGGAGGAATAGACTATAATTATTTTGAATTTTACAAAATGAAATTTGCTTCGGGAAGAGATTTGGATATGCGAAAAGCTTCAGATACGATGTTTGGGGTGGTGGCTAACGAATCATTCATTAAAAAAATGGGCTGGAATAAAAATAATGCGCTTGGTAAAGAAGTGTATCCTGGTTGGGATTCTCATAAAAAATACAAAATTTTAGGCGTTCTTAAAGATTTTAATATGAATGGTGTAGACGCTCCTGTAGAACCTATTCTGTTTTTTAATTATGATAGAAGCTGGGCGAAAAACAATATGCAGAATGTTCAGATCAAGCTTTCGAAAGAAGATATTAATGGAACGATTGAAAAGATTAAAGAATTCTGGACACTAAAAGCTGAACCAGGCTATCCTTTCGACTATGAATTTGTAGATAAAAGATTTGCAAAAACTTTCGAAAAATTCCAAAAACAGCGAACATTATTCACTATTCTGAATTCTATTGTTTTGACAGTTGCTTTACTCGGACTTTTTGCGTTGTCATCTCTTCTGATCGATCAGAAACTAAAAGATGTCGCCATTAAAAAAGCATTGGGAGCCGATGAAAAGATGATCATTTGGGATTTAACGAAAAGGTTTTTACTGATTTGTATCTTGGCGGTTTTCATCAGTTTTCCGTTTGGATATTATGCTATGAACGAATGGTTGAAAGATTTCGCTTACCGAATAGAAATGCCGTGGTGGCCGTATCTTTTGAGTCTTGTTTTGTTGCTGATATTAACTTTTTCTGTGGTTAGCATTAAAGCCTTTAAAGCTACCAAAGTAAACCTTGTGAAATATTTAAAATATGAATAAAATGATCTTTTTCATGATTCATTTATTTCTAACTATTATTCAATTCTACTTTTTAAAATGAAAAGTTTTATTAAAATACTAAAACATTAAGAATTTAAGATTTTCAATTTTTTTAAACTTAAAGAACTTAATAAAGATCAATTTATTGATCTCTTAATTTTTAGCAGTGTAAAATTTCTAAAATCCTTAATGTTTAAAAAAGAGAATAAACGAAATTTATTCAGTTTAAGAAATTTAAGTTTTATTATTTCTTTATAATAATCATTCAATCCTATTTTTTACAATGAAAAATTTTATTTTCCTATTCATAATAGGCATTTTTCCGGCCCAGCAATCCTGGAATTTGCAGCAATGTCTGGATTATGCTTCTGTAAATCATCCCTTAATTAAGCAGGCAACGGTGAATATTAAAAAGAACAACCGCCAGATCTCGGCTTCAAAAGGGATGTTATTGCCTTCTGTGGATGCAGCGGTAAATCATAGTTATAGCTTCGGGTCATCGATCAATCAGTCTAATAATCAGAGGGAAGCATTGAATACGCAATATGATCAGTTTATTGCACAGGCTAATTTGGAGCTTTTTAATTGGCGAAATTATCTCAACATTTCTTTATCAAAACTGAATAAAGAAACGAGTTCTTTTAGGCTGAAACAAGCTCAGAATGAAATAAAACTGAATGTTGTTCAGTCATTTTTCACCTATCAGAATGCAAAAAGCTGGTTAGAGGTTTTGGAAACCCAAATTTCGGGAATGGAAGAACAGATCAAACGAACCGAAAAAGAAGTGGAAATCGGAAGCCGTTCAAAAAGTGATGTTTATGATATTAAAGCCAACTTGGGAACTTTGCAGGAACAGTGGGTTTCCGCAAAAAACCAGCGGGATATTGCTAAAATTAATTTATTGAATGCAATGGCGATTACCCAAGATTCTATAGATTTTGTAACGGATACTGAAGAAAATCTTGCGGTAATAAATTTTGAAGATCCCGATTTTACAAAGAATTTATTAGAGAAAAATCCGGCATATAAAACGGTTATCGCGGAGATTAATGCTCAGGAAAAATCTGTAAATATCTCGAGAGCAGCTTATTTACCGACATTGAATGCAAGTTATAGCTGGTCTACTTTTTACAACAGGGTTTTAGGGAAAGATGAGGTAATAACGACCCGTTTTTCCGATCAGTTTACACAAAACAAAAACCAGTCGTTGTTTTTTGGATTGAATATTCCTGTCTTCAATAAATTTCAGGTGAAAAACAATGTGGAAATTGCCAAGCTGAATGTCATCAATTCAAATTATGATAAAGAATTGGTGATTAATAATTTAACGCAAAGCATTAATTCCATTAAAGCTCAATTTCTGAATGCTCAGGAAAAATATCATTTGCTGGAAGCTAATTTTGAAAATCAGAAGCTGTCTTTCCAGAAATCTGAAGAAAAATATAAAGAAGGATTAATGGATGCCTATACTTTTTTTGTGGTAAGAAACAATTGGCTTCAAGCGAATTATAATCTCATCAACAGCAAAAATGACGTTATTCAGCAGACAGAATTGTTAAAAGTATTAGAATCTGAATTAAACTAAGATAAAAAAACTAAGAGCTTGTTGAAAAAATATTTGAGATTTCGATAGTTCGACAAGCTCACTACAGGCTAAGCTCAATCTGACACCTTCAAATGAGACATTTAGTATTAGATTTGTCGGTCTGATTTCTATGACAAAACCAAGCTATTTATATAATTTTTTTCATAGGGTTTTTGTTGATTTATTACGGCAAAAACTCTGTGAACAATTTTATTTCTCACATTATTCAGTACCAGCATTTTATTTTT
>NZ_JBDFPQ010000050.1:0-492 GCF_039672645.1 Chryseobacterium sp. C39-AII1
TGTTTTTGGCTCTATTCGCTTTTTTAAAACTAAACCATCCATGATGGTGGAGAATAAGGGAGTCGAACCCTTGACCTCCTGCGTGCAAGGCAGGCGCTCTAGCCAGCTGAGCTAATTCCCCCTCTAGTAGTTTTATGTTTAAGGTTTTCTGTTCAATGTTGTAACTTTGAACAATAAACTTTAAACCTTCAACCTAATTAGTAGTCTCGGGCAGGCTCGAACTGCCGACCTCTACATTATCAGTGTAGCGCTCTAACCAGCTGAGCTACGAGACTCTCTCTAATTAATAATTATTAATTAATAATTGTTAATTATCTCTTATCCCTTATACTAATTTCTAGTGGGTTTTGTATTTTTTTATATATCAACCAAACAAAAAACTAAAGCTTTACTTTGAATAAGTACTTTGTGTCTAGGACACTAATTTTGTTTTACGTCAAAAGACGCTCTAAAATGAGATGTTCCAGCCGCACCTTCCGGTACGGCTACCTT
>NZ_JBDFPQ010000051.1:0-408 GCF_039672645.1 Chryseobacterium sp. C39-AII1
GCGCAGGCGTTCTTGAAACAAAAGATACCAATAATTATTATCCTTTTGGGTTGAATCATATCGGGGGATCTAATGCTTCTAATTTCGGAAGCTTGTATTCTTACAAATACAACGGAAAAGAGCTTCAGGAAACAGGAATGTATGATTTTGGAGCGAGAATGTATATGCCGGATCTTGGAAGATGGGGTGTGGTAGATGCCTTGGCAGAACAGATGAGAAGATATTCTCCTTATAATTATGCGTTTAATAATCCAATCAACTATATAGATCCTGATGGAAACAGTCCGAGGGATACCTATGGAGAACATTCTGCCTTTAATGGAGATTTTGATCCAAACTCTACGTTATCGAGTTATAATGGAATGGGAAGTTCAAGTGCTCATGGAATGTATTTCGCTCAGGATGCTG
>NZ_JBDFPQ010000052.1:0-406 GCF_039672645.1 Chryseobacterium sp. C39-AII1
ATGCTGGTACTGAATAATGTGAGAAATAAAATTGTTCACAGAGTTTTTGCCGTAATAAATCAACAAAAACCCTATGAAAAAAATTATATAAATAGCTTGGTTTTGTCATAGAAATCAGCATGACATTGCGAATACTAACCGCTTTTGATATTTTACAAATTGTATATTAATTTTATACATACATAGTATTAGATAGGTCTTGCCGAGCTGTAGAAGCAAGTTTCTTTTTATGAAATTTTTTGTTGAAATTGACAAGGTTTTAATTGAATGACGCCTTCACTAGCCCCGATGTTCTATGTTAAATTGCAAATTATTTAGGTTAAAATTTTAAAGTTTTTTTGATAATCCGGTTGATATTTCGTCTTATTCTTCACCACTCCAAAACAGATTCTCAAAAGTTTATTAC
>NZ_JBDFPQ010000053.1:0-359 GCF_039672645.1 Chryseobacterium sp. C39-AII1
TCCCGGCCATGCATGTGCGTGCATAGCCATGCAGCCGCGCCAAAATCATCAGGGCCGTTTTTCAGGGTTTAAGCCAGGGAAAGGTGCCGGAAACGCCCTGCTCGCGGCAGAATCGCGCTGAGGGGCTTTGCGGGGGTGCGGCCAAGAGATGTTATGGTAAATCGAGGCGTAAAATTTTTTCATCTAGTGTGCGAAATAAAATGTGGTTGCTGCCTTCCTTAAGAATCCTACATGGAGCACAACGGAGCACATCGAGTACGACGGATAACATAGATTACAGTAGGAGCACGCAAATAAAGTTTTAAAAATATGATTTTTAAGAGGAAATTTAAAAATTATCGTAATGAATGTTACATCTC
>NZ_JBDFPQ010000054.1:0-351 GCF_039672645.1 Chryseobacterium sp. C39-AII1
CTTACAAATACAACGGAAAAGAGCTTCAGGAAACAGGAATGTATGATTTTGGAGCGAGAATGTATATGCCTGACCTGGCAAGATGGGGTGTTGTAGATGCTTTGGCAGAACAGATGAGAAGATATTCGCCGTATAATTATGCGTTTAATAATCCACTAAGATTTATAGATCCTGATGGAAATGCAGCGTATGATCCAAGATCTATTTATGGAGAGCATTCGGCATTTAATGGAGATTTTGATCCAAATTCTTCTCTCTCAAGTTATAATGGAATGGGAGGTTCTCATGGAATGTATTTCGCTGCGGATGCAGGGGGTGGACAGGCTGGATCTGGATCTGGATCTGGAGGTT
>NZ_JBDFPQ010000055.1:0-67 GCF_039672645.1 Chryseobacterium sp. C39-AII1
ACATCTAACTAATTGGTTTATTTTACATTAAAAGGTCATTTATACTTATCCACATTGACAGAATAGT
>NZ_JBDFPQ010000055.1:167-336 GCF_039672645.1 Chryseobacterium sp. C39-AII1
GTTTTAGTGTTTTAGTGTTTTAGTGTTTTAGTGTTTTAGTGTTTTAGTGTTTTAGTGTTTTAGTGTTTTAGTGTTTTAGTGTTTTAGTGTTTTAGTGTTTTAGTGTTTTAGTGTTTTAGTGTTTTAGTGTTTTAGCAAAATTAAAGCATATAGAGAACTTCCAAAAAAA
>NZ_JBDFPQ010000056.1:0-326 GCF_039672645.1 Chryseobacterium sp. C39-AII1
AAATTATTTTAAATGAAATTTGTTTGATTGGATGGGTTCTTATCTAAAAAGTGTGTGTTGTTATTTGCCTTTCTTAAGGCTTCTCTTCGCTTCCTACTTCCTCTCGTTTTCAGTGGGGCAAAGATAGGAGGTTTGGGTAATACAAAACAAACTTATTTAACATAAAATTAAAATAGAATTGCAATTGTGGGAAACTTTGACATCTAACTAATTGGTTTATTTTACATTAAAAGGTCATTTATACTTATCCACATTGACAGAATAGTGTTTTAGTGTTTTAGTGTTTTAGTGTTTTAGTGTTTTAGTGTTTTAGTGTTTTAGTGTTT
>NZ_JBDFPQ010000057.1:0-311 GCF_039672645.1 Chryseobacterium sp. C39-AII1
CAACTCCACATCCTTTTCCACTTAACGTATACTTGGGGACCTTAGCTGGTGGTCTGGGCTGTTTCCCTTTTGACTACGGATCTTATCACTCGCAGTCTGACTCCCATGGATAAGTCTTTGGCATTCGGAGTTTGACTGAATTCGGTAACCCGTTGGGGGCCCCTAGTCCAATCAGTGCTCTACCTCCAAGACTCTCACAACATGAGGCTAGCCCTAAAGCTATTTCGGAGAGAACCAGCTATCTCCAGGTTCGATTGGAATTTCTCCGCTACCCACACCTCATCCCCGCACTTTTCAACGTGCGTGGGTTC
>NZ_JBDFPQ010000006.1:0-257090 GCF_039672645.1 Chryseobacterium sp. C39-AII1
AAGAAATCTTATTCACCTGGAAAATGTAGGACATCCAAGACTCATATCCGTGGTTTGTTGTATGTTTGTTCGTGGTCGGCAATTCGGTATAACAAGCATTGCAAGGAGTTTTATGAAAAGCTTCTTTCTCAAGGGAAGGCAAAGAAATTGGCTTTGATAGCGGTTTGTAATAAACTTTTGAGAATCTGTTTTGGAGTGGTGAAGAATAAGACGAAATATCAACCGGATTATCAAAAAAACTTTAAAATTTTAACCTAAATAATTTGCAATTTAACATAGAACATCAGGGCTAGGGTTAAGTCTTTTACTTTAATGATAGTCAGTCCTGAAAAATTCCCCTCCAGTAGAGGGGTGGCGAAAATTCAAAGAATTTTCACGGGGTGGTCTTATAAACTTAGTATTATAGTTATTACTTTATTATGTATAAACTACCCCGTCTTTTTGCTTCGCAAAAATCCACCCCTTCAAAGAAGGGAAATTTTCATAATGTTATTATTATACAAAATAAAAAAACGGAAAGCGCAATCACTTTCCGTTTAATTAATTATAAAAACTTTGGATTTTACTTATTAAAATTTTCCGCGAAAAACCCTAACATCGATTTATAAAATTCCAGTCGATTAGGTTCTTTACCAAACCCGTGACCTTCATCATATTTTACCATATAAGGAACTTCAAAACCTTTTCCTCTCAACGCTTTTACAATCTGATCAGATTCGTTGATATTTACTCTCGGATCATTTGCACCCTGAACTACAAACAATGGTTTCTTAATTTTATCAATCTGAAAGACTGGTGAAACTTCTTTAGCAATCTTTGCTTCCTCAGGATTGTCAAGGTCATACCAGATTTGCTTTACCATTTCTTTATAAGGTTTCCAGTATTCTGGGAAAGAATCGAAAAACGTGAAAATATTGGAAACTCCAACATAATCAACGCCACAAGAATAAAGATCCGGAGTTTTAATTAAACCCATCAATGTAGCATAACCACCGTGACTTCCGCCGTAGATGGCCACTTTATCTTTATCAATCCAGCCTTGCTCAATCGCGTATTTTACACCATCTTCCACATCGTCCATTGCTTTTCTTCCAATCTGCTTATAACCCGAAGTCTGGAATTTTTTACCATAACCTCCTGAAATTCTGAAATTAACCTGCAATGTAGCATATCCTCTGCTTGCAAACAACTGCGTTTCAGGATTAAAGCCCCAATCATCTCTGATTCCCTGCGGACCGCCGTGAGGATTCACAATCAATGGAACTTTTTTACCTTCCAAAGCCGCTTTTGGTAAGGTAATATATCCATGAATCGTTAAACCGTCTCTGCTCTTAAACTCAATCGGACGCATTTCTGCCATATCTTCCTCTTTCAATTGAGGCATCAGATCAAAAAGAAGCTTGGTTGTTTTAGATTTTGTATCGTATTCATAGTACTTTCCGTACAATTTATCACTATCAACCACCACAAGCAATTTATCATTATTATCATCCGAAGAAACAATAGAAAACTGTTTGTCACCAAACTCTGAACTCAGTTTATCATGAATGGTCTTATAAAAACTGCTTACAGGAATCGTCTCATTTTTAATCCCATTATAGCTGATGTAATCCAGTTCATAATTTCTGTTTTTCCCGGCTTTACTTATTGAACTTACATCAAAAGTCGGATTAGAATAAATTTCTTTAATAATAGAATTTTTCTTTAAATCATACAGTACAATTCTCGATTTATCACTATCAAGATTGGTGACAACGTATGATTCATCTTTATTTTTAGAATTATCATTAAAACTGATCACATTGAAGCCATCTTTCCAATCTGTAGATTTTAAAAGATTAAACTTTCCTGTCGCTAAATCTTTGTAATACAATTTGGTAGTCAACCCATTTTCAAGAATGCTGTAGCCTCTTAAATTTCCGTCTTTATCAAAAAGATAATCATCAATCGGGCTGTTAACATCTTTATTTTCATACAGCTGAGTAGTTTCACCCGTGTTGAAATTGATCTTGTAGGGCTCAAAAATCTGCTTATTATTTTTGTTCATGGTCACAATCACAAAAGGGGTATCTTTTATAAGGCGAACCATTCCTAAAGTAATTCCGTCAAAAGGTGTTAAATCCTTTAAATTTTTCCCATCAATATCCGCAGCATACAAATGAATATTTTCATTCCCACCACGATCTTGGGTGTAAAATAATCGTTTTTTATCCAGCCAGCCGTAACTTCTGATCAGATCATCTTTTTCAACTAATGCTTTTGTAATTTTCCCTGATTTCAGGTCTTTTACATACACATGATTTTTACTGTCTTTGTCCTTTTCTTTATAGGAAAGATACTGTCCGTCAGGAGAAATTTTAAACTGAGAAGCTTTAGGTCGGGCAAAGTAATCTTCCACTTTATATTTGAAGTTTCCTTTGTCATAATTAATAAGCTTGTCTATTGTTGCCTTGTTAGAAACCAGCGCGGGATCGCCTGGTAGTTGGGCATTCGTACTTTGTGCGTTCATCATAATGGTAGAAATTACAACCTGTGTGATTCCGAAAATCTTAGAATTTAAATTCATATTTCATGGTTTTGGTTAAACGAACTAACTTTTACTATAAGACATTTTTTAAGTCTAAAATGTTACATTTTGTCTACAATTTGTGAATTTTTTAACATTAAAAAAGGAAAGCCCTTACTTTCCAATATTATTTAATTCAAATAAATTCCAAAAAACCAAGTCCATGCAATTAGGATAATCTGCATTGGAAGTCGCTCTTTATAAAGATAATTCATTCCCGGCCCGGAATAATCTGCTTTGAAAAGATTTACTTTTTTCTTTGATGAATTAATATTCGCTATAAAAACCAAAATCAAGAAAATAATTAACAAAACTGCTGTAATTTCTCTTGTTGAAGGAAACATCAACCCAATTCCTGCACCAATTTCAATGATTCCTGTAAAATATACCCAAAACATTTTAGCAGGAATAAAATCCGGAATCATCATCGCCATGCCTTTTTGAAATTTGAAATGGGCAAATCCCGTAAATATGATGAAAACTGCCATTCCTAAGTTTCCGGAAAATAAAAAATTCCAACTTCCCTGAAAGATTTTCGTTCCTAGTAAAGCTATAATAAAGGTTATAAAAAGAATGGTTAATAATTTCATACTTGATTTTTGTTTTTAATGATTACATCTGATTTTCAGCAAGATCTTTCACAATTCCCAAACCTTTTGTAAAACCTGTATTCATATGATCCTGCCATTCTTTTTCCACCTGAACCTCAGCATGAAGCTTTGTTTTTCCATCAAAATCAATCAAGATATATTTTTCAAAACAGCCGCTCCATTGTTTGACTTCCATGCTTTCCGTATCTTCATTCCCTTCCTTATCAATCATTCCTAAATGTTTGAAAATGATTTGATTCGGTTCTTCAAGACTGTCAATTGTGGAAACCATCCCTTCACCATCTGAATTGGTAAAGTATGTTTTACCACCAACTTTCCAATCGGTTTTCATAAAAGAATCAGAAGCCGGATTGAAAAATTTCGTCCATTGAGCATAGGTTTGCTCATTCCAAAGCACATCCCAAACCTTCTGTTGAGAGGCATTGATTACTATTTCGTAAGATAAAGTTTCCATAATTTTGCTTTTATTGAATTGATGTTTTTTGACTAATACAATTAATTAAAGTTGATTTTCCGAAAGATGTTTCACATTTGATAAAGCTAAAGGAAGTTTATCTTCAAAAAATTCTTTAAACTCATCAGAAGTATTAATAATAATTTTCAATAAAACACCTTCTTCATTTTCTTCCAAGATATAGGTTTCTGTTGCTTCTCCCCATTCTTGTGCAGTTTCTACACCATCATAAATTTCTCCTAAATGCAGAAATTTCATTTCTTCATTCGGAATGTTTTTCTCTACTCTGCTATACATTCCATTATTATCAGGATCAAGGAATTTTACGATACTTCCTTCCTCAAGTGTTCCTTCATAGAAAGAACCTTTCGTAAAAGCCGAAGTCCATTGTCTAAAAGAAATATCTGCCCAAAGTACACTCCAAACTTTTTCGGGTGATGCATTGATTTCAATGTCAAAATTTAAAATTTCCATTATTAATATTTAAAATTAGCTGTGATTAAAAATTGAGTTATTTTGATTTTTAAATTGTAATTATCCTCCGACAAAGTCGCCTCCATTAATATGAATGATTTCGCCGGTGATAAAATTGGCATCTTCCGAAGCCAGAAAAACATAGGCAGGTGCCACTTCCGAGGGCTGGCCAGCGCGTATCAGCGGATTGTCTTTTCCAAATGTTGAAAGCTCATCGAAAGTTTCTTTCACAAGTGGCGTCCAAATCGGGCCCGGTGCAACTCCATTCACCAAAATACCTCTTTCAGCAATATTAACAGCTAAAGATCTGATGAAGGTTGCAATTGCTCCTTTAGTAGCAGAATAATCGATCAGATGATCGCTTCCTCGATATGCTGTAACCGACGTTGTACAAATAATTCTTGCTCCTTTTTGCATTAATGATAAAAAATCTCTGGTTAGAGCAATCATTGAAATAATATTGGTATCAAAAGTTTTCTGAATCTGATCCTCAGAAATATTTTCTATATTATTTTTAGGAAACTGAATTCCGGCATTATTTACCAAGATATCCAGTGTTCTCCAATCTTTTTTGATCTTTTCCACGCATCTTGTTCTGAAAGCTTTTTTGGTTACATCACCTTTAATTAAAGTACATTTTCTACCTTCTTTCTCTACCAGTTTCTTTGTTTCTTTAGCATCTTTATCGCTTTCGTTATAAATAATTGCAACATCAGCCCCTTCTCTTGCAAAGTGAACAGCAACTGCCTGCCCGATTCCGCTATCACCACCTGAAATGACTGCTTTTTTATTGAAAAGCTTCTTGCTTCCCAAATAGTTTTTTCGGATAATCTCAGGATAAAGTCCATCTTTAGGAACTTTCGATTTAGATTGTGACTTGTTCTGTGTTTTCATATGCAAATCTTTTTCTAAATACATCAAACAGCAAGCCGAAGAAGAAAGTTGGGAGGCTAAATGATGGAAGCTTGAAGTTTTTAACGGTCGAAAAAAACTTCCAACCTCCAGCTTCCATCATCCAGCCTATATCTTAAGAATCATAAGCATTTTCTAAATCCTGAATAATAATTTTCTGCATTCTCATCATCGCCTGAACAACCTTTTGCGCTTTTATCGCATCCGGATCGCTCATTAACTGGATCAATTTTTTCGGGACAATTTGCCAGCTAAAACCATATTTATCTTTCAGCCAACCGCACATGCTTTCTCTTCCGCCATCCAAAGTCAAAGTATTCCAATATTTATCGGTTTCTTCCTGATCATTGGTCATGATAACCATTGAAATTCCTTCATTAAAATCAAACTTGTGGTCATACGAATTATCCATACAGAAAAAACTGTAACCATCAATTTCAAAATGTGCATGTTGAATATTTTCAGCAGGTTCTGGGATTGGATGACCTTCACTTCCATCTCCATACCTTAGAATATTTTCAATATTGGAGTTTGGAAAAGTGTGAGTATACAATTCCATTGCTTCCTGTGCTTTTCCATTATTTTCATGAATAAACATCAAAGTCGGAATAATCTTTTGCTCCGATTGTTTTTCTCCTAAAAATATTTGCCAGGTTACATCATATTTATCTTTAACCCAGCCATATTTTTTACTCCAGGAATAAGAATCTAAAGGCATTAAAGCCATTCCGTCTTCCAGCAATTGATCCCAATATCTCTGAACTTCATCTTCCGTTTCACAAATGACCATAAATGAAACGGAAGCATTTTTCTTAAATTGCGGCCCTCCGTTTAATAACATTAATTTTTGACCAAAAAGATCAATATTCATTACAACAGGTGTATCTGCGGTAATTTTTCCGTCAAATACTTTACAGTAAAACTCTGCAGATTCTTTGGCGTCTCCATCGTACCAAAGGCACGGGAAAATATCGTTATTCATATAGTTTTTAATTTAGATCGTGATTGCTAACAAAGTGAAGTAATCTCTCGTTTTTAAATAAATTCTTTCTTCGTCAGAATGACAAATTATGTATTTTTAAAAGAAACATGATTTTCATTCATGTAAATTTTCAGTTTTTGCATTGTATTTTTCCCAAAACCATGCAGCTGCATAATTTCTTTCTCGGAATAACCACAAAGTTTTTCCAAAGAATCAATCTTCTCTCTTTCCAAAGCTTTTCTTGCAGGCATCGCAATAACACCTTGCAAAAAAACTCCCTTAGCAACATGATTCACAGCGCAAATGGAACTTAAACACTTCGCCATTATTACTAAATTTATCATGATTTTGAAAAGATTATAATTAATTATTTTCTACATATTTATGGAAATTATTCAAAATCGCATACCAACCTTCTCTTTGCATTTCCAATGAATTTTGTTTTTCGGGATCAAAAATGATCTTTACTTTCGTTGTGTTTTCATCAATCTTATCGAAGGTAATGTCAACATTTCTACCATCTTCCATATGATATTTTATTCTCTCATCTGGAATTACTTCATCATAAATTCCTTCAAAATCAAATCCGAAACTTCCGTCTTTTGCTTCCATTCTGTTTTTGAATTTTCCTCCCACACGAAGATCGTTTTCAGAACTTGGGCATTGCCAGGATTCGTGGGCAAAATTCCATTTTGTAATATGTTTAGGCTCATTATAATAATCCCAAACTTTCTGAACAGGCGCTAAAATCGTAATGTCAATTTTAATAGGTTCCATAATTGTATTTTTTTAAGTAGAGTAAAAAGGGCAACGAAAAATTTTCAGTTACCCTTTTTAATAATTTAGTTAAAGATAAGATTATTTTGTGTATTCTTCATTATAGTTCACCATCCAATGAACTCCATATTTATCCTGAAAGCTTCCGAAATAATCTCCCCAAAACTGATCTTCAATAGGCATTTCTACATTTCCACCTTCCGAAAGTCCCTTGAAAAGTCGGTCTGCTTCTTCTCTTGAGTCCGGAAAAATAGAAACATAATTGTTATTTCCAACAGTCAGATTTTGTCCGAAACTTGGAACGATGTCCGATGCCATCAACAAATCTCCACCAATCGGAAGCGCGATGTGCATCACTCTGTTTTTTTCTTCGTCGGATAAATTTTCAGTTCCGGGAGCATTTCCCATTTTGTGAATTTCACCTAAAAATTCTCCACCAAAAACGGATTTGTAAAAATTGAAAGCTTCTTCTGCTTTCCCATCAAAATTTAAATACGGATTTAATTTAGCCATAATATGTATTTTTAAAAGTTTGTCATTGCGAGGAGCTTGCGACGTGGCAATCTTCTGTTTTTTTAAACGCAAAGTGCGCAAAGATTTTCTTTAAGATGTTTGAGAATATTTTTTGTTCGCAAAGGCTTTTCACTCAGCAAAGGTTGAATGTTTTTTTGATATGCTTATTTTTCGTTCTGAAAAAAGCAAACTGGATTGAAAAATTTTCTTTAATAGTTAATTTTAAGTTTATTTATTCAAAAATTTCTCAACCTCGTTTACTGTAAAGTCAATTAATTTTTCATCAAGATTACCTCCAAAATCAGCCATCATGTAAGAGCCATGAGTCGCGGGAAGAATCATCATTTGAGAACCTTCCACCAAACGCCACATTTCCACAACGTGTTCTGGTTTTATAATATCTTTATCTCCTGAAATAAATAAAGTTGGAGCTTTAATACTTCTCAAAATATCTTCGCTCCAGTCTTCAAAAGTCTGCATTCTTTTGCCGTCTTTATCGAACATATTTTCTAATGCCGAAAAATCTGGATTTAAGTTTAAAAAGTTAATTTTCAAAGGTTCCGGCATCGACTCAAAAGTTACGTCTGTCATTCCCTCAAAAAAGCCATCCATCATTCCATCTTTTTTGTAAAATGCAGATGCCACGATTAATCTATCTATCATTTCGGGATAAAGATGAGCAATTTGAATCACTGTACTTCCGCCGTTACTGAAACCCAAAAATGAAGCTTTTTTAATATTTAATTCTTTCAAAAGAGCAGCAACATCATGAGCGTCTTGCTCGAAAGTTTCAGGAATATCACGATGTTCGGACATTCCGTGATTTTGTAAATCGATTCCAATTAATTGAAATTTGTTTTCCAATCTTGAAATCACTTCTTTATAATCAAACAAAATTGAACCTCCGCCGCCATGAATTAATACCAAAGGTTTTCCGGAACCATAGATTTCGTAATATATCTTGATTCCATTGATTGGCTTATGACCTTTTTCAACCGGATTCATATTTAGTATTTTAAATTTTTATCAAAGTCGTATTTCATTCCTTCATAACTCAGAATTCTGCGCATCAACCCGATTTGTCCACACAAATAATCTTCACGACCGATACACATTCCAACGAAATTCAGGGCAGTTTCTGGGAAGAAATCGGTGTTCATTCCCATTGGAAATGCTTTGTCTAATTCTTCGTCCGTAACTTCCAATAATCTTTGATAAACTAATGGTGAAATTTTATGAAAAGATTCTTTTAATTGTTGTAAAGTCGGGTAATTTAAACTTTCATCCAATGCTTTTCCCTGCAAGAAAAAGTCTTTGAATTCAAAATCTTCCTGTAATCCAAGAACGAATCCCATTGCATAACGCATATCGAGAAAATTTCCGCCCATCCAAATAATATGGTTGGTTCTACCTTCAATTCTTTTTAAGGCATCTTCTTCTGAAATTCCGTCGAGAACCATAAGAAAATTCTGACTATGACCTCGAAATGCAGGGATGATGATTTCTAATTTTTTTGATTTTGGTGTATCCATTTGATTATTTTTTTGATTTTGCCACGAATTCTCACTTAATTTATACTACTTATTTTTACTCTCGTAGATTTTGCAGATGATTGTGTTTTATTTTTTTATGTTTATTTGTGAAAAATATTCGTGGAATTTGTGTTTAAGCTTATTTTATTGCACCAGGTTTTCCGAGAATTCTTCGGAGATAACCGAGTTGTCCGCTGTGATAAATTTCGTGAAGGCAAAGCGTGGAAATATCTTTAATTGTTTCAGGATTAAAGCTTTCTATCGTGTTAAGTTTTGCTTCTAATTTTTCCTGAGATTGTTTTAAATATGATTTTAATTCTTCAAAAGAGATAAATTCATCTTTCCTTTTCAAAGGAATTTCGCCACGATTATAACATGAAAATTTTTCGCTGTCCCAAACCGATTCTTCACCTAAAATATTGATTAAAGGATTTCTAATGTAAATTAAATGTCCTAAAATCCAGTTCATGCAATTGGCCTCACCGTTTGGAAAAATCATTGCTTCTTCATTCATGATTCCTTCAATGTTCATCGAGATTACGTGATAATTGCTGGATATCTGAATTTTGATAATTTCGATATCGTTTTTCATATTTTTTGGATTTTGGTGTTTGAAAAACTTATTTTCTTTAATTAACCACCCCGTCAAAAATTCTTCGAATTTTCGCCACCCCTCCATTGGAGGGGAATTTTGGAGTGCTTTCAACAGTTTTGAGTGAAATCAATTTACTCTGTAGGAATCTGAGAAGGATCGGCAAAAATGACATTCCAGCCATGTCCGTTGATGTCCCAGAAAGAGTTTTGGTACATCCAACCGTGATCCTGCGCTTCTTCGTGTTGATACGCTCCGTTTGCTACAGCAACATTCACCACTTGGTCTACTTCTTCACGGCTATCTAAGCCGATTGCTACCAAAACCTGCGTTGTATCTCCTTTTGGAACAGGTCTTTCCGAAAAAGTCTGGAAAAATTCTTCTTCTAAAAACATCACTTGGATATTATCGCTCATCACAATACACACCACTTTTTCATCCGAGATTTGATCGTTGATTGGAAACCCAATATTTGTCCAGAATTCTTTAGTTTTTTGAATATCTTTTACCGGAAGATTGACAAAAATTTGATTAATTTTCATTTTGTAATTTTTTAAGGTTTTGTTTTAATTTTAGAAATATTATTCAGTCGGAAGTTTAGACATATCTGCAAACATAACTTCCCATTGATGCCCGTTCAAATCGGCAAAAGCTCTTTGATACATCCAACCGTGATCTTGCGGTTCGCTATATGTTGAACCTCCATTTTCAACAGCCGTTTCCACCATATCATCAACTTCTTCGCGGCTGTTTGCCCCAATACAAAGAAGTGTTTGAGTAGTTTCTCCATTTGCAATAGGTCTGTTTGTAAAGGCTTGAAAAAACTCTTCCTTTAAAAACATCGTATAAATATGATCTGTTTTCATTATTACGCAAATTACCTTTTCATCGGAAAATTGTTCGTTGATAGAAAAGCCCAGCTTCGTCCAAAACTCTCTCGTTTTCTGAACATCTTTTATCGGAAGATTAACATAAATCTGATTGATTTCCATTTTGTAATTTTTTAGTGTTTAACTTTAAACCAAAATTACCAAGTTGCTGTGAAAGTCAACTTGCCATAAGACAAGATTTAAATTTTCTTCGGATGAGAAACCAATTCTTTACGAATTCTGCTTAAGGAAGTATCCGTAACTCCCAGATAGGAAGCAATTTGCTTCAGCGGAGCAAATTGTATGACATGAGGTTTTTGTTCTAAAAGATTAAGGTAACGTTTTGTAGCAGAAAGTGTAAACATCTCCACGGAACGCTGTTTGTAGACGAAAAGTTGCTGCGACATCCAGGCTCTTCCCCATTCTCTAAGGTTTGGGATTTTGTGAAATAACTCCTGAAAAGTTTCAAAATCAAATCTCCAACATTCGCAATCGGAGATACAAACTATATTTTCCTGAGTCGGAATTCTTTGAAATAATGAAGAAACTTCAATAATAATTTCATTTTCCACGAAAAAGTGCGTCGTGACTTCGTTTCCATTAAAATCATTGACAAATGAACGAGCCAAGCCTTTTTCCAAAATATAATACGCATTCGCAATTTTACCTTCTTCAAGGATGAAATCTCCTTTTCTGAAAATTACTTTTTCGTGAGCCTGAAATATCTCTTCAAGCTCTTCGTCTAGGAAAAATGGGAAGTCGTAGCAGATTTCTAAGGCTTTATTGCTCATCAAGTCAATGTTTTTTTAGATTTTTAAAAATAGAATTTTTATTGGACTTGATAAAGTAATTATTAAACAAAATGATGATTTGTTGTAGTTGATTTTTGTGTAATCCTTTGCATGTTAGCGTTAAAGGCTGTTTGAATTAATTCTATACTATTAAACGTTTTAATTTTAACCTCAAAAATATATTATTTCTGTCATTCTGAAAAAGGAAGAATCTAAGCCATATCTTTAGAGATTCTTCACTCCATTTCATTTCGTTCAGAATGACAAAAGACAGTTAAATCGTTATGTTTATTAAATTTAAAACAAAGAAAGCTGAATTGGTTTTGGATTCGAAGGTTTCTGGGCATCTCCAAAGACTGTTTTTCCGCCAAATCTCCATGAATTTTGTCTTTCTTCTTCAATGACTTCCTGAATATCAAAATTTGGGATAAAATCTTTTTCTGTTGATTCAATAATTTGATGAAGTTTATTCAACGTTTTTAATTTATCTGAATTTCCAAGCTTTGATTTTTCAATTCCTGATTTTAAAATTTGAAGACTTTCATCATAAATTTTGGTCGGAACAGGAAACGGATGACCGTCTTTTCCGCCATGAGCAAAGGAAAATCTTGCAGGATCTTTAAATCTCGAAGGCGCTCCGTGAATGACTTCACTTACCAAAGCCAAAGATTGCATCGTTCGCGGACCGACACCTTCCAACATCAATAAATCCTCGAAATTTTGAGGTTGTTGTTCGCGGGTTACATATAAAAGCGCTCCAAGACGTTTTAAATCTACATCAGAAGCCTGAACATCATGATGGTTCGGAAGAATTAGTCTGGCAAAATCGCTCATAATTTTCGCAGAATCCGTGTGAGAAATATCTAAAATTCCTTTTCGGTTTTCGGAAGCTTCAGAATCGGTTAAATTTAAAATTTGTCCTCTTGAAATTCCGTTGATTCCCGTGTGAGGTTCTTCAATAAAGGATTTTATGTTTTCAGAATGCCAATGATAGCGTCTTGCCGTTCCGTCGGATTCGTGCATTCCTTGTTGAACGACGCTCCAATTTCCGTTATCAGACAAAATAAAATTGTGCAAGTATAATTGATAACCATCCTGAATAGCCGTATTATCAACCTTCGCAGAAAGTTTACTGGCTTTTACCAAATCGTTTCCGTTTAGACCCGTTTTATCTGCAATTTGCAATAGTTCTGAAGGAGTTTCTCGTGAAAATTTGCCTTTTCCACCACAAATATACAAGCCAAGTGACTGAGAATTGGGATTGATCGAACGTTTTAAAGCGCCCATTACTGAAGTTGTAATTCCGGAAGAATGCCAATCCATTCCCATCACCGCGCCAAAACTTTGAAACCAAAACGGATCTGCCAATCGGCGAAGAACTTCGTCTTTTCCGTAATCCATTAAGATCACCTCAACGATTGAAAGCCCCAAGGTAGACATACGCTCGTACAGCCAAGGTGGTACTTTGCCGTAGTGAAGGGGTAAATCTGCGGTTCCGGAGCGTTTCATTTTGTAAAGGTAGGACTTTTGATATTGATTGTTTGATGATTGGAATCATTTTTTAAACACGAATGACACCAATTTTTCACACTAATTTCACAAAGGTTTTTTGCCTATTTTTTAATAATTTAAGTTTAAATATACTCTCGCGGATTTGGCGGATTACACAGATGTTTATGGTGTAAAATTACAAAAAAGCCCTGCGAATATTTTCACAAGACTTTTTAGAAATTTTTATTTCTACTATTTTATTTTAAAGCATCTAAAGCTGCTTCGTAGTTTGGCTCGTCTGCAATTTCAGAAACCTGCTCTGTGTAAACCACTTTGTTATCCGCATCCGTAACGATAACGGCACGGCTTAAAAGTCCTTTCAAAGGAGAATCTGTAATGGTTACTTCATTATCATCACCAAAACTGCTTCTGAAATCTGAAAGAGTTTCAACATTTGTTAAACCTTCAGCTGCGCAAAATCTTCCCAAAGCAAAAGGTAAATCTTTAGAAACGTTGATTACCACAGTATTTTCCAACGCAGAAGCTTCTTCATTGAATTTTCTTGCAGAAGATGCACAAGTGGGCGTATCAATACTTGGGAAAATATTGAACACTTTTTTCTTTCCTTCGAAAGTTTCCAATGTTTTTACATTTAACCCTGAATCTACCAAAGCAAAATCTTTAATGGTAGTTCCTACTGATGGTAAAGTTCCTATGGTATTAACTGCGTTTCCTTTTAAAGTGATTGTTGACATAAATTTATATTTAAAGTTTTTCAAATTTAATTAAAATGATAAATTTTTTCAATCAAATAATGGTTAAATTAATCTTAAAGTGGAAATAAAAATTCTTTAATCTAGGAATCAGTTTTTTAACTAAAATTTTATCTATATTCGCAGTCCTAAAAAAATCAATAATCATGCGAAAAAAAATTACTCTTTTATTATTTGGAGTTCCTGTTTTTGGTTTTGCCCAGTCTGCGATTGGAAATATCAATTCTGGAGCTGTTTCTGCGGATAATTTTACGCATTCTGTGGGAGAAATCTATGTAATCCCGACTGATCCTGAGCAGGCAAATTCAGGAACAATGGGAATGCTTTATCAAACTGTTTTACAGGTTTTGGGAGTGAATGAACTTCAGAAAGAAAACCTTAAGATTTATCCAAACCCGACCACAGATTTCGTGTATGTAAAGCTCGATTCTAAAACAAAAATTGAAGAAGCGGAAGCGTACGATACTGCCGGAAGACTTGTTTTTAAAGCAAAACTTGATTCTGACAAGCTTGATCTTCGCAACTTAAACCCGGGAATTTATATGTTATCATTTAAAAATCCTGAAATCAAACCTATTAAAATTATCAAAAAACCTTAAAAAAAACTCTTTATCATGAAAAAACTTTACGCTACTATAGGATTATTTCTAGCAACTTTATTAAGCGCGCAGGTTCCGCAGGCTTTCAGCTATCAGACGATTGCTTTCAATGCTTCAGGAGCACCTATTTCAAACGGAAATGTATCTTTAAAAGTTAGTATTTTAGACAATACTGCAACGGGAAATGTTCTCTATTCTGAAACTCATACGAAAACAACCAACTCTAAAGGTTTGGTTAATTTAAATATCGGTCAGGGAACAGCTTCAACAGGGAGTTTCGGAGCCATTAACTGGGGAAGTAATCCTAAATTTGTAAAAGTAGAACTTGATCCTCAAGGTGGTTCTAATTATGTAAATGTAGGGGTAAATCAATTGATGAGTGTTCCTTATGCTCAGGTGAGTAAAACGGTTGTGACAGGCGCAGGACAGGGAATTATCCTTACTTCTCCAAATGGAACGGCTTATACTTTGAACGTGAATGATAACGGAGCTTTGAGCTTGCCTACAACATCTGCTTCCAATTCATCTATACCTGCCAATTTGTATTTATATGGTTCGTATAATAGTTTTAATGCTTCTAATGCTGAATTATTAAGAAATGTTAATGGGCCAGATACAAGAATAGGATACAAGTATTTACCTTCAAATACCCAACTAAAATTTATAGCCTCACAAGGTAACGGTTCACAAGTTTATGGAGCTGATTCGCAAGGTTATTTAGCCCCCAATGGAAGTTTTTTAAATATTGCATCAAACGGATTTTATAGAGTTTTTACAATATTTTATCCAGTAAACAGTACAACCTTGATCTTTACGGAAAATATTAGTCCACAAATAGAAGTTAATAATTCTTCGATTTCAACGTCTCCTGTAACATATAATTCTTCTACCAATAAATTTTCTGTTACGGTAAACGGTGTCACATCTTCAAATTTTTCAGGATTCAGAATTTATTTACCTTCTACAGCTTCTACTTTTTTAAGTCCTGAATATTTAGGGGATAATTTAAGCGATGGAAATTTTGATGTAGGAGGAAGCCCGATCATGATTCCCAATTTAACATCAACACCAAAAAACTTTAAAATAGAATTCAACATCAACTTTGATGCTACCGGATCTTACACGATTACCCAAATATAAATTTAAAGAGGCAACAGCCTCTTTTTTTATGCAAAATAAGTTGAAAAAAGAATCATAATCACTAAATTTGTGAGTCTTAAAAAATCAAATAATAAATTACACTATAATGTCAGACAAATCAAAAATCTATTACACACTTACGGATGAGGCTCCAATGTTGGCAACACACTCGTTTTTACCGATTGTAAAAGCTTTTACAAAATCAGCAAATATCGAGATTGCAGTTCCGGATATTTCTTTGGCAGGAAGAATTTTAGCAAACTTCCCTGAATTTTTGAAAGATGACCAAAAAATTGGTGATGCATTGGCAGAATTGGGTCAATTGGCTACTCAACCTGATGCAAACATTATTAAATTACCAAATATTTCAGCTTCAGCGCCTCAGTTAGATGCTGCTATTGCTGAATTACAGGCTAAAGGTTTCTCAGTTCCAAATTATCCTGCAGAACCTAAAAATGATGAAGAAAAAGCAATTAAAGCTAAATATGCTAAAGTTTTAGGAAGTGCCGTAAACCCTGTATTAAGAGAAGGAAATTCTGACAGACGTGCTCCAAAAGCGGTAAAAAACTATGCAAAAGCAAACCCTCACAGAATGGGTAACTGGGCTTCAGACAGCAAAACTGACGTTGCTCACATGGAAAGCGGAGATTTCTACGGAACTGAAACTTCAACAACGGTAGAAAACGCTACAAAATTCAAAATCGTTTTCAAAGGAAATGACGGTTCTGAAACTCAATTAAAAGATTTCGCGGCTCTTCAGGCTGGAGAAGTTATTGATTCTTCTGTAATGAACTTAAACTCATTGAAAGCTTTCGTTCAGCAGGCAATTGATGAGGCTAAAAACAGAAACGTACTTCTTTCTGCTCATCTTAAGGCTACGATGATGAAAATCTCTGATCCAATTATTTTCGGAGCGATCGTAGAAACTTTCTTCAAAGAAGTTTTCACTAAATATGCTGAAACGTTCAAGTCTTTAGATATAAATCCAAACAACGGTCTTGCAGATCTTTTCGATAAAATCAAAGGAAATGCTCAGGAAGCTGAAATCAAGGCTGATATTGAAACTGCTTTGGCAAACGGACCAAGAGTGGCAATGGTAAATTCTGATAAAGGAATTACTAATTTCCACGTTCCTTCTGATATCATTGTTGATGCTTCTATGGCTGCTTTGGTAAGAGGCGGAGGAAAAATGTGGAACAAAGATGGAAATGAAGAAGATACAGTTTGTATCATTCCAGACCGTTCTTATGCAGGTTTCTACCAGTCAGTAATTGATGATATGAAAGCGCACGGAAAATTAGATCCTACAACAATGGGTTCTGTTCCGAACGTTGGTTTGATGGCTCAAAAAGCTGAAGAATACGGTTCTCACGATAAAACGTTCCAGGCTTCTGCGGAAGGAACAATTGAAGTTCAGGACGAAAACGGAAACGTTCTTCTTTCTCAAAAAGTAGAAAAAGGTGACATTTTCAGAATGTGTCAAACGAAAGATGCACCAATCCAGGACTGGGTAAAATTAGCAGTAAACAGAGCAAGATTATCTGATACGCCTGCGATTTTCTGGTTGGATAAAGGAAGAGCGCACGACAGAGAAATGATCAAAAAAGTTGAAAAATACTTAGCTGATCACGATACCAACGGTCTTGATATTAAAATTCTTGACGTAAAAGATGCAATGACAGAAACGTTGCAAAGAGCTAGAGAAGGAAAAGATACAATTTCTGTTTCAGGAAATGTTTTGAGAGATTATTTAACGGATCTTTTCCCTATTCTTGAACTTGGAACTTCTGCTAAAATGCTTTCTATCGTTCCATTAATGAATGGTGGTGGTTTGTTCGAAACTGGTGCTGGAGGTTCTGCTCCAAAACACGTTGAGCAGTTCATCGAAGAAGGTTATTTGAGATGGGATTCTCTAGGTGAATTCTTGGCTTTACAGGCTTCTTTAGAGCATTTGGCACAAACTCAAGGGAATACAAAATCTCAGGTCTTAGCTGATGCATTAGACGAAGCAAATGCTAAATTCTTAGCGACAGACAAGTCTCCTGCAAGAAAAGTTGGACAAATCGATAACAGAGGTTCTCACTTCTATTTAGCAATGTATTGGGCGGAAGCGTTGGCAAACCAAACGGCTGATGCTGATTTAGCTAAACAATTCGCTCCGGTTGCAGAAGCAATGCATGAAAACGAAGAAGTAATCAATGCTGAATTAATTGGCGCTCAAGGGAAACCACAACAAATTGACGGTTACTTCAAAACTGATACTTACAAAACGTATGCAGCTATGAGACCAAGTACGGTTTTAAATGAAATCATCGACGGAATTTAATTTTCGATCTTGATATAAATGAAAAGCTCCTTTTTTAAGGGGCTTTTTTTGCTCAAAACTTTCTTAAACACTAATGACACAAGTATTTTTCACGAATATTTCACTATTTAAATTTAATAATGTTATAAAGTTTATTTTATTATGGAATCTTTATTTTAAACCATTAAGATTTTAATTAAGAAATTTAGAATATTAAGATGAGCTTTGCTTTTAGCGTGATGTTTAATTAAAATCAATTTGATTTTTTCTTAATTAACCTTAACAACTTAAATATTCTTAATGGTTAAAAAAATAAACAATCAAATTTATGATACTCGTTAAAACATTCGCGTCATTAGTGTTTAAAACCATCCTCTACAATCACTCTTCGATGTTCCCTACCCCAACTGATCATTTCACTGATAATATTTCCAAACGTTCTGCAATAATCCGTTGCTTCATATTCGATTAAAACAGGAGTTTCGGGATAAACATTGCGTTTAACTAATTTATTTAATTCCATGTCTTTCAACTCTTTTGAAAGCATTCTTGTTGTAATTCCGGGGATACTTCTTTCGATTTCACGGAAACGTCTGTTGCCGTTGCAGAGTGAATTAATAACAGGAATTCTCCACTTTCCTCCAATAAAATAAAGCGTGTCCTGCAATGCTCTAAGCTCTTCGGTTTGATCTCTTTCCATGTCTGCAAAGTTAAATGATATAATTGATGATACTGATATACTCTGTTATACTGATTACAAAAGTATATCAATTTGAAATAACTTTGTCAAAAATTTTAAAGAAATGAAAAAGTTTAATAACAAATTAGCCATCGTAACTGGCGGAAACAGCGGAATCGGATATGCAACCGCAAAAGAATTAATCGAAGAAGGAGCAAAAGTAATCATCACCGGAAGACGAAAAGAAGCCGTTGAAAAAGCAGCAGACGAATTGGGAGCAATACCGTTTGTTGCGGATCAGGCAAATCTTGATGATATTGATTTATTAAAAAACGAAGTTGAAAACAAATACGGAAAAGTTGACATTTTATTTATCAACGCAGGAATTACTGGAGGTTTAATTCCAATTGAAAATATGCCGGTCGAAAATTTTGACAGTGTGATGAACATTAATTTTAGAGGAGCTTATTTTACTTTGAGTAAATTCATCCCATTATTGAATGATGGTGCTTCTGTCGTTTTCCTGTCTTCGATTGTAGCATCAACTTACAAACCTAACAGTTCAGCATATCAGGCAAGTAAAGCAGCTTTAAATTCTATTGCAAAAACGGCTGCGGCAGAATTAGCTCCGAGAAAAATCCGTGTAAATATGGTAAGCCCGGGACCGACAAAAACGGAGGTAATGACGAAAGCTGGATTAGACGAAGCAACCTTAAACGGCTTAAATGATTATTTAATCGACCTTATTCCTCTGAAAAAAATGGGAACAGCAGAAGATGTTGCAAAATTGGTTGTTTACTTATCTGATGATCGTGTTTCAAGTTTCATGACAGGAACCGAAATCGTCATCGACGGCGGAATGCTGTTGTAGAGAACTGTAAATTTTGGGATGGAAGCTGGATGATGGGAGCTGGAAGCTAAATATGCAGAAAAAACTTCCCTCTTCCAGCATCCAGCTTCCTTTCTTCTTAATCCTTCAAAATTCCATTTTCACCTTTCCATTTGTCCGGTTCACCTAATTTCTGATTTCAAAACTACCTTCACTCCCCTACTTTTGATCCATAAAAAAAATCAACTATTATGGACTCAATAAAGAAAAAAAGAAACGTAAAACCCATTGCCATAGTATTCTTGGCGGTTTTAATAATCTTTGGAACTTTACAACTTTTCAACAAGCCATTAGAAGGAAAACCAGTTACAAGAAAGATCGAAGCACCTCGCGAAGTTTTAACTATTTTGGAAAATTCATGTTTCAGTTGTCATTCCAACGAACAAAAATTAAGTTGGTACGATAAAATTGCTCCGATTTCATGGGCTGTAGACAAGGATGTGAAAAGAGCGAGAGAAGTTCTTAATTTTTCCGAATATACAGATTCTCCCAGCGAACATAAAGGAAATATGTACGCCATTCTCAACATGATGCAAAGCGGAAAAATGCCGCTTCATGAATATACATTGCTTCATCAATCTGCAAAAATTACAGCAAAAGATATCGAAGTGATTAAAAAATATACACTTTCTCTTTCCAGTGCTGTTCCTTCAAAAAAAGAAATTAAATATATTCACCAAAATATCAATATTAAAGAAAATACTACATCTTCAAAATTTCCAGTTTCTCCCAATGGCGTAAAGTATACAGACGATTATAAAAATTGGAGAGTCATTAGTATGAGTACTCTTTTTGATAATTCGGTTCGTGTAATTTATGGAAATGATATTGCCGTAAAAGCCATTGAAACCGAAGATTTTCATCCGTGGCCAGATGGAAGCATCGTTGTAAAATCTGTTTGGAAACAAGAAAAATTAGCGGACGGAGAAGTAAGAGCCGGAGAATTTGTAAATGCACAATTTATGGTTAAAGATTCTAAAAAATATACAGATACCGAAGGTTGGGGATTTGCAAAATTTTCAGGAAACGATCTTCATCCTACTGGCAAAACAGCATCATTTGCAAAAGAATCATGCATCGCTTGTCACCGACAATTAGCCGAAAAAACAGGATATCTATTTGATGTTCCCATGAAAGTAAATACCGAAAGATTAATTAAAAACCTTCAGAAATAATGAAAAAAATATTGCTTATCATCGTATCAATTTGTGCCATATTCACTGCCTGTAAAATTGACGAACCGGATAAAGATTTACATCGTGTTGTTTTTGATCCCGAAAATTTAAAGTTCATTTCGACTTCATTAAATACTACAAAGGAAACCTCATCTGCTTTGTATGGAAACCAGGAAGCGCTGGAATCTTTAACTAATGAAAATAATCAACCGAAACCCAATTCTGAATTTAAATTAGTCACCTGGAAATACCATGAAAATCCTCAATACATCGGAGGAACGATTACAGGGGAATTATTAAGCGTAGAAACTATGAATGCAGATAAAAAAGGAAATATTTCTTATTCGGTGAAAAACTCTTCTGAAAAAGAAAAAATTCAACCTAATAAAGAAGAAAGGATAAAATATATCATGAGTTATAAACCTGTCGTAAGACCGTAATAATAGTAAAAGTGAAATGTGAAGATCCGGAGTTGAGAAAATCGGCTCTGGATTTTTGTAAAGTGAAAAGTGAATCCTCTATTCTTTTCACTTGTGATTTTTTTCAGTTAACAAATTTACAATTGACTTACGACTTACTAAGCAAAATTCACAATTCACTATTAAATTTAACGCATTTTACCTACCTTAACACCTTTAAATTCGCAGTTGTCATGCAGCAACAAAAAATAAAAATTTCACAAGCCGTCATTTGGATAAGTTCTATTTTCTTAGGAGTTTTATCATCGGTTCCACAGCTGGCTTCTCACGCTTTCAATTGGGAGGAAGCCGTTGTCAATTCGACAATTACAGCTGCTTTTTCTGTTATTATGTGGTATCTCAACATTTATATGCTGAACCAAAATTCCGGAAAAAGACGACAAAATATTTCATATTCAAGACTGATGGTCGTTTTGGCTTTCGGGATGATCATCATGTTCGGTCTGGCTTGGATTCAGCAACTTATTTTATCACATATCAATTTTGGTCCAACCATGCTAATGATCGAGGTTCGCGGGATTTTGATCAACCTTGTCTGTTATATGTTTCTGACTTTATTGCAAAATAATTACGCAGGACAACAAGTTCAGCTTGAATTGGAAAAAGTAAAAAGTGATAATCTTGGCGCTCAGTTTGAATTATTAAAACAGCAAATCAATCCACATTTTCTTTTTAACAGTTTAAACACCTTAAAATCAATGGCAGAAACCAATGATTCTGAGACTGTTGACTTTATTATGAAACTTTCTGATTTTTACCGATTTACATTGGAAAGTAGAAAACTGGATTTAATTACCGTGCAGGAAGAAATGAAAATTATTGATTCGTATATTTTCCTACAAAAAGCCCGTTTTGGTGAAGGAATTACGCTTACGAAAGAATTAAGTGATGATGTTTTAAAAACATTAATTCCTCCTTTTACTTTACAATTATTAGTTGAAAATTGCATTAAACATAATATTGTTTCACAAAGCAAACCTTTACATATCAAGATTTATAATTCTGAAAACAGATTGATCATTGAAAATCCAATTCAGAAAAAAATGACCGTTGAAGATTCATTAGGAATTGGACTTGATAATGTAAAACTACGATACAAACACCTGCTTGAACAGGAAATTGAAATTAATTCAAACGAAAAAATCTTTCAAATAAAACTACCTTTTATCCATGAATATAATCATTATTGAAGACGAATTCAGAGCAGCCAAATCTCTCCAGAATTTAATTGCAGAATTAAAACCTGAAGCCAAAATCATGGGAGTTTACGACAGCATAGAAATGAGCATTGAAGCGCTTAAAGAAAATAAACCCGATCTTATTTTCATGGATATCCATTTATCAGACGGACTTTCCTTTGAAATTTTTAAGCAAGTTGAAATTACTTGTCCAGTTGTTTTTTGTACCGCTTTCGATCAATATATGCTCGATGCCTTTAAAAGTAAAGGGGTAGATTATGTTTTAAAACCATTTTCACGCGACGACATCGCCGAAGCTTTCCGAAAAGTGGAAGAATTAAAGAAATTTTTTCAGAAAACAGAACTTCCGGAACTCGAAGCTCTTTTACAGAAAATTACTCAACCACAAACTACGGCAAAATCTAGTTTTTTAGTTTTTAAAAATCAAAAGTACACCACCATTTCAACGGAAAATATTGCGTATTTCTTTATTCATAATGAAATTACGCATTTGATGACTTTCGATAAACAGCAATTTCAGCTTACACAGACATTAGGACAAATTGCCGAACAGGTTTCTCAAAAACAATTTTTCAGAGTTAACCGACAATACATCATAAATTTCAATGCAATTAAAGAAATGGAGCATTATTTTCAGCGAAAGATTTTGGTTAAATTAACCGTTGAAACTCCTGAGCAACTTTTAATTAATAAAGAAAAATCCCACAGTTTCTTTACTTGGCTGGAAGATCGTTAACCTCGAACTTTCAACTCCAACTCTCCATCTAAAAAATTAAAGTTTATAAAATACAGGTTCACCTCACAAATTGTCCGGTTGAACCTTTTTTGTATTCTTTTGCGTCTTCAGGGTATCTACTTTTGAATCAAATTAAAAGAAATGATACTTAAAAATCTAATAGGAACCGCCGCTTTCGTAGCCATTATGTTCACCGTTTCAGCTTTTTCATGTACCGATAAAACTGAAGAAATTCATCAAAATTTAACTTCGAATAATCAAGGCTTTGCCGTTTTAGAACTGTTTACTTCCGAAGGCTGTTCAAGCTGTCCGCCCGCCGATCAATTGATGGGTGACATTGAAAAACAATATCAGGGTCAGCCCGTTTATATTCTCGCTTATCATGTTGATTACTGGAATAATTTGGGTTGGAAAGATAAATTCAGCAATATCGAAAACTCGAAACGACAGCAACAATATGCACAGATTTTACGATCACAAGTATATACACCTCAGTTAATTGTGAATGGTAAAAAAGAGTTTGTAGGTTCAGACCGAAATGCAGTAGAAAATGCAATTCAAACTGCCTTTTTAAATTCTAACAATGCTAAAATTGATTTGTCTGCTAAAGTTTCTGAGAAAGAAATCAATGTTAATTTTAAAACAGATGAAAATAATTCTTCAAACAAATTACTAATCACTCTAATTGAAAAAAAATCTTCCACTAATGTGCAGAGAGGAGAAAATGAAGGTCGTCATTTGATTCATTGGCAAATTGTTCATCAACAAAATCAAATTTCATTAAAAAATTCTTCAGAAGGAGCAACGCGCTTTAAACTGCCGGAAAACTTCAATCCTGCTAATTGGGAAATTATCGGAATGATTCAAAATGTAAAAACCGGAGAAATCTTGGGTTCTACAAAATCTTCTTTCTAAACACAATTATAACATTCATAGAAATTAGTGAAAAACATTCACGACATCTATGTCAAAATATTTTAATCAAAAATATTCAAAATAAAAAATAATTAACAATTTAAAACAATAAAAAAATGAAAACAAAAACAACAAAAATCATCTTTTGGTCAGGCGCAATTTTTATGTCACTTTGGTTTGGAGCAAGCGGTTTCTTTGAACTGACAAAAAATCCTGCAGTTTGGGATATCACACGACAGTTAGGCTATCCACCACATTTTATCTATATTTTAGGTGTATTTAAATTATCAGGAATTTTGGTTTTATTAGTTCCCAACCGATTACTACGATTGAAAGAATGGGTTTTCGCGGGAATGTTCTTTGATATTATTTTCGCCTTCTTTTCAAAAATTGCTGTATTGGGTTTTCCGGCAACGATTGACGCAATTGTAGCCTTTACAGTTCTTTCAGTTACTTACCTGATGTTCAGAAAATTGTATACACCAGAATTAATTTTTGGAGAAATTTAAAGTAAAAATAAAATACACACGTCTTTTATAATGCACACAACTTTTCAGGCATTCCTGATATTAAAAAAGATAAATCCTCTCATTTTATTGAGAGGATTTATTGTTAAAAAAAGGCTGTAGAAAATTTTAATAATTTTCGAAATATTCAAGAAAATAATTCCGTAATCTCTAGAACCTTTTTGTTTTAATTATTCACTAATTTCATAGAACCTTCGCTATATCTTTCACCCACATTCGGATACTTTTTTAAGATCGTATCGATAGTTTCTAAATCTGATTGTGAAAGGACTACATTTACCGCAGCAATATTTTCTTCAAGATATTTGATACGTTTTGTTCCCGGAATCGGAATAATATCTTCACCCTGATTCAAAACCCAAGCTAAAGCTAACTGAGTTCCTTTTATTCCTTTTGACGAAGCAAAATCATTAAGTTCTCTGGCTAAATTTTTATTATTTTCCAAATATTCTTCCTGATAACGAGGAAGTGACTTTCTGAAATCTTCGTCACCAAAATTCTGAACATCATTGATATTTGAAAAAAGCCCTCTTGCCAAAGGAGAATACGGAACCAATGTAATTCCCAACTCTCTGATCGTTGGCAAAATATCACTTTCAATATCTTTCGTTAATAACGAATATTCTGACTGTAAAGCGGTAATTGGATGAATTTTATTCGCTTTCCTGATAGACGCAGGAGAAGCTTCCGATAAGCCTAAATATTTCACTTTTCCGGCTTTCACCAAATCTGCCATTGCACCGACTGTTTCTTCAACCGGAATATTCGGGTCTACTCTGTGAGCATAATACAAATCGATTTCATCAATTTGTAGTCTCTGAAGACTTAAATCCACTGCCTTTTTGATCCATTCCGGCGAACCGTCAAAATAAGTGCCGGGAGCACCGCTATGACTGGCTTTTCCATCTTTAAATCTAAACCCAAATTTGGTTGCGATAAAAATTTTGTCACGATTCGGAACCAAAACTTTGGAGATCAGTTTTTCATTTTCACCGTTTCCATACATATCTGCGGTATCAAGAAAGTTCACTCCTAAATCTAATGCTTTATGCAAAGTGCTTATACTTTCCTGCTCGTCTGTCGGGCCATACGCAAAGCTCATTCCCATACATCCTAATCCAATTGCAGATAACTGCACGCCTGTATTTCCTAATTTTCTAAATTTCATGATAGCTTGTGATTTAAAATTTATAGGACAAAATTATAACCGAAATGCAAGGATCATAATATAGAATTCAAACAAAAAATTATAAAAATCAAACAATCGTAACTCGAACCGCATTTGGTGTCATTCCCGTTTGTTTTTTAAAATAATTGGTGAAATAAGACGGTTCTTCGAAGCCTAATGCGTAAGCAATTTCAACAATATTCCAATCGGTATGTTTTAATAAGGCATGAGCTTCCTGAATAATCCTTGAAATAATCTGCTGACTCGTAGTTTTTCCTGTGATCTCTTTTACAGAACGATTAAGCGAATTAACGTGAATAGATAAACTTTCCGCATAATCCACAGGGCTTTTTAGCTTTAAAAAACGATCCGGACTGTCGATAGGAAATTGCCTTTCAAGCAATTCCATAAATAAAGAAGCTACTCTTTGAGAAGCGTTTTGATAAGGTTCAAAATTTTCTGCGGGGTTCATTTTCATTGTTTCATGAATCAACAAATGAAGATACGCACGCAACATGTCGTATTTATGCAGATAATCTGACTGAATTTCAATCATCATTTTAATAAAAATATCTGAAATAATTTGCTGCTGAGATTCATTCACAAAAAAGATCGGCGTTCCTCCGATTTTGAAAAGTGGCGAGTCCGGAAGCATGCCCAAATGGCTGCCAGCATGCAAAAACTGATCGGTAAAAAGGCAAAAAAAACCTTTCTGATCATCATTATCAGCTTCCCATGAATACGGAATCACAGGATTTGAAAACAGTAAAGCAGGCCGATCAACATAGATCCATTTGTCTGCGTAATGAAGCTTTCCTTTTCCAATAATTAGTGAAATTTTATAATAGTCTCTTCGACTATAAGGCGTAATTGATGAGCAATAATCCCGTGAAAAAACATTGAAATGCCCTACCCCAGGTGTTATTACAGATATCAAATTTTGATTGTGAGCATTTCGCTCATAAAAACCTTTTATTGTTTCTCTGGAATCCATAGTTCAAAGTTATAAAATTCAAACAAAACAATGATGTGAAAATAATTAAAGTGGATAAAATTATTCAGAGGCTGGAAGATGGATGATGGAAGGTTTAGGCAATTTTGAATATTAAATCTCTCCTGCGTCGAAATGACAGACCAGATTAAATAAAAAAAGCAAAACGACCGATCGAATGACCAGCCGTTTGAAAATTGAATGTATAGTTGATAGTTGAATTAATGATGGTCATGTCCTTTGCCATGCTTTTCTTTATAAACATAAGCTTTCTTGTTATTATGTTTATATTTTTTGCCATTATTGTTGTTTCGGTTATAAACTGCCACCGGATTTTGACCTTTGTAATATTTATTTTTAAATTTTAAATATTTCTCACGCCCCATAATTCTTTCAAGCTCCACATATCGGTCGTCTCTCCAATGATCTGGATTTTTAACATAGACTTTATTCCATGAATTATAATCGTGATACCTGTCGTTCAAAGAATAAATTTCATTAGCCTGAGTTTTTGACAGTAACAAATCCGCAATTACACTTTGCCAATTGACATCGGTTATACTCCTTCTATAATCGTTATAATAGTTATAATAATCTGATTGCGCATATGTTAAACCAAATGTTCCGACAAGCATTGCTGTTAATAATAACTTTTTCATTTCACTTCATTTTAAATTAAACTACTGTTGAATTTTCAATTAGAATGCCAAAGATGTGGTACCTATTGCCAATATTTGTTAAATAATTTGTAAGTAATTGACATTCTTTGTCATTATTTTTCAAAAAGTTTTTTTAATTATATCTTTTGTACTCAAAATAATTTAAAACGAATATAAATTCTGTTAAATATTACTGAAAACTAATACATTATATTATTTTAATTTGTAATTTTAAAGGAGATAATGATTTTTACAATCAAAGTTTAACCAATCAAATCTCAATCGTATGGAAAATGTAAAATTTGAAATATCACCTTATCAAGATGAATTGCAGCTATTAATAGATGATAAAAAGGCAGGTTATATGTCCATAGAAATTGATGGTAAATTGCTCATCGTTTACTACACAAAACTCGAGGAAGAACATGAAGGGCAAGGATATGCAAAAATGCTTCTCGATGAGCTGGTGCGTTATGTTGAAGAAAAGGATTTATTAGTAGATCCTGAGTGTGATTTTGTAAGACAACAGTTTGAAAATCACCCGACAAGATATAAACAAATCTGGCACGCATAGTTTAATCTTCCCACCAGATTCTGAACACATTGTCTGATTTATTCAAATCAACAGGTTCACCGATCATTGGGGTTAAAATATTCAGATTTTTATCTTTTCCAAGGCTTGTTACCTTTTTCAATGGCTCATTCCATGCGTGAAGAGCCAATGCAAACTTGGAAGAGTGAACCGGAATAACATTTTTTGATTTCAAATCTATACAAGCCTGGATAACATCCTCGGGAAGACCGTGAATGTATTTCCAGGCTTCGTTGTATTGGCCGTTTTCAATAAAAACATAATCGAAAGGCCCGTATTTTTCACCCATCATTTTAAAATGTGTGTCGTAGCCGCTATCGCCTCCAAGGAATAGTTTTTTTGTAGGCGTTTCCAAAACATAGGAAGTCCAAAGCGTAACATTTCTTTTCACTTTTCGACCGGAAAAATGTCTTGCAGGAGTAAAAGTTATTTTCAGATTATTCTTTAAAATAGCCTCACCACCCCATTCTTCTTCAATTAACTGTTCATATTCATAGCCCCATCTTTCCAAATGAGCACCAACGCCCAATGGTAAAATTACTTTCTTTACTCTATCTTTAATAGCTTTCACTGTGGGATAATCCAAATGGTCATAATGATCGTGTGTGATCACCAGATAATCTATATTCGGAATATCTTCAGGCTTAAAAATATCAGCTCCCGAAAAAGCTTTGTTGAAAAATTTAAACGGAGAACCATATAAACTCAGCACAGGATCAATTAAAAATGAAACTCCATCAGTCTGAATATAATATGAAGAATGCCCAAGCCAGATAAATACATCCTGATCTTTTGAAAAGCTCTTCAAATCGGTATGAATTGAAGGAATATTATGCAAAGGTTTTAATAACGGATCTTTCTTTTTCACCATAAAATCAAACATCACTTTCGGCATGCTATATCCTTCTGCAATAGACGGTGTAGGGCTTAAATTCTGAAACTGGTTGTTCTTATAATGCTTTGATTTTTGCATTCTTTCCAATCTTTCTCCTTTTGCTTCTGCACCGAAAACCTGCTGACCGGTGATGATAAAATATAACAAGACAATCGCTACGACTGCAATAACTAAATAGATCATTTTCTTTAATTGAACATCAAATGTATGACATTATCATATATGACGAACTAAAATAAAAATGCCTTTAATTTTAACTAAATTTATAAAAATTGAAAAGATTTTATTTCTTAAAACTCAACTTATAATGATAAACTTTTTATCTTAGCAATTCAAAAAAAACCAAGACTTGAAAAATTATTACATCCTGATATTGTTCGCATTATCGCTTGCCTCCTGTATATCGGTGAGGAAGCATAACGAACAGACTACTTCTTTAATTTCGCCCGAAAAACTTAAAGATGATGTAGATTTTGCCCATTCAAAATTAAAAGAACTTCATCCGCAACTTTATTGGTATATTTCTAAAAAGGACTTGGATTATAAATTTGATAGTCTGAAACAAACTATTGATCAACCTTTAACGCCAATTCAGTTTTATTTTAAATTACAACCTGTAATTGCGCAAGTTCGTGAAGGACATCTTTCGTTACGAATTCCCCGAAGGAAATTTACCAAAAAGGAAATAAAAGTTCTGGAAACTAAAAAGCCTATGTTCAGTCGATTTGAATATTATGTAAAAGGTGAGCATTTGTATATCATTAAAAATAAAGACTCTGTAGAAAATATTAAACCGGGAACCGAAATAGTAGCCATCAATACTATTCCCGTGGCTGATTTTATGAAAAAATATAATTCGTTAATCAGCAGCGATGGATTTAATACTACTTTTCAGCCTTATTTTTTAAAAGATGTATTCTTTAATTTTTATACCGCAGAAAATGGTTTTGAAGATAAAGCAACCATTCAAACCCTTTATAAAGGTGAAAAAAAAACGTATACTTTAACAAGAGAATTAAAATCTAAAACCGATCTGGCAAAAGACAAAGAACAGGAAAAAAGAACTCAGGAGAAAAAAGTAAACGATTATGTAGCTTTTGATAATTCTTATAACAGAAATTTTAAATTTTTAGATAAAGACAGCTCGATTGCTTACATAAAAGTGAAAAGTTTTTCAAGGGAATATTCTGATAAATTTTATAAAAATAGTTTTGAAAACATTAAAAAATCAGATGCAAAATACCTCATCATCGATGTTCGAAATAATTATGGAGGTTCTTTAGAGGAAATTAATAATTTGTATTCCTATTTGGCTCCAGAACCTTATGTTTTAATTAAACCCTCGCAGGTTACCTCCAAAATCACCCCTTTAAAAACAAACTATTTTAGAAAAAGTAAACCGTTTCAATATGCTTTAAAAAGTATTTTTTATCCTAGTTTTTTCTTCAGTCAGGCTTTCAGCACCTATAAAAAAGACGGAAAAGTTTACTATAAAATGAAGGCAGATAAATCTACAAAACCTAATAAAAATGCTTTTAATGGTAAGGTTTTCGTTTTGATTAATGGCGGCAGTTTTTCCGCTTCATCAATTATTACTTCAAAATTAAAAAATGATAAGCGAATTTTTTTGGTGGGCGAAGAAACAGGCGGCGCCAATGACGGAACTGTTGCGGGATTTTACTCTTATCAGAAACTTCCGAATTCTAAAATTGATTTACCGATTGGGCTTCTTTTGGTGCAGCCCAATATTGAATTTACCCATACTAAAAAAGGGGTAACTCCTGATATTACAGTGACTGAAACGATGGAAGATATTATTGAAAAGAAAGATCCGCAGCTTGAATGGGTGAAAAAAGAAATTGCAAAAGAGAATACTGTTAAATAGTTTCGGCGGACTTTCAGTCCGCCGAAACCCTATTTTTTCAATTCCAACAAAAGATTTTCAATTTGCTTGATATATTTTCCGTAAAAAGCTTTAAACCAATATTTTCCCACTAAAAATAATAGCGGCATCACAACAACCATCGTCCCAATCAAAATACTTGCAATTTTAATATCTGACAAAGGAATCGGTCGCGGAATAAATTCAAGCACAATAATGATTTCGCATACCAAAAACGGTACAAAGGAAAGGTAAAATGACAGGTAATACTGCTTATTGAGATCAAACTGATGCAGCAGATTTCGTAAACTATCAGATGTGTTCATCATGGTGTCGCTCATATTTTTATACAGCTTAAAAAACTGACTGTAAAAGAAAAACGTTACAAAAACCATGGATGCAACCAGAATCGTGATGTAAAATTTAAACTTAAAAGGTCCCGGAGACAAAGCAATCAGACCAAAAGCAAATACAAAAATCCCAACGGTTGACCAAAATTCCATCCGCATATTTTTACGTATTTTTTCTAGCGGTAGATTGATCTTATTTTTCTGTTCAATGCTGATTTCGGGAGTTTCTTCAAGAGAATCATCCTCATTCCAGGTATTTTTTAGTTCGTCTATATTCATTGTTGTTGATTTAAAAAGTTAATATTGAAGTTCAGATTAAAAAAATTCCAAACTTTTTTATTTTGAGTTTAAGATATCTTTCAATTTATTCTTGGCGCGATTCATTTTTACGCGGACATTTCCTTCCGAGATTCCCATCTGTTCCGCAATTTCTTTTCCCGAAAAATCTTCGAGATAATAAAATATAAAAGCCTTATCGATGGGATTTAATTCATGAATAGCATCATACATTTTGCCCAGTTTCTCTTCTTTTTCATGATCATATTCGTCTTGAACAATCTTATAATTAGTGAAATCTTCGTTTCCTATAAAACTTCTCTTTTTCTCAGATTTCAGGAAAATAATGGCCGTATTTAATGCGATTCTGTATAACCATGTAGAAAATTCACTTTCACCTTTGAAATTTGGATACGCTTTCCAGACCTGAAACGTAATCTCTTGAAAAAGATCATCCCGGTCGTCCTTATTATCCATATACATCTTAGAAATCTTGAAAATGATTCCTTTATGCTGTTCAATTTTAGTTAAAAATTCTTGTTCTAAGGTCATGGCTGCTTACTCTGAAGAGTTAGTTGGTCTTTCAAAAATATGTTACAGAAATTTTACGAAAATATTTCAGTTAGAGAAAAAAAACTTTATTAATCGTTTTTATTTGAAGCTATTTCCTGCTTTCCGTTACAATTCCTCATTACTCGGCTCCGCTTCGCTTCGCCGCTCCATTCCGGGATTTTCACTGCAATCAGGGCTAGGAAGATTATCTTTCATTTTAAAATTATCCATAAAATCAACAGTCAAAAATTTTGAATAACAAAAGTTGACCACTAATTAATAAAAACAAATACCACATTATCAGTTTTAACCTAATTTTCATTTTTCATGGCTTAAAATTTGTGTGTAACCTATCACACCAAAAAATATAAATATGCCTTACATTACAAAACAAAGCGACAAAAATTTTCAATTATATTATGAAGATTTCGGTTCCGGACAACCTATTATTTTAATTCACGGTTGGCCATTGAGCGGAAAATCTTGGGAAATGCAGATTCCGGTATTGCTCAATCTTGGATATAGAGTCATTTCTTACGACAGAAGAGGTTTTGGAAAATCTTCACTATCCACAGACGGATACGATTACGATGGATTAACAGCCGATTTACACGAATTAATTTCACAGTTAGAATTACAAAACGTTATTCTTTTCGGTTTTTCCATGGGAGGTGGTGAAGTGGTGCGTTATCTCACGAATTATGGTTCGGAAAATGTAGATAAAATAGCCTTAATATCGTCAATAATTCCTTTAGTCAAACAAAAAGAAGATAATCCTGATGGGGTTCCGCAAGAAAAGCTGAATGAGATTATGCAAAATCTGAAAACCGACAGAATCACTTTTCTGGAATCATTTCATAAAGATTTTTATAATTACGGATTACTTTCACAGTCCGTAAGCCAAAAACAGTTGGACTATGACTGGACAATCGCTGCATTTGCCAACCCAATTGCCACCATAAAATGTGCTGAAAGCTGGGCAAATACAGATTTCCGTCCGGAACTCCCGAATATAAATGTGAAAACATTAATCGTACATGGAGATGCCGACAAAATAGTTCCGATAGAAACCGCAGGAAAACAGGCTGCTGAAGGAATTGCAAATAACGATTTTATAATTATTGACGGTGCTCCACATGGCTTGAATGTCACGCATGCCGACGACCTGAATAGTGTTTTAAGTCGGTTTTTAACAGAACAATAAATTTTCTTTCAATAAAAAAGATTCTTTGGAATCAAAAAAAAATCCGCAATACTTTCTATTGCGGATTTTAATTTTATATAAAGCTTGCTTATAATTTTATTTGAAGTAAAAAGTTATTTAAAGTTTTACTCTAACTCAAAATAAAACTCTAAAACACTCCCATTCTAAAACTCTATTACCCTAAAACTCTCAAACTAAAATTCTTAAAAAATATAATCCGTGCTCAGGAAATTAGAATCATGATCTCTCACAATTGTATTTAATAATTCTTTGTTTGAATCTGTAATTTTAGCCGCAACCAATGAGCGGATGGAAAATGAACGAAGCGCATCAAAAACAGAAAGCGTACCTTCTGCACTATCTTTTCTTCCGGTAAAAGGAAAAACATCCGGGCCTCGCTGAGCCTGACAATTAATGTTCACACGGCTTACCAAGTTCACAAAAGGATCAATTAATTTTGAAACCTCCAATGGATCTTCGCTGAAAATACTTACCTGCATTCCGTGGTCTGCATTCACCTGATAATCGATCGGTTCTTCAATATCATCAAAAGGAACCACAGGAATTACCGGACCAAATTGTTCTTCATGATACAATTTCATTTCATTATTTACAGGATAAACCACTGCCGGAAAAACAAAAGACTCTTCTGTAAATCCACCATTTTCATTCAAAACTTTTGCTCCTTTTGCCAAAGCATCATCAATACATTCTTTCAAATATGGAGGTTTATTCACTTCCGGAAGCGGTGTAATTTTCACATCTTTTTCCCAAGGCAACCCTGGTTTTAAAGCAGAAACTGCAGCCGTTAATTTCTGAGTAAATTCTTCCGCAACATCTTTCTGAACGAAAATTAATTTCAGCGCAGTACATCTTTGCCCGTTGAATGAAAGAGCTCCTAAAATACATTCGCTTACCGCAACATCCAAATTAGCATTTTTAGTTACAATCGCAGCATTTTTAGCATCTAAACTTAAAATAGCACGTAAACGATTAACCTTCGGATGCAGTTTTTTCAATCCATTAGCCACTTTACTTGAACCGATGAACGCTAAAACATTCACTTTTCCGCTTTCCATAATTGGAGTGATGATTTCTGAACCTTTTCCGTATAATGCATTTACCGTTCCTTTGGGGAAAGCTTCTTTGAAAGCATTTAACAACGGATAATGCGCTAAAACGCCATGTTTAGGAAGTTTAAACAAAATTGTATTTCCCATAATTAAAGCAGGAATCAATGTGGTGAAAATTTCGTTTAGAGGATAATTGAAAGGTCCCATACTCAATACGACACCAAGCGGCGCTCTTCTGATTTGAGCAATGGTTCCTTCTGCTTGCTGAAAACGTGAAGATTCTCTGTCAAGATCCTTCAATGCATCCATCGTTTGATTGATATAATCTACCGTTCTGTCGAATTCTTTTGTTGAATCTGCCAACGTTTTGCCGATTTCCCACATCAATAATCTGATCACCAAATCACGCTGCTGAATCATGAGGTATACAAATTTCTGCATACATTTTATCCTGCCTTCTACAGACATTGTAGGCCACTCTCCTAATCCGTTATCGTAGGCTTTTACGGAAGCTTCCAATACTTCCATCGCTTCTTTAGGGCCAATATTCGGGATGGTTCCCAACAATTTTCTTTCCAGTCCGTTTTCAGTCTGAATGCAGACTGGCGAATAAATTTCCTGAACCTCCCCGTTCCATTCTACAAGCTCTCCGTTTAAGAGATAAACTTTCTGATGGATTTCGGGAACCTTATATTCTTCGGGAATTTCGTTTTCTGATTTAAATATTTCTTGAAATGAAGATGTGTTTGCTGAATTCATAAATTTTTAATGTTTAATAGTGTGTAAAATTTGAATAGAATAAAGGTAGATGGAAAATTTGAGTTTAAAAATAGCTGTTTAATAGATTTGCTCTATTTAAAACAAACTTAACATAAGTGATAAAAAGAATATTTTTACCATATGTTTAACTTTAAAATCTTACATTCATCTAAAATTTATTTGAAATAATTTTCACAGCATTTACTAATCTAAACATACTAAAAAAATAAAATTCATGGTTTTAAAATTCGTTTTCAATGCCTTATTACTGTTTTCAGTATTTACAATGGCGCAGCAATCTAAAACACAAAACACCGTATTAGCAGGAGGAAAGCCAGTTCACACCTATGCTAAATTACCGGCAGTAAACAAAGCTGCTCCTAAATTCACGCTTACCGACGTGACAATGAAAGACCAGACTCTTTATTCTTACAAAGGGAAATATTTGATTTTGAATATCTTTCCGAGTGTAGATACTGGGGTTTGTTCTGCTTCTGTACGTCATTTCAATGAAGATGCGGCTAATCTTCCGAATACCGTGGTGCTTTGTATTTCCAAAGATTTACCTTTTGCTCAAAAAAGATTTTGCGGTGCTGAAGGTATCAAAAATGTTGAAATGCTTTCTGATTTCCGTTCAGATTTTGGAAAAACCTATGGTGTAGAAATTACAGATTCTGCCATGAAAGGATTATTGAGCAGAGCGGTTGTCGTGATTGATCCTTCAGGGAAAATTGTTTATGAAGAGCAGGTTGCCGATATGTCGCATGAACCGAATTATGAAAAGGCGATTGCTGCGGTGAAGAAGTAGATTATATAGTCAAAGAAATCAGTTTAAATTATTAGTAAAAATAATTCTTTATATGGAGAATTTTATTATATTTGATTTTAACAAATTAAACAATTACTATGAAAAATTTAAAAAAGATTTCAAGAAATCAATTAAAAGAAGTAAAGGGAGGAGGTTCAACACCAGTTTGTGGTCCTGGCTTATATTATGTTTGTGAGGCAGTGGGTCAATGTGATGAAATTTCAGGTGTAGAAGATTGTCTATGTGCATGTAAACCAAGAGTCCTTCCTACAACATAAGAATTACAAAAGAAACTGTTTCATTTGAAACAGTTTCTTTTGTAATTTTAAAACTTTTTACTTCTTTTTCGTCGTTACCAAAATTACTCCATTCTTTCCATCTTCTTCATACAAAGCTCTAGCTTTTTTATCCTTTAAAATATTAACCGATTCTATTAATTGAGAGTCTATTTTTCTTAATTCTTCAAGGCTAGTAACTCTTCCATCCAAAATCACGATAGGATGTTGGTCTTCTTTTAAGGTTCCGATAGCTCCTCCAATTTTTATTGATTTATTTTTCGGGCTATCATTCTTTACTTGCTGCAACTTATTTTCATCAACTGTCATTACCGCAGGTTTTCCTAAAACCATGGTATGTCTTACAGTTTTCAACCCAGTCAAAACAACCTCGTCTAATTGTTCAGCTTTCAAAGTATCTTGCGTTTTATTTTCCTGTGCATTCACAGCCATAAAACCTCCTGTCGTTAGAATAAAACCCACTGCAAACTTTACAAAAAGTGAATTGATATAAGAATACTGTAAGTCTATATTCAATTGTGATTCATTAAAATAACCACAAATATTTTTCTCGGAAGAGCTTGAAAAAGTATTGATAATTTCCTCGTCAGAAGCAGTCGTAAAATCTCTGACAGTCTTTGAACAAACTGCACAAAACCTTCCTTTTTCTTCAGTAGCCATCGAGTTCCAGTTTTCGTGGCAAGGTTTGGGTATAGTGATATTCATAATTTCCTTTTTTATGTAAAGATGCACGAAAAACGGAAAAGGTTGGAAAGGGCTCAGATTATTTCATTACGAGATTAATTTTTCCTTTAAGACCCTGTTAAATTTTAACTAAGGTTTTCTTTATGATTCTGAAAGTAGCGAAGCGGATTGAAGAATCTCTAATAATATCTGCATAGATTCTTCCTTCGTCAGAATGACAAATACCTATCCTATTTTAAAGATGAAAATACCTCGGGTCAGGATATTGAAACTCATAATTAAGTTCTGAAATTAATTTCGCGGGTGAAATCAATCTTCCTTTCGTTGTTCGCTCTCCTAAATAGGGTAAATCCTTCTGAGCATTGATGATCTCTTCTTTATTCGGATGAACTGGCGCAACCACATTATACACTTTAGACTGCGATTGATTGTCGAGCATTTTTTCAAGTACCGAAACAATATCAGCGTAATGAATATGATTCACCAATTGATCTAAATTGGAAATATTATAATTCTTCAACAATCGTTGATCTCCCATTAATCCGGCTAATCTTAAAATATTGGCTTGAGGAAATTTCGTTAAAATAAAATTCTCGCTTTCTACATTTTCCGCAGGCTGATTTTCTTCTGTAAGTTCTTTTTCCTCCCTCTGAGGATAAACGCCCGTGGAACTCATCAAAAATAATTGACCTTTATAATTTCCGAGGAATTTTAACAGGTTGTCATATCTTTCTTTCATCGAAATCTGCGCTCCTCTGATTCCTGAAATAGGAACCGTAATAATGATCGCGTCTAATTCTGAAGCGACTTCCCATTCATTTATTTTAGAAGGAGCATCCGGAAAATCTACTAATGTGGTGTGATATCCTTTTGAAGAAAATTCTTCTATTTTAGATTCGGAAGTTGTGGTCGCGAATATTTCGTATCGCCCTGCCACTCGTTCTGCAATATGTGTTCCCAGCCAACCGCAGCCAATAATTCCTAGTTTTTTCATTAGTTTATTTCGTTATTTTAATCGTATTATTTTAGTGATTCGTAATTGTCTTCTGGGTTTTGGAAATTTTGTAAAATACGGACAATTTTCAGAACATCATTTTCAATGATGTAAATAAGTGTATTATGTTTTGTAATTAAAATTTTATGATACCTGCTATCCTCATATTTTTGAAACACAATATTTCCTTCACAAATTATCTGCACAATTTCATCCAGCTTTATAAGAAAATCATTTAAAACCTTATCATTCCAATGATGAAGAAGGTAATCCTCTATATTTCGTAAATCAGAAAGTGACTCATCAGAGAATTTTATTTTCATTTCTGTATTTTTCTAAACGTAATCTTGACGCTTCCATCACTTCTTGATAGTCATGAACTCGACCGTATTTAAAATCTTCTTCAGAACGTTTGATTGACTCCAAAATCTCTTCCTTCGTTTCATTGCGCCATTCTTTAATCTCTATCGTTTTAGAAATTACCAAGAGCTCTTCAGGCGTAAATCTTTTCTCTTTCAATTTCTTAAAAAAAGTAGGTTTCTTAATTCCTGATTTCTCAATAATATATGACATTTTAAAAGGAGAATTTTTCAGAATCTCATCAATATTATTTTGAATTTCGATATATTTTTCTATTTCTGCTATCATTATGGTCTAAATTAAAAAATTATTCTATTTATCATCTTTACTATTCTATGCTATTATTTTAATGACTCATAATTTTCTTCTGGATTTTGGAAATTTTGAAGAATTCTATGAATGTACAATACTTCATCTCCATAACTATAAATAATTGAATTATGCTTTGTAAGAAGATACTTATGAAAATGAGTATCCTCATATTTCTGAAAAAGAACTTTCTTTTCCAACAATATTTTTATGGCTTCCTGAAATTTCTCAAAGAAATCTTCCAAAACAGATATATTCCATTTTTCTAAAAGGTACATTTCAATATTCAAAAGGTCTTGTTCTGCTTTATTAGATATTTCGTAACGCATCAGATTTATAATTTTCTATACGTTTTTTCATATTTGCCAAAACCACTTCACCCGGAATACCTTTTCCATTTTTAAAATCTTCCTCGCTCTGTTTCAAAGACTCCAAAATCTCTTCCTTCGTTTCATTGTGCCATTCTTTAATTTCTATCGTTTTAGAAATAATCAAAAGCTCTTCCGGCGTAAATCTTTTCTCCTTTAGTTTCTTAAAAAAAGTAGGTTTCTTAATTCCTGATTTCTCAATAATATATGACATTTTGAAAGGAGAATTTTTCAGAATCTCATCAATATTATTTTGAATTTCGATATATTTTTCTATTTCTGCTATCATTATTTTATGTTTTTAAGTATCATTATCTTATTACAAATATAATAAATTAACTCGATGTACATTTTGATTTGTTTTCGTCACTTCGAGTAGATTTTTGAAAAAAATCGTATCGAGAAGTTTGTAATTTTAAAGATGAATCTGTTCTCGATACATTTTTTCTCCACTTTGTTACGAAAAAACACTCGAACTGACGCATCTAATACCAAACTTTTGCAAAATGCATAACGGGTTAAATCAATGAATATAAGTAAAAATAAAACCCGCATAAAGCAGGTTTTTGAATGACTTAAATTTTAGCCGAATTAGGAGGAGTTTGATCTTTCTTATTAAGTTCAGAATTTTTCGCGGCCTTTACCTGCTCGTTCGTATCGCGGTAGAAAAGTTCCCAACCCGGAACCTGTTTCATTACCGTTACGAGATTGAGGTAAGCCTTCAGCGTTTTCTCCAAATCCTTTCGAATGGCCGATGCGCTCGTCATTAGTCGAAGGTCTGCATTCGCTTCTGCCTGTTCTGCAAATAAAGTTTCGAAAGCTGCCTGCTTAGATTTCATTTCTGTAAAAGCAGTGTCTAAAGAAAGAAGTGTGATTTTGTGTTGATTTTCAGCAGTCTCCAATGCTTCAATCAGCTTTTTCATTTGAGCCGTTTGCGAAGAATAACTTAAACGATCCAGATCCAATCCAAAAGTTTTAAATACGCCATACAAGTCCTCCGCCAACTGATAATTGGGTACGGAAGTCAGCATTCGATAGCCGTTCAGAAAGCCTTTTAGATTGGTGTACGCCAAATCTCTTTCATGATCTGCCGTGGCAACATCCGTTCCTTTTCCGCTATAGACCTGCTTCGTATACACCTTGTCGTATTCGGTATAGGAAGTTTCTAAAGCCGTTACAAGTGGATGATTGGTAATAACAGGATATTTTCCCGATTGAGAATTTGAAATAATTCTTTGTGCTAAAGTCGCAAGATCTTTAGTGTTTAATCTAACTAACGAGATTTTCATAATACAAATGTGTTTTATTTATTAATTAGGCATTAATTACCTAAAACAAATATAAATAATTCTGCATTTAGTTTAAAACATTTTGTGGAGAATAAAATGCAACTGCATGAAGTTCCCCGCAACTTGTTGGAGACTTCCTGCAATTGCAGGAGATTACAAACAACTTTGTTTTAAATAAAATGCAGATGCAGGAGATTTGTTTTAAGAGTGTTTGTGAGTTTCTGCGGATGCGGATGGTTTTGATTGGAATGTTTTGAATAGTATTCTTTTTATAGCGTCCGAAAACGTGAGCTTCATGCTATGATCTGTTTGATGAATACAATCAAGATGCTCGCACCAGCTAGGGCAATTACGGGAAACCGCAATTATTAACGAATAAAGTTTAATATATTTGAAAATTCAAAACAAAAAATTTAGAAAATTTGTTGTTTTTTTTAAATTTATGTAGATTTAAAATTAAATTATAACCAATGGAAGATTTCAAAAAAATATTAAATTTGAATTCAAAAGAAGAAATTACCAATAGATTACTCCAAGCTTTTTCAGTAAACGATTTAAAAGATATTTTCAGTATTGATTCATCAATCAGAACGCAGAAAGATATAATTTATAATATTCAAAAAGGAAATGATGATTCAACGATAAAAAAACAATTATTCAAAAATTTCAATTTACTAAAACAGCATATATATTTTTTTGATATTCAAGGTAAAGTACCGGATAATTTATTCAAAGATCATCAATTTTTATATGAAACCGAAGTAAAATCTAAAAGCCATAAAATTTTTTATTTTTTATTTAAAGAGGATCATACTTTTCTAAATTTAGATATTGAAAAAATACAAACTTTATCATTTTATAGACCTGTTAAAGTTGTAATTAAGGGTACACTTGCGATAATATCAATAAACATTTTAGAAAGAGATTTAAGTGCAATTGTAAAAGCGAAAACCGCAGGTGTTAATAGAAAATCGAATGATAATGGAATTTTAGATTCTATTGCAACTTTTAATAAATCCATTTTCTTTATTAAAAAAGATCTAAATAAAGGAATAAAATTTCTTTGGGAAAATGATACTATTGATGCATACAAAGTAAAATTTAAAAAATCTAAATCTACATCATCGGAAATCATGGATGAAGATAATTTAGTAAAAAAACAAATGCCTGAGTTATATAAGGAAATTATGAAAAGTCCTCTTGATATTACTGTTTTTAAATATCTTTTAAATGACGAATATTTAAAACATTTTACTGCAAATCCTAGAGATGGTATTTTAAGTTTTAACACCTATCCTACTTCAAAAGAAGGTATTGAAACAATTGTAAAGTTAATTGTTCAAAATAATTAGAATGTTTAACAAATTTTTTAAAAACAAAACAAGAATAATTGAAATTACTGATCCGGACAGGATATATATTGAAAATATAAGAAGCTTTTTTAATATTTCAAGCAGATTTGCGAAATTCTTATGTGAAACTGCCGTAAGACAAGGTTTATTTGAGAAAAAAATAGCTATTGAATGTACTAATGAGGATTGCAAAAGAATTATAAAAGTTTTTGATACTTCTGAAGAGTTACCGGATGAACTTACTTGTATCGTTTGCGAAGCAGAAGGTAAAGAAATATATACTTATCAAAAAGATAATTACAAAATAATTGAATTTTATAAATTGGTAAAAGATGAGCATAGATAAAGATAAAGCAAATGTTTATAAAATTTTATCAGAAATAATACAAAAATGTTTTTTGACTTTTGTATTAACAGTAATTTTATGTTTCATAACATATTATCTTGTCACCTCTGAACCTGAATGGGCAAAAACAGCTCCATTAGCAACTATTGAAGGTATACTTACTCATACAGTTTATAAAATGGTAAGTCATTTTTACCCTCAAAAAAAGTAATTGTAATATAAAACAAAGAAACCTGCCTCACAGCAGGTTTTTGTATTGGAAAACTTTGTCAAAGATTTAAACTTTGACAAAGTATGTTAAAACAAACTATCGTCTACAAAATTCGGAAGGGTAACTTTCAGATTAGGTTCTGCTTCCATCGCTCTTTTGATGGCGAAAACAGCGCCTTCATTTCTGGCCCAGCTTCGTCTTGAAATTCCGTTGTTCACGTCCCAGAAAAGCATCGATTTTAATCTTCTGTCGGCATCGTCGCTTCCATCAAGCAACATCCCGAAACCACCGTTGATCACTTCACCCCAGCCAACGCCACCTCCATTGTGAATGGAAACCCACGTCGCCCCACGGAAACTGTCGCCAATCACATTGTGAATCGCCATATCTGCCGTGAATCTCGAACCGTCATAAATATTGGAAGTCTCTCTGTAAGGCGAATCTGTACCCGAAACATCGTGATGATCTCTCCCCAAAACTACCGCTCCGATCTCACCGTTTTTAATGGCTTTGTTGAAAGCTTCTGCGATTTTCATTCTTCCTTCTGCATCGGCGTATAAAATTCTCGCTTGTGAACCTACGACCAGTTTATTTTCCTGCGCTCCTTTAATCCACTGAATATTATCCTTCATCTGTTGTTGAATTTCTTCAGGAGAATTTTTAATCATTTCTTCTAAAACCTCACATGCAATTTCGTCTGTTTTCTGTAAATCTTCCGGTTTTCCGCTGGTACAAACCCAACGGAAAGGCCCGAAACCATAATCAAAACACATAGGCCCCATAATATCCTGAACATAAGAAGGGAACTTAAATTCTCTTCCCAACGTAGGATTTTCTGCCATTACATCGGCTCCGGCTCTTGATGCTTCCAACAAAAACGCGTTTCCGTAATCGAAGAAATAGGTTCCTTTTTCTGTATGTTTATTGATGGCTGCTGCGTGTCTTCTCAACGTTTCCTGAACTTTTTCTTTGAATAATTCAGGATCTTCGGCCATCATGATATTGGATTCTTCAAACGTTTGTCCGACAGGATAATAACCGCCCGCCCAAGGATTGTGAAGCGAAGTCTGATCTGAACCGATATCAATTCTTAAATTCTCTTGGTCAAACTTTTCCCACACCTCAACAATATTTCCAAGATAAGCCAACGAAACCGTTTCCTGATTTCCTTGAGCTTTTCTAACTCTTTCTACCAATTCATCAATGTTTTCATGAATTTCATTCACCCATTTCTGATCGTGACGAATTTTTGTAATCTTTGGATTGACTTCTGCAATGACCGTAACGCAACCTGCAATATTTCCTGCTTTAGGCTGAGCTCCGGACATTCCGCCTAATCCTGACGTTACAAATAATCCTCCTTTTGGTTCTTTATTAATTTTTCTGAAAGCATTCAACACCGTAATCGTTGTTCCGTGAACAATGCCCTGTGGACCGATGTACATATAAGATCCTGCGGTCATTTGTCCGTATTGCGTAACGCCCAGCGCATTGAATTTCTCCCAATCATCCGGTTTAGAATAATTCGGAATCATCATTCCGTTCGTCACAACAACTCTTGGAGCATCTTTATGAGAAGGAAATAACCCCATCGGATGACCAGAATACATGGTTAATGTTTGCTCATCCGTCATTTCCGACAGATATTTCATTGTCAAAAGATACTGAGCCCAGTTCGAGAAAACCGCACCGTTTCCTCCATAAGTAATCAATTCATGCGGATGTTGTGCAACCGCATAATCTAGGTTATTTTGAATCATCAGCATAATGGCTTTTGCCTGCTCAGATTTTCCGGGATATTCGGCAATATCTCTCGCCTTCATCTCATAATCCGGACGAAAACGATACATATAAATTCTTCCGTATTTCTCTAATTCTTCCTTAAATTCTGGTAATAATTCCGCATGAAATTGAGGTTCGAAATAACGTAAAGCATTCTTCAACGCTAATTTTTTCTCTTCTTCTCCTAAAATCTCCTTACGTTTCGGAGCATGATTGATATTGATGTCGTATGGTTTTGGCTGCGGCAATTGGCTCGGTATGCCTTGTTGTATCTGTTCCTGGAATGTCATATTACAGTTTAAAGTTCTATATTTAACGTTAAAAGTTAATTGAAAATTCAAAGTTTTAAAGATATTCAATTTGGAAAACTCGTGCAAATAATGTGTGAAAATTGAATTGTATAGTGAATTCCCCTCCTTTGGAGCAGAAAATTTACTGTTTAAGTTTAACAAAAAAACCTCGCTGAAATTCAGCAAGGTCATTTATATAAAGTGAGAACTTTTAAGTTAAAACATCATCATTTTCTTCTTCATGATCGTCATCATTGTCACTTAGGCTCCAGTAATTATTTTCTTCATCTTCGGAACCAATTTCTTCCATTTCATCATCGTCATCAACGCCTGGAATATCTAGTCCTTTATCGATTTTGTCATCATCTTTATTTTCATTAAAAATCGGATGTCCGTCGCCATCTAAGGGAATATGTTTTTCCTGATTAAAAATATCTTCGTTCGGATTATAATCCATTTGTTCTAATTTTCTTTCCTGTTCTTTAGGATTATCTTCTGGTATCATAATATTAATATTTTAGTGTAATTTGTAATCCTCAAAAATGATTCCAAGCTTTCTGAAAAGGAAAATTTAAATGAAATTTTAATTTTTTGATTTAGAAATGAGGTTATCGGCTGGAAGATGGAAGATTGAAGCTGGAAGTTTTAAAAGCGTCTTTCAAAATCAACCTCCAGCTTCCATCTTCCAGCCTGTAAAATTCACATTATTGAGTATACACTTCAGGATTTGCACAATGCGGAAGCTTCTCTCCTTTTGAAAACGCAATGATATTTTCAGCAGCTAGTCTCGCCATTCCCTCTCTTGCTTCTATTGTTGCAGAACCGATGTGTGGCAAAACACAAACATTGGAAAGTTCCAAAATAGGATCGTCTTTGAAAATTGGTTCAGGATTCGTTACATCCAGTCCGGCACCCCAGATCTTATGTTCAGCCAAAGCATCATACAGGTCTTTCTGATTATGGAAACCACCTCTCGCCGTGTTTATAAAAATAGCATTCGGTTGCATTTTTTCGAAAATAGAAGCATTGAATAATTCTTTCTGTTCAGGTCTGAAATTCGCATGAATACTTAAAACATCGGACTGCTCGATGAGTTCATCAAACGAAACATATTTTGCATTGAGTTCTCTTTCTGCTTCTTCATTATGATGGCGATTGTGATAAATAATATTCATATCAAATGCTTTCTGAGCCTTTTTAGCCATCTCAAAGCCAATTCTGCCCAATCCAAAAATCCCTAATGTTTTTCCGTACAGTTCCTGACCTAACGCATGAAGCGGATCAAAATCGCCCCAATTTCCGCTTTTTACTTTCTCAAAATTAAAACTTGCTCTTCTTGCAACCGATTGCATTAATAAAAAGGCAACATCGGAAGTCGCTTTGCTTAATACATCCGGTGTATTTCCGATCGGAATATGTCTTTGGTTGGCTTCTTTAATATCAACATGATCAAATCCTACGGAATACAAAGCAATTGTTTTGATATCCGGGCATTCGTTGAAGAAATTCTGATCGTATTTAAATGCACCTCCAACGCTTAAAATCGCATCGTTTTCTTTGCAGTAGCTTAGCCATTCATCATGTGATAAAGTCTCATGCTCGGGGATGAATACTTCTAATCCCGCATCTTTCAGCATGTTGATTCCTATCTCGGGAATTCTTTTGTTTACGAAAACTTTCATTCTATTTTGTTATTATTTTGATTACTATTTTCAAATAAAAAACCTCACTCCTAAAAAAGTAAGGTTCTATTTAACTTTAATATATAAAAATTGATTGTCATCCAAAAAGTTCATTATTATTAAATAAATTCTATTTTTTTGAATTCAATTATCATTCCGAACCTTTCTTAATATTTATTTTTTTTATCAAAATCAACGCTCCTTTTCTTTTGACAAGATTTTTATAATCCCACTGAATTTCCTTTGATTTTTCAAGACTTCTTTTAATATCATTTTCATTCACTTCAGCAATATCATTATAAAAAACCGAAGCGTCCTGAAATTTTTCGCCATGAATATTTAAAAATTCTTCGTTAAATGATTTTCCACTCCAAAACATCAATCGAATTCCTTTCTTTTGCTTGCTATAACCTACAATTGGATTTTCATCTAGAAACCAAACGGGATGTGCATGCCATATTTTTGATTCCGCATCAGTCAGATTTTCATTGATGAGTTCTGATAATTTTTCGCAAATCATCTGATCAGATTCTGATTGGGATTCATTATAATTTTGGATATCGGAATTCATTTTACCTTAATTATCTTATAAAATTATGAAATAATCCTGTAAAATAAGTTTAGGCTAAAGCCAAACAACGAAAATTTGATTATGAAAACGGGCTTTAGCCCGTTCCTATTGATACGATAAAGAACTGGTTTTTGAGACCAGCCCCCTTACCAATTCCCTATAGATTCTTCACGTTTCTAAACAATATTATTGGTTTGTGCTTCCCAACATCGGCACAAATTTATAGGCTCCAAATTCTTCTTTTTCAAATTCAGTCGGAGAAACTTTAGTAAATCGGTATAAAACCTGTTCATCGGTCGGACCTAAAGGAATAACCATTTTTCCGCCTACTTTCAATTGTTTTAATAATTCTGTTGGTAAAACGGAAGCTCCGCAAGTGACGATAATTCTGTCAAAAGGTGCAAAAGTCGGAAGTCCAGCAAAACCATCTCCAAAGCTTTGGAATTTCGGATACAAATGCATTTCGCGCAGTTTCTTCTTTGAAAAATCAAACAGATCTTTTTGCCTTTCAACGGTATAAACATGGGCTTTCATTGCTAAAAGAACAGCAGTCTGATAACCACAACCGGTTCCGATTTCAAGAACTTTTTCACCTTCTCTTACTTGTAACAGTTCAGATTGTTCTGCCACGGTAGATGGGTGCGAAATGGTTTGATGTGCCAGAATCGGGAAGGCACGGTCTTCATAGGCATAATCTTCAAAAATACTTTCGATAAAAAGGTGTCTCGGAACCTGGTTCATTGCCGAAAGTACATTTTCGTCAGCAATCCCAATTCTGTTTCGAAGATAATCTACTAAAATCTTTCTTTTTCCTTTATGTACAAACGAATCCTGCGTCATTTAGATGGTAGCTGTTAAGTTATAGGTTACAGTTTTTACAAAAGTAAAAAAACATTCATAATTTATCAACCTAAAACCTATCATCTATTGCCCAATACCTAAAATCATTATCTTTACAGAAATTTAATACAGCTATGTTAAAAGCAGGTTTGGTAGGAGCCGGACATTTAGGAAAAATACATTTACGACTTCTGAATCAATCAGATAAATATGAATTTGTAGGTTTCCATGATAAAGATGTAGAAAACGGAAAAAAATTAGAGGCCGAATTCGGATATAAATATTTTGAAAATTTTGATGATTTGCTGGATCAAATTGATATGTTGGATATCGTGACTCCAACGCTTTATCATTATGATTATGCATTGAAAGCGATTGAAAAAGGACTTCATTTCTTTATTGAAAAGCCAGTGACGCAAACGCTTGAACAGGCTGAAGAAATTCTTCGCAAATGTCAGGAAAACGGAATTAAGGCACAGGTTGGACATGTTGAAAGATATAACCCTGCATTTATCGCAACAAAGGAATACATCAAAGAACCGATGTTTATTGAAATCCACAGACTGGCGGAATTCAATCCTCGCGGAACGGATGTTTCTGTGGTTTTAGATCTGATGATTCATGATTTGGATATTTTATTAAGCATTGTGAAATCTAAAGTCAAAAATATTCATGCAAGCGGCGTTTGTGTAGTGAGTAAAACTCCTGATATTTCAAATGCAAGAATTGAGTTTGAAAATGGTTGTGTTGCCAATCTTACGACTTCAAGAATTTCGATGAAAGCGATGAGAAAAAGTCGTTTTTTCCAGAAAGACGCTTATATTTCTGTTGATTTCCTTGAGAAAAAAGCAGAAGTGATCCGAATGAAAGATGCTCCTGAGCACCCTACTCCATTTGATATGATTATTGAAAATGCAGATGGTGAAAAAAATCAGATTTTGTTTGAATATCCAAATATTCAGTCGAATAATGCCATTTTGGATGAATTAAATTCTTTCGCAGATTCTATTACCGAAAATAAAAATGTAGAAGTTTCTATTGAAGACGGAACCGAAGCATTGAAAATAGCATTGCAAATTATGAAGCTGATTTCATAATTTTTAATCGAAATATTAAAATTAATATACACAGACTGTCTGCTATTGTAGACGGTTTGTTTTATTTTAAATCAAAACTTAACCTTACAATTATTAATTATTTAAGCGAAAACAAAGGATTAATTTTTCTTTTATTATTTTTTAATTTTCATTCAATAATTTTAAATATATTTGTCAATACTTTAAATTATCATTCTTTAAACAATCCCTAATACTCAAATAAATTAAAACTACTATGAAAAGAGCCATTCTAATATCCGCTTTATTATTGTCTCAATTTGGGACATCGCAATTATTAAAAACGGATGGTCAAAAAATTGTTAATGATAAAGGAGAAAACATTCAGCTCAGAGGCCTTGGCCTAGGGGGATGGATGCTGCAGGAAGGATATATGCTGAAAACGGCAGACTTTGCCGGCCCGCAATACAAAATCAAAGAAAAAATTGCTGAACTGATCGGTAGAGATGGAATGGAAAACTTCTACAAAGCCTATCTGAAAAACGGTATCACGAAGCAGGACATTGATTTTCTGAAGAAAGCAGGTTTCAATTCAATCAGGCTTCCGATGCATTATAATTTATATACTTTACCGATTGAAAAAGAACCTGTAAAAGGACAAAATACCTGGCTGGAAGAAGGTTTTAAAATGACGGATGATCTTTTGAAATGGTGCGCCGACAATAAATTATATCTCATCCTCGATCTTCACGCCGTACCTGGCGGACAGGGAAATGACGTCAATATTTCTGATAATGATAAATCTAAACCATCTCTTTGGGAAAGCGAAGAAAATCAGAAAAAAACCATTGCTCTCTGGAAAAAATTAGCGGAAAGATATAAAGATGAGCCTTGGATTGGTGGGTATGATTTAATAAATGAACCCAACATTAATTTCACAGGAAAAAACCCGAACGGAACCGATGAAATGTCGAATGCTCCACTTTGGAAGCTGCAAAAAGATATTACAGAAGCCATTCGTACGGTTGATAAAAAGCACATCGTTATTCTTGAGGGAAACGGCTGGGGAAATAATTATAACGGGCTGACTCCGCTTTGGGATAAAAATCTGGTATTCAGCTTTCATAAATATTGGAATAATAATGATGACGCAACTTTGAAACCTATTTTAGAGTTAAGAGAAAAGCATAATATCCCGATTTGGCTGGGAGAAACGGGGGAAAATTCGAACGTTTGGTTTACAGAACTGATTCAGCTTTTGAACAAACATAATATAGGTTACGCGTTCTGGCCAATGAAAAAAATCGACAATATTGCCGGAATTACAAACGTAAAAATTACGCCTGAATATCAAAAACTATTGGATTATTGGAAAAATGGTGGTGAAAAACCATCTAAAGAATTTGCAACAAAAGCTTTGATGAAAATTGCTGACAATTATAAATTCAGTAATACGGAAATTAAAAATGATGTGATTGATGCGATGTTCAGGCAGACAACGGATGCCTCTACAAAACCATTTAAAAATCATGTCGTTCCGGGAAGAGTTTTCGCTTCGGAATATGATTTGGGAAGAATTGGATCTGCATATCAGGATAATGATTACGTAAATCTTTGGGTAAGCGATCCGGCTAAAAGATCTGAATGGAATTCAGGAAATCAGATGAGAAATGACGGCGTTGATATTTACCTTTGTAATGATAAAATCACCAACAAATATTATGTCGGAAAAACTGAAAAAGGAGAATGGCTTCAGTACACCATCAATGCAAAAGCCGATAAAGCCTATGGTTTTGACATCAGATATTCGAGCAATAACAATGCAAAGATCAGAATTGAAGATGCTTCCGGAAAACAACTGGCAACTTTCTCTTTAAATTCTACCGGCGGAAATGAAATCTGGAAAACCGTTTCTGCTAAAGGTTTAAACCTTAAAAAAGGAGAAAATAAAATCCGAATATTTTTTGAAAATGATGGTGTAAACCTTAATTATTTTGAAGTAAAATAAGAAATAGCTTAAATTGCAAATCCCTTTTAGTTTCTAAGAGGGATTTATTTTTAAACAAAATATTATGAAAAAAATAAGCCTGTTATTTCTTTTTATTTGGATGTTTACATTCGCGCAACAGTCGGTTTTAGATAAGAAAATCAATTCCATTATAAAAGATAAAAAAGCGACCGTCGGAGTTTCTGTTTTAGGCTTTGAAAACAACTTTAAATACAACAAGAACGGTGATAAAAATCTACCTACTTTAAGTGTTTTTAAGTTTCATATTGCCTGTGCGGTTCTGGATTTGGTAGATAAAGGAAAATTTTCGCTCAATCAGAAATATACATTAAAAGAATCTGAATTATTAGCTAATACCTGGTCGCCCATCAAAAAGAAATATCCGAAAGGAGATATTACGCTGAGTTTAGGCGAAATCATTGATTACACGGTTGCGTGGAGTGATAATAACGGTTGTGATTTTTTATTGAAGTTAATTGGCGGACCTCAAACGGTTCAAAAATTCATGGATTCTAAAGGTGTAAAAGGTTTTCAGATTAAAGTAAATGAAGACGAAATGCATAAAGACTGGAAAAATCAATACAAAAACTACAGCACCACCAATTCTGCGGTTGCTTTGCTTAAAAAATTCTATGACGGAAAAATACTTTCCAAAAAATCTACAGATTATCTGTACAATATCATGCTGAATACTTCTACCGGAACCAATAAGTTGAAAGAACAGCTTCCAAAAGGAATTACAGCTCATAAAACGGGATCTTCCGGGAAGTATGATAATGATTTGACAGTGGCTGAAAATGATATGGGAATTGTGACGCTACCTAATGGAAAACATTACGCAATTGCCGTATTTATAAGCAATTCCACTGAATCTGATGTGGTAAACTGCAAGGTTATTTCGGATATTTCTAAAGTCGTTTTCGACTATTTTAATAAATAGAATTTTAAGCTTATTTTTAAAGCAGTAAAATCTTTACAAAAGCAGACTTTATCATGAAAAAGATATTTTTAACAATCGCTATTTTCTGTTTTGCATTTTCATTTGCGCAGAAAGGGCAAAGCTATCTACAGATTGGGTACGGAAGCATTTGTTGCGGAACTCCGTCCACAGATCCAGTAATGAATTATGTAAACCAATTTCAGAAAAAGAACAAAATAAAATCAATTGAAGTCTTGAAGCAATCTGGACTTGGAAGAGAAGGTGAATTCAATTTATATATCGGGATCGATGCTCTTTCTAAAACACAGAGACCTGCTTTCATCAAAGGACTTCAGGCTGCAGTGCTTTCTCAGAATGCAAAAAGAAAGCAAAATCAGGATGGAATCGTCAATTTTGAAGAGGTTACGATTGTTTCCAATAAAGATCTAGCCAACGCAAAAAACTTAACTATCTATAAAAAATAATTTTAACTAAATAAGGAAAAATGATCAAAAACATTGTAGTTATCGGAGCAGGAACCATGGGAAATGGTATCGCTCACACTTTCGCACAAAGTGGTTTTAAAGTAAATTTGGTAGATGTATCCCAAGATGCTTTAGACAGAGGCTTAAAGACCATTACTACGAATCTTGACAGAATAATTGCAAAGGGTAACCTTACAGAAGAACAAAAAACAGAAACTTTAGGAAATATCACCTCTTTCACGGCTTTACAAGATGCTGTAGGATCTGCGGATCTTATCGTGGAAGCAGCTACTGAAAATCAGGAATTAAAGTTGAAAATTTTCGGTCAGATGGATGAATTTGCACCTGAAAACTGTATTTTGGCAACCAATACATCCTCTATTTCTATTACCAAAATTGCTGCCGCTACCAAAAGGGCAGATAAAGTAATCGGAATGCACTTTATGAATCCCGTTCCAATCATGAAATTGGTTGAAATTATAAAGGGATATTCTACTTCTAAAGAAACTTTTGAATTAATTTACGAAATGAGCAAAACTTTAGGAAAAGTTCCTGTGGAAGTAAATGATTATCCAGGATTTGTAGCCAACAGAATCCTAATGCCAATGATCAACGAATCTATCGAAACGCTTTACAACGGCGTGGCAGGAGTTGAAGAAATTGATACGGTAATGAAATTGGGAATGGCACACCCGATGGGACCTCTTCAATTGGCAGATTTTATCGGTCTTGATGTTTGTTTAGCGATCTTAAACGTGATGTATGACGGTTTCAAAAATCCGAAATATGCACCCAACCCATTATTGGTAAACATGGTAATGGCAGGGAAATTAGGCGTAAAATCAGGCGAAGGTTTTTATGACTACTCTGAAAGTAAAAAAGCAGAAAAAGTAGCAAAAATGTTTTCAAAATAATTTTTAAGTTGTGCTTTATAAGTTATAAATTTGGGCCACAAAACCCGCAATCTCTAACCTAATAACTGCAACCTTGATAAAAATTAAAGAAAAATATATACAAATATCAATGGTCATCATTACTTTAGTGATGACCATTTTACGTTTTTTACTGAACGAAAAAGGAAGAGTAAGCCCGGATTCTATACGATATATGAGATTTGCTCACGGACTTCCGGAAATTGATAATACCATTACTCCGGCGGGTTATCCTGCAGCAATCAAATTTTTCACTTTTTTTGGTTTTGATGAATTTTGGGGAAGTAAACTCATGGGAATTTTAGCATTTCTTTTCATCATTCTCTTTGCCTGGAAGAAAAATTTTTATTTCAAAGAAGCGATTGTTGTAAGCTCATTATTCAGCTTTTTATCTATTTACTCTTTTACGATGAGCGAGGCATTAACATTGCCTTTTGTACTGCTTCTACTCTACTCATCCATGCTTGTTATTAAGGATAAAATCGGGAAATTAGAAGGTATTATTTATCTTTCATTAAGTTTAATTGCCATTTATAACATTCGATATACCGGACTTTTCATTGTGGGAGGAACCGGACTTTTCGGATTGCTTTACTGGAAAAGAAAATTTGCCTCAAGTTTTATCATTTCAGGAATTATCGGTTTTATTTTTATTGTTCTGTATAAATTTCTCTTTATTGACTATTTTAACGAAGATTATATTGGGCAAAACCTCAATATGGGATTGCATACTACTCCTGAGCTTTTGGTTCAATTATTTCAGGGTTTATGTACTACTTTTAATCCTTTTGTTCATATTGCAAATCCGGGAGGAGGAATCGTTAATTATGGAATTTACGGAATCGGATTATTAAATATACTTTTAATCATATTCTTGTTTATAAAGAAAAAACTTTCAAATACAGAATCTTTCTTCATCGTAATTGGAGTTTCTGCTATTGCGTGCTCTTATTTTGTACAATATTTTTATTCTGTAAATGCGATAGACTATCGATTGATGGCGCCTTTCAGCTTTCCGATATGGTTGGTTTATTTCAAAAAAATGTTCCAAATCTTTAATACAAAAGTGTATGTGATCGGATTTTTAAGTTTAATGACTGGGATGATCTTCACATGGCTTTCCAAGGGAAATTATCTTGAAAACAGAAAAGCAGCAAAGGAGTTTTTACAGGCTGAAAAATTAGATAAGGTTCCTTTACAATTTTATCTCGAAACAGAAGAAGACCTTGAAAAAATTCAGGTTGCGGAATTGCTGAGTACCGTAAACCCACAAATCAGGGTAACTTTCAAACCGGAAGACAGTCTTAAGAGAACTACCTTAACGCGTTACAAAGTTTTACAAAAAATTAAAATCGACAAGAACAAATATCAATAATTTTATTATCTTTGATTTAAAGTTAAAACATTAAAAAAATGAAATTACCAAAGTTTTTATTAGCAGATAATTCGGAATTTCCAGAAGATTTATTCGTGGTTCATACAGAATACCCAAGATTTATCTTAAACGTAGAGGAAGAAGAAGTTGAGTGGTTAGATGATTTGGAAGGTGATGATGAAGAAACGATGGCAGATGAGGCTACTAAAGTGGTAGAAGCTGCTTTCAAATGGTGTGATGAAGAATTAGCTAAGTACGACGAAGAGGAGGACGAAGAATAATTAACAATCAAAACATAAAAAAGGAACTCAAATTGAGTTCCTTTTGTTTTTTTATTCTGCTTTATTGAATTTCAATAGTAAAAGATTATCTTTATACAGTTCCAAAGTATTTCCTGAAACTACATATTTGTTAGCTTTCCCAACCATATCCATGAAGTTTTGCTCCACGCTCATGTTGTCGCAAGCCATTTTTGTTGATCCTAATGCACCTGCAGAAAAATTACCGCTTGAAGGGTCTACTTTTGCAGTTCCGAAATAATTATTACATCCTGCATTTCCGCTGATTTTTTCTCCTTCAATATTAAGTGACGGAACTTTACCTTTCACATTATCAGCCAAAGTCCATTTTGTACTGGATAATGAAGGTTGTGCTTTACCAACTTTAGAAGCCGAAGCACTCGTCATTGTCCCACATGATGCCAAAACCACAGCCGCACCTATACTTAAAAAAAGATTTTTCATTTTTCCTTTATTGATTTAAACCAAATTTACGTAAATTAAATTATTTAAACGGTTTTCGGTGAATTTTATTATTCTTTTAAGATTATTTTTCATTGAAAAATTTCTTTAGAAGATCAGAAAAAAGAGTGTAAATTTTAGATGCTTCGACGGGCTCAGCAGGACATTTCTAATACTATCAACAAGTTATAATATAAAAACAAAAAACGGACTTTAAAAGCCCGTTTCTATGATATATTTTAATAAAAATTATCCTCTTAATTCTGCATCAAATTCTTTTTCAAAAGATTTGATTAAAGAATCCATTACAGAAGCAATTTCTTTTTCTTCCAATGTTTTTTCTTCATTTAGAAGTTCAAAACTCATGGCATAAGATTTCTTACCTTCAGGAAGATTTTTTCCTTCATAAACATCAAACAAGTTGATATTTTTAATATAAGGAGATTTGTTCTTTTTAGCCGTCTGATAAAGATCCTGATAGTTTACATTCTTATCAATCAATAATGCTAAATCTCTTCTGATTTTGTTGAATTTAGGAATATCCTTAAACTTCAATTCGTTTTTAGAACGCAATTCCTGAGCATATTCTAACTCGATTTCAGCATAGAAACATTCCTGATCGATGTCAAAATCTTTCATTAACTGAGGAGCCACTTTTCCGATTCTTACCAAAGATTTACCATCAACTTCATACGCCAATGCATCAGAAAATCTTTCGTCAGACAAAGCAACTTCTTTAAAATCAATTGCTAATCTTTCCAATAAAACTTTCACATAAGCTTTTAAGTTATAGAAACTTGTAGCAGATTTTGGCTGCAACCAGTTTTCAGCAACTTCTCTACCGGAAATAAGGATTGCCAATTGTTTTCTTTCCTCGTATTTCTCTCTTTTATGGTAAATTTTTCCGAATTCGAAAAACTTAATATCCTGATTTTTTCTATTGATATTGTAGATCGCATTTTGCAAAAGACCTTCTAATAAAGACTTTCTCATAATTGCCAGATCACCGCTCAAAGGATTTAATAATTTTACAGCATCCGTTTCATCTTTTACAGAAGTTAATGAGTTGTTCATCACTTCGTTGAAACCTAAACTTTGCAAAGTTCTTGCCCAGTTATTTTCCAGTTCATCCTGATCGTTTGCACTTAATTTTACAGGCGTGAACGAAATCTTCTGCGGAGCATCAATTTTATTATATCCGTAAATTCTTAAAATCTCTTCAATAACGTCGATTTCTCTAGTCACATCTGCTCTGTAAGCCGGAACTGAAATCTCAAGACCATTCTGAATTTCGTTTAAAACCTGAATTTCCAACGCTTTCAAAATTTCTTTTACTTTCTCTCTGTGAATTTTTGTTCCTAAAATCTGTTCGATTTTTGAGAATCTGATGATCACATAATTATCTTCCAGTTTCTTTGGATATTCTTCTAACAAATCACCAACCAATTGTCCTTCCGCTAATTCCTGAATCAATTTGATAGCATGTGTGATTGCCGTTCTTGTAATATTAGGGTCAACACCTCTTTCAAATCTGAAAGACGCATCTGTATTTAAACCATGGAATTTAGCTCCTTTTCTTACCGCAACCGGGTTGAAATAAGCACTTTCCAGGAAAATAGTTTTAGTCTCATTAGAAACTCCCGAAGTAGCACCACCGAAAACTCCGGCAATACACATTGGTGTATCTTTTCCGTCTTTGATCATGATCTCAGAACCGTTCAATGTTCTTTCAACACCATCCAAAGTCGTGAATTTTGTCCCTTCTTTTACGGTTCCTACTTTCACTTTTTTGTCTGCAATTTTATCTGCATCAAAAGCATGAAGCGGCTGTCCGTAGCCGTGAAGAATATAATTGGTAATATCTACAACATTATTAATTGGGCTTAATCCGATTGCTTTTAATCTGTTTTTTAACCAAGACGGAGAATCTGCAACTTTTACATTCTCAATCACTGCACCAATATATCTAGGGCACAATTCTGAATCTTCAACTTCTAATGTGAAATCGTGAGAACCTTCGTTATTCAAAGCAACAGAAGACACTTTTTCAAAAGTAGATTTTTGCTGATTGGTAGAGAGAAAGGCATACAAATCTCTTGCAACACCGTAGTGAGACATGGCATCTGTTCGGTTCGGCGTTAAACCGATTTCAAAAACCTCATCATTCGTTAATTCAAAATAATCAGCGAAATTTTTTCCGACTTCATATTTTTCCTCATCCAAGACCATGATTCCACCGTGATCATCGCTAAGACCAAGCTCATCTTCTGCGCAGATCATTCCCTGAGAAACCTCACTTCTGATTTTTGCTTCTTTAATTTCAAAAAAGTTTCCGGTTTTATCATAGATTTTAGTTCCGACAACAGCTACAGGAACCGTTTGACCTGCTTCCACATTCGGAGCCCCGCAAACGATATTCAAAATTTTTCCGTTTCCTACATCTACTGTTGTTTTCTTTAATTTGTCTGCATTCGGATGTTTTTCGCAAGTTAAAACCTTACCTACAACAATTCCTTCCAAGCTTCCTTTTACGCTTTCAAATTTTTCTATCCCTTCAACCTCAAGACCAATATCCGTAAGGAACTCACCGATTCTTTCAGTTTTCAATTCCGATTTGATAAAGTCTTTCAGCCAGTTGTTTGATATTTTCATTTGCTCAATCTATTTTTTAATTGGTCTGTTGAAACTTAGTCGTTTCAGCAGATCATTTTATTAAGGTCAAAAAAACCTTTACTTATTTTGAAATTTTGCTCGAATTTTTCGCGGTACAAATATCGTGTTTTTTCGAGAAATAAAGAAATTTAAATGGGATAACAATTTCAAATTTATTTGTTATAGAACAGGCAAAAATAGTTTAGAGGCTTTTCCCTTCGATATAATCCATCAGGGATTTCTTATAATTTGGAGCGATTACGATCTGCTGATTTCCGATGACGATATGATTTCTCTCAATGGCTTCAATTTTATTCAAACCAATAATAAACGACCGATGAACCCTCATAAAATCTTCAGAAGGCAGTTCTTCTTCCAACTTTTTAAGGCTCATCAGCGTTAAAACCGGTTTAGGATTATCTTTAAGGTAAATTTTTACATAATCTTTTAATCCTTCAATATAAAGCACTTCTGAAAAATCGATTTTCACCTGTCGGTATTCCGATTTCACAAAGATAAAATCCTGTTTCTTTTCTATTTTTGGAAATGAATTTGACTGTAAAGATTCAAAATGAACTCTTGCTTTCTGAGCCGCATTAAGGAATTCATTATAATCAAAAGGTTTCAGAAGATAATCTAACGCATTTACTTTGTAGCCATCGATTGCATACTGTTCGAAAGCCGTCGTGAAGATCACTTTACTTCGCGCTGGGATCATTTTTGAAAATTCTAATCCGGTAAGATCAGGCATCTGAATATCAAGAAAAAAAAGGTCTATTTCACTTTGTTCATCGCAAAACCTCATCGCTTCTACCGCATTGTTACATTTGGCTTTCAGCTCCAGAAATGGAGTTTTCAAAACATAACTTTCAATTAGATGTAAAGCCATCGGTTCATCATCAGCAATCAGACAGGTTATTTTTTTCATCTTTTATTTGATTTTCAGTTTCATTTCCGCAATATACATTCCGTTGTTAAGATGAGAATGGAACTCATATTTTTCAGGATACAGTAAATTTAGTCTTTTCTTGAGATTTTCAACGCCGATTCCTGAACCGCTTTTATCGGTATCAGTTTTAGGAAAATTAGAATTTGAAGCCATAAAAAGAATTTCTTCCTCTTCATTAATTTCCATTTTAAAGCTGATATCTGAATGTTGTGTTGCCGAAACTCCATGTTTAAAAGCATTTTCCACCACAGAAATAAAAAGCAAAGGCGCAATTTCCAAGTTAGGAATTTTTGAAGGGAAACTCGTATAGACTTTCGTATTATCATTCAGACGAAGCGTCATCAGTTCAATATATTTATTCAAAAAATCAATTTCTTCGGAAAGTGTGATCTTTTCAACATCCGTTTTATATAACAGATGGCGCATCAGTTTACTCAAACTGTGGATGCTTTGTTTTGCTTTATCAGGCGCAAAATCAATCAATGAATAAATATTATTCAATGCATTAAAGAAAAAATGCGGCTGCAACTGATATTTAAGATGCTGAAGTTCAGATTTCAGTTTTATATTATCCGCTTCACGCTTCATTTCTTCGGCCTGCTTCATTCTCTGTCCAGAATTGATGGCAACGGAAAATGCAATGGGAATCAGATAAATCATAAAATCCATGAAATAAATGAATATTTCAGGAGGTCTTCTTCCACCGCCACCTTTGGGTTTAGGATCTTCGATAAGCTCAAAAATCTGCTGTTTCAGAATAATCAAAGCTATAATAAGAAGAATATTGATGATGAGAAAACGAATTTTTTTATCTGAATACAGCCAATTGATAAGAAAAAAATAATTAATGTAAAAAATAACTGCCAAAAAGAACAGTTGCAGCCAAAAGTGCTTGAAAAGCTCCAGCCAATTTCCGTCTGACCCCAGCGAAAATGCTGCAGGAAGAAAGAAAAGAACCAGCCATATCAACAGATGAATGCTGATTTCCAGCTTTTTACTTTTAATATTAATCATAACAATTCATTATCATTTTAATTACTCTAAAACCTTTCATTGGTTAAAATTTAAACTTATTCAAACCATTAAAAATCGTCGATTTATGAAATCTTTGAAGAAGTGAATTTAAAATTTTCTCTACCATTTCCCTCTACTTTTCAACATTAAAATTCTCATTTTATTCGTATCTCAGGGCATTGATAGGATCTGCCTGAGCTGCTTTTCTCGCCGGATACCATCCAAAAAAGACACCCGTTACCGTACATACCGCAAATGAGATCACAATAGAGCTCATTGTAATACTAACGGGCCAACCCGCAAATTGTTTTACACAAAACGTCGCAACTAACCCGATAACAACGCCTAAAACACCGCCTGTAATGCTAATCAGCACCGATTCAATTAAAAACTGCATCAGAATATCATTTCCTTTGGCTCCAATAGCCATTCTCAAACCAATCTCCTTTGTTCTTTCTTTCACCGAAACATACATGATATTCATAATTCCGATTCCACCAACAATTAGGGAAATACTGGCAATCGCGACCAAAAGAACGGTCAGCATTTCACTTGTTGAACTAAATGTAGAGATAATTTCCTGCTGAGAAGACACATTAAAATCGTTATCTTCATCAGGTTTTATCTTGTGCTGATCTTCCATGATGGTTTTAATTTCATTAACGGCAGCTTCAGAATCTTCTTCACTCAGCGATGATGCCACAATAGATTGTAAATATTTTTGCGCTAAAATTCTCTTCTGAACCGCAGTGTAAGGTGCAATAATGATATCATCCTGATCCTGACCGAATGTATTTTCACCTTTTTCACGAAGTATGCCGATCACTTTGAAAGGAATATTTTTAAAACGAATCATTTTCCCAATCGGGTTTTCATTCGGAAACAGATTTTCCTGAACCGTTTTCCCGATCACCGCCACTTTTGCATACGCTTCCACATCATCTTTCGTAAACATAGAACCCTCTTCCACAGACCAGTCGCGAATCTTTAAATATTCAGGAGAAGCTCCATAAATTGAGGTCGGCCAGTTGTTGGAGCCTGCAATACTCTGTCCGCTACCGTTCACCAAAGGCGAAATATTTTTAATGAGCTTCGTTTTTGTTTTTAAAGCATTATAATCTGCCAATGTCAGCGTTTGCATCGCAGAAGGATCCGAACGCACACCGCCCATCATTCCGGCGCCGGGACGAACTGTAATTAAATTCGCACCCATGCTCGAAATATTTTTCTTGATACTTTCCTTGGAGCCTTCGCCTATGGCAAGCATCGCAATTACGGAAGCTACGCCAATAATAATTCCCAGCATGGTAAGCATGGCGCGAGTTTTATTGAGAAGAATAGCTTTCCAGGCTATTTTAAGTAAATTTAAAAAGTTCATTATTTTCTTTGATTTAGATAAAAACATTCACAAGCCTCATCATCTTCATCACTCATCCTCATTTTCTGCAGTATTCCCTTTTTACTGAAGCTTGCAAATGTTTGATATACAACTAATAAATGATATGAATTTTATTTATTCTGCGGGAGGAAGCTTCGCCAGCTCCTCGGCGGCATATAATCTTTCGGTAACCAGTCGGTCTTCCGTAATATTTCCGTCTTTTAAAACCACCGTTCTTCTGCTGAATTTGGCGATGTCATCTTCATGGGTTACAAATCCGATTGTAATTCCTTCATTGTTCAGTTCCTGAAAAAGATTCATCACTTCGTACGATGTTCGGGTATCCAGATTTCCAGTTGCTTCGTCTGCCAGCAAAATAATTGGGTGATTCACCAATGCTCTGGCGATAGCAACCCTCTGCTGCTGACCTCCCGATAACTGACTCGGAATATGGTACATTCTGCTCTCTAAACCCACCTGTTTCAAGGCTTTTACCGCTCGCTCTCTTCTTTCTTCTGCCGAAACTTTAGGATTATAAAGCAACGGAAGTTCTACATTTTCCAGCGCGCTCGTTCTCGCCAGCAAATTATACGACTGAAAAATAAATCCTATCTTCTGATTCCTGATATCGGCTAACTGGTTTTTATTTAAATCTTTCACCGAAACGCCATCTAGCTCATACGTTCCGGAAGTCGGCTGATCGAGACATCCTAAAATATTCAGAAAAGTAGACTTCCCAGAACCACTGGTTCCCATGATCGTTACAAATTCTCCTTCATTAATCGTTAAATTAATTCCCTTCAGCGCATGCACGATCTCGTCTCCCATTTTGAATTCGCGCTTCAGATTTTCTATATTGATGATTGGTTTCATTCCTTCGTCGTTTAAGGTTTAAGGTTTTTTGTTGAAAAGTTTCAATCATTAATTTCCTGGAGGTGGACCTTGGTTTGAACTTGATTTTTTATTATTGTTACTCGGTCTTTTTGGCATAAACGGACTGTTTTCCGATTGAGACTTCGTCGCTGCTTCTTGCTGTTCATCCAATGAAGTTAAAACCTGTTCATTTCCTTCCAAACCATTTTTTATCTGAACATTTACGCCGTCATTAATACCAACTGTCACTAATTTTTGAGATAAAGTATTGTCTTTATTTTTAATCCATACATACTTTTCTTTGTTCTTCCCTGTTTTAATTTCAGGAATTTTAGCAGTCAGTTCGTTTTGGAGATAATATTTCTGTAAAGTTTCAGCATCTGGACTAAAGCTAATTGCTCCTGCAGGAATTGTATTAATATTTTTAAGTTCCTGCGTAAAAATGGTTATTGTTGCGGTCAATCCAGGTTTTAATTTCTGTTCAGAATTATCGGCATCTATAATCACGGTATACGTTACCACATTAGATTCCGTAGTTGCTGCTAATCTCACCTGACGAACCTTTCCGTTAAATTCCTCCTGAGGAAAAGCATCAACGGTAAACGTCACACGTTGCCCCACTTCCACACCACCTATATCAGCTTCATCTACATTGGCTTCCACCTGCATTTTTGTGATATCTTTAGCAATAGTAAACAACGTCGGTGTCGTCATACTTGCCGCTACCGTTTGTCCCTCTTCCACTTCACGGCTTAGGATAATTCCGTCAATCGGCGCATAAATATTGGCATAACTTAGGTTCGTTTTTGCTTGTGCTAATGCTGTTTGTTTTTGGCTTACCGTCTGTTGAGAGTTTTTAACCTGATAAGCCGCCTGTTCGTAATCTGCCTTACTAATAACCCCTGCTTTAAACATACTGTTTTGACGGTTATAATTTTGCTGATAGTAATTAAGCTCATTCAAAGCCGCATTATACTGAGCCATTGCATTATTTACAGACTCCTGAAGGTTTGTTTTGTCTAATTCTGCCAAAAGCTGTCCTTTTTTAACCTGAGAATTATAATCCACATAAATATGATTGATAATCCCTGAAACCTGTGTTCCCACTTCCACCTGATCTACAGGTTCCACAGTACCTGTAGCCGTTACCGAAGTGGTAATGTTTTGCTTGGTCATTTTCACCGTCTCAACAGAAATTTTAGGATCTTCTTTTTGCGTAAAATATCTGTAAGCAAAAACCACAGCAATCACTATAATTAAAGTAATAGCAGAATTTTTAAAGTATTTTTTATATTTCGGATTCATTTTGATAATATTTTATTCTGTTATTTTAGTTTACTGTTAAAGTTTTTCCCTGATAAAAATTCAAAAGCTGCGTGTATAAAACAGCCATATATTTTGACTGTAAATACCTTTGTTCATTCGTTAAATAAGTATTTCTGCTCACCGACAATTCCGTTGTCGTTAACCCTCCGAATTCAAACTTCTTGTTGGCCAAATCGTAAGCAAGTTTTGCATTGTCTCTTGTCACTTTTGAAGATTTTTGCTGAGCCTGATTGGCGATAGCATTTTGCCAAGCCGTTTCAATGCTTGAATACAATGTTTTACCTGCACTTATTTTATCTAATTGATTCTGCTCAATATCGATTTTTGCCAGTTTTACATTCGTATCATTCTGTTTTTTAGAAAAAATGGGAATGTTTAAGGATAAACCAACCGATTTATTGAAATTGTTTTTCACCTGATTAAAATAACTGTAATCCTGAGTGCTTGTAAATCCCGTATTCAGGCCTGCTGTTGCCGAAAGTGTCGGAAGGTAACCTGCTTTCGTAATCGCTAAAGCTTTGTTAAGAATTTCATTTTGATAATCATAAATCTTTAAATCCGGAAGGTTTTCAGAAGCTTGGGCAAAAACCTGTTGCTTGTCCGGAATTGTTTCCTCCAAATCCGTAAGATTTATTTTTTCAATTTGAAAATCAACAATCGGATCGAGTTCAAGAAGCTGTTTCAATTTTAAAACCTGCTGATTGTAAAGATTTTCATTATTCACCACCGTATATTGATTCTGGGCATCCTGAGTTTCAACATCAGCCAATTCCAGCTTTGAAATGGCTCCGTTTTTAAACTTAACCTGTGTCAGTTTTAATTCCTGCGCGGAAGAACTAGCGGTATTTTTTGCAATTTCAATTCCTTCATAATAATATAAAGACTGGAGATAGGCATTCAAAACATTCAAGACGATATTATTTTCTGCCTGTTTTTGATACAATGAAGATTGCTCCACCAAAATTTTATTCTGTTCGATCTGAAGATTCAGTTTATTTCCCTGATAAATCACCGCATTGGCTGAGATCCCAAAACTGTTGGAAAGAATATTTTGATTCACAAAACTACTGGTAATCGGATCAATACTTGAACCATTTGTTAAACCAAAAGAAGAAGAACCATAAATGGTAGGCAGTTTGTTGTTTTTCTGCTGCTGATAATTGAGTTGAGCCGTTGTCTTATCCAACACTGTTTTTTTTACGGTAATGTTGTTTTCAACAGCGTAATCAAGACAATCCTGAAGCGTCCATATTTTTTGAGCGGAATCGAATGTTCCGACGAAAAGTGCTATGAGAATATATTGTTTCATTTCTGTCTGTTTTACCAAACAAAATTGCCAAATCGCGAAACCAATATCAATTTTATTAGACGAACGGTGTAATTTTCTAGAAGAACGGTATTTTTATCGATGAATTTACATTGGCTTTCTCTAAATTTATTTCTTTTGAAACTCTTATTTTGGAAAAATCTAAGAATAATTTCCCTTTCTATAATTCAAGTTTAGATTTAAGAGGATGACAAATCGTATATCATTCTAAAAACTTTTTTTTGAAATGACTGAATTCCTAGCCCCGATCGCAGCATTTGTTTGAGCTCATTTACTTTATTTACGGCTCGGCGGCTTCGCCGCCGAGCCGTAAATAAAGTAAATAGCGAGTGCGTAGAGCGGGATTAAGCTCCTAAAAAACAAAAAAAGAGACTGATAACAATCAATCTCTTTTTATATTATTTAATTTTAAAATTACAATCCGATTACCGGCATTGATAACATTAAAATATTTTCGTTGTCTTCAAGACCGTCAAGTGGCTCGATAATTCCCGGTCTGTTGGGTTGAGACATTTTCATTGTAATATCGTCTGAACCTAAAATCGTTAACATTTCCGTTAAAAATTTAGAACTGAATCCGATGTTAATATCTTCTCCGTTATAGTCACAAGGAATCTGCATATCTGCCTTGTTTGCATATTCTGTATCTTCCGCATGAAGGTGAAGAATATTTGCAGAAAGTTTAAATCTTACCTGATTGGTAGATTTATTTGACATAATAGAAGCTCTTTTAATAGCTCCCAACAATAGATTTCTGTTGATTGTCAACACATTCGGGTTTTCTTTTGGAATTACCGCTGTATAGTTAGGATATTTTCCGTCAATCAATCTACAGATCCAGATATGTTTGCCAAAAGTAAATTTAGCCATGTTCTCGTTGAAGTCGATTTTCACGTCTTCATTTGAGCTTGCTAAAATATTCTTGAAAATGTTCAAAGGTTTTTTAGGCATGATAAATTCCATTGGCTCGGCATTCATCAAATCCTGTCTTTTGTATACAACCAATCGGTGAGAATCTGTAGAAACAAAGTTCGTTTCGTTTTCTCCAAACTGGAAAAGAACTCCCGTCATTACAGGACGAAGAGAATCATTACTTGTAGCAAAAAGGGTATTTGTAAGCGCTTCAGATAAAACTCCGGCAGGCATTGTAACGCTCTGAGAAGCATCAAATTCCGGAAGTTCAGGGTAATCATCAGCGTTGTCTAATGCTACCGCGAAATTATCTTTCTCATCTAAGATCTCAAGCTGACTTCCCGTTCCTTCTGCATTATCTTTTACAACCAACGTTAGCGGCTGCTCTCCGTAAGTCTTGATGAAATCCTGAAAAATCTTTGCCGGAACAGCAAATTTTCCCGCGTCATCAGACTTTACTTCAAGAGAAGTTACAAGAGTCGTCTCACCATCAGATGCTGTAATGGTAACGTTGTTTCCGTCTAATTCAAAAAGATAGTTTTCTAAAATCGGTCTCGATTGAGAGCTTGATATTACGCCACTTACAGTTTGCAACGCCTTCTGCAGTTCACCACTTGAAATAATAAATTTCATAGATTTAAAAATAATTTTTACAAATATAATAAATAGAAAATAGATTGAAAAGAATATTGACGAGAGTTTATTAACATCCATCAAAAGAATTTTCCAACTCCTTCTGCTCCACTTTTTTGTTCCGTAAGATTATTCTTACGAGCTTAAATTTAATAATTATTTTTGACCAATTGAGTATATTTGTCAATAATATTTTTGTCATGCGAAAACCACCTATTCATAAAAGTTTTTTAAACGCTTTCCGAGGTGTTTTTCTGATGATGAAAAGTGAAAGAAATTTCCAAATCGAGCTTTTGGCTTTTTTGATTAATCTGTTTCTGATTTTCTATTTAAAACTTTCCACAATTGACACTATTCTTATCTTGATCGTTTGCTATGGGGTTTTAGTCGCGGAAACTTTCAATACAGCAATTGAAAAAATATGCGATATGATTCAGCCTGAATTTGATAAAAGAATTGGTTTTATTAAAGATATTGCGGCGGGAGCGGTTATTTTAACGGCTGTTTTATCGGGAGTTGTAGGAATTTTGGTGTATTGGAAATATATATTTTAATTAAAAAACATCTCTTTTCAGAGATGTCTTATCTTTTTAGTTACAGTAGTAATCCCAAGATTCTTGTGTCATGCAACCATCAAATTTTGCACAATAAGATATATAAGGAGAGGTACTACAATATCCATTCTCGTCGGTTGGATAAATAATTCGCGATGGAATGCCAATTCCCCCTTTTACACTTTTTAACTCTTGTCTTTTAAGTTTTTTCAAATTTTTCATAGTATATTTTAATTTGTCATTTATAAAACTAGTGAATAAAATTCACTTTACTTAGAAAAATAAAAAAAATATTATAAATACTTTTCAATAACAGGAAGTGCAATTTCAGCCATCACCCCATATCCTTTTTCATTGGGATGAACGCCGTCTTTCGAAAGCAAAATTTCTTTATCATCTACAAATCCGGAGTAAAAATCAACGTAATTCAAAGACTTTTCAATACAAATTTCTTTAAGAATCTCATTGTATTTTAAAATTTCTTCTGTCGACCTCAACTTTCCGGAAGCAACCATAACTCCATCTATATTTTTAGAAATCGGAAGAATACTAACCAAATAAATATCTTGTGCATATTGTTTTGTCTGTTCAACAGCGGTTAAAATATTAGCTTTAAACTGTTCCGGATTTATCAAATGGGTTCCCTCTTTTACAGCTAAATCATTGGCTCCGTAACCAATGAAAACAATATTTCCTTCAGGAGAATTTCTGGCAGCCATTTCATAAGGAATTCTTTTAAGCAGACCTTCTGTAGTTTCGCCACCGATTCCGAGATTGTAAATAATCAGTTCATTGCTTCCCTCATTGTATTTCTGTAGCGCATACCTTTTCAGAATATCTACCCAACCGCCAAATACACCGTCGTATTCTCCGTAAGTAATGCTGTCGCCGAAAAATAATCCGTACCTCATTTTTTTCATTTACTTTTTTAAATTGTTTTGAATTTTTAATTTGAACTAATTTGTTATTATTGAGATGCTTCGACTTCGCTCAGCATGACATCGCTAATACTAACTGTTTTATATTTACAGTAATATTAAACTTAATTAGCCTAAACTTTTTAAATAAAATCTTAATGGTTTAAGATAAAAATCAATCCAAAATTAGTGTAATATTTTTATGTGATTCTATAATTTCAATTAAAATTTCAAATAGAGTTTGTCCGTTTCCATCGATTAATTCATCCAGCTTTTGTTGAATTAATTCTACATTGAAAGGCTTACCGATTCTGATTTTATTTTCGTAGAATTCTTTCGTTAGTTCAAACCCCAAATCCTCTTTTGATTTTTGAGAATTCTTCCAGATTATATCTGAATCAATTCCATATAAAATATCATTAAAACCGTCCAACGTTCCTACTTTCCAGCCTTCATCTTTCATAAAAAGCTGCGAAATTTCTTCGTAGAAACCTTCCAGATTTGAAAAATGACCGCCATTGATGACCGTCATTTTCTTTTTATTGTTATTTGAATTATTCAATTGCATATTTAAAGATACAAGAAAATTTCAAAAGGAAAACTTTAAAATAATTACTTAAAAATTTGTATTAAAAAAGTTAATAAGATTAAGCTGTATTTGTAGGTAACAAGTCCTAAAAATAAACAAACCAGGCTTTTGATATAATTTAAAAATTTCTTTTCTCCAAAAAACTGTCCAATTGCCCAGATAAAGTATACTTGAACGAAATATATTCCAACTTGAGCGATTATAAATAAATTTAGCAGCTTTCCAATCAATAGAAAGAACAAAACTGAAATAAAAAATACCCCAAAAATATAAGACAAGAGTACAAAAATCTCAAAAATATTATAGCCATTTTTATAAAAGAATAACTTCGTCCACAATGCCATAAAAAAACCAATAATCAAAGCAGAATATCCGAGGTGAGAATCTACCCAATTATTGATTGCATCGATATAATGGTTACTTTCCCCAGTGGAAGATTCACCCAATGCTTTTATATTAAAGATAAGCACTTCGATATGAAACCAATGAATAATTAAAGTATAAATCACTGCAGAAAAAACCAAGAAGGCGATAGGTTTTACATACTTTTCACGGTTCTCTGTAAGATATTCTCTCACCGTTTTTCCGGGACGTATCAAAAGTTCTTTGAGTGTAAAAGGGAAGCCTTTATCAACATGAAAAAGATGCTGAATCTCATGAGAAATATAATGCGCATCGATTCTTTTGATTGTTTTTTTATGGTCAGAAGAATTTTCTTCGTTCATCAGGTTATTGTTTTTAGTTTCTATAATTATGTTTACAAAAATAGGAACTTATTTGTTAAGTCATCATTAAAAAACCCCATAGAATCTAAAAATCTATGGGGTTTGTATCGAAAAACTTTGTCAAAGTTCAGAACTTTGACAAAGTTGATTTATTTAAAGTATTCAACTCCGTTTTTGAAGATATTGTGATAATTCGCAGTTGGAATATTCTTCATTAAACCTTCTGCAAAACGTTCAGGATGTCCCATTCTACCGAAAATTTTTCCGTCTGGGCTGGTAACGCCTTCAATTCCGAATAATGAATTATTTGGATTGAACGGCATTCCGTGAGCGATATTTCCTTCTAAATCTAAATATTGAGTTGCGATTTGTCCGTTTTCATACAACTTCTGAATTTCCGCTTCTGAAGCCATAAAACGACCTTCACCATGAGAAATCGGAATGGTGAAAACCTGATCTTTCATTCCTTTTAACCAAGGTGATTCGTCATTGACAACTCTTACATTCACCATCTGAGAAATATGTCTTCTGATCGCATTGTGAGCCAACGTCGGAGAATTTTCATCTAAATCTTTGATTCTTCCGTAAGGTAACAATCCAGATTTAACCAACGCTTGAAAACCGTTACATATTCCGATAATCATTCCGTCTCTGTCTAACAATTCGTGAACTGCATTTCTCATCTTTTCGTTTTTCAAAACGTTGACAATGAATTTTGCAGAACCATCCGGCTCGTCACCTGCAGAGAAACCTCCTGAGAAAGCCAAAATCTGAGAAGTTTTAATTTCCTCAACCCAAGCATCAATACTTTCATCCAATAATTGGTGATTGATGTTAATTAGAGGTAAGCTACTGATTGCAGCTCCTTCTTTTGCGAAAGCATTCAACGTATCGTACTCACAGTTTGTCCCTGGGAAAACCGGTGCGAATACTTTGGGTTGAGCGATTCCTTGTTTTTTAATAATGATATTTCTAGGGTTGATTGAATTTAATTTTTCATCAATAGCAACCGTTATTTTCTCTTTTTCAATCGTTGGGAAAAGGTTTTCGAATGTATTCGTGTTTGCAGCTAACAATTTGTTGATTGCTATTTGTTGCTGATTGATTGTTAATACTTCCTCTGCAACGACTTTTCCAATTAATTGAAGATTTGTTGAGCTTAATTCTTCTTTAGATTCAATAATTAAGCTTCCGATATTTTTAGCTAATAAAGCTGTTTCATCAACTGTAATTTCAGCACCTAATCTGTTTCCGAAGCTCATTTTTGCTAAAGCAACTGCAACTCCACCTTCTTTAACCGTTTTAACTGAAACGATTTTTCCATCTTTGATGTTTTCGAAAATAAGTTCATAAACATCTTTTAAAGCATTGTAATTTGGAAGTCCGTTTTCCTGAGCAATATGATTGAAGAAATACACTTTATTTCCTTCACCTTTAAATTCAGGAGAGATAATATTTTTCTTTTCTCCGTTCGCACAAGCGAAAGAAATCAACGTTGGCGGAACATTCAGATCCTGATACGTTCCACTCATTGAATCTTTACCACCAATTGCAGCCAAACCGAAATTAATTTGAGCATCGTAAGCTCCTAAAAGCGAAGCCAAAGGTTTACCCCATTTTTCAGGATTCTGACCCAATTTCTCAAAATATTCCTGGAAACTGAATCTGATATTTTTATAATCGCCACCCATCGCAACGATTTTCGCAACACTTTCTACAACCGCGTAAGAAGCTCCCAACAAAGAATTTTGCTTAGAAATCTCTGCATCGAATCCCCAACTCGCCAAAGAAACTGTTTCGATATTTTTTGCTCCGATGATTGGCAAGGTCTGAACACTTCCTTCCATCAAAGTCTGCTGATATTTTCCACCTAAAGGCATCGCAACCGTAGTCGCACCAATCGATGAATCAAACATTTCCAACAACCCTTTTTGAGAAGCAACGTTTTTATCGCTTAATATTTTCAAGAAATTCTCTTCATTAAATGCAGGAGTTTCTTCTTTTATTTCATTCAGGTGAGTAATTTTAACTTCCTGACTTTTTGAACAACCGTTTGTATCCAAAAACGCTCTCGAAAGGTCAACAATTTTATCGCCTTTCCAGAACATCTGCATTCTTCCGGAATCTGTCACTTTTGCAACTTCAACAGCTACAATGTTTTCAGCCTCACAGAATTTGATGAATTTTTCTTTATCTTTTGGCTCAACCACAACCGCCATTCTTTCCTGAGATTCAGAAATAGCCAGTTCAGTTCCATTTAAACCTTCGTATTTTAAAGGTAAAACATCCAGATTAACTTCCAAAGAATCAGCGATTTCACCGATTGCTACGGAAACACCTCCAGCTCCGAAGTCATTTGATTTTTTAATTAGTCTTGTTACTTCAGGATTTCTGAATAATCTCTGGATTTTACGCTCTTCAACGGCATTTCCTTTCTGAACTTCAGAACTCATCGTGTGGATTGAAGTTTCGTCCTGTTCTTTTGAACTTCCACTTGCTCCACCAACACCATCACGACCAGTTGCCCCACCTAAAATGATGATAGAATCACCAGCTTCAGGTTTTTCACGTCTTACCCAATCCACAGGAACCGCTCCGGCAACAAAACCAACTTCCATTCTTTTTGCTTTGTAGCCTTCATCGTAGATTTCGGAAACCATTGTAGTCGCCAAACCGATTTGATTACCGTAAGAAGAATATCCGTTTGCAGCCTGTTTTGTGATTGTTTTTTGAGGTAATTTCCCTGGTAACGTTTGATCTACAGATTCCAAAACATCAGCAGCACCCGTTAATCTCATCGCCTGGAAAACGAAAGAACGACCGGACAAAGGATCTCTGATTGCACCACCTAAACACGTTGAAGCTCCACCAAAAGGCTCAATTTCTGTCGGGTGATTGTGCGTTTCATTTTTGAATAATAAATACCAAGGTTCTTTTTTTCCGTCGTATTCAGCTTCGATTTGGATGGTGCATGCGTTGATTTCATCTGAAACAACAAGATTCTCCAAATTCCCTGTTTTATGGAAATATCTTCCGCAAACTGTCGCCAAATCCATTAACGAAATTGGTTTCAATTCACGTCCTAAGAATTTTCTTTTTTCGATATAATCATTGAAAATTGTTTCCAATATATGTTTAAACTGTCCTTCAAATTCAATATTTGACAATTCTGTTTCAAACGTTGTGTGACGACAGTGGTCGCTCCAATACGTGTCTAAAACTTTAAGTTCAGTTTCCGTAGGATTTCTCTCTTCAGTTTTAAAATATTCCTGAATGAACTTCAAATCATCCAAACCTAATGCAAAACCGTGATTGTTGAAGAATTCCCCTAATTGAGCATCATCAAAATTGATAAAACCTTCATGAACAATCACTTTTGAAGGCGTTTCTTCCGCAGGAATATTTAAAGTTGATAAATCTTTTTCCTGAGATTCAACCTTATTAATTAAAAGGTCTTTGATTTTAACTAAATCAGATTCAGAAATTCCTTCAAACTCGATTAATTTTCCGCTTCTTACTTTAGACTTCTCATTTCCAGTCAGTAAAGCTATACATTGCTGAGCAGAATCTGCACGTTGATCATATTGACCAGGCAAAAATTCTAATGCGAAATGAGTTCCTTGTGCCGGATTTTCCTCGATTAAAATATCAGTAACCGGATCTACGAAAGTGCTATTCACAACTTTTTCGAATTCACCATCGTTTAATCCAAAAATATCGTAAACGTTATACACTTTTACGCTTTGGATAGACGGAACCACCGCTTTTACTTCATCAAAAATTTTTGGACTTTCCACATCGAAAATTCCTCTCTTTTCTACGAAAATTCTTTTGTTTTGAGACATTAGATGTCAGATATTAAATATTATTAGACTTATTTACTTAATTTATTCGGATTATCCGGATGTTCCTTCTGATATTGTTCGGCTTCTTTTGTTTCTTTTTTCAACCATTTTTCAAAAGGAATTTTTTCTTCATCATAATCCAGCGCAAAAATATTTTTGCCATCTTCTGAAATTAAGAATTTGAAATCAAACCAAGATCCCGTTTCTATTCTTCTGTAATCGTAAGTATTGACCTGATAAAAAGGAAAATTTTCTTTTGGCCTTTCTATGATTTCGAAGAATAATTTCTTTTCATTTTCAGATAATTTCGTGTAATGATTTACATAATACAACTCTGAAAGTTTCTTATTTTTATTCTCGAAAAACTGAAGAATGGTCTTCTCTTTTTCGTTGTATTTGAATGGATTCGGAAAATATTTTCCATCAACTTCAATCGTATTTTCAGATTTTGAAACAGGCATCACAATTTCTCCTTTGAAATTCATCACTCCCCAAGTTCCACCAACCATTGCTTCATGTTCATCTTTTGTTTTTTCCCAATTACAATCATCACAAAAAGCTGCATAACCGTAATTGAAAGGTGAGACAAAATCATGTTCAGGTTTAATGATAACCGTTCCGTTTCTGTCTACAAAACCAACTTTTCCGTCCTTAACAAACCTTCTTACTCCTTCAGAGAAATAATCTGCTCCGTTGTCGTAAAAGAAGGGTTTGTAGAGGAAATTTCCTTTTTTGTCGTAGACGTAGCCCCATTCATTTTTTCCAGGCTTATCATCATTTTTAAAACCATCAAAATAGATTGTTTCACCTTTTACCAATTCTCCGTCTTTCAAATAAGAAAAAACTTTAAACTGTGCAGGAACGACAATTTTCCCGTTTTGATCTTTAACTCCAACCAATGAATCTTTTGATTTAAAATACTTTAAAACTTCCTTTTCCTGAGAAAAAGAAAGCATGGGCATTAATAAAATGACTAAAAGTATTTTTTTCATGAATCGGTTTGGTTTAGTTAAAAATAAAATATGCAGCCGAAAAGACTGCATATTAAATTATACTTTAAGATCAGCCTCTAATCCTATCAGATCTTTGTTGGCATCAATAATCGGCTGAACTTCATTCGCGATGAATTCCTCCGTCTGAATTGGCGCAAAACCGATAAAGTTTTTAGGATCAAGAACTTCTTTTAATTTTGATTTATCTAGTTTTAATGAATCGTCGTTTAAGATTCTTTCGATAAGGTCGTTTTCCTTACCTTCTTCTTTCACTTTTTTAGACGCTTCCATAGAATGAACTCTGATCACTTCGTGGATTTCCTGACGGTCGCCACCAGCTTTCACCTCTTCCATGATGATGTATTCTGTCGCCATGAAAGGAAGTTCTTCCATAATATGTTTGTTGATTCTGTTTGGATAAACCACGATTCCGTTCATGATGTTGTTCCAAATCAATAGGATGGCATCAACTGCTAAAAATGCTTGAGGAATTGTTAATCTCTTGTTTGCAGAATCATCCAATGTTCTTTCAAACCATTGTGTTGAAGCAACCATTGCAGAACTTGTCGTTAAAGACATCACATATTTTGCCAATGCTCCGATTCTTTCGCTTCTCATTGGATTACGCTTATAAGCCATTGCCGATGAACCGATTTGGTTTTTCTCGAATGGTTCTTCAATTTCTTTCAAATTTTGAAGAAGACGTAAATCGTTTGTGAATTTATGTGCAGACTGTGCAATATTTCCTAATAAGGCTACAACTTTAGCATCAATTTTTCTGTCATAAGTTTGTCCGGAAACTCCGAAAACTTTTTCGAAACCGAATCTTTTTGAAAGTTCTTTATCTAAATGTTTAACTTTAGAATAATCACCGTTGAAAAGCTCAAGGAAACTTGCAGCAGTTCCTGTAGTTCCTTTTACACCTCTGAATCTTAATGTTTCTAGGAAGAAATCAAGTTCCTCAATATCAAGAACTAAACTCTGTAACCAAAGTGTTGCTCTTTTTCCAACTGTCGTTAACTGAGCCGGCTGGAAGTGAGTAAATCCTAAAGTCGGTAAATCTTTGTATTGAATAGCAAAATCAGAAAGATTCTTCATTACGTTCACCAACTTTTTCTTTAAAATTAAAAGTCCGTCACGGATTTGAATTAAATCTGTATTATCTCCTACAAACGCCGAAGTTGCTCCCAAGTGAATAATTCCTTTTGCAGAAGGCGCCACATCACCATACGCGTGAACGTGAGCCATTACATCATGTCTGAATTTTTTCTCGTACTCAGCCGCTTTTTCGTAATCGATATTTTCTGCATTGGCTTTCAATTCAGCGATTTGCTCGTCTGTGATATCAAGTCCAAGATCTTTTTCGATTTCAGCAAGGGCAATCCAAAGCTTTCTCCAGTTCTGGAATTTATTATTGTGAGAAAAGTTAAACAACATTTCTTCGCTTGAATAGCGTTCTTCCAAAGGATTTTTGTAGGAATTCATTCTTTTCTTTTACTTTTTTAGATATGCAAAAATACAGTTTTTAAACGAGAGAGAAAAATCTCTCTGTGCTTTTGTCTTGAAACAAAATCACCAAAAATTCAAGACTGGAATCTTTCGCTAAAAATGCCTTCTGTTCTCTAAAAATTCTAAACTTGCGCGAATTCAGAATTGGTTTCCATTTCATAATTTGTGTCGCGCTTCGAACAATAGAATTTTCTTAACGTTCACAAAATTCATTTTTTTAACGCTACAACTTCCTAGGTCGTCTAAAATAGCCCGGATTGAAACGGCATCCTTTTGGGTTGCGGGCGCAGCGAAGCGGAGCCCGTAACCCAAAAGATATAGTGGAAAGCCGGAAAAAGCTTCAAATAAAAAAATAGAAATAACTTTTCGATGTAATTAAATTGCTCCTGAAGATTTTCATTATTATAAATCTTGCAAACTGAAAATGTTTTATCATAAATTTGTTGCTTCGTTTTAAAACAATAATGAAATGGGTGGTTTGAGGAAATTAGAAATCAAAAAAAATATTCAGAAAGAAGAAGATAAAAATCTGTCTTTTCGGGTTTTTGATTTGAATGAAGAAAATTTAAAGGATTATTTTAAGCCTCACAAAAAAGATCATTTCTTAATTATCATTATCGAAAATGGAACACTTCAGCTTCATATTGAGGATAAAATTCATTATTTGAAGGCCGGAAAAATTTCCGTTGTTTTTCCGGAGCAGGTTCATTTTATTTCAGATTTAAGTTCAGATTTAAAAGGGAAAGTTATTCTGTTTGAAGAAATCTTATTCTGTTCAGATATTCTGAAAAACGAATTGAGTACGTATAATGTCAATCTTTCGACTCAGCTTAATTGCACTATTCTTTCCCATGAAGATTTTGAGCAAAGTTTAAATTCCATTCAAATTATTCAGGGAATTTATCAGAAACCGAGTTTGATTAAAAAGGAACAGGCAAGATTTCAAATCAAGATCTTTTTATTAGGTTTAATTGAATCCGTTCACGGTTTGCATCCTATTTTACATAAAGAAACGGCAGACAAACCAATTTATGTTCGGTTTAAAAAATTATTGAATGAACATTACAAACAATACCGAACCGTTCAATATTATGCTGAAGAATTGGCCATTACTCCAAAAAAATTAAATTCAATTACGAAAAAACATTGTGGAGAAACGGCAATTCAGGCGATTCATAATAGAATCTTAATGGAAATAAAACGTCAATTGATGTTTTCAGACCTTTCTCATAAAGAAATCGCTTTTGATTTAGGTTTCAACTCTCCTTCCGCGCTCAACAAATTTGTAAAAGCAAAATTGAAAGAAACACCAACCGAACTTCAGCAGGAACTGGCGCAAATGTATAACGCATAGTCTTGTTTGTATAACATTGCTCGTTTTGGCTTGTCTAATTTTGTTTCATCAAAAATTAAATAAAAAAATGAGCAAATTATTTATTGCAGGAGAAGTTTTTCATGGCGCGGGAACTCTTTCTGAATTAGCAAATATCAAAGGTACAAAGGCGGTAATCGTAACAGGAGGAAGCTCGATGAGAAAAAGCGGAACGTTGGATAAAGCGGTTGCTTACCTTACAGAAGCGGGAATCGAAACTCAGATTTTCGAAGGTGTAGAAGAAGATCCGTCATCAGCAACTTGCGCAAAAGGAGCTGAAATGATTCAAGCTTTCCAACCAGACTGGATCATCGGTTTAGGAGGCTGTTCTGCGATTGATGCTGCAAAAATTATGTGGGTTTTCTATGAATATCCTGATGCAGATTTCGATGCAATGATCAAGCCTTTCACGGTTCCGGTTTTAAGAAATAAAGCGAAGTTTATTGCTATTCCTTCTACAAGCGGAACAGGAACAGAAACAACAGGTCTTGCTGTAATTACGGACAGAGAAAAAGGCGTAAAATATCCTATCGTTTCTTATGAATTGACTCCGGATATCGCAATTGTTGATGGTGAAATCTGTGCTTCAATGCCGGCTCACGTGACTTCAAACACAGGTCTTGATGCTTTAACTCACTGTGTGGAAGCTTACGTTTCTAACATTGATAATAATATCGCAGATGCACTTTCAAAAGAAGGTTTGGAAATTGTTTTTAATAATTTGAAAGAAGCGGTAGAAAACCCGAACAATATTGTAGCTCGTCAGAATATGCATGATGCTTCATTTATGGCTGGATTGGCGTTCAACAATGCTTGGTTGGGGATTGTTCACTCTTTATCTCACCAGGTTGGTGCTTTATACGGAATTCCTCACGGAGCTTCTAACGCGATTTTCCTTCCGAATGTAATTCGTTATAACGCTCAAGCAACAAATCGTTTTCCTGATTTAGCAAGAGTAATTGGTAAAGAAACGGCTGAAGATTTAGCTCAGGCTATTGAAACTTTACGTTCGGAGGTTAATAATCAATCCGCAATCAAAGAATTCGGAATTTCAAGAGAAGATTGGGATAAGAATCTTGATTATATCGCGAACAACGCTTTGGTAGATCCTTGTACAGGGTTCAACCCAAGAGTTCCTTCTTTGGATGAATTGAAAACTATTTACAATGCTTGTTATGAAGGTGTTGTATATGCTGAGGAAGTTGTTGCAGGATAATATTTTAATCCTACGATTATAATTAAACGTTATAGGTTTTTGAAACCTATAACGTTTTTTTTCGGCATGTTTATTACTAGTCCCCGTCGAGCGGCATGTTTGAGCTCTTTTTCAAGTTTCGGTTTCGGCGGCTTCGCCGCCGAAACCGAAACTTGAAAAAAGCGAGTAGCGAAAGCGGGAAAAAGCTACAAAATTTAAGTTTAAAATAAAAACAGGAAACCAAAATTGACTTCCTGTTTTGTTTTATTGATAAATCACTACATCATCTTTTTTAATCTGATAGCCTTTTTTCTTATAAGGAACTAAAACGTAGCTTTCTTTAACGTGACTTCCGCTTTTCCAAATTTTGCCCTTACCCTGTCTTTCCAGAATAATACTTTTAGCATTTCCATCGGGAATAAAAATTTCAGCTTTGCTCATGCTTTTGTTGAAAATAACTGCTGTCATCGAAGTATAGCTCTTATCAGATTTAACTTCATTGAGTTTAATTTTCTGTTCAAAAACACGTACACAATCATTTCTAAGTTGCGAATAAGTATAACCTGCCGAACTGATGCAGCCGTGAACATCTCTGTCGCCGCCAACTTTCTGGGCAAATGCTAAAGATCCAAGGAACATTGCTCCTAATAAAATAGTTTTTTTCATATTGTAAATATTTAAGTTTTCATTTGGTAAAAAATATGCCAAAGTTTGGTATTAGTTAATTTCTTTTTAAGTTACAAAAAAAGCCACTCGTTATGAGTGGCTTATAAAAAATTATTTCGTCCAATTGATTTTTGAATGTTTCACCTCTTCTGAGTTTGTACCAATCATAATATCAAAATCTCCGGCTTCCCAATCATATTTCAAATCTCCGTTGTAGAATTTCAGATTTTCAGGGCTGATGTCGAAGGTAACCGTTTTAGATTCTCCTTTTTTCAACATTACTTTTTGGAATCCTTTCAATTCTTTTACCGGTCTTGTGATGCTTCCCACCATATCTCTGATGTATAACTGAACCACCTCAGCGCCATCATAATTTCCAGAGTTTGTTACCGTTACCGAAGCCTGAATCGTTTGCTCACCTTTTGGATTAGCGTTAGAAACCGTTACATCAGAATAATTGAATTTAGAATAACTCAAACCAAACCCAAACGGATACAACGGCGTGTTACACTCATCCATATAATTCGAACGGAATCTTTGGTATTCACATTTATCAGTCAATTCCTGACTTAATGGGCGGCCTGTATTTTTCGCGTTATAATAGATTGGAACCTGTCCTAAACTTCTTGGGAACGTCATCGGTAATTTTCCTGAAGGATTTATCTTTCCAAAAAGAACATCAGCAATCGCATTTCCGGCTTCTGAACCTGGGAACCAAGCATTCAGAATAGCATCAGGCGTATCTTTTACATTCGTTAAAGCCAAAGGACGACCTGTGAAAAGAACCATTGCGATTGGCTTTCCTGTCTTTTTCAATTCATTTAATAAATCAACCTGAGACTGAGGAATCGTGATTTCAGTTCTTGAAGAAGATTCTCCGCTCATTTCCGCAGATTCTCCGATGGCCAAAACGATAACGTCTGCTTTATTGGCAACGTCTACCGCTTCTTTTAGTAAAGCTTCTTTTGAACGATTATCTCTATCCGTTTTCTTCCCGTGAGCTGCGTAGATGTCTTCTAATTTTGCATCATAATCGATGTTTGCTCCTTTAGCAGAAAGGAATTTTACGTCCTTCCCGTAATTAGCCTGAAGACCTTGCATCAAATTAACAGAAATTGCGTGTTTTGTAGCCACACTCCAAGTTCCTGCCATATTCATTGAGTTGTTTACCAATGGTCCGATCACAGCAACCGTTCCTGATTTTTTCAATGGTAAAACCTGGTTTTCATTTTTCATCAAAACCATAGACTGAGAAGCTACGTTTCTCGCAATATTACGGTTTTCCATGCTGTACACCTCTTTTGCAGCTAATTTCGCATCTCCGTGTTTGTATGGATTATCGAACAAACCTAAATCATACTTTGCTTCAAGAATTCTTCTCGTTGCCATATCGATCTCAGCCTGAGTCACTTTCCCTTCAGATAAAGATTTTTTCAATGTAGTTAAAAATCCTTCACCTACCATATCCATATCAACTCCGGCTTTCAAAGCTAAAGCTGAAACTTGCTGAAGATCTCCCATTCCGTGGTCTACCATCTCGTTGATCCCCGTATAATCGGTCACTACGAAACCTTTGAATTTCCACATATTTCTCAATACTTCGGTTTGCAACCATCTGTTTCCGGTCGCAGGAACTCCGTCTACTTCGTTGAAAGATGCCATCACAGACGCTACACCCGCATCCACAGCCGCTTTATAAGGTGGAAAATATTCGTTGAACATTCTCACGTGGCTCATGTCAACCGTATTATAATCTCTACCCGCTTCACCAGCTCCGTATAGTGCAAAGTGCTTTACACAAGCCAAAATATTGGTTCCGTTTGCTAAATCTTTTCCTTGGTAACCGTAGACCATGTTTTTAGAAATTTCACTTCCTAAATAAGGATCTTCTCCAGAACCTTCAGAAACCCTTCCCCATCTTGGCTCGCGGGAAATATCCACCATTGGCGAAAACGTCCAGTTAATTCCGTCGGCTGCTGCTTCTTTTGCTGCAACTTTTGCTGACTGCTGAACTAAATTCATATCCCAAGAAGCCGCTAATCCTAATGGAATAGGGAAAGTGGTTTCGTAACCGTGAATCACGTCCATTCCGAAAATCATTGGAATTTTCAGACGGCTGTTTTCTACCGCTACTTTCTGAACGGCTTTGATTTTATCAGCTCCTTTTATATTGAATAGTCCGCCGACTAAACCTTGCTCTACTTTTTTTCCGATATCGGAGCTTTTAGCCAGACCTGTCGTAAAATCTCCCGAACTTGGTAAATTCAGCTGTCCGATTTTCTCGTCTAAAGTCATTTTAGCCAAAAGATTATCTACAAAAGCTTTCTTTTTAGCCTGATACTGCGCCGTCTGATAAGACTGAACGGGCTTCGTTACCATTTCCTGAGCCGAAACTACAGGTGCTAGCGCTAAAGTCGCGATTACAATTAACTTTCTCATAAATCTATCTTCTTAAATTATAGTTCTATTTTTTTGTTTTAATTCTTTAAACTATTCTACAATTAAGTACAATTCGTTTTTATTTTTATTTGATTCTAAATATCCCAAAACACAAATCAAACTGCCGTATTCATTCATTGTATTGTCATTTTTTGAAATATCGAGCCATCTAAAATATTCTTTTTCCAAGTTATTCGGATGAAGATGCTTTCCTTTATATTTAAATAAATTCATTAACTTTCTATTTTTTAACTGCTTATATTCTATTTCAACTTCAGTCTGAAAAATAAAATTCAATAAATTAGAAAAATTTTCTTCTTCTATAAACTTGCATTCGTATAATATATCTTCTTTATCGCACTTATCGAAAAACAAATCTTCGTTAAGAAGAGCATCGTCATCAGGTTGGTTTAATGCAATAAAAACCAGATCCATTATTTCTCTTTCTTTTTACTCAACATCCATTCATACAACGCGGGGTTTGAATATGTAGAATCCCATGAATTATGATTATCATTTGGGAAAATCGTTAATTCTGCCGATGGATTTACCGGATGAAGTTTTTGGTAAAAATTAAAAGCATTTTCAGGCAAAACAACATCGTCCATTCCGCCGTGAAAAATTTTCATATTTAAATCTTTGTATTGATTGATGTTCGCATACATCACTCGATCGGTCGGTGCGCAAACGGAAACTACGGCAGCAAACATTTCAGGATGTTCCATAGCCAGTTTCAGTGTTCCCCACCCTCCCATCGAAAGTCCTGTAAGGTAAATTCTGGAAGCATCGATCTTATACTTTTTCTGAATTTCTTTAATCAAATTATAAACGCTTACCGTATCCCACCAAGTATCTGCAGGGCATTGGGGAGCCAAAATTGCCACAGGTTCATTAATTAAATTCCTGTACGTAAACGGACTGTGCGCTTTTACAGCTTCCAGATCGTTTCCTCTTTCTCCCGAACCGTGAAGAAATACAATTAACGGAACATTTCCTTTTACTTTTTGAGGATAATCGAGAACGTAAGATATTTTCTCGGTTCTCTTCACCTCTTTATTGAATGTTGTTTTTATTTCCTGAGCATGTACGCTTAAAGAAAATGGTAAAAGTAAAAGTGGTAAGTGTGTTAGTTTAATTTTCATTTGAATAATTTAGTTTGTAATTTGATTTAGATCCTGCTTAAAGTTGACATTTTTAACATTAAGAAGTTCAGTTTTAAAGATTCTTTACTTAAAGAGCTTAATAAAAATCAATCTATTGATTTCTTAATCGTATTTAGCTTCATTAGCTTAAAGCCTTAATGTTAAAAAAAAATAAACAAAGTTTATTTTAATTAAGCAAATGAAGTAAACAATGAAGATTATATCATATAATTTAAACAGGTTCTTAGGTTTTTTAAGTTTTATTTAAAATTTATTCGGAAAATACAATTAAGCTTCTGAAAAATACTATTTGATATTATATTTTTCAGATTTGAAACTTAATTTCTTTAATCCCTGTTGAATTTCCGGAGCATTCATGAATAATTTCCATAAAAATCCGGTTCTGTAATTTTCTATCATCGGAGCAATCGTTCCCTGATCAATCGCTAAATATCTTGGGGTAAACCAATTGTAGTAATTAATAGAAGTAGCATCGTAAGGTCCTGCAGAACCGATAAATTCAGGTTTTTGCGTATAGATAAATCTCAGAAAATCCATCGATTCTTTGGGTGAATATGGGAAACTGCTCAACGCTGCCGTCGGAGTAATCACTCCGTGGTCATTTTGTGGAAAATGAGCGTCGTAACCGACACTTCCGTCTTTATTTCTTGAATAACCTGCTGTCAATCCCCAGTAATTTGCTCCGTATCCTTTCCAGCCTTTTGGATTTTCAACACAATATTTATAATCGATAAGAACCTGATTTTTGTTTAAATCAAAGTAATTTTTGATTAATTTATCTGATAAATTTGTTGGATCTAAACCGATGTAAGAATACTGAGTCCAGAATAATGGTCCGCCATATTCTTCAGCTCCGTTGTGCTTAACATACATTGGAAGTCCATATTTTTCTTTATCTGAAAGGTAAGTTCCGTTCCTTGTCCAGCCTTTATAATACGTTTCAGCGTCGATTGGATAGGTTGGCGACGAAGCTGCTAAAATATACGTGATTAAACATTCATTATAACCTTGAAGCGGGAAGTTCATTTCCCATTGATATTCCGGTGACCAATGCCAGTACAATACTTTTTCTCCGCCTTTCGTGTACCAATTCCATTGAATTCCTTTCCAAAGTTCGTCACATTTTTGGGCAAGTGCTTTTTCTTCGGCATTTCCGTTTTTGAAATATTCACGAACCATTAAAATTCCTGAAGTTAAAAACGCAGTTTCTACCAAATCTCCACCATTATCTTTTTTTCCGAAGGGAACGGTTTTTCCTGTTTCCCCGTTGATCCAGTGTGACCAAGCACCTTTATGACGGTCTGATTTTGCCAGAAAGTCCATCATCGTAGTCAATCTTTTTACCGCTTCTTTTCTTGGAACGAAACCTCTTTCCACACCCACCAAAATTGTCGCTAGACCAAATCCGGAGCCGCCTGTCGTGATGACGTGCTTATCATTATCAGGATAAATATTATCTTCATGATAACGCTCTCTTCCTAATTTAGAATTGGGTTCTGCGTAGTCCCAGAAATATTTTATAGACTCTTTCTGAACTTTATCCATCAATTGCTCATCCGTAATATCGTTTTTTACAATCTGAGTTTGAGAGTTGGAGGGTTTAAGCGTCTGAGAATTTTTGCAGGAAACCGTAATTAATGATACAACAGCCATTGATAGTACTATCCTTTTCATAATTCAAATTTTAAAGTTGATCCCTAAAAGAAGAGGAGAATTTTCATTCTCCTCTGTGATTTTATTGATTAAATTTTTAGTAGTTCGGGTTCTGAGCTGAACGACCTTTAGCTTCAGTAATAAATGTCTGAGGCAAAGGAAAAACTTCATGCTTTCCAACAACAAATGTTTTACCATTAGCTGCCATAGCAGATTCAGCCTGCCCTGTTCTTACCAAATCAAACCATCTGTCGTGCTCAAATGCTAATTCTAATCTTCTTTCTTTCCAAATTGCAGTTCTTAAAGCTGATTGAGTAGTAGCCGTTGTATTAGCAATCTTCGCTCTATCTCTTACTTGATTCAATAAGGGAATTGCTGTTGAAGTTTGACCTAACTCATTTAAAGCTTCGGCTTTTATCAGTAGTATCTCTGCATATCTAAGATAGCGAATATTAGTATCTGTAGAGCTTTGTGAAGTATATGCAGACGAATATGCTTTATAATTATAATAATTATTGTCAGCATCAGTCGCAACAACTCTTCCATCATACAAAGTCATTCCTTTTTTAATGATAGTAGCATCTCTTCTTTCTGTATCTCCTTCAGAAGTATATGCATCATACAGATTTTGAGTTGGCGTATTGAAACCCCAGCCCCAGCCGCCGGTACCTCTAGCACCTTGAACTTGGGTATATTGCTGAATTCCTTTTCCTTTTTCATTTCCAGAGCCTTGAATTTCAAAAATTGACTCCGCATTATTTTCACCAGACACTTTATATATATCTAGAAAAGTTGGCGTAAGAGAATAGCCTGTAACCAAATTACATTGATCAATAGCTAATTGATATTTTTTCTGATAAAGGTAAACTTTTGCAAGTAATGCATGAGCAGCACCTTTTGTTGCACGACCAACATCTGCAGTACCATATTCTGATTTATTCGGTAAAGCTTCTGCAGCATCAAGAAGATCTTTTTCTATAAAAGCATATATTTCTTCTTTGCTTTTTCTTGTAAGCTGCATCTCAACATCATCTTGGTTTCCTAATATAGGAACATGGTCTACTAAAGGAACTCCTCCAAATGATCTAACCAAAGTAAAGTACATAAATGCACGAAGAAATTTAGCTTCTCCTGTAAGTCGGGCTCTCAAACTAGTACTTGCATTATTAAGTTGAGGAAGATATTTTAAAGCTTGGTTACATCTATTAATACCTTGGTAGTTTGAAGAAAATAAACTTTCAAAAGAAGGAGTAGATGGAGTAAATGTAAGAGCATCTAAAATATCTTTATCAGAACCTGTATCTCCAGGAGTACTCCCTTTATCTGCATCATCAGAAGTAATTGAAGTAACCCCAATCCAAGCAAAACTACTCATATCCCAATCTAAAAATTTAGCATAGATAGAGTTCACAAAACTTGTTGCCCCTTCATTATTATCATATAAAGATAAATCATCAACATTCACCTGTTCAGTAGGAGATACTTCTATAAAATCATCACTACAACTTTGGTTAAATAATCCTGTAAGAACAAGGGCTGATATTATTATATATTTCTTTTTCATTTTTCTTAAAAATTAATGTTTAAACCAAATACGAAACTTCTAAGCGCTGGATAAGAATCTAATTCTACACCTGCAAGTTTATATGGATCTCCTTCATCAGCAGGGCTTGAAGAATTAAATCCACTTAGCTCAGAATTATATCCAGAATATTTGGTGAAAATAACCGGGTTAATAGCACTTACATATAGTCTAATTGACTTCACATGATCCATAATATCTTTAAATGTATATCCTACAGAAATATTATTAATTCTAAAGTAATCTCCTTTTTCTAAAAAGAATGTTGAAGCAATTGGAATAGTTGTGTATGGTCTTGGATTGCCAGCATTTGTATTCGTAGGTGTCCAGAAATCATTTGCTACAGAAGCTTCAATATTTTCCCCGGCAATTCTTTGTGCTTTTTTACCATTGTAAACATTAAATCCAAAAGCACCATACCCACTAAGATTAAAATCTAAGTTTTTATATGTCATTGAAATATTAAGCCCTAAGGTTGATTTAGGAATATATGAATCAAAATATTTTCTATCACCAGCATCAGCAGATCCAGTAACTCCGTTACCATTAAGATCTTTGTATTTTAGGTTTCCATTAGCATCATAACCATCGGCTTCCCATAAGTAAAAACTACCTAAAGCATGTCCTACTGTTGTATTATTAAACAATTTAGTCCACTGCCCATTTCCTAAACTACCACCAGATATTTGAGATATGTTAGAATCGTTTACTCTTGTTAATTCGTTTTTGTTATAAGAATAATTAGCTCCAATAGAGTAAGTAAAGTTTTCTCCTACTTTATCTGCCCAATTGAATGAAGCTTCAATACCTTTATTAGTTACAGAACCAACATGCGAAGGAAACTCTACATTTTGCCCGGAAGATAAATAATTTCTAACCATTAAGATCAAGTTTTTAGTTTCTCTGTTGTACACATCAAAACTACCCGTCAAACGATTATTAAGAACTCCGAAATCTAAACCTAAAGAAGATTCTTCTGTAATTTCCCATCCTAAGTTTGGATCAAGTCCCTTGTTAACAGTTATACCATTACTTACAGCATTACTACCATAAGCATAATTATAATCTGTACCAGAAGAAAGTGGCAAATAGCTTAATGGAACATTTTGGTTTCCTAATCTACCCCAGCCTCCTCTTAATTTCAATAAATCAAAGAAGCTATCTTTTAAGAAAGATTCTTCAGACACAATCCAACCTGCGCCAAATGATGGGAACGTTCCCCATTTTTGGCCAGCGGCAAACTGAGAAGATCCATCCCGTCTTATTGTAGCACTTAATAAATAACGATTCATCAATTTATATTGAGCTCTAGCAAAATAAGATGTTGTTGTATTCTTATTAAAATATATTGAATTGAGTGTTAATATATTATTGATATAATTAGTATTATCTAAATTCCAATAATCAGAAACGTTACCAAGATCTTTTCTTCTCAATAAAGTTCTATCAATACCACTCTTAACAGAAGATTCAGTACCAATGATTGCATCGATATTGTGATTTCCAAATGTTCTATTATAATTTAAAACATTAGAAAGCACCCAATTATGATAATCTTCTTTAGTATTAGTTAATGTATTTTTTGCATTTCCATCAAAGTTTGCAGCAATTCTTGTTGGATCAGCAGCTAACCAGATTCCTAAATCATCAGAGAAATTATAGGATTTAAAATTAGAATATTCACCAGAGAACTGTGATGTAAATTTCAATCCTTTCATGATCTCAACATCTAACTTAAGCCCTCCTTGTAAAAGCATATTCTTGCTTTTCTCGTTAAAGAAATCTAACTGGCTTACAGGGTTTCCTACGTTATTGAATCTAGAGCCAGAATATGAAATATTACCACTTGCATCCATGATAGGAACACCATATTGTCCTGATGCATAACGTACCGGTACTAATGGTGACTGCTTATACGCATTCGTAAATGCACTTAATGGTTTAGGTGAATTATTAGTAAATGCAATGCTCAAGTTTTGAGACAAAGTGATTTTCTTAGAGATTTTGAACTCATTATTAGTTCTAATAGTAGTCCTATTATAATCAGTACCTCTCAGAATAGATTGTTCATCATAATTACTTAAACTTAGAAAATACTTCGCGCTTTCTGATGAGCCGGAGATCGCAACATTATGTTGATTATAAATACCTGTTCTCGTAATTTCTTTAAACCAATCTGTATTATATGGTTGATTTGTTGAAAAAGGAACTTTAGGTTCTGCAAGATAACTATTAGCAGTGTTATTATAATTAATAAACTCCTGAGCATTTGCCATTTTTACAGTCTTTAAGGGATTTCTCACCCCTATCAAACCATCATACTCAACTTTTAATTTTCCTCTTCCCGACTTTGTTGCAATAATAATAACTCCATTTGCAGCTCTGTTACCGTAAATCGCAAGTGCAGCAGCATCTTTCAGGATATCATAAGAAAGTATATCATTGGAATTAATATTATTAATATTATCCATAAACATTCCATCAACTACATATAATGGTGTTCTACCACCTGTAACTGTACCAAGACCTCTAATCATAACGGTAGGTGTAGATCCCGGCATATCAGATGCCGTTACTTGTACCCCCGCAGCTTTACCTTGAATAGCTTGTGAAGCATTAAGAACTTTCGTTTTAGTAACCTCATCAGCGCTAATAGAACTAACAGCAGTAGTATTATCTACTTTCTTACGGCTACCGTAACCAATCATTACTACTTCTTCGATTTTCTGTTCTTTAGGAACAGTATCTTTTGGCGTAGTTTGTGCATTCACATTCATACCAAAGTACAAAACAGCAATGAGTGATGAATACTTTAAATCACTTTGTTTCATATAGTTTAATTTTATTCGTACAATCAAATTGAGGTAAGGTTTTGTAAACCTTTTTATAATGCCTTATTTCAAATCATTTTGTATTTCTCAAAAAAAGACATTAGCCAAAATTATAAAAATATCCGTTATATTGTTAATCTTTCATAAAAATTTTAAAAATTAACTATAAAAAAAATTAATATTCAACGAAATAATAATTAAAAAGAGATTTTATCAATATAAAATGTATTTTAAAAAAAATAATGCAATCGATTTTCCACCTATCTTTTTAATAAATCTCCCAAAAAAACGTTCTAAGCTTAAAATTTTGTTAAACAGAATATAGTGTTTAAATTTGGTTCGTTATTTGAGAAGATATAAAGTTTAAGAATTATAAATGAAAAAATACATTATCGCTGCTGCTTTGGTTATAGGAACAGGCGCAGTTATTACGACAAGCGTTCATTCTTGCACTACGTTGGCAACTACCGATTTGGGACTTTCCATTATTAAAAAGTTTTTGCTGAACGGAATTGACAAAGGCGTGAATGTTTACAGTAATAGAGATGCATTCTTACAAAATAATATGGTAGATAAAGCACTTCCTAAGCAGTTGAGAGAGATTAATTCCCTATTGGAAAAAGTGGCTCCGTCTTTGGTACAAAAGGAAAGAGCCTATATTGCCGATGCAGCCGTATACACCGTAAATATTTCAAAACCAATTTTGGTAAATGCAGTCAATAGCCTGAATGCACAGGACGTTACAAGAATCATCAATGGTGAAAAAGGAACGGCTACTTTGATTTTAAAGGAAAAAACTTCACAGCAATTGATTGCAGCCATCGCTCCGAAAGTTGATGAGCAGCTTAATCAATATGGAATTGTAAAAAGCATTAATACCGCTTTATCAGGAAGTAATTTTCTGGGAAGTCTTTTAGGAGGAAATACAACAACAGTAAATTCTGGTGGATTAAGCCAATTGGCATCTGAACAATTAGTTAACGGAATATTCAATATCATCGAAGATTATGAAGTTCAGAACTCGAAATCACTTTTAGGACCACTTGGAAAATAGAAAATTTTTCACTATTTTTATATATATTTAAAATTTGTAGATGGATATATTACAAGGAAATCAACATGCAAATCCTGAGGACTTTTATCAGTCTTTAAAGGATAAACTGGAAGGTCACCACGATTTTCCGGAAGACTATTTATTTAAATTTATCATTCCGACAGACCAATCAAAACTTACAGAAATTTACAAGGTTTTTGATGGCATCAAATTCACGCTGGGAAACCGCGAAAGTAAAAACGGAAAATATACTGCCTGCAATATTAACGCATTTGTTTTAGACGCAGATCAGGTGGTACATATTTATAAAGAAGTTGCAAAAATAGAAGGTGTTATTCTATTATAAAAAAGAAAAAAGTCAGCGTAAATGCTGACTTTTTAGTTTATATATTAAGTTAAATCTTAATTCTCAATAAAATCTATCACTTTCTCGATAGGTCTTCCGATGATCGCTTCGTTTCCTTTAATCAAAATCGGACGTTGCACCAAAGATGGATTTTCACTTAAAATGGTTAGCCATTCTTCTTCAGAATATTCTTTATCTGCAAATTGTTCTTTATAAAGCTTTTCATTATCTCGAATAATTTCAGAGATATTCTTTCCTAATTTCTTCAATACCGTTTTTATCTCTAAAATACTCAAAGGCTCTTCGACAATATTAATTACCTCAAAAGCAACTTTATTTTCCTTCAAATATTCCAACACCGCATTGGATTTTGAACAATTCGAATTATGTAAAACTTTAATATGCATTTCAAATGAGATTTAAATTATTGACTACAACTTAATTAAAATAAACCGTTGAGTTCCGCTTCAATTTTTTCTAAAATAAATCCAAAATCTTCAGGCTTTTCTACGAAATCCAAATCATCCACTTCAATGATCAAAAGCTTCCCTTCCGTATAATTCGAGATCCATTTTTCATATTTCTGGTTCAGTTTCGAAAGATATTCGATGCTAATTGACGCTTCATATTCTCTTCCTCTTTTGTAGATTTTTTTCACCAAATTCGGAACATCAGATTTAAGATAAATTAAAAGATCCGGCGCAGAAACGAAAGATTTCATCAAATTAAAAACTGAAGAATAATTACTAAAATCTCTGTCTGAAAGAAGTTTCATATCATTCAAATTCTCTGCAAAAATATGAGCATCTTCATAAATGGTACGATCCTGAATAATGTTTTTTCCACTTTCTCTGATCTCTTTTACCTGACGGAATCTGCTTCCCAAAAAATACACCTGCAACGCAAAACTCCACTTGCTCATATCTGCATAAAAATCTTCCAGATACGGGTTGTGATCCACATCTTCAAACTGTGCATCCCATCCGTAATGCTTAGAAAGCATCGTCGTTAATGTCGTTTTTCCTGCTCCAATATTTCCTGTAACCGCAATGTGCATATTTTTCCTTAAATGTTTATGATTAATTAAAAAAAATAAATTAAACTCCCAATTTCTGAACCTCGCCAATTTCTTCAAAAAGTTTCAGCATATCAAAAGTATCCGACTTTTCCGAAGATTCGTCTTTCTTCTTTTCTTCTGAATTTTCTATCGATTTTTTAGCGGACTCAGGCTCTTTTTGTTGTTTAATTTCTTTTCTGTTTTCCAAGCTGTAAAGATAAAGTTTGTTCGCTCTGATTTCAAAATAAGAAAGGGTATTTTTATCCACAATTTGTGCATCAGGATCTTCAAAAACCTTCACCATGCCTTTTTCCGGAACATATTTTAGAATAGAATTATTCGTAATCACGAGAATATTGTCGTTTTCACGACGAAATCTTTTCCCATTCAGCACTTCTGCTTCAAAGAGTTTTTCCAACTTCAAATTAAATACTCGTATATGTTTTCTCGTGAGAATGTATACTTTATTTTCATACACCAAAAGATCCATCAGATCATCAAAACTGCCATCCAAAGGATAAGAATTGATCGTCGTATCGTTTCTGAAATTATACTGAACCAGCCTTTTCATGCTATCATCCAACAACCAAATCTGTTGCAGATCTTCAGCATACGCCATTTTAATAAATCCGAATTTCTGCTTGAAATCCACCTTTTGAATTTCATTAAGATTCTGATCCACAAATTTCATTTCCTGAGCATTTTCGGAAAACATCGGCACACTTAAAGGATTCTGAACCGTCTGAATTTTAAACGGAACCGTCACCATCAGTTTCCCAATCTGTTTTCCTAAAGAATCATATTTTGTAAAGCTGAAATCTTTGTTTTTATAGATATACAGATTCCCGTAATCATCGGCAAGCATATCCTTCGCTTCCTTCAATTTTAAAGAATCTAAAGGAAGGGCTTTCTGCGCAGAAATGGCACAGAATGCAAAAACAAATATTAAATGTAGGAATCTCAAATTTTATTTTGGTAAAGATAACTTTCTTAAACGGAACGTCTGCAATTTACAGCCTTTTATTTATACTTAAACGAAGTTTATATTTTAATATTATTTGAATGAAACTTCAAAAATTTTCGCCCAGTTTTTCCCTGTTATCAGCATATTATCACCTTTAAAGGCAATTCCGTTTAAAACATGCTCGCTATCTCCACTATCATTTTCGGCCGTCAGTTTTGTAAAGTCGAATTTGCCTACCACTTCTCCGTTAGCCGGATTAATTTTCAGAATAATCGGTCTGTGCCACACATTAGAATAAATAAAACCGTTGTGATATTCCAGTTCGTTGATCTTTTCGAATGCTTCAGTATTTCCTGCAACAGCAAGGGTTTTCACGACTTTTGGAGGATTATTCACATCAAGAAAAAACAGATTTTTAGAACCATCTGTTGCCACAAGATTTTTTTCGTCAAATGTAAGTCCCCAACCTTCCATCATGGCATTTGGTAACGCAAATTCTGAGATTTTTTTCAATGTATTTTTATCATACACAAACCCTTTTCTATTCTGATAAGTCAACTGATAGATTTTATCACCTACAATGGCGCAACCTTCAGAAAAAATATCCGCGGGCTGTTTAGCTACAATCATAGGAGCAGTAGATCCCAGCGTATATTTGATGAGTTGAGAATCGCCTGTTAAGCCATCGCTTTCGTAAATGAAATTACCATCCATCTGAAAACCTTCAACAAAATTTTTCGGATTATGAGGATATTCAGCAACAATTTGATAATTAATATTCTGTTCAGGATTTTTAGCAAAAACATTAATGGTAGCATCCTGATTTAAAGTCTCGCCACCTTTAGTTTTAATGATAAAAGAAACATTATTATCTCCCAAAGAAAAAAACTTCGGATCCACCGTTAAATTGGAAGTTTCTTTGTCTCCAAAACTGACAGTGATAGCTTCTGCATCATCGGTAACCTCTTTTGGAAGTGTAATTTTATCGCCAAAATGATAACCCTGATCTTGCTTCGAATTATTATAATCCGCCAGCGTATCCATCATTTTTTCTTTATTATTACAAGAAGCCAGGAAAAATACCGTGGCAAAACCTAGGACAATATTTTTTTTCATTGAGTTCTGAATCATTTTTCAAAAATAGTAATTTTAAACCTATTTAGCCTGAGTTGAAAGTAATAGTTCATGAATAATTGGATGTAACTTTGGATTAATTTTGAAAAGTTTTTATTTGATAAAAGTTCTCGATACATTTTTCTTCGTTTCACTGCGAAAAACACTCGAACAGACGTAAAAAACTTAATTCTTTATAACAAGAAAATAGCGCTCCAAAAAGGAACGCTAATGTATTTTATTGATAGAGGTTGATTAATTACTTAATCTGAACTTCATAGATCTTGGGCCAGTTTTTACCTGTAACCAACATATTTTCGCCTTTAAAAGCAATTCCGTTTAAGACATCATCGCTTCCTTTTGTATTTTGCTTCGCAATATCTGTAAAATCGAATTTTCCGACCACTTCACCGTTGGCAGGATTAATTTTTAAGACAATCGGTTTCTGCCAAACGTTGGCATAGATAAATCCGTTGTGAAATTCAAGCTCATTCAATTGATCGTATGCTTCCGTATTTCCTGCCACCGCAATGTATTTCACCATTTTTGAAGGATCTTTCGGATCTAAGAAATACAACAATTTACTTCCGTCCGATGCGATAAGATATTTCCCGTCATAGGTTAAGCCCCAACCTTCACCAAGAACGTTCGGATAAGGAAATTCAGACAATAATTTCAAAGAAGCTTTGTCATAAACATAGCCTTTTTTGCTTTGCCATGTTAATTGATATACTTTGTCACCCACGATTGTACTCCCTTCAGAAAAATCCTCAGGAGCCTGCTTTGTAGCAACCAAAGGAGTTGTGGTTCCCAAAGTATATTTTAAAATTTGTGAAGAGCCGTTTTGTCCGTCACTTTCATAAATCGTATTTCCTTCTACCTGAAATCCCTGAACGAAGTTTTTTATATCGTGAGGATATTCAGCAATGATCTGATAGGCGATACTTTTCTCCGGATTTTTCGCAAAAACATTAATGGTAGCATCTTGCGTTAACGTTTCCCCGCCTTTTGTTTTAATATTAAAAGTTACGGCATTATCACCCAACGTATAAAATTTCGGATCGATAGTAAGACTTGTCGTTTCTTTATCTCCGAAGCTGATGGTAATGGTCTCCGCTTTATCTGTGATGTCTTTCGGAAGATCAAGCTTGTCTCCAAAATGATATCCTGTACTTTCTTTAGAATTATTGAAATCTGCTAATGTATCAAGAATTTTTTTGTCATTATTACATGAAGCCAACATCAAAACCGCCGCAAAACCTGCTATTATATTTTTTTTCATTGAAATCTAAATATTTTTCCCAAAAGTAGCAAATTTTATTCCGCTTTACGAATTTTGGGCTGATGGTTTACTAAATTGTAATATAACCGATTAATTTAAATAAACTATCGTTCTAAATGCGGTTTCAGACTTCTTCCGATAATTCCGTCCCAACCTTCAGCAAAAGATTCTCTTGAAAAATTTTCGCCCAATTCTTTTAACTGATCAATTTCATCATGAATTAATGTAATTACCGTTTCGTCACCTTGTTTGTTCAGTTCCCAAGTTACAGTCGTTGTTCCTTTTGAAAGTTCAGGAAAAGCCCAGGAATATTTCAGTTTTTTATTCGGAATGATCTGTAAAATTTCGCATTGATGATGATATTTCTTCTCATTGCCCGGTTCGTAAAAGTTGAATATTTTCCTAACTTCTAATTCAAAATCAGGAATATCAAAATACCATGATTTCATTTCATTTTTATCCGTGATTGCGTTCCATACTTTATCGATGGGTGCATTTATTTTATATTGAACAATAATTGGGATGCTCATATTTTGATTGAAATTTAATTCTAAATGATATTTTTTCTTTTTAACTATGTGCAAATCCTGTAATCTTTGCTTCATCAAAATCCAGCTGCATTTCAATGGTTCTCATCACATGATCGTCGAAAATCTTTTCACGTTTCATACGATGAAGTTCATTTCTCTGCGCCTGAATAATCTGCCTCATCACATCTTTGTTTTCACTCATCGCCGTTACATAATCACCTGTTGATGCCATACATTGTGCCTTATCCACCATCATCATCATTTCGTTTTCCAGTTTATGTTTTTGATGCTGAACAAGACTGTTGGTTTGTGCAAGATCCGAGAAATCATTTTCCAATTTATGTAACGCGGTTTCTTTTAATTTTCTCATTAAAATAACTTCCTGTTTTTCTTCAGGCAACTCACTTCCGGCATCACTTATTTTTAAAAACTTCAAAATCGGAGTTAATAACAAACCTTGTCCGACCAATGTAATTAAAATAATCACAAATGTTACAAACAGGATGATATTTCGGTGAGGAAATGCTTCACCATTTGGTAAAAATGCAGGAATCGACAATGCCGCCGCCAAAGAAACAACCCCTCTCATCGCCGCAAAACTTATGATAAAAGGCTCTCGCCAATCGGGTTTCGGGGCTTTTAATCTTAATTCTTTAGAACAAAGCCTTGGAAAATACATCAGCGCATAACTGTATAAAATTCTGGTTCCGATAATCGCACCGCCAATTACGACACTGTAAAAAATACCTTCTGAAATCGTGTAATCTTTCATGGCAGCCACCACAACGGGTAATTCCAGACCAATTAAGATGAAAATAATGGTATTCATCAAGAAAATCAGGACACTCCAAACGTTTCCGGACTGAATTCTCGAAGTATGACTTAAGTAACAATGTGAATTATAAGACATCAACAAACCTCCTGCAACCACCGCCAGCACTCCGGAAAAGTGGAAATGCTCGGCTCCGACATACATGATGTAAGGGACAATTAATGTAATAATGGTATCGATATTGGAATTTGACGGAATAATTTTAAGCAAAGAACCGAAAAGCAATCCCGCGCCCGCTCCTACGGCAATTCCACCAACTGCCATTGTGAAAAAATCTTTCACGGCTTCTCCAAAAATGAACTGACCGGAAATAACGGCTGCTAAAGCAAATTTAAAGACAATTAAACTCGATGCATCGTTGATTAAACTTTCGCCTTCCAGAATACTGGTGATTTTCTTCGGAATTTTCATGTGCTTCAGAACCGAAGTTGCCGCCACCGCATCTGGCGGAGAATTTACGCCTCCCAACAGAAATCCCATCGCCACGGTAAGCCCCGGAATAATGGATGACGACAAATACGCAACGACAATGGAGGTTAAAAATACCAATCCAAATGCCATTGAAAAAATCTGCTTTCTCCATTTGTGAAAGTCTTGCCACGAGGTAAACCATGCCGCTTCAAACAAAATTGGAGGAAGAAAAATAAGGAAAACCAAATCGGGTTCTATTTCTATATGTGGCATTCCCGGGACAAGACTTATCAATAATCCTGCAATAACGAGGAAAATAGGATAAGCAACTTTCAGTTTTTGCCCGATCATTACCAATATCATCACAGACAACAATACCGCGATTGATATAATGACGTATGTGTGAATCATTTTATGTATGTTTATTTAGTTAATTTTTTTTATCTTTTTTAAAGAACAATATTATTTTTTGCTGTGATTGGCGCAGGAAGATTTTCTTCATCCAACATATCACGCATATCGATTTCTATTGTTCGGCTGATCTGCGTAATCGGAACATCGTTCGGGCTTCCTTCAAAAGGATTTACAGAAGCCTCTCCTACACTATCCAATGTATGAAAACACCATGTTACCAATAACGAAAACGGAATATTGAACCATAAAGTCAATCCTTCAAGCACTGTTCCGTCACCTAATTTGTCAAATTCTTTTAATAAACCAAAAGGCACAAAAAGAATGAATAAAAGCAACAAATAAGTCGTAATGGAAGAAAAATTTCTTGGATAAGGAAAGTTTTTAATTCGTTCTGCTTTTCCCTGATTATCGGTAAACTTTATCAATTGTTGATTAATTTGCGTCCACTGAAAATCGTTGATTTCTCCATTTGCATAGGCTTCCGACAATGCTCTACTTTGACTTGCCATCAGCTGTGTCGCTCTGTTTTTCTTGCTTAAAATATATTGAAGCTCCGACTCTGAAAGGTAATTTTTCAGTTCCTCATCCAACTTAGACAATCGTTCTGGAATATCATATTTTCTGGCATATTCATCAAACTGCGCTGTATCCATATTTTCCCAGGTTCTCGTCTCACGAAGCTGAAAACGAAGCGCCGTTAACCATGCATAATGACGCAGAAACATCTCTTTTACTTTACCTGAATTTTTAGATGAAAGAGAATCTCGCAAAATATATCCGAAACTTCGGCTGTCATTAATAATTGCTCCATAAATCTGTCTGGCTTCCCAGAGTCGGCTGTAACTCGCATTATTTTTAAAACCTACGATGAAAGCAACCGCCGTTCCCATGATTGCAATCGGTTGCCACGGAAACGAAAGGAAAGTACATCCTAAAAAGTACAAAATGGTAGGAATCGATGATAAAACTGTGAGCCAAAGGATACTTCTCTTCGTCCAGACTGCAAATTCGCGGGCTCCAAATCTTTTTCCTGAGTGCATAGTGTTTCGTTTTTAATAGTTTGTTGTTATTATTTTTAAAGGGTTTTAGCACTCAGCAAAATTTGTTTCATCAAACCCTAGTTTTTAGTAAACGGAATATTGTTATAAAAACCAATCTGAACCTGTCCGCGGTTTCTGTTCTCCTGAATTTGGTTCATATATCCCGCTTCCATTCTCATATTTTTATTGATTACATATCCCAACGCTCCGTACACCCTGTTTCTGTCGAAAGTTGGACTGTTCAAATGAAGAAAAATTTCATTATAAACAGAACCATAAAATGTTTTCGGAAGCATTTCTTTATTATTGATCGGAATATTAAGTCCTAAAAAATAACGAAACCTCATCCTGAAATCATCCTGAAGAAAACGCTCTTCCAAACGGTAACGATGCTGAAGGTTGAATCTTCCAAACTTTTGTTTTGTAATATATTGCTGAAAAATTCTGTGTTCTATATTTTCAGTTTTTTCACCGTTTATATAAGGTTGACTTAAAATAAAACCATAACCCAATAAGATGTTGTTATTATTTTCCGTTAAATCATATCCAATTCCGGTACGGATCAGGAGCTGCTCCAAATCTCCTCCCATATCAAAATTTCTATACTGGATCTCGTTATGAAAATTTAATTTTTTACTGATTTTATTATTTCCAAAATACATATACCAAGCTCCCAGATCATTTTTTTGGGCATACGAGAATGTTGCCGCCAATGAAAAAATGCTTAAAGCCAACGTTTTCAAAATCTTCATCTTCTTAAATTTTACCTTTATGTTTATTATTAAAATCTATCAAATTTTAAAATTCAATACCAAATATCAATAATAAGCAAAATTTAATTGTTGTGAAAATTTTTCTTTTTCAAGTAAAAGTTCCTGATCAACGGCTTGTTATGAAGGAACTTGCTCTGTCAACACATCATTTCCTGAGTTGTCAAAATACGTACAGGTAAGATGAGTCAGATCCATTTTCCAGCCTTTAATTCCAGTTTCTGCACAGTCTTTACAAAAAGTAGGATAATCTGTACCGCCTTGCTGGTGAAGTTTTAGCCTTGATTTAAATTCTTTCAAATTCAAATCTTCAGCGATATCCATTGTTTCATATTTTGCTCTTGTAGAAACAGATCGATTTTCTGCATCAAAATATTCAGCATTGCCATCACTCACATAAGTCACATAATTTGCAACTCCCAAATCCTTGATCGCTTTAATATAATTTGGAAAATCGGCACCGCTTTTTACTTTTTGGTGTTCTGCTTTAATTTCATCAATGGTGAATTTCATTTGTTTATATTTTTTAATTTTTATTTTAACACAAAGCTCATAAAGTATTTTATTCGCATTGAAAATATTTAAGTTAGTAGAGGCTTACTATTTAATCATAAATTTTAAACCTAAGCCCTATTTCCTGCAACCTAAATTCCTAAATCCAAATTTAAAAATTTTTGGAATGCAAATGTATTATAAAATAAAAACTGACGGAATATTCCGCCAGTTAGTTTTTTCGATATTTCATATTCAAAATATTAATCTTAAGGATGTTGCTGCATTTTAGCAGGATCGTCATAGTTTACCATCCAGTTAATCCCGAATTTATCGGTAAACATTCCGAAATAGGCACCCCAGAAAGTATCTGTTAAAGGCATTGTCACCTGTCCGCCTGCAGAAAGTCCGTTGAACAATTTTTCTGCTTCTTCCTTCGATTCTGCATTGATGGAAATCGAGAAATTGTTTCCCATTTTAAGTTGAGAAGCATGATCACAACCCGCATCGCTTCCCATCAAAACCGTCTCTTTAGAAATAGGAAGAGAAACATGCATAATCTTGTCTTTATCTTCTTCTTTCGCTTCCTGACCTTCCATTGGAGGCATTTCACCAAAAGTTCCGATGTAAGGATATTCTCCTCCGAAAACAGACTTGTAGAAATCAAAAGCTTCTCTACAATTTCCGTTGAATGTTAAATAAACGTTTACTGACGCCATAATGTGTTCTTTTTTAAAGTTGAGTTTAATTTGTAAATATTATCTGTGCTGATCTATTAAAATCATATTACCATCCGGATCTTTCAGGTAAATATGTTCAGGGCCCTCAGTTGATTCGTCTGCTTCTTTTTCGATCTCAATTCCGTTTTCCTTCAGATATTTCTGAATAGTGCGAACATCATCAAAAGATTCCAGATTTTGAGCATTTTGATCCCATCCGGGGTTGAAAGTAAGCATATTTCCGTCAAACATTGCCTGAAACAAGCCGATAATGTGATCTCCATTTTTCAGGATCAGATAATTCTGATCGATATTTCCCGCCATCTGACTGAAACCTAATTTTTCATAAAAATCCTTCGATTTCTGAAGGTCTTTTACACTTAAGCTAATTGAAAATGCTCCTAATTTCATATAAATTTTCTTCTGTAACGATTTAATTATTGATTATTCAACTTTGTTTTAAAGTTCAAAGTTCCGTCATAACTTTTCCAGTCGCCTGTTAGTTCAATTGTCTGTCCTTCTACTTTTTCTGTAGTTTTATTCCACTTAAAAGTATAAACAAATTTTCCTTTGAAAAGCCCTGAATGCTTTCCTTTATTTTCTTCAGCAAATTCATATTCACCAAACACAACTCCTTTTTTCTTGGCGTCTCTGTATTTTGTGATCGTCAGTTTTCCTTCCAGTTTTGCATAGGTTTTATCAACAAGCGAATATCCTGAAACAAAATATTCCTGATCATTTTTTTTATTCTGTTCAGAAATATTGATCTTCAGTTTAAGTTGCTGCTTATCGTTTCCAATCGTTCCACTGTAAGGCTTGCTGTTATTCAGCCATACATTCGAAATATCAGGCATTTGCGCCATTGCAAAATTGGAAGCTAAAATGAGGAATAATAAAAGTTTTTTCATGTGTTTTGATTTATTTTTAAACTCCGAATTGAGATAAATGGTGATTCAAATGTTTAGCAAACATATTGTTCCACTCTTTAGAATTTAGTTTTCCAAAAGAAAAAGATTCTTTTCCATCAAAAGCCGAAGCTCCTAACTGCTGCGTTTTTTGGATAAAACCAATCAATCTTTTCTTTTCATCATCAAAATTCTTTCTTCCCTGAACCAAAAATTGAGGCGATGTAGGAGAATCTCTCGGATATGCTTTTTCACCCACCACTTTAGGTTTTACGAATCTTTTAAGGATAAACTTTGCAATTGCTCCCGGTTTTTTATGTTTTTCTGGCTCGTATACCATTTCATACGTGATGCAGCAGTGCGCCAACATTTGGTCTACCGTCATTTTACCCCATAATCCGTGGGTATCTTCCACCAGTTTATTTATTCTATCTATATAATTCTGAGCATCTTTCGCATCAAATACATTTTCCATAGCTGATTTTATTTGTCAAAGCAAATATATCAGTTTTTTTGTATCATTTTTCAACTCATAAAAAAAATAGTAAAAACACTGAACTACAATAAATTCCGCGCATGATTGGGTGTGAAAACCTATGCTGTTTACAGGAAATAAAAAAAGTATTTATGGCTGATAATTATTTTTAACGCTAAGTTCGGAAGAATGTTTATAAATGACACTGCTGATTTTTCGCTCGCAACGGCGTTCTACTAAGCGAATGATAGCAATGTTGAATTTCCGTAGCATCTGAACACAAAGGCTTATAGAGATTTTTTACTACTACCTGTTTTTAAGCTTCACAAAGCCGTTTCACTTATAAAAGCTCATAAACGTTATCAAAAAGAAAATAACACGATTGTGTGTGAAAATCTTTGGAATCTGTGGGAAATAAAAAAATTCGTGCAGTGGTGACTAAAAAATAATCAATTCAAATTATCAGAAGAATTTTCGCTGGAAATTTCAACAGATTTTGGATTTTTAAACATCAGCCACATTTTAATTTTTAGAGCAATCCAACCTAAAATGGCGTAAACAATTAAAAGAATACTTAAATGTTTTAAATACGGATATGTAAGTTCTACAGAACCTTTTTGAATGAGTAAAATTTTAAAAGCCTGCAAAAAAGGTGTTAATGGAATAATATTCGCGATAAACTGTACAAAAGCTGGCATCGCATTCAAAGGCCAGGTAAAACCACTGATGATAAAAGCCGGAGACGCAATCACCATTAATATCTGGGTAGCTTTTAATGCATCCGGGATCAAAATACTGATCAAAACCCCTAAAAATGAAGCTGAGCCAACGAAAACTGATGTTAATATAATAAAGTTAAAAATCCCTTCCGGCATCGGAACCTTGAAAATCATGTGCATAAAATAATAAACACTCACGATTAAAATTGAAAAAATCCAGATGGGAAGAACTTTGATCAACATCGTTGGAAACGCCCATTTTCGCATTTTTGCATATTCTTTGATGAATGTACCGCCTTGAAATTCTGCGGCAAAACTAACTGCCATTGCCAGTAGAATAACCTGCTGTAAAACTACGGCCAACATCGCCGGCCACATAAAAATTAGGTAATTTCCAGTGGTATTGAATAAGGTAATATAATTGGCTTTGAAAGGCTCATATTGCGTTGTTGCTCTCGTGGCGGGCATTCCTGCTTTTTGCAATGCTTTAATAGAAACTCCCGCGGAAAACGTTCCGATCGTGAGCTGTAAAGCTTTTGATGCAAAATTAGCCGTTAAAACATTTCCTGTATTCACATAAATGTTGAGTTCCGGGTATTTTTTTTGAAGAATAGACGCTTCAAATTTCGATGGAATAATGACAACCGCTGCTGCTTCATGTCTTATCACCTCATCTTTAATGCTAAAAGGCTCCTGCAAATATCGTATTACCTTAATACTTTTATTATCTTCCAGCATTTCCGTTAATTGGCTTGATAAAGGCGTATTATCTCTATCAATCACCAAAACAGGTGTATTTTCTACTTTTCCGCTTTTATATACGAAACCCAGCAATGTCGCATAGAAAATCGGTGCTAAGAAAAACACGGTTCTCAAGGTCGAATTGCCGATAAATAGCTTAAATTCTCTTCGTAAAAGTCGGAAAAATTCTTTCATAATTATTTTAGCAATACGTTTGAATTCACCAAAATATCTTTCGCCTTATTCATGTCCTTTGGCTTAACTTTAATTTCATAAATCGCGTCCTGAAGCTGATAATCCGGATAGGCAGTTGTGATATCCGCATATTTTGTCAGTTGTTTGATATACAAAATTGTACCTTCTATTTTTTCTTTATTATAAGGAATTTCCATATTTACGACTTGCCCTTTTTTATACCTTGAAATCTGGCTTTCAGGAACTGTAAAACGGAAAAAAGTACTATTCGGAATATATCCGTTGAACAGCGCAAAACCAGCCGTTGCCAATTCTCCGGTATTTAAACTGATGGTTTCTATTTCCATATCATTGGTGGCAATTACATATCTTTCAGAATACGCTACATTGGCTTCCTGTAAAGCACCTTTTGCCTGAGAAGCTTGTCCGGCAGCCATTTCTACTTTTTCGAAACGGGTGCCTCTTTTGACATCGTCCAATTCTGCTACCACGGCATCATACTGAGCTTTTGCACCCTGCATTTTAGCATAAATTTCATCATAAGCCTGTGGCGACATCAAACTGTCACGATACATATTCGAAGCTCTTTTGAAAGATTTCTGGGCAAAATCATATTGCTCTTTCAACCCTTTATACTTCGCCTGAAGCTGTTTCATCTGGTCGGCAGTCGCTCCGTTTTTTGCCATCTGTTCCTGAGCTGTGGCCGCACTTACTGCACCCTGAGCCTGTGCAATTTTAGCAGAAACTTCAGGAATATCAAGCAATGCCAACGTATCGCCTTTCTTTACCGTTTGTCCTTCTTCTACAAGTATTTTCACAATTCTTCCGGTAACTTTCGGAGCAAAAGAGATCACTTCTTTCTTTGTTTTCCCTTCAGAATCATTAAGATTTTCTTTTTTGTTGTCACAACTTCCCAACAAGAGCAAAACAGTACATAGTATAGAGAGATTTTTTTGCATCATTTTAAATTTTAAGGTTGATAAAGTTTAGCAATATCCAATTCCTGAGTAGACCTCATTAATTCTATTCCCGCTCTTCTTTGATTGAAAATTGTATTTTGATATTCGAGTTCGGCAATTTCCAGATCATTTTCGGCATCGATAAGTTGGGAAGATTTGCTAATCCCGTATCTGAATTCTTTTTCAGCCTGCACCAAAGCATTTTTCGCCAATTCTTTGGCTTTAGATTTCAATGCAATCTGAGCGTTTGCAATATCATAATTGGTTTGATTATTGGCTAAGTTCAGGGTCAGTTTTTTGAGCGCATCTTCTTTTTGGTTTTGAAGAACTTCTTTGCCAATTTTAGCGGTTTCTTCAGCATGTTTACCTTCATTTCCGTCGAAAATCTCCCATTTGAAGCCTACTCCGGCTGTAATCAAAGGAAGAATATTAATATTTGTCGGACGCCAATCCAGCTTTGCACCACCATATCCCAATTGGGGAATTGCAGGAATCACATTTTCTGATGTTTTAATTCGACTTCCATATAATCCGATATAATAAGCAGATGCCATTAGCTGAACCTTAGGAATCATCCACGTTCTTTCGGCCTTTATTTTATAATCAGCCGCAACAATGCCATGCTCCAAAGCACGAATCTCGGCTCTTTGTTCGATACCTTTTTCGGGAGATAATAATTCTACGGGTTCTAAAACAGGTTCAATTAATCTCAAACGTTCTTTACCGATTCCCGTTAAAATATAAAGCTGCGTTAACAACAATTCTTTTTTGCCCTCATACTCTACCATCTTTGCATTGAGCGTCGCTTGGGCGAGTTCAATTTTTTTATGATCATAAGGGGTAATTAAACCATAACCCAGCGCTTTATCTGCAGTTTTTCTATTAATATCTAATCTTTTTTCACTTTCATCCAATACTTTTTTTGACTGATGAATTAAAGCCAACTGGTCATACGCTTTTGAAATATTGGCGACCACCTCATCTTTTGTTTTTTCGAGCAAGATATTTTCAGAAAGCTTTTTCTCTTCAATTGCTTTCTTTAAATATTTCACTTTTCCTCCAGAATATACCACCATTTTGGCATCGGCTTTTGCAATTCCTGAAAATCCTGAAACATTTAGATTATTATTAAAACTGCCTTCCGGAATCCTGATAAATGGTGTTAAATTAATTTCAGGAGAAGTAAGGCGAGCCGTAGCATTAAGATATCCTGCCTGTCCGCTCATTTCCAACGTCGGAAGAAAGATATCCTTCAATTTATGCTCGTCAAGATCAGTGAGTTTGTTTTGGGTGAGCTGCATCTTCAAATCGGAATCGCGAACCATTGCACTATCCAAAAGCTCCCGGAAATCGGGTGCCGACTGTGCCCAGCCAAAGATGGGAAGCGTAAAAAAACCAAACGTAAAAATCAATAAATTGTTTTTCATTGTTCATGTTTACAACAAATATAATGCAAAAAACAATGTAAAACGACAAGAAATTCCCACAATATGGTGAATTTAAAACTAGTTTAAATTTAGTTTAACGAAAAACGTTTATCAATCGAGCTTGAAGAGAAATCGTTTAAATTAAATTTGAGGTTTGTTTTAATTGAAAATTTGTTAATCTTTACCGTTTTGGCTACTCCAGTTTTGTTCCTTGTTTTTCCCACATCATTTGTTAGTTGTAACCATCTCCGTGTACTAAGTTATATCTATATAATATTTATGCACAGTTAGAGAAATATCATTTACTTTGCGTAGGTTTTAATTAAAAATAAAATCAAGAAATTATACATGAGGAAGAATCCTACCATCCATCAAACTATGGGACAAAAATAATTTTAAGACTAATGAAAATAAAAATATTTCTTATTATCAGCTTCTCATCATTTTTTACGAGTGCTCAAAAAACAAAATTACCTCAATCAAAGCCAACTATTGATGAGTATTTTGGAACTAAAATCATTGATGATTACAGAAATTTGGAAAATTTAGATGACATCCAAAACATTGAATGGATGAAATCTCAGACAGCTTATACCAATTCTGTTTTAGATCTAATTCCGAATAAAAATTATTATTTAAATAAAAGATTAGAATTTGATAAAAGGCAAGGATATTCTATATCCAACTTAAAAGTAACAAGTAATGATAACTATTTTTATTTAAGAAAAAATGATACTGAAAAAGTAGCTAAACTCTATTACAAAGAAGGTTTTTCAGGAAAAGAGATCTTGCTTTACGATTCTAGTGATTACAAAAAAGATGAAGCCAATCATGAATTTGTAATAAATTATATAAATCCAAGTTGGGATGGTAGTAAAGTTGCAATTTCAATGGCAGAAAAAGGAAAAGAACTTGCAGAAGTAGTTGTCCTTGATGTGAAAAAGAAATATATCTACCCCCAAGCTATCACTCAAATAGAGCCTGTAAGTGGTGGTGGTGTAAAATGGCTAGACGACAATAGTGGTTTTTTCTATCTTTATTACCCTACAACAGATGCAAAATCATTAAATTTTTATAAAAATACTCAAACCGTTTTATATAAGATTGGAACTGACCCAAAAAAAATAAATGATGTATTTTCTGCTAAGAATAATACAAATTTAGGTATTACTGAAGACCATTTTCCAATAATTGTGGATTTTGATACAAATAGTCAATACTACATAGGAATGTTAGTGGATTATCAAACATATAGAAAAACATTTATTATTAATAAAAATGATTTATTAAAGGGTAAAAAGAATTGGAAACCTCTTTATATTCCAAGCGATAAAGCAAGAAATTTAGATTTATGGAAAGATAAAGCTATTTTTCTATCAAGTTATAACTCTACTCTTAATAAACTTTGCAAAACTAATATTAATAATCCTGATTTTAAAAATGCAGAGATATTAGTTCCTGAAAAAAAGAACGAAAGTATTAAAAGTTATAGAATTACTAAAGATGGTATTTATTATACCACGACTAAAAACGGTGTAGAAGCTAAATTGTATCTATATAAAGATGGAAAAGATAATGTAATTCAACTACCTTTTCCATCGGGAAATATTAACTTACAGAGTAAAGGGGAAAATTATTCAGATATTTGGATTACCTGTTCTGGTTGGGCAAATGATGAGCAACGTTTTAAATATGATGTAAAAAAGGATTCTTTTATTCCAGAAAATATGGCTCCTGTAGCTGAATATCCAGAATTTAAAGATATTGCAATTGAAGAAATAAGTGTGAAGGCAAGAGATGGACAAGAAATTCCAGTTTCTTTAATTTATAATAAGAACATTAAAAAGGATGGCAAAAATATGGTATTAATTGATAGCTATGGTTCTTATGGAATTTCCTCTAATCCTATTTTTGCTAAAACTTACTTGTTATGGGCTAATCAAGGTGGAATGGTCGCTGTAGCACACGTAAGAGGAGGAGGTGAAAAAGGAGAGCAATGGCGCTTAGGAGGATATAAAGAAACAAAGCCTAATACTTGGAGAGATTTGATAGACTGTACAGAATATTTAATAAACGAGAAATATACCTCAAGAGCTAAAGTCGCTATTTGGGGAGCCAGTGCAGGAGGAATTACAGTAGGCAGGGCTATGACCGAACGACCAGATCTTTTTAAAGCTGTTATTGCAGAGGTAGGTGTCATGAATCCACTTAGAGATGAGACAACACCTAATGGCCAACCACAAGAATTCGGAAGTGTGAAAGACCCACAGGAATTTAAAGCTTTATTGGAAATGGACGCTTATCATCACATTAAAAAAGGAGTAAAGTATCCAGCGACTTTCATCACCGGAGGGATAAATGACCAAAGAGTTATTGTTTGGGAGCCTGTAAAATTTGCAGCTAAATTAATGGCTAATGATGCATCTTCTAATCCTGTATTATTAAAAATAGATTTTGAAGGTGGGCATGCTGGTAACGTACCTGTTGCTCAACGATACGCTAATTTAGGCGATATGTTTGCATTTGCACTATGGCAATTAGGGCACCCTGATTACCAGCCAAAAGAAAATACAAAAAAATAATGTCTCGTTTTCCTTATCAATTTTTTGAGGAGTATGTGGTATGTACTCATCTATTTTTGAAGTAAAAATTTCCGGAAACAATTTAAGATAACAAAAAAAGCAATTACAGACAACCTAAAATTATTTGTGCTTTTATTGAAATAAATCAAAAAACTCCTCGAATCGAGGAGTTTTCTATATAAATATACGGTTAATTTATCTCTGAACCACTTTCTTCATCGCATCCGGACGAAGCACTCTGTAACGCACTTCCATATCTTTCGGAATGTAGAAAACCAATGGCAATTTGCTGTTGTATCTTACGGTTTCAGGCTTTAGGTTGACAAATTGTTTTGTCAGCTTCTGATCCGGACATCCCATTAATGTACCACCTACTTCACCTTTAGATTCCACATCGTAATAGGTGTACCCCCAACCTTGTAAATCCTGAGTTTTTACCTCGCCCATCATAAAGTGTCTGTTGCAATCCAGCATTTTTTCGGCACCTACGAAAAATTCAACTTTTAAGTCATTTTCGTTTTTAGCAACAGGTAACTGAATATATACTTGTTTATAACCTTCTTTCGCTTTAGGAAACATTTCAATCTCCAGTTTGGCAAACTTCTCAGCGTTCTTTTGGGCAAAAGTATTCATTCCAATCATCATTACCAAACCTGTCATTAGTGTCTTTGAAAATTTCATAATTTTTGTATTTTAATTTTACAAATTCCTAAAAGCCAAAAATCATTCCAAAATCTCGATATCAGTGCCTTTCGAGTGGGAATTCATCTGCGGCGCATAATAGTTCTGCATCGTCGTAATACCGTTTGAGAACTTTCCGGATGCATTGGCAATATAATCATATTCAAATACATATTTACCTTTTGGCATATATTGAATATAAAAATTTGTAGATGCATCTTTAGTAGATTGATAATATCCTAAATTATTCTTCCACTGATAACCGGAAAGTACATCCACAGGCTCAAACCCAGCTGCTCTCATGTCTTTGATATGAATAAATTCCATCGGACGATCGGTATTCAAAATCATTCTTACCGTTACTTTATCTCCAACTTTCAATGGAGTTTCGGATGAAATTTTCTGCAATTCTTCCCCGTTTACCGTTTTTACTTTTTTGTATAATTCTTTGGTAATCGAGATGTAATTTTCGGAAGATATTATTTTATTTAAATCTTCATAATATTTCCAGAACAATCCTCCCTGAACAATTCCCGCACCAGGTTTTGTTACCGTAACAGTCGCAAGGTTTTTATTTAAAATATCAGATTTTACCGCAGATTTCACATATCCCGTGGCCTGAGTTTGTGGTTGCAATTCTTTTCCGCCCCAAACGATGGTTGCTTTATCACTTTCAGCACTCGTCCATGATTTCCCTGAATTTAAAATCGTAAAAATAACCTCTGAAGTGCCTCTTGAAGTTCCCCACGAATTAACCTCTTTTTGAGTAATCAGCCAGATTTTCATGTCTTCAATGAACTTTTGATCGTTTGGTTTTAGCTTATTAAATGCTTCCAAAGCACCCGCCTGATTCACTACTTTTGAACTAAACCAGCCCCAGCCATCCAGATTTTGTTTCCAGTAAACACCCTGTGTTTTTGAGTCTACCGAAGTTTCTTTTAAGTAATTCAATACTTTATCTGAAACGTCTTTTAAGCCGAAATCATTCATTAACAAAGCGGCACGATGCAATCCAAAGAAGGTAAAATCTGTTAGTTTAGCAGTTTTTGCTTTTTGCTTAACCAAAGATTGTAAAGAAGCCCCTTTTCCTTTCAGTGGATATTCTTTTTCCCAGTAATTTCGGGTATCCAAATAATCCAATGTCCAGTTGGTCCAGACATTTTCTTTTTTAACATCAGCATATTTGTTGATTTCATTATCAATATATCCAATTAAATTTTTCACTAATTCTGCCTGTTCAGAACTTTGATAATCTTTCACATTACCTTTCAACCAAGAATTAATTTTCCCTAAATTTTTAAGAATATACAATGAGGTTGAATATGAACTCGGATACCCCTGATACCAAGAGAAACCACCATCCGGATTTTGCAGTTTTTTGAAATCATCCCAATCCTGATTGATCGAATTTTTCATCGTGTTCACATCAAACAGCAAGGCTAATTTTGCCATTTGTTCGCCTTCATTTTTACTTTCCAAAACCCAAGGTGTTTCTTCCAACAACAATTGTTTCAGCTCCTGATTTTTTTCAAGATTTGAATTGAGTAATCCTTTATTCTGATATTCTTCGAAAACAGTTTTCATTTTCGGATTAGCTTTAAAGATTTCTGAAGCTATAACATCAGCAAACCATTTATTAAAGATCACATCTGCAGAATTATTCGGATCATTTTTCAAACTTGGAAGCGCAAACATAATCTCCCAAATCGGATTGGTCGTCAGTTCCAACGTATTTGAAACGTTAGAAATCGTTGATGAATTGGCGTTTTTAAGATTTTCCAGTTCAAAAGTCTTCGTTTCACCTTCTTTTACAAAAATAGGAAGAGCGTCTGTCACCAACATTCTGTTCGGAAGAATCGCCACTGCTTTTTGCTCACCGTCAGAATATTGCCCAGCCTTTGCAACGATTTTTAAAATAATCGAAGACACATTATTCGGAACTTTCACTTTCCATGTCAAAACAGAATTTCCATTTTCATCAACCGAAAAAGCCTGTTCTTTATTATACCCTGAAACGGCTGTTAATGTGCTCAATCCGAATTTTTCTGAAATATCTTCATTCGTAAAAGCGTCCAAAATCTGTAACTGTGCCGAACCATTTAATTTTTTGCTCGTTAAGTTTGATAATTTTGACTGTAAATTCAGTTCATCACCTTCTCTTAAAAATCTAGGATAATTTGGAGTAACTGAAAATTCCTTCTGAGTAACCACTTCTTTCTGCAAGGTCGCTGCTCTTGCGTCTTTGGTGTGAGCTAAGAACATCAATTTCCATTTCGTTAATGCTTCGGGAGAAGTGAATTCAAAGCTTACATTTCCTTCGGAATCTGTTTTAAGATCAGGATAGAAAAAAGCGGTTTCATTTAAATTCTGACGAACAGGAATTTTATCTGATGAATCTTGATCTAGCTGATCCGTATATTCCGCTTTTTCCTGTTCGTTCAATTGTCTTCCCGAACTTACAATATCTATGGCATCATCCACCATAGCTTCTTTTTTCATTCTCATTGCAGGTGCTGCAACTGGAGCAGCATTTGAAAAACCTCTTACATTAATTCCAGCAGCTTCTCCTCTCAGGAACTGAGAATAAATCAATTCATCATCAAACCAATTAAACTGAGGAACTTCCACATAATTTCCATTGAAATATTTCGATCTTTTTTCGTAATATTTTGAATAAAGACTTTGTCTCATATCGTAAGATGAAACAATGGAATAAGGCATATAAAGTCTTTGCCAATTGAAGCTATTTACCGCAAACTGATCTAGAGACATATCATACATATTCGCCAAAACCTCAGCATTCATCTTTTCTTTATCACTTCCTAAAACTTTTACAGACCATTTTTCCTTTGAATTTGGTTCCAGCTTATCTCTGAAAGTTACTGTTTCAATCTTTAAAGGCTGTTCTGTACTTTTAATTTTTAAATCAACACTTTCTGTCTGAATATCATTAAAAGCAACAATCTGAAACTGAAGGTTCAAGGTTGAAACGGATGGATCTTTTGGAATTTCCACTGAATATTCCAGCATTCCGTTTTTGAATTGATGAACTTCTGAAATTGTTTTTCCTGAACCATTTTGAATAAAAACAGTAACCAAAGCATCAGGAATCGCGGAATAAACATACACTTTTGCTTTTTCTCCTCTTGAAAATTCGGTTTTAGGATCTAAGACGGTTAAGAATGTTTTTTGATTTGGCTTTAATGATTTTTTATCCCAAACATTAAAATTCTGAGCTGTTTTAATAGTATCCTTTCCTTCAATATTATACAATTCCAGCTGATATGTTCCCGCTTCTAGTTTTCCAAGATCAAGATCTGAGGAAGGCTGCTGCGTTTTGGTAATAATAACTTTTTCAGTTTTCCAGTTTTTCAGTTCATCATTTTTATCATAAAAATCATGCGGAAATTTGCTATAAAACTCTGCCTTCGAGTATTTTGGCTGATCCTGAATGACGGTTTTAAAGTTCTGTCTGAAAATTCTGTCCGGCTCCTGAAGTTTAGTCAATTTTACCTGATAAGGCTTTTTAACATCTTGCTCATTATAATTTTTGGTTTCAACTTTCAGTTTTAAATTATTATCAGAAAATGTATTTTCGATTTCATCAGTTTTAATGTAATGAGAAACCGAAGCTACCTTCAGATTGGTATCTGCCGATTGCGTTTCGCCGTTAATATCTGTTACCGAAGCATTAATTTCATAGTTATCAATTTGAATGCCTTCAATTTTTTCATCTTTTTTAAGATCCAAAATAATAGTGAATTCACCTTTCTCATTGGTTTTAACCTCCCCTAAAATCGAGTTTTCATTATCATTATTTTGCGGATACCAACTGAAATATCGCCAACGGATATTACGTTTTTTAATTTCATAGTCTACCGTTGTATTACTCAGGGCCACACCGGAAAACATCATTGCTTTTCCTTTCAGCTCGATGGTTTGTCCATATTTATAATCTCCTTTTACAGGCTCAAATGTCACCTCGAACTTTGGTCTTTTGTATTCTTCAACACGTATATCTTTGTATCCGCCTGTTCCGCCATCGGTTTCCAAAGTAAATCTTCCGTTAAGCTTACCTTTTGGCAACACAAAACTTCCGTGATAAGAACCAAAATCCTTCGTGGTAAAATCCTGCGAAGTTACTTCCTGATAATTGGCATCTTTCAGCGTAATTTTCTGTTTTAAATCTGAAGCAACCGATTCAGTTTCTTTGTTAATTTTTGTATTGATTACTTTAAAATAAACCGTTTGTCCGGGTCTGTAAATGGCTCTGTCTGTAAAAATCTGTGCCTGAGTGCGGGTTTCTTTATTGGGATTTCGATCCGCATAATATTCCCTGTAAACATTAATGAATTGATAATCGTTGGTCTTCGGCTGCTGAACCAGATATTTTACATAATAGTTTTTAGAAGGCAAAGTAAAAATACCGTTCGCATCTGTTTTAGCTTGGGTTTTAGTCAGACTTTTACCATTGGTGTATTCGTAAAATGTAAGATTTTCGTTAATTATAGGTTTGCCATTTTCACTGTTGACCAATTTAAGCTGAGTAGAATTTAATTCGCCGCCGCTTTTACTTTGGTAAATAATTTTATGGTTTGAAACTAAAAAATAGAAATTCTGTCTTTTATCATTTTCGTTGCCCGTAACGTTATATTCGGCAATATATACTCCTGAAGGAAGCGGTTTTATTTCCAAAGAAGTGGAATGATTCTGATAATCTTTGGCATCCGTTACCTGAAAAACTTCTTTTCTTACCAGATTTTTTTTAATCGTGTTGAAAAGATCTGAGTAAGAATTTCCCGCATATTGTATAAATAAGGTAAAATCGTCTTTCACTTCATAAATATTCAAAGAAAATTCTGAAACATTTTTGTGATCGACCACAAAATGAATCGGAAGATTAGGCTGCGTCTGCTGCTCATATCTGAAATTAAGCGTCGGAACTTTAATTTGTTCTTCAATATTTTTGATATTCTCAATAAAAGGCGATTTCGGATACTGAGCTTTTGCCTGATTGGCGATTTCTAAGGCTGCCTTCTGTTCTTTTTTAGAAATCAGCTGAGACATGATCTGTTCCATCACCAAAACTTTATAATCTCCTTCTGTAGAAGATTTAACAAGGCTTTTCAACTGCTCCAGTTTATCTTTGCATTGGTTGAAATTGCAGTTTTCCTCCAGCTTCTGATGCATAAAATACAGTTTTGAATTTCCTGAATTCTGAGCAATTAATCCATCAAAAATAGCATCAATTGTTTTTCTATTTTCAGCGAGTTCATTTTTAGTAAAAAGCTGATTATCTGAAAAGAAATTTACTTTTTTCAACTCATACCAATCTGCCAGAGTCGGAAAATAAGTAATGTCTTTTGTGTTAGAAAAAAGATCTTTATATTTTGATAACGCTACTTTTTTCATTTCAGACGTCTGCTTATCCAACTCCTGAAAATTCTTCGTCAGATAATTTTTAAAATCAAGCTTGCTCCAGGTTTCGATCTGCGCTACATCCTGCGAATTCAGATTGGTTCGGCCATTTACCTTCCATGAATTTTGCTGGTAATAATCCATAAAAAAGCCATTTGCCACCACCTTAAAAACAATTTTATCATCGCCTTTCAGCTGTTTTTCGGCATTCTGAATTTTAGTAAAAAAACTCGAAGCCGCATTATTCTGTTCATCATCCGAAGTTGTATTCAAAATACTGAATTCAGATTTCAGAGAACGGATGAGCTGTAAGGTATTGTTTTCTTTCATAGCCTGTTTTTGAATATCTAAAACAATGGGAAGATTAGATTTATACGTTCCTTTTTTACTGTTTTCTTCTACTTTTTTCCATTGATCGTCGTAGTATTTTTGTGCTTGTATTCGGCCGAAAACACTCAAACATAAAATGAGGGTTAAGAATTTTATATATTTCATTATGGTTTATTTTTAATTTCAATTTTATCGCCTTTGGTTCTGGCATTCATCTGCGGAGCGTAGTAATTCTGCAACGTGGCAAATCCGCTTGAGAAATTTCCCGACGCGTTGCATATCAAATCATACTCAAATACATATTTCCCTTTCGGCATATAGTAAATATAGAAATTGGTAGATGCATCTTTTGTAGCCTGATAATACCCCAGATTATTTTTCCATTGATAGCCCGAAAGCACATCTACAGGCTCTAATCCGGCAGCTCTCATATCTTTTAAATGAACATACTGCATCGGTCGATCCGTATCAAGAATCATTCTTACGGTCACTCTGTCTCCTACATGTAACGGACTATTTTCTGTAATTTTCATTAATTCTTCTCCATTTTCAGTGGGTATTTTTTTATAAAACTCTCGGGTCATGGCAATATACGTTTCGGTAGATTTTACTTTACTTAAATCATCATAATATTGCCAGAACAATCCTCCCTGAACAATTCCCGGGCCAGGTTTTGTAACAGTAACTTCTCCCAGATCCTGATTTATCTTGTCAGATTTTACAACCTGCTTCAGATATCCCGTTGTTTTCGGATTAGGAGCAATTTCTTTTCCGCCCCAAATTACTTTGGCTTTATCGGCTTCCGGAGTCATCCAAGATTTCCCGGAATTCATCAGGATATAAATAATTTCCGCAGTTGTTCTAGAATTTCCCCAAGAATTAGTTTCTTTCTGGGTGGCCAGCCAAACTTTAGCCTCTTCAATAAAATTAAGATCCTTTGGACTTAATTTATTTAAAGCTTCAATAGCGCCCGCATGATTAACTGCTTTAGACTCATACCATCCCCAATCGTTCAGGTTTTTCTTCCAATACGCTCCTTGTGTTTCGGAGGAAACTGATGTTTCTTTTAAATAATTAATTAGTTTATCCGACGGAACTTTTAAGCCATAATTATCAAAAATAAGCGCTGCCCGATGAACTCCATAGAACGTAAGATCTGTTAATTTAAACTGATCCGCACGCTCAATAATCATTTTTTTCAATCTTGCTCCTTTCTCGCCCAGCGGGTATTCTTTTTCCCAATAACGTCTTGTATCTAAATAATCTAACGCGAAATTACTCCACGGGTTATCTTCTTTTTCTTTCCAGTGCATTTCCAGCTCAGTATCAATATAGTTTATCAATTTAGAGACCATTTCTTTTTGTCCTATCATTTGATATTCTGAAATTCCGCCTTTCAGCCACTCATTCATTTTTCCTAAATTTTTAAGAATATATAATGAAACAGAATAACTGCTTTTATATCCCGGAAGCCACGGGAAACCACCATCACTATTTTGATAGTGCGAAAAAATATTCCAATCTGAATTGATGGAATTTTTCATCGCATTCACATCAAAAAGTCTGGCCACTTTATCCATTGTTTCCGCCTCAGATTGCGAATGCAGAACCCACGGTGTTTCTTCCAAAAGAACCTGTTTCAATTCCTGATTTTTCTCTAAATTACTTTTCAGAAGATCTGCAGATTTATATTCCTCAAAAACCGCTTTCATTCTAGGATTTGCTTTAAAAATTTCTGTTCCTACAATGTCGGCAAACCAAGTATTGAAACGCGAATCTGAACTGATATTAAGGTTGTCGCTTAAATCAGGAAGGGCAAAAAGAATTTCCCAAACCGGATTGGTTTTCAGCTCCAATGTATTACTGAAATTAATCGCTGTTGATGAAACATCTTTTGTTAAATTATCTATTTTAAATGTTTTCGTTTCGCCTTCTTTTACAAAAATCGGAACGGTATCTGTTAAAATCATGGTATTAGATAAAACCGCAACCGGAATTTGTTCACCATCAGAATATTTTCCCGATTTGGCAATTACTTTTATAATAATGGAGCTGAATTTATGGTAAGGGGTTTTTATTTTCCAGCTTACAACAGAATTTCCGGTTTCTTTTACTTCAAAATCTTTAATGGAAGATGCGATCGCAAACTGGGAGGTAATATCTTCATTAGTCTCCGCATTTAAAATCTGAAAAGATGCCGAACCTTTCAATGCCTTCTTGGTAAGGTTTGAAATTTTTGCTTGAAAATCAAGTTCGTCTCCTTCTCTTAAAAACCTTGGATAATTTGGAGTTACAGACAATTTCTTTTGAGTAATAATTTCTTTTTCCAATGTAGCTGCTCGGGTATCTTTTGTATGTGCCAAAAACATCAGCTTCCATTTAGTTAATGCTTCTGGAGTTGTAAATTCAAAGCTTATATTTCCGTTGATGTCTGTTTTTAAATCCGGATAAAAAAATGCAGTTTCATTTAGATTCTGTCGGGCTTTTACCTCATCAAGAATTTCTTTCTTATCGCTTGGTTTTTTAATATCATCCTTATCTAAAACTCCTTCATAATCAGTGTCTTCATATTTTGAAAAACGATTTCTAGAACCTTTAAAACTACTTTCAAGTTCTAGGGCGGTAACATTTTTAGGTTTAGGACATCCATTATATTCAGGCAATCCGGGAACAGTGGGGCACGCATCATTTCGATCATCAATTCCATCACCATCAACATCCGTGGTTAAGCCGTATTTTATTAAAAGATTATATAAAACATCATCATCAAACCAATTAAATTTTGGTTCACTAACATTTTTTCTTTCAAGATAGTTTACTTTTTTCGACCAGTATTCTTTTTCAATAAAATTTTCAATATTAAAATCTTTTATAATATTTGGTGGATAGTAAATCGTTGACCATCTGTAATTGTTTACCGCAAATTTGTCTAAAGATTGATCATACATATTCGCCAAAACCTCCGCAACAACTTTTTCTTTGTTTCTCCCTGTGATTTTCACACTCCATTTTTCTTTGGAGTTCGGCTCTAATTTATCCCGAAAAGTCGTTAATTCTATTTTTAACGGATCTTCATCTTTTTTCACATAAATATCAGCATATTCATTCTGAACATCATTGTAGTGAGCCACTACAAACTGAACATTATATTTTACAACTTCTTTATTTTGAGAAACCGGAAAAGTAAAAGAAATAACTCCGTTCACAAACTTTTTTCTTTCAAATTTTGGTTTTCCGGTTCCATCCTGAAGATAGATGTTAACTGTAGCCTCAGGAATTGCCGAATAAGCATACACTGTTACCGAAGAGCCTCGCTGCACTTCTTTTTTAGGTGCAACAACTTTCAAAAACGGATACTGATTTTTACCCAAACTTTTATTACTCCAAACACTGAAATCTTGTTCCGCTTTGATTGAATCTTTCCCTTCAATATTATAAATAAGCAGTCTGTAGGTTCCTGCTTCCAGCTTTCCAAGGTTTACTTCTTTTCCTTTTTCTGTACGATCGATAATCGTTTTTAACGTTTCCCAGTATTTCTGATCATCCAATTTATCATATCGGTCATGAGGAAATTTGCTTAAAAATTCTTCTTTTGAAAGTTTTGGAAGATCCTGAATATTCTTCTTAAAATTATTCCTCAACACTCTTTCAGGTTGCTTAAGCTGAATAAGTTTTACTTTATAACTTTTATCTAAAGCAATCCCATTATAATTGAATGTTGAGACGTTCAGTTTCACCTCATTTTCAGCAGAGGTTTCCTTAATCTGTTCAGCTTCCAGATAATGCGAAACGGAAGCTACATTGACATCTGTAGTGGCTGATTGTGTTTCTCCGTTAATATCGGTCGCAGTCGCTTTTATCGTATAACCATCGACCTGAATTCCTTCTTTTGTTTCATCTTTTTTAAGATCAATTTTAATCTTAAATTCACCTTTATCATTTGTCTCAACTTTTCCTATTATCGGGTTATAGTTGTTATAAACATCGATATACCACCAAAAATACCGCTGACGGATATTTTCCCTTTTAATTTCGTAATTCACAACCGTATTATTCAAAGGAATGCCTGAAAAAGTAAGCGCTTTCCCTTTCAGTTCAATCGTTTCACCGTATTTATAATCATTTTTAATGGTATCAAAAATAATTTCAAATTTCGGACGTTTGTATTCTTCGACAGAAAAATATTTTGTACCATACAAATCTCTTATATCATGTCTTCCGGATGTACTTAAACTGAATTCACCATTCATTTTATCCTTCGGAAGCACAAAAGATCCACTGTAAGAACCAAATGAGTTAGTTTTGAGCTTTTGAGTAGAAATAACCTGTCTGTTTGCGTCATATAAAGTAATTTCCTGTTCATTATCAACAATCAAAGCATCTCGTTTTTTTTCAAAATCAGGATACGTTGAAATAACTTTAAAATTAACCGTTTGGCCGGGTCTGTAAATTTGTCTGTCTAAAAAAATCTGACTTAAAGGACGTTCATCTCTGTAATCATTATTCCATTCGTAATCATTATTCAATAGATTAAAATCATTAGAATCTGGTTCATAAAGAATTTCTGTACGGCTATAGTGATCAACCTTGGGAGCAAATCTTGCAAAATTATCCGTTTTAATAAGAATCTCAGTTTCACTCACATTCGAATAATCTCTAAAATCATACTGCTGTAATTTTGTATTTGGTTTTATTTCGCCATTTTCCCTTGAAAGTAAAATATAATTTTTATTCTGATCATAAATCACCCTTGAAGAAGTCACAATCATCAAAAATCTAGAAATATCTTCACTATTAATATATTCTGCAATATAAAGCCCTTTCTGAAGCGGATTCATTGCTAAAGAAGTTGTGTATGTTTTGTAATCCTTTTTATTTGGCAAAGAAAAAATATCCGTCCGTACAGGTGTTTTATCTATTTTATCAAAAAAATCTTTATAATTAAGTTTTTCTAAATATTCAAGATTATTCTTAAAATCATTAACCTTATAAATTTTAACTGTAAAACGATCCGCATTTTTATGCTTAGCAACAATATGAATGGGTTTTTCAGATAAATTGTGCACATCATAAGTGAGCTCTACAAAAGGCGCTTTTATTGTATTTTCCTGCGAAATAATGTTATTTAGAAATTTAGAATTTGGATATTCCAGTTTCATCTTATCAATAAGTTGCACAGACTCCAAAAACTTTGATTTACGGTTAAAAAAATCTACAACATCTTTGGTGATTATGATCTTATAATCTGCTTTTACAGGTGAGTTGATTAAAGAAATCTGTTGAGTAATAAAATCTTCTTTATCCTCTCCCGAACTTTCAGAAATAAGTTTTTGATGTTGAAAATAGATCTTAGGATTTTTGTCATTAGAATTTATTAAACTTTGATACAAAGCAGAAATAACAAATCTGTTAGCCTTTAATTCATTGTCCGTGAAAATATAATTGTTATTTAGAAAATCTATATTTTTTTTAACCTTCCAATCGTAAAGTGAAGGAAAAAATTCAAAATCGCTTTCGGTTTTAAATGCATCTTTATATTTCTCTAACCCAATCTTCTTTAATTTAAAATCAATCTTAGAAAGCTCTGCAAATCTTTGAGTATAGAAATTTTTAAAATCCAGTTTTGTCCACGATTCTATCTTTGAAAGATTTCCGTCACTGAGGTTAGTTCTGTTCTGGATATCCCACTTTCTTTTATCAAAATAATTCTCAAAAAATTCAATTTCCAGCACTTTAAAAAGCAAAAGATCATCAATGCTTAATCTTTTTTCTGTCTCTTCAATTTTTGTAAAAAAAGCTGAAGCATAATCATTTTTAGGATCGTCTTTAGTTTCTTTATAAATGGCAAATTCCATCTTTAGAGAGCGTATAAGCTGCGTCGCATTTTTCTCTTTGATAGCCTGATTTTGAATTTCAATAACGATCGGCAGGCTGGATTTCACATTTCCGCTATTGTAGCCTTCTGCAATTTTTTTCCATTGATCTTCATAATAATTTTGTGAATAAAGAAAACTACATGAAAAAATAAAAAATAACAAAACACATTTGCAGATGTTTTTCATAGGTATTAATTTTGATAAATGAACGTTTTAAAAATACTGAAAAAATCCGTTATCGATAGTCAATTTTACGTATCCTTAATGGGAACTCTTTTTGCAGTGTTTTTCATGGAGGAGCAAAATACCTTCCGTTATCCCACGGTTTGTTTAATTTTTATCACCTATTTCAGTGGTTATCTGTATACTAAGTATCAATATACCAGGCATTTCTTTAAAATTTTAGTATTAAATGCTATTGCAGGGATTATCTGTGCAATGCTGATTTATCATAATCATAATGAAATCAGACTTCTAAAATGGTTTATTATTGTCGTGTTAGGACTTCTCTATAACAGTTTTTTTCTCGATGTTTATATTCGGAAAATCCCTTTGTTAAAAGTATTTTACGTGGGATTGGTCTGGGCATTGGTGAATTGCTGGCTTACCTTGCCACAGTTCAATCTTCCGATTTTCTTAATCAGTTTTTTCTTCATTACCGCGCTGGTTTTACCATTTGACATTCGGGATATGAAAAGCGATACGGTTAAAACTTTTCCCATGATTATTGGCGTTCAACACACAAAAAACATTGCTTATCTCCTTATTTTTGCGAGTAATATTCTTGCGATTTTATATTTGGATTTAAATTATTCAATTTCATTTTTTTTATCAAGTATCATCACGTATATTTTAATTTATTTCTCTGAAAATGAAAGGGATGACAGTTATTTCTCTTTTGGAGTGGAAACATGCTCTGCACTTCCTTTTTTATTTCTAGCAATAATGGAGTATTTTTGACGAATGAAAATCAAGAATCTTTCCCTTTACAATTTCAAAAACCATTCTGAAAAAAAATTCGACTTTTCTCCTCAAATCAACTGTTTTGTGGGAAATAACGGCGCAGGGAAAACCAATATTCTTGATGCATTGCACTATCTTTCGGTAGGAAAAAGTTTTTTAGGAAATACCGATCTTAACAATATCAAAAATGAAGAAGATTTTTTCACCATAAGCGCTGAAATTCAAAATGATGAAAGCGAAGATATTATCCGAATAACTCAGCCGAAAGAATCAAAAAAAGTCATTAAAAAAAATGACAAAAGCTATGATCGTATGGCAGATCATATCGGATATTTACCAAGCGTGATGATTTCTCCTTATGATTCTAATTTAATTTCAGATTCGGGGGAAAGCAGAAGAAAATTTTTAGATTCCATGATTTCTCAGACAGATTCTGAATATCTTTTTCATCTGATTCAATATCAAAAAACGATTCAGCAGAGAAATGCTTTGTTAAAATATTTCGCCAAAAATCGTGTTTGGGATAAAGATTCTTTAGATATTTATAATGATCCAATTACTAAATTCGGGACCAAAATTTTTGAAAAAAGACGAACTTTTGTAGAAAAACTCAATCCTATTGTTCAGAATTTTTACAGTATAATTTCGGGTGGAAAAGAAACGGTTTCAGTAATTTATGAATCTCATCTGCTTGAAAATTTCGACTTTTCTCAACCTCAAAAAAAGTTTAATGATTTACTGAAAGAAAGTCTGGAAAAAGACAGAATGCTGACTTACACATCCAAGGGAATTCACAAAGATGATCTTTTATTTGAAATGGATGCCGTTTTAATCAAAAAAATTGGCTCTCAGGGACAGCAAAAATCATTTTTAATTTCATTGAAACTGGCTCAGATGAGTCTTGTAAAAGAGCTGACGAATAAAACGCCTATTCTTCTTTTGGATGATATTTTTGATAAGCTTGATGATACAAGGGTTTCGCAATTGATTGAACTGGTAAATCAGGAAAATTTTGGTCAGATTTTTATTACAGATACCCATCGCGAACGCACAGAAAGTGTTGTGAAAAAAATTAACGAGGAAAGCATAATTTTTGAAATTTAATAATGAAGAAGAAAAAACGAGAATTTCAATCCTCAGATTTAGTAAAATCCTTTGCCCGAATTTACGGTTTTGAAGGAAAGTTGGTTGCATTCGAGATTAAGGATTTTCTTGAAGAATACCTTGATGAAAGCCTTTTTCGAGAGATAAAGACTGTAAATATTGAAAACAAATGTATTATTATTAAAATTGATTCGCCTTTGTTGAAGCACGATTTTCAAATGCGAAAAAGTTTTTATCTGAAAAAATTTCAGGCAAAATTCGGAGAAGAAAAATTTAATGATCTTCAGATTTTGTAGTTATCGTACTGCTCATTAGATCGTCTGCTTTTTTATCTAATCCTGAACGTAATGGAAGGAAAAATTTCAACGGATGTTTAGTAAAATATTTGAAAATTTCTCTGTAAATCATACTCACTTGTCCAAAATTCAATTTTCTTGATCTGAACGCTAAAAACATGGATAATGAAAAACTTACCAAAAAGTTAAAAAATCCGATCAGGAAAACCGTTATAAAAGAAATCCAAAACGTATAAGAATCAACAGAAAAATCTTTCCCGTACAATCCAATGGCGAAATTTCCTGCTGCAAAAGTAATGTGGCGGATATCCAAATCTAACCCGAAAAATAATCCTACCGGAGCCGTCGCTCCCAAGAAAACCCCAAACCAGAAATTGGAAACAATTCCCGGCCAGTTTTTAGCATAATAGGTAGACAAACCTTTCGCGAATTTTTTACCAAAAATCTTTCTGATCGAAAAATTTTTCGCAATACGCTCCGGGATTTGATAGAAAACAGAATTATTTCCAATATTTCCTGAAATAATCCCCGAAATAAAAAGATAAAAACCCGCGATACTCGCGTGTAAAATTGCTTTAGATTTGAATGGATCCAAATCCTTCAACAATTTATCTGATCGGTCAATTGCTAAATTTTGTGAGAAAAAAACATCTAAACCGTAAATTATTAACAAAGCAATGGGAAATGATAGTAAAACATTCCCGACAAATGCAATAAACTGACTTCGGAATAATTTTGAAACCAAATGAGCAAATTCAACGTAATTACTCTTGTTATTTCCTTCTTCAGACAGAATTTTCGTCATCGTAGCAGCCGTCATTGCAGGCTGTTTGGTTGCCAATGTAAATCCCATCAGATAGATCATTACAAATCCCATCGCATAATTCATAGAATACAAAAATGCATGGGAAAAATCACTCCCTGGAACATAGCCGTAAAGCATCTTCAAGACACATAATGCGCCCACGATAATCCCACCACCACTGGCTTTGTAGAACATCGTCATATATTCCTTCTTGGTTGAAGTAATATAATGGCTTCCTGTCTCTGCGGTATGATTGGTAATTAAGTGTGAAATTAATCTTGTACTATCATTAATTAATTCTGAGATATTATTTTTATGAGATTTGTAGCTTAATACGTTAAATATTAACTGCTTTGATTTAATTAAAACATCTTCTTCATTATCAATTACCAATAATTGAACAATCTCAAAAATACGTTGTAATTGTTGTCTGATTTTAAGAAGAGACTGATTAATTTTCCCTGAAATTCCATATTTGGAAGAATTTTTAAAGGCAATATTAACGAAATCTTGACATTGCTGAATATAGATTTTTATCTGCTTATATCTGCTGTCTTTAGAGTGTAACTGAATTTCAGGATTTGCTTTAAATTCTTCAGCCAAATCTTCTAATTCATTTTGTAAAGCTAAAAACGGGTTGTCAAAATTTCTATATTCCGGAGCCATTCTCACAACCTCAACCTCCATCGCTGCTCCTGTCACGCGCCATGAAAGAATATTCATTGAAAATATAAGTTCGTTTTTAACCTTCGATTTAAGAATGAAATCAGAAATTCCTACAATTTCAAAGAATTCATTAATTTCATTTTCAGGAAGATTATGAAGATAACTTAGGTCTTTTTTGGGTCTTAAACTCACATTGTCAATTAAATACCAAACGGTTTTTTCATTAACAACAGGCGGAAGAATTTTATTTAGAATTCTCTTCTTTAATTCAGGAAAAAAGGCATTTTCCGATAAAATATTAGCTTCCGTTAAGGATAAATTGAACGGTCTGCCATCAAAAACACGAGAAATGTAATGTTTAAAATTTTCACTAGTTTCCGGATTTTCTTTGAAAAAATTCAAAACATCTGTGAAATCACTTTCTTTTGCAGTTTCTAAAAATTCAGCTAAAGGATCGAGTGAAGACGTTTCGTTCTTAAAAGAAAAATACTTTTTAAGAACAGATTGAAAATGGATACCGGAATTAAAAAATTTCATTAATGCAAAGATACTATTTCAAACTCACATTCCTCATTTGTCTCATGATCCAATTGTGTTTCTTTGTTAAATAAGCCGAAGGATTTTTCGGGTCATATTTCTTTGGATTTGGCAAAACAGCCGCTATCCAAGCCGCTTCAGAAGTGGTTAAGTCTTTCGACGATTTATTAAAATAATATTGTGAAGCCGCTTCAATTCCAAAAACTCCCTGTCCCATTTCAATAGAATTCAGATATCTTTCCAAAATAATATCTTTACTCCAAACTTTTTCTATAATGAAGGTATAAACAGCTTCAAAACCCTTTCTTAACCAACTTCTGCCTTGCCACAGAAAAACATTTTTTGCGGTTTGTTGAGAAATTGTACTTCCTCCTCTCAATTTTTTACCTTTCTCATTATTTTTCATGGCTTTTTCAATCGCAGTATAATCGAAACCATCATGAATAAAGAATTTTTGATCTTCGGAAGCAATAACAGCCTTCTTTACATTATTTCCCATCTCATCGTACGAAATATAGTCTCTGTGAAGCTTCCTGTATTCGAAAAGTCCTCCGATCTGAGTAATGGTGATGGGCGGATTGAAAAATCGTCCCCATACGATGAACACTACGTTCAGAATAAGGATGATGAAAATGAACTGTTTAATTTTTTTCCACATAACATTTTATAAAAAGGAATAACAAAAATAATGAAAACCTTTGAGTTATTGCAATTCTTTCATGTAAGTCAGTTGATAATCTGGCAAAAGCTCAGGGTGAAAAATTTTAATATAATCTTTCAAAACTAAGTCTGATCGCACCACACCACTTTCAAAAAAATCATTTGCTTTATTCTTTTCTTTACCTGAAATTCCATAAATTTTTCCTTTATTGAAAACTTCCAATTTTTCATAAAAAAGATTAATATTCAGCATTTCTTTCTTTGAAATATGATTTCCTGCATTCACCCAAAATTGAACATTTCCAGCCTTTGCATATACCTCTTCGAAGCTCATGGTTACAGCTTTTTCATCTGAATTATCTTTTAAAATATAATTGGCATTGGCATCTGAAATATAATTAGCCAAAGAAGTTTTCCCTCCCGGAAGATACCATACATCGCCATACATTTCATTAGCAAGTACCGTTGGCTTTACTGTAGATTTTAAAGCTAATTGTTTTAAATCATTATAATTTTTCTCAATTTCTTTAAATTTTGCTTCTGCCTCCTGATCTTTTCCCAAAAGCTTTCCAAAAAGTTTAATATACGCTGTTTTTTCTAAAGGTTTTTGCTCTAAATATTCATCAAGAAATATCACCTGAATTCCGTTATTTTTAAGCAATTCATATGTGTTCTGAAAGCTCGCGATATAATTTGTAAAAATAGCATCAGGCTTTAAAGAAATAATTTTTTCAACATCATATTTCTGATCACTCCCTATATTTTGAATTTTTCCTTCTTTTACTAAACTCTGAATTTTATCTGAATAAATATATTCCGGACTAGAAACTCCTATAATCATATTTTCAGCATTTAATTCTGAAAAATAACCCGCTAAACTTGCATTTAGTAATATAATTTTCTTGAAAGGAGTTTGATCTGATTTAAAATTATAGGTATAATTCCCCGATTTCAACTGCAAAGATTTAATATCTTCTTTAAATTCTACCCGATGGGAGATTAAAACGGAATCCGAAGACGAAACTTTTGGTTCTCTTTTACAGGCGATTAGCGTGAAAAACGTGATTAACAGTAAAATTTTTGCTTTCATCTTTCAAAGAAAAGAAAAAAGTGCTATATTTGCAAACCTTTAAACAACAAGGAAACGACGGCCTCGTGGCGCAACTGAATAGCGCATCTGATTACGGCTCAGAAGGTTACAGGTTTGAATCCTGTCGAGGTCACAAATGCTTAAATGGCGCCAACTAAAAACAGTTGGCGTCATTTTTATTTATAAATAGTATTTTTTTAGGTAATGTAATCAAAAATAGTTGGTGTTTTTCACAAAAATTTGTGAAAGATTTTTGTTGATTTATACTGATAAGATTATCAATCTCAAATTAATGTACAATCGTTTTTTTTTCAATAATATTTTTCGGACTTTCTCCAAATAGTTTCTTAAAAGCAAATGAAAAATGAGAAAAATCTTCAAAACCAAGTTCAAAATAAATCTCATTAGGTTTTTTGTGCTCATGCTCTAAAAGATAACGAGCTTCCTGAAGTCTGCGATTAGTGAGCCATTTTCCAGGTGATGTTCCAAAAATAGTCTTGAATTCTCTTTTAAAGGTAGATAAACTTCGTCCTGTAAGATAGGCAAACCGGTCAAGACTAATATTGAATTTATAATTACGATTCATAAACAACTCCAAATCAACTTTATGGGGACTATTGAAATTAAAGAAAATATCTTTTAAACTTGACTGCTTTTTCAGCAAAATCATCAACAATTCTTCACGTTTAATATCTACAAAAGAGGCTTCAAGTTGTTCTTTTCCATCGTAATATGGTTCTAATGACTCGATGTAGCTTTTAATAAATTTATCATCTTTCAAAAACAAAAAAGAATCACTATTGTCAGTAGTTTCAGCTTGATAAGGATACCGTTCCAAAAATTTCTTTAAAAAAGCCTAATCAAAAGTAATAATAACCTTTTCAAACTGCCCGTCTTCTTTATATTTTGTGTATCGTACGAGATGATTTTTTCTGGCAATACAATAATCGCCTTGCTTCATAGAGTAATACTTGTAACCATCGTAAGCTACCATAGAACCTTTTAGTAAAAACAAAAAGAAATGTTCCGGAATAAATTGCTCTGGAGAAATTTCCGGACCCAAATGACAAGATTGTATATTATTAAATTTCATATTATTATTTTATTGAAACAACTTATTGCTGCATTTGTTCCTTCCTTAACATTGATTTTTCTAAAAAACTTAAATCAGTCGAAAGTGCTTACCTATATTATAGAAAAGCCAAAGCAATACTTAGATAAACCTAAATATTTTCCGGAAATACCTCTCATCCTAAACAAAATTAAAGATTTTCATTCAAACTATCTGCGCTTGCCAAAAGTGCCTCTTCACGGCTTCTTGGATTCCAATTGAGAATAGTTCTCGCTTTATTATTGGATATCTCCTTGTAGAATTCTCTGCCAATGGGTTCAAGGTTTTTTATTGTTGATGTATATTGAGGTCTTTCTTTTTTGTATAACTCGGCAACATCATAAAAGCTCATTACACCTTCCGAAGTAGCAATAAAGCGTTCTCCATTAGCCTGAGGATGAAGCATTGCTTTTATATGAATATCCGCAACATCTCTCACATCTACAACACCCATTGTAAAAGTTGGTGTATATTCTAAATTTCCTTTAAGAATTCCAGAAACTGCAATATCCAGTGAAGCAGAAGTAATGCCACCAATTACAGGACCAAAAATCCCAACAGGATTGATCACCGATAGCTCCAAACCATTTCCTTGTTTTTCGATAAATTCCCAAGCAGATTGTTCAGCAATCGTTTTAGACTTGATGTAAGCGGGAAGTTCTACATTCGAATCTGTCCAGTCTTCTTCCGTAAAAATATGGTTTTCATTATTGATACTGTACCCTACAGCTGCAAAAGATGATGTGAGTACCACTCTTTTCACTCCTGCATCACGAGACGCTTTCAAGATACGAAGAGCGCCATCTCTTGCCGGTATAATAAGTTCGTTTTCATCTTTCGGATCTTGAGCAGGAAAGGGCGATGCTACATGAAGTACATAATCACAGTTTTTAACCGCTTCATCCCAATTTTTATCTTCGGTAAGATCTGCTTCATAGAAAGAAAGATTAGAAAAATCTTCGATTCCGCCCTGTTGCAATGCTTTAAGAATCACATCCTTTTTAGACAATGATCGAAGCGTAGTTTTCACATTAAAATCTTGTTGTAATAACTGTAAAATGATATGAATTCCTAAAAATCCTGTTCCTCCTGTTACCAAAACCGTTTTGTTTGCCTGTATATTTTCCATTATTAAAAATTTATTAAGCAAAGTTGAGAATTAATTACAGTGATTATTTTGTTTAAAAGGTCAACTTTCATTTGTTCAAAAGGTCAGTTTTCCAACTTCAGGATTTTGTAATACTATCAAAATAAACTTTAGCAAGAGCACTGTTGCTTAAAAAAAACTCCCGAAAATACATCTGGAAGGCTTATATTGATATCAAACCAATTTTTAAAAACGAATTATAATGAAACAGCTTGTTTATCGAAGATATTTTTCGGGCTAACCCCGAACTGTTTTTTAAAGGCATAAGAAAAATGAGAAAGGTCTTCAAAGCCTAAATCCACATAGATTTCCGAAGGTGACTGCTGTTTTTCTTTCATTAAAAAATAAGCTTCATCCAGACGTTTTTGTAAAATCCATTTGTGGGGTGAAGAGTGAAAAATCTTCTCAAAATCACGCTTAAAAGTTGCTAAACTTCTTCCCGTGAGATAAGCAAAACGTTCTAAATTCACGTTGTATTTGTAATTTTGAATCATAAAAGACTCCAAATCAATTTTAAAAGGCTCTGAAAAATCGAAGAGAATATTTTTGAGTTCAGGCTGTGTTTCGATTAAGATAAATAACAACTCTTTAATTTTAAGGTCGATAAAATCTTTGGTCAGCAGTTTCGGATTTTCGAGAATGGTCTGCAACGATTTGATGTAATTCTGCAGCACAGCATTTACTTCGATAGAAACCAAAGGTTTAGACACTTCAGAATGATTGGATGAAAAATGATATTCTTTTGCCATATTCTGCAAAATCTCCTGATTCAGGTAAATATTCAGACTTTCAAAACTTCCTTTCTTAGGCGGACATTTCGTGAATTTCACCAATTGATTTTTTCGGATTAAATTAAAATCACCTTCTTTAGCGATGTATTTTTCCTTACCGTCAGACAGCACAAATTGTCCCGAAATTTGAAACGCAAGAACGTGTTGAGGAACAAAATTTTCGCCTTTTCGGCTTACCTCGTGATAGCAGGAATAAACAATATCAGATTTTTCCATTTTCATTGAATGCTAAAAGACAAAGCGCCATTTTTGAAACAACGCTTTATCAAATGTACAAAATATTATTGCAGAACAGCTTTCGGTTCAAGATAAGCTTCCAAACCATACACGCCATATTCTCTGCCAACTCCAGACTGTTTGAAACCGCCAAACGGAACCATCGGGTCGTGCTTGAAGCCGTTGATGCAAACTCTTCCTGCATCAATCTGCGAAGCCACTTTTTGAGCTCTTTCCAAATCAGATGAACTGATATAAGCTGCTAAACCATAAGGTGTATCGTTTGCAATTTCTATCGCCTCTTCTTCCGTTTTATAAGGAATAATAGACAATACAGGCCCGAAAATCTCTTCCTGAGCAATTTTCATTTTATTGTTTACGTGGGTAAAAATGGTCGGTTTTACAAAGTTTCCGGCTTCCAATCCTTCAGGTTTGCCTTCACCTCCGGCTAAAACTACTGCGCCTTCTTCCAATCCGATTTTGATGTAGTTTTGAACTCTTTCAAATTGTTTTACACTCACCATCGGTCCCACATTTGTGCTATCATTTTGAGGTAATCCTACTACCACTTTTTCCGCGGTTGCTTTAGCAATTTTATTCACTTTATCGATTTGATTTTCAGGAACCAAAAGTCTCGTTGGCGCAATACAAGCTTGTCCACTGTTCATATACGCTCCAAAAATCGCAGTCGGAATCACTTCTTCAAGATTGGCATCATCCAAAATAATATTGGGCGATTTTCCACCTAATTCCAGAGTCACTCTCTTCATAGTATCGACCGCAGTTTTTGCAATTAACTTTCCAACATTCGTAGAACCTGTGAATGAGATTTTTGAAATAGTAGGATTAATGGTTAATTCAGTTCCGACTACATTTCCTAAACCTGTCACAAAATTGATAATTCCTTTTGGCAAACCTGCGTCGTGAAAGGCTTCCATCAACACCTGAGTCTGCAGACCGCTCATTTCACTTGGTTTGATAACGACTGTACAACCTGCAGCAATTGCTGTGGCAACTTTACTGCAAACCGAGCTGTTACTGGCATTCCAAGGAGTGATAATTCCTACGACACCAACTGGTTGTAAAAGGACTTTTGAAGAATTAATGGTTTGTCCAAATTCGAAATTTCGGATAGATTCTATCATTGAATCGAACCAACTGTCCGTGTTATTATTGCTTAAAGTAACAAACTGTTTGCTACCTCCATATTCTTCAATCATTACGTCGATAAGCTGTTGTTTTTTGTTTTCTACAGCAGTTTTCAACTTTTCAAGATAAGAAATCCTTTCCTCAACAGTCGATTTCGAATACGTTTTGAAAGCTTCTTTCGCTGCAGCGATGGCATTTCTGGTATCAACTTCATCGGCCAAAGTTATCTCTCCTATTTTTTGGTTATTAGACGGATTGATTAAATCTAAAGTTTCCGTTCCGTGAGGCGTTACAAATTCGCCATTGATGTAAATTTTGTTTACTGTTTTCATTTCTAAAATTTTATAGTACAAAATTAGAGTAGAAATAAAAAGTAAACTTTGCAAAAAAGCTCAATATTAGTTTGTAAAAAAGTTCAGTTTTTAATTTTAAATATTTTTTAACTGTTTCCTTTTTACATTAAACAAGTGTAATCCCACCGCTTTTTTGAATAATCTGATAAACTTTTTAAACTCATCAACAGATTTTAAGCTTCTTTAATCAAGTAAATATGATCGTGTTCCGATGCTATTTCAAATTTAATAAAATCGGAAGAATAGTTCTCCCGACTTATTAAAATTACATTAAATTCAGCTTAGATATTACTTTTCAAATGTGTTTCAAATGAAGACAATTCCTGTTCTATATTCGGATTTTTAAAAACATCATAAAACGCAAATGTCGGCAATGGCTGAACTCCTACAAACCGAAGCGTTGCTGTGAAAGGCTTTGTAAATTCTTCCATTGAGAAGTCTTCAAGCAATTGGCCTGAGTTTCCAAACGTTTCTTCTGGCGCATTCCAGGTATTTACAATCATTCCTCTGCTTTGCAGAAGACCGCCTGTTCCGTAATTTCCGCCATTATTTCTACCATCTCCGGCGTAGATTTTTCCGTAGCCACTCATCAAAACTTTATCGATATAATCTTTTGTTTTAGCGGGCATCCCAAACCAATTAATCGGAAAATGAAAGAGTACAAAATCTGCAGTTACCCATTTCTCGATTTCCTGCGGAATTTCATAGCCATTGTCGATAACTGTTTCAAGAATTTCGTAGCCTTTTTCTTTAAAAATAGTTTTACTTTTTTCGAAAATCGTTTTGTTGAGATTTCCTTCTGCAATTTGTGGCCATTTGATATGACCGTTGATGATTAATGCTTTCATTTAATTATAAATATTTTCCAAGATTAAGTTCAACATCGCCATAAGTCTGCAATCCCTGATCCAACAGTTTTTTAATTCTGCTTCTTGCTTCGGGTTCTGTTAATGATGCGAAGAAGGCTATCTGCGTTTCCATAATATGTTCATCTTTAGGAATAATGACTCTTTCGTTCATCGTTGCCTTGATTTTCTTGATGATTTTCAAATCAAATGAGTCAATTCTTTTGGCTAAATTTTCTACGAATATATCCAATTCATTATCTGGAAATGCTCGATTAATCCAACCGTAATCAGTGGCAGTTTGCGCATCATAATCGTCACCACTCAAAATAATTTCCAGAGCCCTTGCCTTTCCTGTCAAAAGATGAAGACGCTCTAATCCGCCACCACCGGGAAAAGAACCGATTCCGATTTCAGGTTGAGCAAAAAAAGCCTTTTCCTTGCTTGCAAAACGCATATCAAAAGCCTGAATAAATTCACTACCTAAACCTCTCGCTCGTCCTCTGATCGATGCAATACTTACAAACGGAGCCTGTTCAAGTCGTTTTGCAACATCGGGCCAAGATTTTGAAAGTCCGGTTTTTCCTTCACCTTTCGGAAAATCAAAAATATTAACCAATTCAGCGTGAGCGACATAAAATTCCGGGTTGGAACTTTCAAAAACTACTACTTTCAAATTTTCGTTAGCTTCTAATTCATCCATTAACGTTCTTAATTGAACCGAAAATTCAGGGTCGAATACATTTACCGGAGGATGATTGATGGCCACTTTCAAATAGCTTTCTGTAATTTTTTGTGTTGTAAAAATCATAATAATTTCTTTTTTAAAGTTTATTTGTAACTGGATAAAATCTTCTTCAAATTGACAAGTGAGAAATATTTCAGTATTTTTGCTTGCAAATTGAAAGTGTAAAGATATAGATTAACTTTCAAAATGCAAGTAAAATATTTATGGTAAAAAAAAATAGAAATTCCGGATGTCCGGTAAGTAACTCTTTGGATATCTGGGGCGATAAATGGAGCTTACTAATTGTGAGAGATTTGATGTACGCAAAACAGTGTACATACGGTGATTTTTTGAAATCTGAAGAAAAAATAGCTACCAATATTTTGGCGACAAAACTGCAAATTTTAGAAGCTGAAGAAATTATTTCTAAATCGCAACATCCTGAAAGCAAAGCAAAGTTTTTGTATAAACTGACCGAAAAAGGCATTAATCTGCTCCCTGTTTTAATAGAAATTTATTTGTGGGGCGAGCAATATTTTGAATTGTCTGAAAACCATAAAAAATTTCTACAGGATGTAAAAAAAGACAAAGAAGCATTTTTAAAAAGGGCGCAAGAAAATCTCAGAAAAGCACTTTAATTATTTTAAAGCAATCAGTATAAAGCAATTACTTAAACATTTTCGGCAATGAATAATTCTACAAAAACTTTCGAATCACATCACAAGAAATTAGGTTTAATTTCATTCAATTCCGAAACTTTGGATTTTGTAAATGGAGAAACATTCAGACCTTACATTAAAGTTTTGTTTGTTCCTGCAGGGTATTCTTTGACGGTAGATTTCAATGTTTATAAAACTGAAACTCCGGCTTTGTTTTTCATTAATACCAATCAACATATTGATATTCAATCATCAACTACCGATTATGCTTTTTTGATTCATTATAATAGAGATTTCTACTGTATTCAGATTCACGATGAAGAAGTGGCTTGTGACGGACTTTTATTCAATAATATTTTTGAAATTCCAAAGGTAGATTTGTTGGAAGATGAGCTGAAAACGGTGTCGCAATTATTTAATCAAATCAATGATGAGCTTAATTTTCAGGATCGTTCGTCTGAGGAAATGATTAGAACGTATCTGAAGCAAATCATTATTCGAGCTACAAGACAGTGGAAAAAACAAAATCTACAAACTGAAGAACTCAACCTCATCACTGCTGAACAGGATTTTTTTCGAAATTTCAGCCGTCTTGTAGATATTCATTACAAAGAAAAACACAGCGTCGCCGATTATGCAGACCTTCTGAATCTGGCTCCCAAAACGCTTTCCAATAAATTTCATAAACTCAATCTCGAAAATCCGAATGAAATGATTAAAAACAGAATCATTCTGGAAGCCAAACGATTATTGCTTTATAGCGAGTTGAGTATTAAGGAAATTGCCTATCAATTGGGTTATGAAGACCCCGCGTATTTTAATCGAATGTTTGCGCAAAAATCTGGAAAAACTCCGGCGGTTTTTAGGAAAGAAATTAAGGCTTGATTTTATTTTATCGGCTACCTTATTGACATTTTCTGCTATATTTTAGATTGAACTCCTACGGAGTTCTGTTTCTTTACCCCTAACTATTTACTACACAGTTGCTGCTCCTTACGGAGCATTTTTTTTGTTTTGAAGTTTCGTTTTATCAATCTCAAAAACTTAAGTTGGTTAAAAAAATCGATTTTCATTCATAATTAGATTAAAAACACATCAAAAGGAAAAAAGTACAATTTTTAATGACTTTTTAATCTTTATTTAGATTAACAACGCGACATACCTTTGTCCCATCAAAAAATAACAATTTAAAAAAACATAATAAATTCAACTTATTAAACTAGTTAAATGTGTAGGATTTCTAGCCTTTATAAATTTGCCATATCAAAATTAAACAATCAAAAAAAACAAAACGTACATAGAATAAAAAACTTTAATCTTCAACTTTAAAATTATCTTAAATATTAATCTTCAAAAATAATTACAATGAAAAATATCTATTTAAAAGCAGTAACATTAGCTTCATTTGCCATCTTCAATACTAATATTATGGCACAATCAAATCCTGCATCTCAAGACCCAAATATCGGTAGAGAAACCAGAGAATTCTTAAAAGCTTTGAACAGCGGTGACGGAAAACCATTGGAAACCTTAGCTCCAAAAGACGCAAGATTGGTTTTGGTGGGTGCTCAAAAATCTGTAAACTTCGATTATTCTGATATTGAAGAATCCGAAAGAACCATCACACAAGACGGACAAACGGTAAACATCCACATCGTAAAACCCAAAGGCGCAAAAGCGGGACTTCCTGTATTTATGTTCTTTCACGGTGGCGGATGGGTTTTAGGAGATTATCCTACACACAAAAGATTAGTTCGTGATTTGGTTGTAAATAGCGGCGCAGTAGCAGTTTTTCCAGATTATACGCCATCACCAGAAGCGAGATTTCCAGTTGCCATCAATCAAGCTTATGCAGCAACAAAATGGGTTTCTGAACACGGAAAAGAAATTGGTGTTGACAGCAGCAAACTTGCCGTTGCAGGAAACAGCGTAGGCGGAAATATGGCAGCCGTTGTCGCATTGATGGCAAAAGATAAAAACGGACCAAAATTAAAACAACAAGTTCTTTTGTGGCCAGTTACAGATTCTGATTTCAGCAGAGCTTCTTATACCAAATATGCTCAGGAAAGATTTTTAACAACCCCATTGATGAAATGGATGTGGGATAATTATTTACCTGATTTAAAAGAAAGAAATAACAAATATGCTTCTCCACTGAAAGCTTCTTTGGAAGAATTGAAAGGTTTGCCACCAGCATTAGTTCAGGTTGCTGAAAATGATATTTTGCATGACGAGGGTGTAGCTTACGGAAGAAAATTGGATGACGCAGGTGTTCCTACAACTCTTACAGAATACAAAGGTTTTATCCACGATTACGGAATGCTGAATCCTTTGGCTCACATCCCTGCAGTGCAAGAATCTGTATTGGATGCAGCGACTGCCTTGAGAAAAGCGTTATTTACAAAGTAATCTAAAATAACACAATAAAAAACTCGAGTAAATTTATGATTACTCGAGTTTTTTTTAGCTCTTAATTGTATTTATAGCTTAACTAGAGATTTTTTAAGGTTTCCAATACAAGTTTTGACATTTAATAAAAACCAACTGTAAAAGACTGTTTACTTAATATAAAATATACCTTGAATATACTTTTGTTCAGCAAAGCAAGTTCATCCATTACAAAATATCTTAGTTAAAAGAATTTCTGAATTCCAAGGGTGTAACTTCAGTCTTATTTTTGAATAATTTATTGAATGATTGTGGGTATTCAAATCCTAGCCGATAAGAAATCTCACTGACAGACAAATTGGTGGTTGTTAAAATCTTTTTTGCTTTATCAATCAGTTTTTGATGAATATGCTATTGGGCATTTTGACCTGTCAGTTCCCGTAAAATATCACTAAGATAATTGGGAGAAACATTCAATTGGTTTGCTAAAAATTGTACAGTGGAAAGTCCTGATTGTAGCTCCTGATCACTACTGAAATGATTTTCCAATAAGCTATCCATTTGGCTCAATAAGTCATTATTTTTAACTTTCTGGAATAGGAACTGCCGACTGTAAAAACAAATGTATCCCTACCAAGGATAAGTGTATCCAAAATAAAACAGACAATGATATTAAACTAAAGACTAATAGTGTCAATTTCGATTACTCCAAATACCTAAATATCAAAGTACAAAACATTAGAAATTAAAGGCTAGATCAATCATAACCAATTCTTATTTAATTTGACTTAAACGAATGGAATCATCAACAAAAGTCTTTGTGTAGACTTTACTTAAAGAGACAACTTTCATAAATTTAAAAAAAACAAAAAAATCCCGAATTAACGGGATTTTAATGTTTAGATATATATTTATTTTATCTCTACAGGAACTGAGATTTTATCCCAATCCATTGTGAATCCGTTGCTGTTTATTTTATAAACTAAAGCTTCCTGTGTTGCCGGTAAAGCCTTTGTTTTTACATCAACACGCAAAGCATCTTGCCCTTCCTGATATTTATAAGCGCCCCATTGTTTTGCTTCTTTGTTAAAAATCGCAGTCCATGTTCCGCTTTCTTTAGGGATCAAGAAAAAACTATATTTACCTTTAGGAAGTTTTTTACCTTGAACGGTAATGTCTTTATCCGTTTCAAAAGTAGTTGCTTCGTTAGCACCCGCACGCCAAACTTTATTATACGCTTCCAAACCGCCCCAGATGGTACGACCTTTCACAGAAGGGCTGCTGTAGGCGATTGTAATATTGGCATCTTTAATTTTTCCTGTCGCAGTAGCTGGTGGGCTCGCAGGTTTTTTAGCTTCCTGAGCAAATGCATTTACTGAAATCGTCATTGCAGCCAAAACCATAGTAGCAGATTTAATTATTGTTTTCATACTATTTTTTATTTGTTTGTTCTTGTTTTTGTTCGCTTACGAATTTACGGCTTTCGGCTTATAAAATAGCAACCCGATTGCAGAAAAAATAATTACCGCAGCCGCCCCAATCACATTAAGCCAAAGGAAAGAAACAATATCGAACTGATAAACGGCAATCACCGCAATTTCTGATAAAATAGCAGCCATAAATACATTCTTTCCATTGATTTTTTTAAAGTAAAATGCAACCAGAAAAATCCCCAGTATCGGACCGTAGAAAAGAGAACCCAATACATTAACCGCTTCAATGAGAGAACCCATCTGAGTAGCAAACATCGCAACACCAATCGAGAAAATTCCCCACGCTAAAGTGTGTAGACGACTATATTTCAATTCCGTTTTGTCATCTAGAATTTCTTTTTTAAATAGTAAATGAACATCTTTTAATGAACAAGCTGCAAGGGAATTTAACGCTGCTGAAATGGAACCCCAACTCGCCAGAAATATGACGGCAAACAATAAGCCGATCATTCCGACAGGCAAAGTATTTTTTACAAAATATAAGAAAATGTAATTCGTATCCGTTTTCTCTGCATTAAAATTTGATTTATTGATTGCTTCCTCTACCCTTCCGTGAAGAGCTTTTACCTTTGTCTGTGTATTTTTAAAATCCTCAATTGTTTTTTTAAGTTCAGGAGATTGAGTTTCTTTTAACTTTAAAATTTCTTTAGATTCTGAATTAAATTTTGCCTGCAAATCCTGATGTTCTTTTTCAAAAACTGCAGCCTGTTCTGGTTGTTTTTCTTTTAAATTCTGATAAGATCTTTCATTAAAATAAATCGGAGCCGGTTTTAGAGAAAAGAAAGCGAAAAGTAAGGCTCCAATCAAAAGAATAGCAAACTGCATCGGAATTTTAACCAATCCATTTAATAGTAAACCCATTTTTGCATTAGTATTATCTTTCGCAGTAATATATCTTCCGACTTGGCTTTGGTCTGTACCAAAATAAGAAAGCGCCAGAAAAAAACCTCCAATTAATCCGCTCCAAATATTGTATTTGTCTTTCCAGTCGAATTCTGTGGTGATTACATTCAGTTTTCCTGATTTTCCTGCCAGATAAAGCGCATCATTAAAACCAATTCCATTTGGCATATTTTCAATTATCAGATAACCCGCAAAAGCCATTGTTCCAAGAATAATAAGAAACTGCAATTTTTGAGTATGAGCGATCGCTTTTGCACCGCCTACATAGGTATAAATCAACAAAATTCCACCTGTCAAAACATTCGTCAAATAAATATTCCAGTTTAAAACGCTTGACAAGATGATACTCGGAGCGTAAATACTGATTCCCGTTGATAAACCTCTGGAAAAAAGAAAAAGCAGTGAAGTCAGTACCCTTGTCTTTTTATCAAAACGGTTTTCTAAATATTCATAGGCGGTGTAAACATTTAAACGTTGAAAAATCGGGATAAAAGTGATACAAATAACAATCATCGCCAAAGGCAAACCAAAATAATACTGCACGAAACGCATCCCGTCTGTATAAGCCTGTCCTGGTGCGGAAAGAAAAGTAATCGCACTTGCCTGAGTCGCCATAATACCGATCAACACAATGTACCAAGGCATTTTGTTGTCTGCTTTCAAGTAAGATTCGTTGCTTTTTTGTCCACGACCGATGAATACACCGTAAACAACCACTGCAACCAGTGTAAAAATAAGAACTGTCCAATCTATCGTACTCATGCCCAGAATTTAGTGAACCAGTAATAAAACACAATCTGAGCTACTAATGCAAATGCTAAAAGCAGATACCAAATATTCCAATTTTTAAGTTTCTTGTTCATTAGTTTTTTTGTGCAGATAAGAAGTTTAAAAATAATCGTGCCGCACCCACATTTCCCGCAGGTAACTGTCTGAAAAATGCCAACGGAGTATAAATAAAATTACCCTTTCCGTATTTTGCATACAAAGTTGATCCCTGCAAAGGCTCTTCACCCGTATCGTGCATTTCAAAAAGCGGTTCATAGGCTGCATCCCATTTATCTGGGAAATAGGCGCCACGCTCCTGTACCCAACCTTTAAAATCATCGGCAGTAATTTTGTTTGGATAGTTCAGTAATTTATGATTGGGATTTAAAAATTTAACCTCAGCATTTTCTTCGGTAACACGCTTATTAGCAATTGTAAAATTGTACATTCCCAATTGTTCAACCGTTGTATCCTGATTGGTGTTATATTGCATCACCAAATTACCTCCAACTTTTACATAAGACCATAAAAAAGGCATCCAGCGCCCAAGCTTTTTCTCTGTATTATTGGCACGAACTCCAAGAACGATCGCATCATATTGTGAAAGTTTATTTTGACTTCCGCCAGATTCATCTAAATTGCCATAAAAATCTTCGTCTTTTAAAACATCTACCTGAATACCTGCAATTTTTAGGAACTCAGGAATGAAATCACCAGCTCCTTGTATGTAACCGACTTTTTTAACCTTAGCTTGAATATCGCCTTTCATTACAGCTACAGTGGCAGGTGTAAAATATTGTAAGGAAGGCAAATGAGGATATTGAATTAGTACCTGTTTTTTGTTATACGTGATTCCATCTGCAACAAAATTAGCATCCAATTGCAACTGATTTGATTTTATTGAAGCAAGTTGGGTTTTTGGAATAATATAATCAACGGTAAAATCTTTTCCATTAATTGATTTTAAATCACCACCGCCTAATCGATCTCCATTATATAACAAGTTTACTTTTCCATTATTAAACTGTTTATTTGAATTTACCTTAAAATTTAAACTTAAATGTAAATCTTCATTTTCTTTGACTAAATAAAGTGGCTGTGTAAATTTCAGTTCCAATGCAGGAACGATTCGCAAAGCTTCAACCACATCACCACGCACCGGATCTAATTTCTTGAACGATAAAGGAAGTTTAACCTGAAACTTCTCCGAACCAATTTTTAAATCAAGCAAAACATTCAGTGGTGATTCTGCCTCGGGTAATCCGACTAAAGTATCATTCGGAACAGAGAAAGTAGCTGCGTTCACAGCTGGTTTTGCCAACCAGTAAGGTTCTGTAAGCGCTGCATCAGCAGGAATCTGAATATCGTGCTGAATGGTAATTAAAGAATCTTTTGATAATTTTCTGTTAAAGTTTTCTGACTGACTTAACCATTTTACATTTTCTAAAACGACAGGATTTGCAGCTCTTGAAATTAAATTTAATCTGAAATTATAATTATCACCAGCAACAGCTTCAGCCTGATTAGTTACAACTTCGCCCATAAATCCGGCACAGCTTAAAATAATATTGTCAAGTGATTTAATTTTATCCTTTTTTAAATCTGAATCTTTTAGAGCCAAAACTTTTTTTCGCAAATCTAGCAAAGCAGGTAAGCTAAGATCAGGATTATTGAAATTGAAAGCGGAAATAATTTTATCTAAAGATTGGTCAATGTCAGAATTCCCTTCTTTTGTCCATGTCTTATTGATTCCATCAAAAAGCGTTGATTTTGCAGGCTCTCCGGCAACATTAGAAAAATATTCAGTTTTGATTCCGGCTACAGACTGTGTTCCTGCACCCTGACTTTTATGTAAACTTCTGCTTAATCCCGCCAATTCACCATAACCCATTCCCAATTGTACATCATATTGTCCAACGGTGATTTTCAATTGATTTTCAGCGGTCGTATTATTGTTCCCAAATCGGAAAGTATTCCACATGATGCGTTTTGGTTGCCATACATCCACATATTTCAGTTGCTCTGGAAAGGCAGTTTTGTCGCCTGCAAGCCTGAAGGCTTTTTCTGCCACAACAGCCGAAGCCGCATGTTGTCCGTGACCTGCCGCAGCAGTTGGAGGAAAACGGCAAATAATCACATCCGGACGGAATTGACGGATGACCCAAACGACATCTGCTGTAATATTGTCTGCATTCCACTGTTTAAAAGTATCGGTTGTATTTTTAGAGAATCCGAAATCAATCGCACGGGTGAAAAATTGTTGTGCGCCGTCTAACTTTCTCGCTTCTAAAAGCTCATGTGTTCTGATTAATCCTAACGCAGCGCCTTGTTCTGTGCCTAATAAATTCTGACCACCATCACCTCTGGTTAAAGATAAATAGCCCGTTTCTACATTTTGATCGTTGATTAACCAAGAGAGCAATCCTGTATTTTCATCATCGGGATGAGCCGCAAGATATAAAACTTTAGGTAAGTGTTTAAGCGTTTTGAGTTCGCGGTAAATTTCAGATGACTTTGAGGGCCGAATTTGTTGCGCCGAAAAAACGGTATACAATCCAAGGATGAATACAGTGCTTACTTTTTTGAACATATGATTTGCTTTGTTGCGTGGCAAATATAAGTAAATCGTTTTTCTTTTAAAGTTTAGCAGAAAAAGCAATTAACGGCTCTAAAGGTTCATTTATTTGTTGCATTAAATAATCCGGAATTTTTCAGAGGAATTAATTATCAATTGATAACCTATTACTTTTTATTTGATTAATGGACTTTGAAACAATTTTTCTTTACTCAGAATATCTGAAGAAATAAACATTTAAATACATATTTTATTAATTTTTTGTCTCGGTTGATCAATACTCTTCAACAACGATTATTTTGAATTAAAAAATTTCTTAAGATCAGAAATATTTTTAATTTTTAGTTCTTCTGCCTGCTTTCTCCGCATCATCAGTGCGTAAGAATTATTGAATCCCAACGGTTGTAACCATTCAATACCATATTGCTTTTTAAATTCTGAATTAACAAAATCAAATGTTCGTTGCGGACTTCGGGAAACATCATGTATTACTTTTGATGACGGTTTTAGTAAAACCAGAAGACCTGTTCCGGTATATTCTGGGTAGAAATCGATGGCATCATTCGTTAAAGCATCGAAACATATTTTTGTTCCGCCCAACCCTGTTTTGGTTTCTACTTTATAACTTGTGTAGCCTTCAATCAACATTTTATACATTTCGACAAGAATATATTGTTCTCCAAAAATCTTCGAGCCAATTTTTATGGTTTGAGATTTTCTTTGATCAGATTCTTTATATAAATTGTTTTTAACTAAAAAATCTTTAGCAATTTTTTCCGGAGTTTGGTTAAGATAGTCTGATTTATAATTCAAATCTGTCATTATCGAATCATTAAATTTTCCGGATAAAAGATTCAACGTTTTTTCTAATTCAGGAAATTTTTTAAGCGTTTTGGTTTTAATAATTGGAGCAGCAAAATAAGGTGGAAAAATCTTTTTGTCATCATTCAAAACATATAGATCAAAAGCTCTAATCCTACCGTCGGAAGAATAGCCACTAATTACATCCAGGTCTTTTTCATAAACCGCTTTGTACATAATAGCATCATTTACAATTACTGGATTTACATTCAATCCATATACCGATCTAAGTCCTAAATCACCATCTTGTCTGCCCATAAACTCAGGAGTAAAACCTGCTTTAATTTTATTTTCAGAGGTTGATTTCACAAGATAAGCTCCCGCCGTTATAATTAATAAAGCTGGAAGAATATATTTCAATCTCTTTACTAATTGATAGCCTGATTTCTGCAAAAGGGCGATCATTTGGTCTAAAAGTATGGCAAGCAAAGCGGCAGGAATTGCACCTGCTAAAATCATGTTCGTATTATTTAATGAAATTCCTCCAAAAATAAATTCACCCAGGCCTCCTGCTGCAACAAACGAAGCTAAGGTTGCCACCCCAACGTTGATAACAGCTGCAGTTCTTATACCTGCAATAATAAAAGGCATTGCTAAAGGTAGCTCTACCTTTAACAGCAATTGTTTCCTACTCATTCCCATCGCTTTAGCTGATTCAATAATATCTGAATTAACTTCTGTAATACCTGTAAAAGTATTCCGAATAATAGGTAAAAGAGCATAAATTAACAATGCAACAATAGCAGGGGTAGCTCCAATGCCAAAAGCCGGAATCATAAAACCTAGTAAAGCAATACTGGGTATAGTTTGTAAAATTCCTGCAATACCTAAAACCGGGCTTGAGAGTTTTCTTTTCCTTGCAATTAAAATTCCTATAGGCAAGCCAACAATAATTGCAAAAAACAGTGAAATAAAAGTAAGCCCCAAATGTTGAACAATCTGCTCAAATAATTTGCTGTGTTGCTCGGTTATAAATTGCCAAAAGCTTTGCTGACTCATATGATTTGTAGTTTTCGGTAATCATTAAATGCCCTTACAAGATTTTCATAATCTTCTAAAAACAAATTATCAGTGCTTAATTTCTGAAAGACATCCCACAGACTTGTATGCTCCGAGAATTTAAATTTTTCATATAAACGGCTGAAATCAATATCATTTTTCATATCTTTTAAAGTAGCCACCTTATATTCTAATAAGAGTCGGTTTTCGGCAAAAAATTTTTTTACAAAATCATTTTTTTGCTGGTAAAGCATTTCTTTAGGAGTTCCTGTCTGTATTATTTTACCTTCATGCATTAAACAAATTTTGTGTCCTAGTTCAAATGCTTCCTGAATGTCGTGAGTAACCAGAATGATTGTTTTATTTTTCAGTTCACCCAAAGATTTAAATTCCGAGTGAATATTAGCTTTTGTAATATTATCCAAAGCTCCAAACGGCTCATCCATTAGTAAAATCGGCGAATCTGCAATGAGCGCACGCGCGATTCCGACCCGTTGTTGTTGCCCACCACTCAATTCATTAGGAAATCTGTTGAGAATATCTTCGGGAAGATGCAGCTTGTGGATCAGTTCTTGGGTTCGGCGCTTTGTTCTTTTTGTGTCCCATTTCAATAAATCAGGAACAACCGCTATGTTTTGCTGGATTGTGTAATGTGGAAACAATCCTGAATACTGCATAACGAAACCTATTCCTCTGCGTATTTCTTCCGGTTTTTGTTCAAGAATATTTTTGCCGTCAATAAAAATTGCTCCGGCGTCTGGTTCTATAAGCCGATTAAGCATTTTCAATGTCGTTGTTTTTCCACACCCGCTGGTTCCCAACAACACTATAACTTCCTTATCATTTGCTTGAAAAGAAATATTATCAACCGCTTTCTTTCCGTTAAAATTTTTTGAAACTGATTCTACTGTAATCATGATTAAAAATTATTGAGCAAGCCTTATTCCCGTAAACTGCCACTGCAAATGAGTAGGAAAAAAATTTCTGTAGGTATTTCTGCTGTGCCCAATGGGTGTAGCAATTGAGGAACCCCGCAAAATAGTTTGATTGACCATAAATTTACCATTATACTCACCCACTGCTCCGGATTGCTTTTTAAATCCGGGATAAGGCAGGTAGGCAGAATTTGTCCATTCCCACCGTTCTCCCCAATTGAAATGTTCTGATGCAATCTCCCATTCTGCTTCTGTCGGAAGACGTTTCCCCTTCCAAGCGGCAAAAGCAGATGCTTCAAAAAAATTGATATGACAGACTGCCTCATTTAAATCGATCTCTTCCAATCCTCTTAAAGTATAATTTAGCCATTTTTCATCTATAAAATGCCAGTATAATGGAGATCTTGCATTATTCTGCTTTACCCACTCCCAACCCTCAGCATGCCAGTATCGAAAATCTTCATACCCTCCAGCCTCAATAAACTGCAAATATTCTTCATTGGTAACCAGTTGATCAGAAATTTCGAATTCATTGAGATAAACTTTATGTCTTCCTAGTTCATTATCGAAACAAAATCCTTCTCCATTGAAGCCAATTTCGTAAATTCCTTCTGGAAAATTAATCATTTGCGGATTTTTTTTGCTTTCTTTTTTTGAAATATTTTCTTTCTTGTAGGGTGGAAATAAAGGGTTATGTCCTAAAATATATTTAATATCTGTGAGTAGTAATTCCTGATGCTGCTGTTCATGATTAAGGCCCAATTCGATTAAGGATTCTAATGACTCGTTGAGGTACCCGCTTTTAAAAAATTCTCCCATCTTTTCATCAACGTATTTTCTATACTTAAAAATATCCGATACAGATGGTCTGCTAAGGTTTCCTCTGTCTGTGCGGATTACACGAGCTCCAATGGTTTCATAATAACTATTAAACACAAAGTTATACTGTTCATCAAAAACTTTATATCCCGGAAAGTTAGGTTGTAAAATAAATGTTTCGAAAAACCACGTTGTATGTCCCAAATGCCATTTGGGTGGGCTTACATCTATTATAGGCTGTACAACATAATCTTCAATCTCAAGCGGCCTACAAATTTCTACAGAATGATTTCTTATTTCTGAGTATTTTTCTGCCCAATTTTTAGTGAAATTTATATCATTTGGTAACTTAACTGTTTTCATACAAATCATTTTAAATTATATCATCCAGATAGAATCTACAAACCAATTTTTAGAGTCATTAATTTCAGTAACAATATGAAATCCTGAATTTCCTGCAAGGCTTCTAATATCTTGCCGGGAGAATTTCTGAGAGATTTCCATGTCAATCAGTTCATTTTCTTTGAAATGAAAACGGTGATTTTCTATGCAAACTGTCTGATCGCAAAGACTTACCAAAAAACTTTTGCATGCTCCTGAAATTGGATCATATGTTTGATAGTGCTGAAACTGTTCCAACATAAAGTTTGCATTCAGTTCACGGTTTATTCTTGTAAGTAGATTAAGATTAAATGAGGCCGTAATGCCGGCAGGATCGTTATAAGCATTGAGAATAGTCTGTGGATGCTTCTTTAAATCAAAACCTATTATAAACAAATCTCCGGGGTTCAGTTTTCGTTTTAATTCACTGCAAAAATGGATTGTTTCTTTCATATCCATATTTCCGATATTGCCCCCTAAAAATAATACTACCTTTTTTCTTTCAGAAATACGAGTCGCTTTATCAAGCATATCGAAATATTCGCCTTCTAAAGGATAGATTTCCAATGTTGGAATCTTTTTACTTAGACTGTCCTGCAAAACAGAAAGGATATTGCCGGAAATATCTATGGGCATATAGGTAAAACTTGTTCTTTTTTCAGCCAGCGTTTCAAGTAAAAAAGAAGATTTCATCGCATCTCCGGCTCCTAGTTCTATCAAATCAAAAGATTCAATACCCTTAGAAATAGCATTAACGATCTGTTCTGTTTTATTCTTAAATATATCTAATTCACATTGTGTAAGATAATATTCCGGCATGTTCATAATCTGCTGAAAAAGATGATCTCCTATTTTGTCATAAAAATATTTTGAAGATAATTTTTTTGGATAATTAGATAATCCGGAAAAAATATCCGCACGGAAATCAGAAACATAGTCATTAAGCTGAATATTCTGTTGTAAGTTTATATTCATAGTTCATATTTTGTTTGGTTTTTATCTAAATACAACTATCTTGCCGCCGCAGGAATTACTCTCCTTCCCTCATGATGTTTTATAATTTCATCTCACTTAAAGATAAGATTTATTTTAAATTTTATTACTCCGTTTTAAATAATCAAATCCAATTTTCTATCAAAACCTATTTATTTTTTTCAAATTATAAGTTAAATATCAATTATTGAAGTCTTTTATTGAGTAATTTAGCATTGGATTTAAAATGCGTTAAGATTTCTATGAAAAATATTTTCTTTCTATTGCTTATTTCAGCGGTACAACCTGTGTTTTCACAAACGAAACTCGAAAAAGCACTCACCAATCTTGAAAATAATTACGAACAGGAAAAAGTGTATCTCCTTACCGATAAAAAGCAATATGTAGCCGGCGACCAAATTTGGTTTAAAAGTTTTGTGTTTGATGGTTATAACCGTTCAGCACTTTCTACCACGTTATTTGTAGAATTATACGACGCTGATAAAAAACTGATCGATTGGAAAACCATACTTCTTACCAACGGCGAAGGAAGCGGAGATTTCAAGCTTAAAGAAAATCTTCCGGAGCAAGTATATTTTGTACGAGCTTATACTCCTTACATGACGAATTTCAATGAAGATTTTCAGATTGTTAAAACGATTCCGATTTATAATCCTAATTCAACGGAAACACTGGAAATTACCAAAAGTTCTGACTGGTCTGCCAAAGCTTTTCCGGAAGGCGGAAATTTCATTAACGGAATTCCTACAAAATTTGCGGTAAGATTATCCAGCAACTCCGCTTTACCCGAAACCTGGAGCGGAAAAATCATAGATGCACAAAATCCAAACACAACCATCACAACTTTTACTTCTTTCGATAAAAATGTCGCTTCTTTTAAAATAACTCCATCTTTAGGAAAAAAATATCAGGCAATTATTCAGGATAATACTGGAAAAAAGCAAACCATTGATTTACCAGAAGTAGCAAGCAGCGGATTGAGTTTAGAAATTGTAAGTTCCAAAGATGGAATTAAATACAGTTTGAAAGGAGTAAATTTAAAACAACAGCTTCAGAACTATAAAATCATAGGAACCATTAATAACCATTTGGCTTACAAAGCGAATATCAATCAGTTAATTAATGAAGCTTCGAGCCTTATTCCGACAAAAATAAGCAACGGAAATAATGGTATTTTTCAACTGGCAATTTTTGATGATGAAGATAATTTGGTGGCAAAAAGACTTTGTTTTATAAAACCTGACAATCTGAAAATTGAAAAAGCAGAAATTATTGGTCAGGATTTGAAACATACGCCAAGATCTTTCAACAGCATTGACCTTTCGCCAGAATCTTATTTTAAAAATTATACCGTTGTCGTAAGCGATGATGATGGCAGCAATACTCCGGAAGAAGAAAATCTACTGAGCGGACTTTGGTTAACGGGAGATTTTCATTCAAAAATAGATAGTCCGGCGCAATATTTTTCTAAAAATGCCAACAGCGAAGCTCTAGATGCCTTGCTTATTTCTGAAAACTGGGGAAGATTCGACTGGAATACTGTACTTAACGGACCTATTCCTAAACTGAAAAACAATTCTCAAAAATTTCTTTCTTATAGAATAAAACCTCTTAAAAGCAATGCTTTGTTGAGAGATGCAACGGTAAATTTGGTATTGAAATTAGGTGAAAATCAGCCAACGATTAATCCTTTCAAAACAGATCAAAATGGATATGTTTATTTGAATAATGTCAACTTCAATGAACCGCTGAATGTTTCCATCTTTGTAAACGCAGATAATAAAGAATCGAGCACGGATAATCTTTTTGTGACCGCAGAACCTTTAATTGTTCCCACTCCATTTACAGGGAAATTTCCGACTACAAAATATAAGCTGGTAACGGCTTCCGGCAATAAGAAGATTTCACCATCAATTTCAAGAGCTATCAATACTCAGAAAAATATGAGAAAAGATGAAAATATTGATGTGCAAATTGAAGAAGTAAAAATAGTCGGTAAAAAAGCTGACCCAAAAGAAGAACTCGACAAACAATTGTCTACCGGAATGTTTAGTTCTGTAAATTCTACCGTTTTTGATTTTGTAAATGAAGATCAGCATGCTGAAGGATTTAATAATATTTTTGACTGGCTACAAGGCAGAGCGGCGGGTTTAACGTTTCAAAGAGATAATTCGGGGGTGAATGTTCCTTATATTCGTAATTCGCAGGCTAAGTTATATTTAGATGAAGTTCAAACAGATCCATCAATGATTTCGAGCCTTCCCGTAACAAACATTGCAATGGTGAAAATCATCAAAGGTGGCGGATTGGTAGGCGATGCCGTGGCAATCTATACTTTGCGAGGGAATATGAAATCTAAAACCAATGAAAAAGAAGCGACTAAAAACAATTCGACAACGATAAAAGGATATGATAAACCTTCAGAATTTCCGCTTGAAATGTTGAATGATGACGATTCTCCAAAGAAAATAGAAAACGATACACGAGAAACATTATACTGGAATCCGAATTTGTTTGACAGCGATTATGTTCCGCCAAGAATTAAATTTTACAATAACGATACAGCAAAACAATATAAAGTATTGATTATAAGTTTTGATGAAGATGATAATTTGCTATATGATCAACAAGTTTTAAAATAATTTTACGATTATTATTTAAATTCAATACAAAAAATTCCGCACTATTGTAGCGCGGAATTTTTATTTAAATATTTTTCATTTTAAAACTTAAAAAAGAAAAAAGCCACTGCCGCCCATTCTTTTTTGACGCCTTTGGCATAACCGATTGTACTACGGCTGCTATTTTCTACCGTTCCGTCACTTTTTACATAGCCAATTGTTGAGCGGCTGCTGTTCTCAACCGTACCGTCACTCTTCACGTAACCTACTGTAGAACGGCTTTTATTTTCAATCGTTCCATCACTTTTAATATAACCAATCGTACTGCGACTCTTGTCTTCAATTGTTCCGTCACTTTTAATATAACCAACCGAGGAATGGCTACTGTTTTCAATGGTTCCATCTGATTTAATATAGCCAGTTGTACTACGGCTTCCGGATTCTATGGTTTGGGCTTTAGTAAGCGAAATACTAACTAAAACGACTGATAGAATTAAAAGTTTTTTCATACGGTTGATATTTTTTTCAAATTTAAAAATTATTTTGAGTTATGAAATGAATGCATGTTTTTAGACTTAATTTAGGGTGCATAAATTGCAATACAAATAAAATATTCATGGTGAAACTGCCATTTTCTGATGAATGATAAAATCTTTTCTCAACTTTTCTTCAGCTTCTTTGATTTGAATTTTCTTTAAAGGATTTCCTGCAAACCTTTCATAAACAGAATTAGCATTATCAAATGTAATTTTCTCAACAGAATAAATTTCTTTCGGAATGTTACCGCCAAACCACAATTCATCGGGCTTTTGCTTCCACGTTACTTCATATAAAACTGCATTTTTCGGATAATTGGAATCTGAATGTTGTTTTGCATAATCAAAAGCAATTTCATTTCCATATAAAGTTGACATTGTGCTGTCTTTTGGTTGAATTGATGACGTGATTGGGTTCATCAACAAAGGATTTTCCTTTAATTCATCATTTTGTTGAACAGATGCTTCGATATTAAGAAACTCTTTTGATTTTTGTTCGCAGGAAATGATGATTGCCAGTGCGAAGAATAGAATCATATTTTTCATTATTTCTGAATTTTTTTAAGTTGAGAAATCAAATACAGAGGCGAAGTAAACACATAATCCCGATTTTCCATCGGTTTGTGACATTCTATACATTCTTTATCAAAATCAGGCGTTTCTCCGTAAGGTTTCAGGTTATTTCCTTTCCATCTTCCCCAAGCCCAACCTTTGGTTTTCTCATATTTTTTTGCATCTTTTACCATCAATTCCACCTGAATAAATTCTCCGGTTGCAATACTTCCATCGTTATTGACTCTTTGTTTCCAAGCGGTTTTTGCAAAAGAAGTTCCATCCGGCCACGGATTCGTATGTTTCTCCTGAATCGCTTTTATCGCAATATCATTTCCGAAAATAATGCGCATCGTTCCGTTATCAAAACGGTCTGTTGTGCTGATCGCTTTCCAGTTTCGGTAATCAGGAATATATTGCAAACCGTTTGGTGAAGGTTTTACAGTTTGATGCTTCAGTTCACCATTAACCCACGAATTGTATTGCTTTTCCGCCGAATTGATTTGCGAACTGTCTGAAACTTTTCTTGGAGAAAGTGACAAAGCATAATTTTTAAGAATTTCAATTTGATGCTCATTTAATTTTGCAGAAGAATGTACCGAAGCATAGCTCGGAATCGGCATTTCACCCGATAAAACTTTATTAATCGCGTAATAAATCGTAGAATTCTGCTGAGGTTTTGGCCACGAATTCCATTTCGAAAAATCAAATGCTTCACGACCTTCTTTGATGTGAGAATTGACCAAAAAATTCGCAGGCGTTATTTTATCATACCAACGTAAATTGGCTTCCGAAGAATGACAATCAAAACACGAATTTCTAAGAATTGTATTGACATCTTTGGGAACATTCACAAGGTCTTGCGTAGGTTTTCCGTCATTAATATTTTCAGGTCTGAAAAATTGAATGAGCAGAAAACAAGCAAGTAAAATCCAAATGAGTTTATTGATGTTTTTCATTAGATTAATTTAAGAATTAATTATAAATCTACAATCATACCTTTCCACGTGGGTCGTCGATATGAATTTTTGAAACGTCATAACGAACACCTTCTCGGTCAATAATTCTAACATTTTTCACAACGGTACTCAAAGCTTTTAAAAATGTTTCTGAGTTTTCGTGGCGCTCATACGCTTCTTTATCTTTCCAGCCTTCCAAAAGATGAAATGTATTTTCATCTGTCAAATCCTGCGAGAAAGCATAATAAATACAGCCTTCAAGTTCGTTTGCAGCAATCATTTCGGGAATAACGGCGTCAATGAAAATTTGTCTGTCTTCGGGATGCACTTTGTAATAAGCGCTTACCGTAATTTCTGTCGTTTGTGTTTTATCGTGGTTATTGGATGTTCCAATTTTTTCTAAATGATTCATACTATTTTATTTAAAATTAAAGATTAAAGAAAAGTCACAAACTCATCAAATGGTTTGCGTACTTTTTCCTGATTAAGATTCCAGTCGTTTTCAGTATCTCTGTAGCCTAAAGCCAACAACATTGAACTTCGTAAACCTTTAGATGAAAGTTTCAAAAACTCATCAAGTGCAATTGGGTTAAAGCCTTCCATCGGTGTAGAATCTATTCCTTCCGAAGCGGCTTCAACAATCGCTAAACCTAAAGCAATATTTGCCTGTTTTGCTGCGTGATGATAGTTTTCCTCGATGCTCATATTTCCGAAAAACTGTTTTGAAAATGCTCTTTGCTTATCATAATGAGCAGAATCTACATTGCGTTTTTCTGCCAGATAATCGAATACATTATCAATTCTTTCTTTAGAATATTCATCCCAAACCGCGAAAACCAAAAGATGCGATGATTCTACTACTTGAGGCTGATTCATTGCTATCGGTAAGATTTTCTTTTTGATTTCGGGATCACTGATGACGATGATTTCGTAAGGTTGTAGTCCAATTCCTGAAGGCGCCAAATGAGCAGCTTCCAAGATGATGTTGATTTTTTCTGAGGAGATTTTTTCGCCCGTCATTTTTTTTGTGGCGTATCTCCAGTTCAGTAGTTCTAATATATTTTTCATTTGATTTTATGTTTTAAATCAAGGCAAATGATGATTCACACTTACCTTGATTGGTTTATTTAAAAAACGCCTAATTGTCCTAAAAGTATCGTTCCCGCATTATAACAGTGGAATGATTTTACTTTTCCGTTTTCAATTTTGAAGACATCACAACAAGGCACTTCGATGGTTTTTCCAGTTGGTTCCAAAGTTCCAGATGCTAATTGAAGAGGACCGTTATGAGTTCCGTTCAATGACAATTCTACGATGACTATATTTTCATCTTCCAAGACATACAATTCGTATAATTCTCTGTGCATATCCGGACATGCGGTAGCAAAAATATCCACAGGTTTCCCAATATCTTCACCGTAATATTTGGTTCCGGAAGATACATCCCAGAAATATCCGTCTTCTGCAAAAAGTTCTGCAAATCCTTTTGAATCCTGAACTTCAGCGATTCTGTACAATTCGCGGATTAATGTTTCGTTGGCTGAATTTTGATTGATTACTGATGCTTTCATATTGTTTTATTTTAAATGTTAAAGATTGAGTTTGATTGAAATTTTTATTGTTCTATTTTTTTAAACGCAAAGTTTTAATTCAACTTTATCCATTATTTTTAGAGGGCAAAGGCAAATAAAATTTGCTTCGCGAAACTTGAAAACAAAGCTTCATCAATCAACTTGTTGATTTTTCTTTGCTCACTTAAATAATTAAAACTTTAAATAAAATCTTTGCGTCAAAAAATAAATATTGAGTTTATTAGGAAATGAGAGATTTTAATTTTTGTTATCTACAAAAACGTACAGTTTCACAGCTTTTCCATTTTCAAAAACGAATAAATCCATTCCTGTTACAGCATCAGGTTTTTCAGGAGTTCCGTTTTGCCAGTACAGTCTTGCAATGTTGTGATTGACGTCTATGGCTTTGATGTGAGAAAATTTAGAATTCGGACTTTTCTGTTGCAATCCATCCACAAAACCATTGATTTCTTTATGACCGATTGCAATAAAATGACTGTCCACCATTTCAATATCATCTGCATAGATTTTTGACATTAAAGCTTCACGTTTTTTAAGGTCTCTCTCGTTCCAAATTGCTAAATGTCCTTCTACTAAAGATTTAATTTCTACTTCAGAAAGTGGTTTAGCATCTGATTTTTCCTTTTCATTTTTTACAGCATCTTTCGGTGACCATAAAATTGTTGCCGGACTTTTTTTCTCATAGCCTTTTCCGTTCGGGTAAGAAACCAATTCCATTTTAGAACCCCAAGGTGTTACAAAATAAACCCAAGTTTCACCTTCTGTATCTCCTGAAGGCATTAAAAATGGTTCTCCCAAAAATTGCACGCCTTTGCTTTTAAGATAAGCGACACTTTTGCTGATGTCATTCGTATAAAAAGCAATATGACTTGCTCCGATGTCGTCTCCTCCGGGTTGTTGAGAATTGCCTTTGTTGTCTTGATATTCGAACAATTCGATGTTGGCTCCTGTTCCTGCTTTTACCATTTTGATGGTTACGGGACCGGTTTTCGCATTCATATGATTGTTCTTTTTCCAAGCATCATCCAAAGGAATCGGACCTAAAGTTGTAACTGCTGAAAATCCCAAAACGTCTGTGAAGAAATTAACTGCCTGTTTCATATTAGGAACGTTGATTCCCACGTGGTCGATTCCAAGAATCCCTGTTTTTTCCTGCGCTGAAGTGTTTGAAACAGCTGTTGATAATAAAAGTGCACTTGCTACTGCTGTTGCGTTGGCTTTGATTTGTTTTTTTAAATTATTCATTGTGATCATTTTTTTGTTGTTATTGTATGAAGCAAATTTCCAACATTCAGTAGCCTTCTTCCATTGACAAAAGCTTGAAAAAAAAGCAAACAAATGTCAATGAAATGAAAAGCTTGAACAGCTGAGGTTTCACTATTCGATACATTACGAATTGGAAAAAGCCAATAATGATTGATTTTTTAAAGGAATGCTTTGATTTTTTAAAACATCCGTTTACCACTGCAAACTAATTTTGTCATAGAAAATTTACCTGAGAGTCAGGTTAACATTATTTAATCTTAAAATTATTTTAAAATGAAAACTAAAGAACAAATTAAAGTTGCAGCACAAAATGCATTTAAAAATCATCTTGAATTTTTATCTACCGGCCAAATCGAAAAATGGGTAGAGCTGTTTGATAATAATGGTGAACTGGAATTTCCCTATGGTCCGAAAGATTTTCCTAAAAAAGTAAAAGGAAAACAAGAATTATTTGAGTATATGAAAAATTTTCCTAAACATTTTAAAGTAGAGTTTCAAAATCTTCACTTCCACGCTACAGAAGATCCTACGCTGGTAATTGCAGAATTTACAAGTGAGGGAAATGCAATATCTACAGGTAAGCCTTATAATCAGAAATATATTTCTGTGGTAACCACCGATACAGAAGGCAATATTTTAAAGTATGTAGATTTCTGGAATCCTATGGTTGCCCTGGAAGCCATCGATGCTCCTTTGAGTGAATTTGTACAAGATTAAATTAATAGCAGTAAATAGTCCGAATGCTATTTCGGACTATTTATCTTTTTTCTTTAAAATATCTGTGTGGTAAAAATTATTAGTTTTGTTACTGTAAAATATTTACTGAAAAGGTTGATGCTTTTAAAAATGACAAAACCAGAAACATTAGAAGAATATTATGCGAAGTATAATTTCATTAAAACCCCTGACTTAAGCAGAGAAGAGGGACATTTTAATGTTTTTAAAATTGAAGCGCTTTCTCCGGAATACGCCAATACAATCACATACGGACGGAAAGATTATTTTAAAATATGTTTGGTTACCGGAAAGAGTAAAATTCACTATGCTGATAAGAGTTTCGAAATTCTTCAAAACGGACTTTTATTTGCAAATCCTCTCATCCCTTACAGCTGGGAGCCTTTAGAGACAAAGCAGGAGGGATTCAGCTGCATTTTTACCGAATCGTTTTTCAATGAATTTGGACATTTAAAAAAGTATCCTGTTTTTCAGCCAGATGGATATCCCGTTTTTGAATTGGAAGTGTCAGAAAAAAACACCCTGACAAAAATTTTCACTGAGATTATGAGTGAAAAGAATTCAAATTTCGAATTTAAGGATGATGTTATCCGGAACAATGTTTTACAATTGATTCATTCGGCTTTAAAAATGCGACCATCTCCCCATTTAATGGTAGAAAAAAATACAGCCGCAAACAGGATTACAACACTTTTTTTAGAGCTTCTGGAAAATCAATTTCCAATTCGCAACACCCTCAACGGATTACGTTTACGAACTGCATCCGAATTTGCTGCGCAAATGGCTTTACATGTCAATCATCTTAATAAGTCGGTGAAGGAAGTTACTCAAAAAACCACTTCAGACCTTATTTCAGACCGGATACTTCGTGAGGCTAAGATTATGCTTAAACACAGTTCGTGGGCGATTTCTGACATTGCATATAGTCTAGGTTTTGAAGGACCATCTCATTTTAGTACATTTTTTAAAAAGCGATTGCAGATTTCACCAAGTCAGTTTAGGGGAACAAAAGAGTGATTGAAAACATCATAATTAAGTCCGTCTTCAAAAACAAATATTTTTTTACATGTTATTTTAAAGGCAACGATGTGACAACAGCAAATCCTTTTCCATTGACAATAGTTTCACAATAAAACAGACAAATGTTGAGGGGTTTTATTTCTTAACCATATTTCTACGCAGTCTGGTAAGGGTTTCGGGAGTAATTCCGATATAAGATGCAATCATATGTTGCGGAATACGGTTGACAATATGAGGATACTTTTCAAGGAAATTCTGATATTTTTCTTCTGCCGTAAAACTGATATTGGCCAAAATTCTCCCTTGAGAAACAATAAAACTCTTCTGAATAATCTGATTGACCATTTGGTTCAGTTGAGGGATTTCTTCGCAAAGCTTCTCAAAATCTGCTTTTTCAATTAAAATCAATTCTGTAGGTTCGATAGCGTCGATATTCAAACGAGACGGAGTTCCATTGATTAAACTTTCACGGTCGCCTGTCCAATAATTTTCGGGAGCAAAGTTGATGATGTGTTCTGTTCCGTTTTCAGCGATGGAAAAAGTTTTCACCAAACCTCTGCAAATAAAAGCGTTGTAATGCCAAACTTCGCCTTCCTGGGAAAGGAATTGTTTTTTACGGAGTTTTTTCAGTTTGCAAACAGATTCTATTAATTGTATCTCCTCATTAGAAAGTTCTATTTTGTCGGTAAGGTATTTTAGGAAAATTTCAAACATTGATTTTCAGTTTCAGAACAAATTTAATGATAATCACTCTAACAAAGATTATTTTGGAAGATTTTACGTTTGAATAAATTCAAAATATAATCAGAAAGAGAAATTAATTTTAAGTAAATCTTAATTATATAACAAAAACCTCCGTATTGGAGGCTTAATTTTCAATATGCTAAAATAAGTTGATATAATTTTTTGCCTTAATTTGAAACCTTATAGATATAGAAAGAAGCGATACTAGACCCTAATAAACCCACAGACAGCGCATTAGAACCTGTAAGCCCAAAGGAAATTTTGTCGCCCGCCTGAAATGTGTACACTGAATTAATACTCGTTTCCGAAATTGTTAAATTCAAAAGAACCAAATTCGCTCCGCTGAATGCTCTGGAATCTATTAAAGTAGCTATTCCCGATCGGGTTCGCGTTATTCCTATTCCCGGTGTATTGGCGAGAATTTCTGCCTGTAAACCTGTACCATATCTGAAAGTAAACCCTAAAGCATATGTGCCGTTAGACGGTATGGTATACGTATTATCGGTGTCTGAAAATAAAGCTGCGCTGCCTACCGTTCTTTCTGAATTAAGGAAATTAACCGCTCTAAACCCTGTCGGGAACAATCCTAAACTTAATAAGCTAATTCCGGCTGTTTTTTTGGCAGCATACATTGAAGTATTAGTCGTACCCGATGTATTCACCGCAGTTACAGCAGCATCAATAATAGTTTGCGGAGGAATCTGAGAAACAAGAAAATCGCCTCCCGGATTTTGGTTGGATGCTAAAATTTGATAGCCTGGCAAAGCCGTCGCCGTAGGAGTTTGTCTGATTTTCAGCGTGCCATTTACGTCGAGAGTCGCTGCTGGATTAGCAGTGTTTATTCCGACTTGGCCGAAAATACTGTACGGAATAACCGCAAGGATAATTGTAAAAATCGTTGCTTTCATGAGTAAATTTTTTATAGTTTTCATGAAATATGATCCAAAAAACATGCCTTTAGGTTTAAATAAAATTAATATTTAGCTTATTGTGGCATCAAAATATTAATCATTAAATTAAATTTAATAAATAAAATAAACAATAAAACATATTTTAAGGAATTTATTTTAATTGAATACATTATTATTCATCATATTTCTTCTTATTAGTTTTAATTCAAACTAATTTTATTATATTTGATAGAAGAAAGATATAATCTAGATCATAGAAAATGGTAAACGAAAAAGACAATATCAACGAGCTGGCTCTGAGTCTTGGTTTTGCCATGACCGAAATGAAAACTAAATTTCGGCAGAAAATACAGGAAAAAATCAATGAACATGATCCTAGTTTTTCTTACGAAATGCTGGAGATATTGGGCTTGATCTGGCGAGGAAATGACGGCATCAATCAGCAGGAGATCGCCAACCAGATCAGTAAAGATAAATCGAGTGTGACCTATCTTATCAGTAATTTGGTAAAACGCGATTTGGTTTTAAGAATTGAAGATACCAATGACCGCAGAAATAAAAAGATTTATCTTACCGAAAAGGGAAATAAGATCATGGAAAATGTATTTCCGTGGGTTTTAGAATTATATAAAAAAGCCGCCGGTGATGCGAAAAAAAGTGAAGTAAAACAAGCTTTTGATCTCATCAAAAAAATGACAAATAATCTCGATCAACTATAAAAATCAACTGAAATGAGAACAATATTAATTCCCGTAGACGCAAGCGCAACCACCCAAAATGCTGTAAAATTTGCCGCAAACTGGGCAAAACAATATGCTTATGAACATATTATTTTGCTGATGGTTTCTAATGAATCGATGTTTGATTATCTTCATATCGCAGATCCGTATTCTGTGGTTGCAGAAGATCATGTTAACAATGTACGAGTAGATACGGAAACTTTATTACGAAATTTAAGTTGGGTTGTGAAAGAAATTGCGCCCAATGTTACCGTTTCGACTGTTTTAAGCAGATCATCTATTCTGCGAACCATCAACGAATCGATAAAGGAAAATCCGTCTGTTGAACTGATTGTTTTGGGAGCCGATTTACATGATGAAAATGACGATAGTTTGGTTTCAGAAAACATCGTGGAAATTGCCAGAACGAGCCCGATTCGAACATTAATTGTTCCTAATAATCACAGTTATACGAAGGTTGAAAACGTTTTGGCTCCGTGCGATATTACGCAAATCGGAAAGCTGGAAAGAATTTCAAAATTTAAAGAAAGACTTCAGACCAATCATTTAAAACTTAGCCTGCTTCATATTTACCAAAAAGACGAAAATCTAGATCAGGAAAAGCAACAGGAACTCGAAAAATATATTTTCAACAATTTTGCAGATATTTCTACACGTATTTATTATTCGCAAGATCCTAATACGATTAAAGGAATTTCATCGTTTGTTGCCGAGCATCCTGTCGATATAATTACTGCACTGCCCGGAAAACATAGTTTCCTGTATTATTTAATGAATAGAAGTGTAACAGAAGCTATTTATCAAAATATTAATAAACCTGTAATGATTTTAAAGTAATCGGTTTTTAGACTCTTTTAAAATTTTGTTGAAAGGCAAACCCCTAATTTAGATATATTCCAAAATCACAAACCTGTATATTTGCGTTTTAAAAAAAGAACGAGAAATATGCCGAATAACGCTTTCTATAAGCTTATCCCTATGACCACTTTTGTGATTGATTATTATTCTAACGAAGGATATGCCGATTTGCAGACCCTGAAATTAATGATCAATTACGCACAGTTTCTGAAAAAAGATCTTCAGTTAGGAATGTTTGTGCCTGTGGATCAGAGTGGAGAACCTTTGAAAGAACCTAAAAATTATTCGAGCTGGAAATCAATCAAACATAATACCATCGAAAGTGAAGATGAAAACAATGCTTTCGAAGAATATAATGTATACAAAAAAGCAACGAAAAAATGTTTGTTTGAAGGTTTTGAAGTCGCATACAACGGCTATTCTGTCGTGAGAATTGTTGCTAAATATAATCAGTCTATCGAGTTGTCTTTCAATAAAAAAGACGGACTTTGTTCAACCTTTACAAATGTTGAATCTTTGGTAGATCAGGATGTTTATTTAAGCACTGCTGCTTTAAAAATGATCGGAATAAAGAACTTTTAAGCTTAAAAAAATTTTGACTTGCTAAAAACTGGCAAGTCAAAATAAGAGGATTACATATTTCGTATTCGATTTACATTAAATTTTTGAAGCTTTCAGCAACAATTGATGTAAATCTGTGTTTTTCACAAAAGAAGGCAACAATTCTTTACCGGGACCAAAAGCCGCAACCTCAACATAATCTCCGGAATGATCCATACTAATCCAGCCGACATTATTATGTTTCTGCTGTATATCCGAGAAAGCTTTGTAAGGCAATTTTTTGTAATTGTATAATCCCGATTCATGCTTTTCAAGGCCTAAATAAAAATCAAGCAAATGCTTTCCTTCTTCATCGCTCAATCGTATTTTGTTGGTTTCATAAATCCAATCTTTAATTTGTTGAAGGTTAAAATCTGATTTAATAGAATTTAAAACATATTCATTCGAATATTTATAATTTGAAATACTATTGAATTTTGAAGTCGCATCTGGACCATAAATCGTTCCCGGATTGGCATTTCCGTGATCTGTTGTAATGATGACAAGCGTTTCACCATCTTTTTCAGCAAAATCTAAAACTGTTTTTACCGCTTCATCAAAAGCCAGCTGATCATGAATTAATGCTGAAATATCATTCGCATGCGCCGCCCAATCAACCTTTCCGCCTTCCACCTGAAGAACAAAACCTTCAGAATGATCTCTCATCTGCTCAATTGCCGCGCCCGCCATTTCTGCCAAGGTTGGACTTCCCTGAAGATCCGACAAATTATTTCGATCAACCGTATAAGGCAACGCTCCCGAACTGAAAACGCCTAAAACCTTTCCGTTTTTTTTAGCATTCGTAAGATCAGCTTTAGTTTTTAAAACCTGATATCCTTTTTGTTTATATGAATTATAAACATCTTTATGATCGGTTCTTTTTTCAGGATTAAAAAATTCGTCACCGCCTCCCATCATCACATCAAACCCTTGTTCAAGATACATTTCAGCGATTTCGGGTTCTGCATTTCTGCTGTCAGAATTAACACAAAAACCAGCCGGCGTTGCATGCGTAATCGTAACTGTGGTCACACAACCCGCTTTTTTTCCCGCTTTTTTAAATTTTTGCCAGATAGGAACGTATCTTTCACCATTAGCTCCCACATTCAAAACTCCATTTTTTACTCTTACTCCACCGCCAAAGGCTGAACTTGCTGCCGCTGAATCGGTCACAATAGAACTCGCAGATGCCGTATCCATCAAAGCTCGGCTTACTTTTCCGGTATGGTACAGATTCATCCAATGGCTGGTTTTTCCCAAAATGTTTCTGGAATAAAGATCTGCCATGCTCAAAGTTCCCAAACTCATTCCGTCGCTTACCATGAAGATAATATTCTTAGCTTTTTTTGAGTCTGAAGGAATAGCTTTGGCATTTCCGGCAAATAAATCAAGCGGATTTATAGTTAATAAACCGGATAGCATTGCCGATCCTTTTAAAAATTTACGTCTGTCCATAATAAAAATCTAATGTTCAAAGTTAATGCGAAGACATCAACTAATGAGACTAAGTTGCATTAATTAATTGTGAAATTTATTCTAAATATTTTGAGGAAAAGGATCTTCAAAATTTCTTCCTCCTTTCATCATTTTGGCTTCCAAGTCAGTGATAAGACAAGTTTCCAAATCTTGTAACATTTGTTCTTTATCTAAATCCTGACCAATAAAAACCAGTTCATTTATTCGATCGCCCCAATTTTTGTCCCATCTTTCTTCAATATAAGATTGATTTTTCATAAACGATTCGTACTGAACCCTTTGATTCATTGGCATGCTACACCACCAAACTCCGGCTTTTTCTAATCGGAAAGCCCCTCCGGCTTGAGAAAAATTCAATGCATCATGAGGTCTTGAAGCCAGCCAGAACAGACCTTTTGCTCTTAAAGCACCCTGAGGATAATTTTTGCTGAGGTATTCCCAAAGTCTAAGCGGATGAAAAGGTCGGTTATTTCTGAAAACAAATGAACCAATTCCGTATTCTTCTGTTTCCGGGGTATGATGATCAGATTCAAGTTCTTTTTGCCAACCTGCGGAAGCCTGTGCTTTATCAAAATCGAAAAGACCGGTATTAAGAAGTTCTTTCGGATTTACTTTGCTGAATTCCGACTGAATAATTTTAGCATCAGGATTTAATTTCTGAATAGCAGCTTTCAAAAATCCTAAAGTATCTGCATCTACAAGATCGGTTTTATTAAGAATGATGACATTGGCAAATTCGATCTGATCGGTCAGAAGATTCACAATTGTTCGATAATCGCCTTCCATACCGGTAAGATGACGATCCATCAAAAGTTCGTTTGTTCCGAAATCTTTTTCAAAATTAAAGCAATCAACCACCGTAACCATCGTATCGACATAACTGAATTTTGAAAGATCGATCCCGTTTTCTTCATCAATAAAAGAAAAAGTCTGCGCCACAGGAATAGGTTCGCTAATTCCCGTGCTTTCAATTAAAAGATAATCAAAACGTTTTTCTTTGGCGAGTCTTTCGACCTCAATCATCAGGTCTTCTCTCAACGTACAACAGATGCATCCGTTGCTCATTTCCACGAGTTTTTCTTCAGTTCGCGATAATGTATTTTGGCTTTCGACCAATCGTGCATCAATATTTATTTCACTCATATCATTTACGATCACAGCGACTTTCAGTCCTTCTTTGTTGTGAAGAATATGATTGAGTAAAGTTGTTTTTCCGGCTCCTAAAAACCCGCTCAGAACGGTAACCGGTAGTTTATTTATTGTCATTTTTCGGAATTAATGTTTGTGATTTCTAAAGTTGATGATGTGTGCCAAAATCAATCCGGCAGCTCCGATGTAGATTAAAGGAAGGTGAACTTCAAAGATCAAATCAGCAAAAACGGAAATAGAAATTAGGATAATTGAGAACCAGAATAAACCTTTCAAACGAGTTGATTTGATCTGTCGCGTGATTCGCCAAACAACGACTGCTCCAATGAAAAGGAAAGCGAGATCGATATACGGATTATGCGACAACCCAAAGGGAATAACCATTAATAAAGGAAAGACCATGCAATGAATCAAACATAAAACCGCTGCTGACACGCCTACTGCATCCAAAATTTTTGACTTCATAAAATAGATGATTTAATTTTCTTATTGTAACTTTGTTGCAAAAGTAAACAGAATATTTTTATATCGCAACTTTGTTGCATTAAAATCATGAAGCAAACCAGAAATACCCAGGCAAAAACCGAGATATTAAACTTAATTAATGATTCTGAAACGGCTTTATCGCATCATAATATTCAGGAGAAATTATCGAATTTATGCAATAGAGTTACAATTTATCGTGTGTTGGATCGTCTTGAAGAGGAAGGAAAAATCCATAAAATTATAAATATTGACGGCGTTGTAAATTATGCTAAATGTCACGACTGCGAAAAAGATCATCACAATCATAATCATCTGCATTTTAATTGTAAAAAATGTAATTCGGTGACGTGTATTGAAAATGTAGTTCCGAAGATTGATATTCCGAAAGAATTTATTGTTGAAGATTATAATTTTATTGTGAGCGGGATTTGCCCGAAATGTAAGTGATATTTTTACTTATAATGGTTGATTTGAACGCAAAGTTCACAAAGTTTTTTAATTGCTAAATGTTTTTAAGGTACACAAAGGCGTTTCACTTGTAAAAGCTCGCAAAGTTTTTTAATTATGATCAATTGCAGATAATTACTTGATTTTTAAATATGTATTTATTTAAAATTTCCTAATTGAAACTTTACCATAAAGTTTGTCATCCTGTAGAGATCTCAATATAGGATTAGAAAAATTATGGTTTAGATTCTTTAAGAATGACAAAATTTGAGAATATTGTACTAGATATGATGAGGTGACTACTACCCTAGCCCCGATAGCAACGGTTACCCCGGAACTTGCGTCGGAGAGTTTTAGGGTTTGAGCGTTGGAGAGCTTGGCGTGAGGAGTATGAGTGGATAGCGGGAAAAAGCTTCTTAAAAAGATAATTCTATGTAGTCAAATTGTTTCAAATAAAAAAGAGATCATTCACAAAACGGAACAATCTCTTTTCAATATTATATTTTAGAATAACCTGTTGTGCAGCGATCTTAATGTTTCAATTTTATGAGTGGATGGAACCAATAAAGAAATATTATTTTCGCTTCCGCCGTAAGAAATCATCCTGATCGGAACATGTTTCACTGCTTCGGAAACAATGGTGGCATGCCCGTGGTTATTTTCTCTGAAATCCCCAACGATACAGATGATAGACTGTTCGCCATCGATCTCAACAGCCGAGAACACTTCTAATTCTTTGATGATTTCGGAAAGATATTCGGTTTGATCGATCGTTAATGAAACCGCAACTTCGGAAGTCGTAATCATATCGATTGGTGTTTTGAAACGTTCGAAAACTTCAAAAACTTTTCTCAAAAATCCATAAGCCATCAACATTCGCGACGATTGAATACGAATTGCCGTAATTCCGTCTTTTGCAGCGATGGCCACAATTTGATTTTGGTTGGTTGTTTCACCAGAAATCAGTGTTCCCGAAGCACTCAAATTCATTGTATCCAGCAATCTCACAGGTACATTATATTTTCTTGCAGGGAAAACACTTTGCGGGTGAAGGATTTTTGCTCCGAAGTATGATAACTCGGCAGCTTCGTCAAAATTCAGTTGCGCAATTGGTTTTGTATTAGGAACATAACGCGGATCGTTGTTGTGGAAACCGTCAATATCTGTCCAGATCTGGATTTCTTCAACCTGCAAAGCCGCGCCAAGCAATGAAGCCGTGTAATCTGAACCGCCTCTTCTAAGATTATCGATCTCGCCCTGAGCGTTTCTACAGATATATCCTTGCGTGATAAATAGTGTTTCTTCAGGATATTTTGCCATTTCAAGACTTGCATTTTCTCTGATGAAATCTACATTCGGTTCGTGTTCTTCATCCACCAACATAAAATCGAGTGCCGATAATAAAGTTGAAGGAATTTCGATTTCTTTTAAATGTAAATGAAATAAGGTCGTGGAAATGATTTCGCCCTGAGCCAAGATAATTCGTTCTGCATCTGAAGTGAAATTTTTATTCTTAAACTGATAAAAAAGATCAAATATTTTTTCAATAAAAACTAAAGCTTCCGAAAGTCCCTCTTCCGTTTTAAATAACTGATTAACAAAAACTTTGTACTTTTCATACAACACATCAATATGTTTGTAAGCACCTTCGATGTCTTTGCTTGCATAGAGTTCAGATAAGGTTACCAAATCATTTGTAGTGCCGGAAACTGCTGATAAAACCACCAAATGTTTATCTGCCGCCTGAGATTTAATAATTGGCAATAGCTGTTCGATTCTCTCCGGACTTCCCACTGAAGTTCCCCCAAATTTCAATACTTTCATAAATAGATTATAATATTAATTTAAATTTCAAACAAAAAAAGGAGCCTGTCGTGATGACAAGCTCCTGATTTATTTCGATTCTAACCAAAGGAAAATGACTCACGACGTTTGACGTAAGTACTGTTTCTTTGCCTTTTTTAAGTTAGATACTATCATTTTCTTTTTTTGCTGGGCAAATATAGTCATTTGATTGGAATAATTTTAATTTTTGATGATTTTTTTGATATTTTGCTTTTTGTTGCCTGTGTTAAATAGGACTGGCGTCCTATTCTGACGTAACTCGCCCTTTCAGGGCTCGGTCATTATTGGTTTATTTAAGATCATAACAAGCAACTAAAAACCATCAACAATCAACCATTAAAAAGTATACCCTACCGAAACCATATAATTACGAGGTGCTCCCGGAAATAATCTCGAATAGCTGAAACCGCCCACCCAATATATTTTATCAAAGACATTGTTGACATTCAAAGCCATTTTGAAATTATCGAAATTATAATATATTCCTGCATTGGCAACGGTGTATGCTGGTAATTCAAGAATCGTTTCGTTGGTAAATCTTTTGCTTGCGTAGTTGGCTCCTGCTGCAATCCCGATCCCTTTTAAAGCCGTGTCGTTTTTAAAGTTATATTTTATCCAGACATTTCCTTGATTTTTAGGCGCATTTGGCATAATGCTTCCGATTTCTGCAGGATTATCACTTTCTGTAATTTTTGCCAGATTATAAGAAAACGCCGCTGTCATGCTTAAATTCGGAAGAATTCTCCCGTTAATATCAAGTTCTATTCCTTTTGCCTGTTGCTGACCAACCTGTCTCAACAAATCAGGATTTGACGGATCGAGTGCATTAATTAAGATATTATTCTGTTCGATATAATAAGCGGCTGTGGTCACAGAAAGCATTTTGCGGAAAAATTCAAACTTAGCACCCACTTCCACCATTTTGCTTTTTAAAGGATCAAAAGGACCTCCAAAAGTTTCCGGACTACCGATTGTTCCTGCACTTTGCGGTTGATATCCTTGGTTATACGTTCCATACAAACTGATTTGTTGTGTCGGTTCAAAAACAATTCCGATTCTTGGAGTAAACGCTTTTTGCTGAATATTCTTTTCATTATTCGTTGTGAAGCCCTGAACATCGGTATAAAACTCCTGTCTCATCCCTAATAAAGCTTTCCATTTTCGCCATGAAATCTGCTGCTGAATATACACACCATGTAAAAAATATCGGGAAGGCGTTTCTGCGCGGCTCACATTGATATAATTTGAAATTTCAGAAATAGAATAATCCGGATTTGCCAAATTAAAATAAGGAACATTCGGGACAGGTATTCCATTGACGATCATGTATTTTTCAGGATGAGCCGGATCATATTTTGAAATAACCGATTTTCCGTCTGCCGATAAAAATCCCGAAGCGTTATAGGTAGAATTTCCTTCCGGAAACGTTTCCTGAATATGATCGTAACCCACCAACGTTTTATGGGTAAACTCTCCCGTTTTATAATCAAAAGTGAAATAGGCTGAAATATTATCAATGTAATTTTTACGAAGCCTTCTGATTGTCTGCATTCCCATTAACGTAGGGATTTCATTTCCGTTAACATCTACTGCAAAACTGTTGGAGGTACGGTGTTCCAAAAGATCTTCATCATACATCGATCGCAGATAAGAAGCATTGAAAGAGAGGTGATCGTTAAATTTATGCTGCAATGAAATGGTGGTAAAAATACTCGCTTCTTTCTGATAATCATTTCGCTTTCCAATGGCAAATGAAATTGGTACAGCGTACAGATCAGTTCCCTGACTTGCCCCGAAAATAGGCTGTCCACGGTCTAATCTTCCGTTGGTATTTTGATAGACAAAATCAAAATTTACACTGGTCTTCTCATTCGGAATAAAAGAAAATGAAGGCGCGATCACCAACGCTTTCTGATCCTGAAGAATACGGAAAGATTCGGTGTCCTGATATGCTAAATTCAAACGATACAGCAAGCTCTTTTTTTCGTTCATGGCGCCTGTGAAATCGCCTGTAATTCGAATTGTCTTAAAACTTCCTGTTGAAAAATTAATTGAATTTCTATTTTCCTTCAATGGTTTTTTAGTCACAGTATTAATTGTTCCACCTGGGTCTGTATTCGCAAATAATGCAGATGCAGGTCCTTTAATCACTTCAATTCGTTCCACATAAGGCGTAAGATTCTGCGCCCAACCTCTTGTAGAAATTCTTTGTCCGTTCACCAAAGTATTGGAAGCTCTGAAACCTCTCAAAACAAAATCGTTATTATTATAGGAAGCCTGATTGACCCCGCTGATATTCTTCACCGCATCACTTGTCTTAAAAGCCGCCTGATCATCCAGCGTTTCCTTCGTAACATAATTAATGGATTGTGGAATATCCATCAAATCCGTATTCGTTTTTGTGCCGCTGAACGTGTTGCTGTTTTTATAGCCACGTTCTCTACGACCTGTAATTTCAACAGTTTCTATTGTTTTTTGTCGGGTTGAAATGGTGTCTTTGGTCGATTCTGAATTATTTTGTGCTGAAACGTTTAACGAAATCAAGCCACATAGAGCACCCACCAGAATAGCTGTCTTATTCATATTAATTTAAAGTCGATGTTTTTTAATGTTTAAGAAGATTAAACTGTATTATTACAGATTATGATTAAATATCTTCACTAATATTTGAGATATGGTGCAAAAATAAAATTTATTTAGATTAAATAAAAATTAAATCTTGTTTAAATTTTAAATATTTTGTCTTATATGAATTTTTGAAGGGGTAAAACTGATATTTTCATTTATTTGAATCCTAATTAATCATTTTAAAAGGGTAAATAAAAAATTAACACACTTTTCTTTTATTGAAACAAAAAAATAGGCTACCTCAATGAGATAGCCTGAACTTGTAACTGTAAATATTTAAAAATTTAGATTAGATCACCACTCCTTTGAAAGAAAGGGTTTTTGGAGTTTTACTCTCACTTGTTGTAACGTTTACTGTTTTCATAAACGCTCCCGCTGCTGCTGCATTGTAACTCGCTTCTACAAATCCTTTTTTTCCAGGTTGAATTGGAGTTTTGGTGTAATCTGCCGTTGTACATCCACAAGATGGCGCAACATTTTGGATAATAATTGGTTTTGATGTCGTGTTTGTAAATTCAAAACGAATCAATTTTGGTTTACCTTGAGGAATATTTCCAACATCAATAGATTCTTTGTTCCATTTAATCGCATCAGCAATTACCTTTGCAAAAGATGGCGTTTCAGAAATTACGTTAGCATAAAACGGAGAAAATGCTAAAACAGCCAACAATGCTGTGATTTTTAAATTTTTCATAAGGGTAAATTTTAATTATTGAAACCGATTGTTTTTTCTTGTTGTAGCAAATGTAAAGCCGAACTTCGACATAAATTGTTAAACGATTTCAAACATTTGTTAACGAGTTGTTAATGCTCGGGATTAATAGATTTTTTTAAATAATATTGCTTCAGAAATGGAAATAAAAAGGCTCAATATCATCATCACTCTCGGACTTCTGGCGATTGTCGGAATCTTGATTGCACAGCTTTTATGGACGAAACAGGCTTATAATATCGAGAATCAGAAGTTCAATCAAAAGGTGAATATCGCTTTGATGGAAGTGGTTGAAAAACTGTCTGGTGAGGGAACATTCACAGAAAATCCGGTGCAGAATATTTCCAACGATTATTATTTGGTGAATGTGAATAATGAAATTCATCCGACGGTTTTAGAATATTATCTTAAAACAGAATTCACTCGTTTTCAAATAAATACCAATTACGTTTACGCTTTATATAATTGCAGAAGCGACCGTATGATTTATGGAAAATACGTTTCTCCCAATCAAAAAAATCCAAAAAATAAGGAGATTAAATTTCCGAAACATAAAGATTTGGTTTACTATTTTTCGATCAGTTTTCCGGATAAAACGACGTATTTAATCAGTTCATTACGATTTTGGTATTTGCTGACTTTCGCGTTGATTATTATCTTAATTGTCTATGTTTATTCCATTTATACGATCATTCAACAAAAGAAATTTTCGGAATTGCAAAGGGATTTTATTAATAATATGACGCATGAATTCAAAACGCCTTTATCGTCTATTCTTTTGGCTTCAGAAGCGCTGAATAAACAGGAATCGGTGAAGGAAAATCCGAAGCTTCAGACTTACATCTCTATTATTATCAATCAAAGTTTTAAGCTGAATGACCACATCGAAAAAATATTGAATATTGCGAAAAATGATGCTTCCGGATTATCCTTAAAGCCTCAAAAAATCACGTTATTTCCTTTCATTCAAGACATTGCCGATAATATTCAGCAAAAAAATGAAAATACCACGATTATTATTGATATTCCTGAAAATATTTCGATTCAGGCGGATGAATTTCACTTTAACAATATCATCTGTAATATTTTGGAAAACTCCATTAAATATTGTGAAACTAAGCCTGAAATCAACATTTTTATACTGAAAGATTCAAAAGGCTTATATTTAAAGTTTAAAGACAACGGAATGGGAATTCCTGCCAAGAATCTTCCTTATATTTTTGATAAATTTTACCGCGTGAAAACGAAGAAAAGTGATGAGGTGAATGGTTTCGGATTGGGATTATTTTATGTCAAAAAAATTGTTCAGCAACATCAATGGAAAATTTCTGTTGAAAACAACAGCGATCAGGGAATTACCACGACTCTATTTTTCCCGTCTTAATTTTTAATGCACAATTCATGAAAAAATCTAAAATTTTATATGCCGAAGATGATCAAACAATTGCTTTTTTGATTCAGGACAGCTTAGAAAATTATTACGAAATCAATCATTACTCGAACGGAAAATCTGCTCTAGAAGCCTTTGAAAAACAAGACTTCGACATTTGTCTATTGGATATTATGATGCCCGAAATCAATGGTTTTGAAGTCGCTAAACAGATCCGAAGTAAAGATTCTGAAGTTCCCATTATTTTTATTTCAGCAAAAACATTGAAGGAAGACCGGATAAAAGGCCTGAAAATTGGTGCTGATGATTATATCGTGAAACCGTTCAGCATTGAAGAGCTGATTTTAAAAATTGAAGTTTTTTTAAAAAGATCTAAAAAAACGGAATCTTTTCCTTCCACTTATAAAGTTTCAAAATACGATTTTGATCCTAAAAATTATACTTTAAAAGATCAGGAAAATACCATAACGTTGACCCAAAGGGAGTCTGATCTGCTTCTGTATTTTATAAAAAATAAAAATACCGTGCTCAAAAGACAGGATATTTTGAAAGCAATTTGGGGTGATGATGATTATTTTATGGGCAGAAGTCTGGATGTTTTTATTTCGAGATTAAGAAAAGTATTTGCCAATGAAGAAAATGTGCTGATTGAAAATCTGCACGGGATAGGTTTCCGGTTTTCTGAGGTTTAATCTTTAAAATAAACGTTTTTCAAAAAAAGTTTTCACAAAATCATCAAATTCATCTTTATAACTTCTCCCAACAGGAATCGTAAACTGACCTAATAAAACTTCATGATTATTAACAGCAGTTACCCATTTAGAATTGATGATAAATGAACGATGAATTCTCACAAAACCTTTACCTTTTAAACGATCAGCCAATTCTGCAATGGCTATTTTTGAAGCCAGAAAATATTCATCATTCAAAACAATTTTAATATCATTGCCCTGACTTTCAAAATAAATAATTTCGCTAAGTTTTATTTTTTGATTAAAACCATTCACTTTAACAATAACAAAATCTTCTTCATAATCTTTTGCCTTATTTCTGAGAACCCGATCAACCGATTGGAAAAATCGCTGAAACGTAATTGGCTTTAGCAAATAATCAACAGCTTCTAATTCAAAACCATCTAAAGCATAATCGCGAAACGCTGTGGTGAATATTGTTTGAGGCTTATTTTTCAATGATTTTAAAAACTCTATTCCGTTTAAATTCGGCATCTGAATGTCTAAAAACATCAAATCCACTTCATGAGTTTGAAGGATTTTATAGGCTTCCATTGCATTATTTCCGGTCGCCACAAGTTGAAGATCGTCGATCTTGGAAATATGACTTTCCAGCAATTTGACCGCCAGCGGCTCATCATCTATAATAATACATTTAATCTTCATTGTTTGGCGTTATAATTTCAATGCTAAATTTATCTTCTTTTTCGTTGATGGCTAAAGAATAGTTGTTTTTATAATACAATTCGAGTTGCTTCTTCACATTTTTCAAGCCAATTCCTGTTTTTTCTTGCTCTTGTTTCAGAAATTTTGAATTTTCAACTTTAAAAATAGTAATATCTGCTTCTATTGTTATCGAAATCTTGATTTCAATTGCTCCGCTTATCTTTTCAGCGCCATGCTTAAAAGCATTTTCAACCAAAGAAAGATACAGTAAAGGCGGAATACAGCCTGGAAAATTCAGTTCTTCGTATAAACTGATTTTCAGTCGTTCATCATACCGCAGTTTCTCAAGTTCAATATAATCACGAATGATCTTCATTTCATCAGTGATGGCTACAATTTTTTTTTGCCCTTTATACAATGTGTAATCCAAAATATCCGATAATCTTTCGATAGATTGTGATGTTTTCGAAGGTTCGAGAATCGATAAAGTGTAAATATTATTAAGCGTATTAAACAGAAAATGAGGGTTTAACTGAGATTTTAGTGCATTCAGTTCCAATTCTGTTTTTTCTTTCTGAAGCTGAGCCGTGTTTTGTTTTTCATTCTGATACCGTAAAATGTATTGTATTGAAATAAAAATAAACGAGCCTGAAAGAATGGGCAAAATATAATGGAAAAGTAAATATTTCACATCTGTAAAGATTGAAATAAAATCGTCTTGCGGATATTTTACAAAAAAAGGTTCTGCCAAATAAACGATAAAAATTCGGTTGAAGACTGCTAACAGATAAATACTTATCAAAAATAACAATGAAAAATGTAGATATTTTTTGTGATCAAAATATTTCCTGATCAGCACAAAATAGATAAAATTAGCCCCAATGATCTGAAAAATCCAGTGACAGAGGTCGTAATAAAATAATTCTTTAAAATTAGGCTGCTCATGTTCACCGTAATTTCGGGCAAGACCAAAAATCAGCAACGATATCCAAAATATCGCCTGATAAACCAATTCTTTTTTTATTTTCTTTTTCGATGTTTGATCCACCATATTCAAAAATAGAAATTAAAAATTTCATTAATACAAAATGTATTTAAAATACCCAAAACTTAATGTGAATAACCATTTTTGGAATGTGTATGAAAATAATTGCTCTCTACACTCAAAATAGAACTTTCCACATCATTTTATCTCTTCCAATTTAAAATACTCGGAATTTCGTGTAAAAAATAATGGATAAAAACAAATTCTACGGACTCGATCATCTGCGCGCATTGGCTATTATTCTGGTACTTTTATATCATTACAGAATGTTCAGGCATCCGGATTGGATCGATACAATTGGCTGGATAGGCTGGACCGGCGTAGATTTATTCTTTGTATTGAGTGGTTTTCTGATTTCCAACCAATTATTCGAAGAAATAAAAACACAACAGTATATTGATCTGAAAACATTTTTCACCAAACGTTTTTTCAGGATCATTCCGCCGTATGTTTTTACGTTGGTACTGTATTTTTGTTTTCCTATTTTCAGAGAAAGAGAAGCGCTGCCCTCGTTTTGGAAATTCATCACTTTTACACAAAATTATGGGTTGAATGTTATCGAAAAAGGAACGTTTTCTCATGCCTGGTCGCTTTGCATCGAAGAACAGTTTTATCTTTTACTTCCCGTTTTACTTCTACTTTTCATTATACGCATCAACTATCTGCGCTTCGCCATTCCGGCTTTAATTATTCTATCAATTTCATTACGATATTTTTCGTGGAATGAATATATCATTCCCAGTCTTGGAACTTCTGATTTCTGGAAGGAATGGTATATGAAAATCTATTATCCGACCTACACCCGATTTGACGGATTAGCGATTGGAGTTTTAATTGGATATTTTTATCAGTTTTCTTCAAAATTTAAATCAATCATCAATAAAAACGGAAATATTCTTGTAGCATCGGGATTTTTCGCTTTGATCTTTTCTTTATGGTTTTGCAAAGATCAATATTCAGAAAAAGCGTCTGTTGTAGGATTTACTTTTGTAGCCGTCAGTTATGGAATTCTATTACTCGGAGCGATTTCGAAATCCTCTTTTTTAAGCAGAAAAAGCACTTATTTCACTTCTCAGCTCGTCATACTTTCCTATTCACTTTATCTTTCCCATAAAGGAATTATTCATCTAATCCAGTTATTTTTAGAGAAAGAAGAACTACACATTTCAGATAACGTAACATTAATAATCTGCTTTTCTACCTGTATTTTGGTAAGTCTTTTTTATCGATTTATTATAGAAAAACCTTCAGCCAAAATAAAAAATAGACTGATTATTAAAAAATAAATGAATTTCAATGCATTCCTTAAACTCTATTAACTTAAAAATAAGTATATTGAATTTGATAATCTCCATTTATCTAAAAATCAGCTGTGCAAACTGATACAGACATCTTCTCCACGTCAGCCATTCATGATAGGTTTGCGGTGATTGATATTGAGTGTAAGGGTATTTATTTTGATCAAGATAATTGGCAATTGTTTTATTAAAATCTAAAAATCTAGCCTCTTCTTTTTCGCCAATTCCCATGAAAAATATTGGTTTTTGCTTTGATTTTAATAAATTATTGATAGAAAGTTCTTTAAAAGGGTGATTTTGGTCTCCACCGTAAATCACAGGACTGAACGAACCGATTGCTGAAAACACTTCAGGATGATTTACACCAATCAGCATTGCCTGAAAACTTCCGCGTGAAAGTCCGGCAATGGCTTTTTTACTGTTTGTGGAGTATTTATTTTCGATATAAGGAATCAATTCCTGCATGACGATTTTATCTAAATTTTTAGCAGAAAGCACCGTGCGCTCCGAATTATCAGGCCATTTTTCCTGCTCAGGATTCAATGCCACACCGTAATCCATCACGACAATCATTTCTTTCGCCTTATTTTCGGCAAAAAGATTATCCAAAATATTCAAAATATAGCCTTGCTTTTCCCAACCCGTAATATCTTCTCCAGTTCCGTGATACAGATACAAAACTGGCAGTTTTTTCTTTCCGTAATTCGAAGGGAGATAGACTTTAAAATTTCTTTTTCCTAAAGTTATTTTTGAATCTAACTGATCATCAACAATTTTCCCTTGCTTAACATTCTTTGCAAAGAAAAAATCTTCTCCCGAAGGAATTTCAATACCACTTGTAGGTTGCCCGTATCCGAAATAAAGTTGCGTGTTTGGATCATTGGTGCGTTTTCCATCCACATTAAACCAATAATAATGAAAACCCACATCAATAGGCGAAGTGGAAACATTCCAAAATCCGTTTTTGTCTTTTGTAACGGAAGACTGTACGTTTTTCATTCCGTCTCCGCCTTCTAAAACAACAGATTTTGCATCAGGAAAATATGCCTTAAATTCAGCATTTCCTTTTACATCAATTTTTGGAAAATCTTTCCCTTTTGTCGCCGTTACAGAAGTTGTGTATTGAGAAAATAATATCGCTGAATAAAAGCAAAGAATGGAAGTCAGTATTTTAAAATTTTGCATGAATTTAAATTTAAACGAAAAAATTAATCAATCCTAAAAAGATCAATTATAATAATTCATTAATCAAATGTACATAAAATTTACTCCTTCGTTTTGATTCAATAAAAATCAATGGATTATTTTAATCGAAAATATTGTGTAAATATCATATTTAAAATGCAAAAAACGCAGCTATTCGTTTTCTCTTATTCTCTTTTTTAAGTAATTTTACCTGATAATATATAAATAATTCATGAAAAAAATCATACTTGCAGGAATCGTGACTTTTGGAGGATTTCTAACAGCCAATGCACAGTGTAAAACGGTAAATACGCTAACGGAAAATTTCGATACCTGGAAAGACATCAACAAATGTTGGACGGCTCAAGCAGGAAAAGCGATGCTGTATGCGAGTGATAAAAAAATCATATTTTACTCGATGACTAATCCTGGTGAAAATATGTATCTGATAACTCCAAAAATCAAAGCAGGAACGTATACATTAAGCTTAGACGCGTCAGATAACGGAGGAGAAACATCTTTAGAATTGTTTTCTATAGCGAACGCAGCTGATACAAAATCGTATATTTCTATTGCTAAAGCAGCAAAAATTACGGGAGATAAAAAAGTATTTAATGTTACATTAAAAAAAGATACTCATTTGGGGCTTAAAGTTCTTCTGAATGGTGTACATCAGGCAGTTTATGTAGATAATTTCACATTGAAACCTAAGAAATAGTTAGTGTCAACAGGATAAAGTAGCTTATTTTTAACGTTCTATGTTTTATATGCACATAGAACGTTGAAAGTGAGTTATCATTTTAAGTTTATCATTTCAGTTTTGAAGACGTTATTTTTCAGTACCTCAAACACAAACACCTTACAATCAGGAGACTAAATTATTTTCCCGATAGTAAATTTCTATAAGCAGGAGATATAAACTTTTCAATTTCCTTCCATGTAAACGAAGCTGAATATTCCTCGTAATTGCTTTTACCTTCTTTATCGCTTTCATGAAAAATAATTCGAATACCTGATATTTTTCCATTACGATCAGCGATCAATATATATTCGGAAAGATTTTCGGAATGAAAAACAACCCCTTGCTGACCTTTAATTTTTTTGTCACACAATGATAAAAGAAGACGTTGATTGATAAATAACTGTTTACCTATTTCTGCATCTTTATTGAGGTCGAAAAAGTAATATTGAGTCTGCTCAAAAGAAGAACCATACGCCTGAATATTCACCGAAACATTTAGCAGCTCGTTTTTTTGATACAGTATTTTATATTTTTCAAATCCGTATTGGGATTCTTGTAAGAGGTTTTTTGATATCAAATTGTTCAGCGTATCTTTTTTAGCCTTCAGTCTTTTAGTGGCGTCATCAAATAAAACTCCATTAAAAAGATCGCCCTTTTTCTGAATCTGCTGGTAAATTGCAGTTCCTTTATGATCTCCTATTTTCAATTCCTGCAGTTCAAAACAGCTATTGGAAACACAGACCGAATCTTTTAAAACAGAAACATTCTGACCCGATACATTCAGAAAAAATGTACAAATAAACAATAAACTTATACGGAGTGTCTTCATTTCTTATTTTTTTAAAAATTCATAATGTTCATCAATCTGAAAAGCCACTTTAGCCCTGTCATAATTTGCTTTTCTTTTAGGCAACGCCTTGGTATCATATCTATTGACTGCTTTAGAAACAGAATCTACATCATCGGCATCAGCATGTTCTTTGGCTGTCTTTTTATTATATTTTGTACCTTCATTCCAAAACCAGATTGCAGACTGAGTAGCATACATGGCATTTTCGGATAATTTCAGATAATTTCCTTTCAGATCTACACCAGGTTTCTCTTCGGTAAAATCTATTTTTCCGGTAGTATCATCAGGAAAAGAATTCTTGTTTCGGTATTTTGAAAACGTAACGTAATTTGCCCTTCCGGTAACCTGCTTCAATCCCCTTCCTTTAAATTTCCAGCCGTCTCTCGTTAATTCGTCTCCATTCCCAAGCCCTCGGGTATCTCCGGGAAAAGGTGCATACGCTCGCGACATCAGAGGAACGCCGAAAACACCGTGTGGTATAAGTACAATTTTGTAATCTGTTTTTTTATCCGCTTTTAAAACTTCTGAAACTGATAATTCTCTTTTACCTTTCCCAAATAGTAAACCTCTACATTTCTGGTAAAACTTTTTTGAATCGTATAAAACGGATTTCGTTGCTCGTAAACAATGGTTTCCAGCCTGTAGGTCTTTTGATTAAGATTCTGCAGTATATCCATCATTGGCATTAATATATTCTTCGCTGATAATCACTGTTCGGATCCATACCCATCCAATCTCTGTTCGCCGACCAATGGAGATACTCGTTTCTCATTTTTCTCAATAAACTTTGCCAACGGTCGGCATACACCGTAACTTCAGGAATATTAATTACAGGATTTCCATCCTTATCTCTTGTTACCGTAGTAGGCCCAACGGGAGTTTCGTCTCTCTTTTTTTCGTTTTGTTTATCCAGCTCTTCATCACTAATGAAGTTCCAGGCTTCTTTACTTCCAAATACATATTCATGAAGCCTTCTTTTAGCAGCAGGCAAATGATTATCAAAATCGATAGAATATGCTGTTTCTGTTTTGCTTGTAATATGATGATCGTAAAAAGCTTGCCCCTGTTCTTCCATAAAGTGCAAAGGAATATAGCTGTATTCTTTTCTGAGAAACCTTGTTCCTGTGATTTTCCGGTAAGCAGCCCCCCAAGTCAGAATATTAATCGCCGTATTATTAATCTCAATTTGATCGTCTTTAAACCAATGTTCATCAATTAATTGTTGCATTCTATTTTTTAACGCCCAAAAAGGTTTATGATTGGAGGTTTCAATTTCATCTACTTCTTCCATACCGTTTTCATACGCGCCACCGATATCGCAATGAACTCCTGGAAACTCTTTTTCGATACTGCCGGGAAATCTTGTTAATGAAAAATTTTCACGATGTTCATTAGCCGCAGTAAAATGAACTGCTTTAAAATAAGGACCCGGATTTTTTAATTGAAGCTGGTCTACATCGTCTCCGAAATTATGCTGAGATCCTAAGGTAGAATGCACCATTCCTCTATATCCTACTCTTTCCATACTTCCCATATCGCCAAATTCTTCATAAGATGACACCGTATCGTATACTCCGATGAAACGCAGGTCTAATTCCAGCTCCTCAAGTTCTTCATTCGTGAGAATACCTTTGCTTAAAAGATAATATCCTAAAAAGCCAAACTTGGATAATTTTCCATTTATTAAAAACGCAGGATCTACTTCCGTTTTATCTTTATCTATCCAAATTATCCTTGTATATAGGAACTCTTACAGAACCACTCTGAGTATAGGTTTCAACGTACTCATACCCTACTATTTTTCTGGATTTTCTGATTTCAATATCTTGCGACCTTTTATGACCATTGATTTCATAAGCGAAATTTCTGGCGGCGGCAGCTCCTCTACTGAATCCAAAAGTATCGATGGTAATTTTTGTAAGTTGCTTATCCAGATTGGAATTATTTCTGATAATTAATTTAATTCTATCAGCCAATTTTTCACATCCCTTTCTTACTTTTCCTCTTACCCCAGTTTTTCCGGAACCGTATTGAAATCCATCATCTACATCTCTGCTATTATCCAGTGTACCAATACCTTCTATATAGATGGCGTAGTCTTTCTGCTCGCAACTTTTATACAATCTTGCCAGATTGGTAAAGTCGTTACTGAAACTGTTATCAACCCCTTGCTTGTCCAGCATTCCTCTATGGCTGCCTTTAAGATAGCGATCGTATTCAGAATCATTTTCAGAGATGTTTTCACTTTCGAGCGCATCAAATTGTTTTTCATGTTGCTCCCTCGTTTTTTTTATGGCTTCTTCTTTAGCCAAGATTTGCTCCTTGGTATCGGTACTTTCTATTTTATTTTTACCATCTCTGTATTTTTCCCTTAGTTCTGTATTTTTAAGATTATTCAAAGTTCCATCAAAAAACACCCCTATCTCCAACTGCAGTTCATCTACAGGAGATTGGGAACTACCAGAATTATAAACAAATGTTTTTTGCATAATAATAAATTGAAGTTTACTTTAATGCTTTTTTTTAGATTTAAACATTTCTAAACGATCTGTTTTAATAAAAGCTTCTTTACCATTCTCTCCTTTTAGTTTTACTGTAAAAAAACTAAATGCTTCATTTACTTTAATGATGAGTTCTGCTTTGGTACTTTTAGGATCGTCTCCAAAAACTTCTTTAAAAGCTTCTACACTCGATTTCGCATTCAGATCGCATGCTGCTCCATATCTGTTATCATTTTTATCTGTTACCGACATTGAAATTGAAGCAGGAATTGCTCTATTATCATAATCTGACAGTAGCTTTTTTGCGGCATCTAATTGCTCACGTTCTCCGTTAATCATTCTAAGGCCTATATCTCGAGAAGAATTTAATGCAGCATTTTCAGGAAGTTCAAAAACAGGTTTCCAGCTAAATCTTGTTCGATAAACCTCCCATAAACCAAATGGAATAGGCTTTCCTTTGTTTTCCTCCTGTATCTTTTTCGGAATAATTTGCTCTCGAGTATGCACCATATCCAAATAATCTTTTCTCCAAAAACGATTTTCGTGGCTGTCTAGTTTTGCAATCTCAGATTCCGGGATGGTTACCTTTTTACCTTGGTATCTGCCGATTTCTTTTTGTACACCCACCCCTGCTACCCATACCACTACAACACCACCGGGCGCCATTCCCACAGCAATTACATCGTAATTCAGATGTTCAGTTTTTCCGCTTCCGTTGGTTGCTTTTATATCATAGCCTTTACTGAAATATTCTCTTATTTTTTGAGTATCTATATCGGTATCTATTTGATAGAATTGATTTTCCATGAATGACATCCAGATAAAATCCAGACGAGTCGGCAATCCTTTAAAACCATTGCTCATTCCGTTATTAATGTCGCCCCAAATGTTTGTTCCGGGAGCTATTCCAATGCTTAAACCAACCCACTCGCCACCTTCACAATCTATTCCTCCTTTATAAACTTCCATGGGAAATCCCAACGGAGCCGAGGTTCCTTCCGTCCATTCATATTTTGTCATAGTTTTTGCTTTTTGAGGCTCTTTTTTTTCCTGACACGAGATCTGAATAAAAAATAATACGCTCAGTACATATTTTATTAATGTGTTCATGATTTTAAAATCTATAGCTATAAATGATTTATTTAACCATTATCCTTTATTTACCTTTGCATCAATCTTGCCAAGCATTTTGGCAACTCCTGAACTTTGCAGTAAAATATCACCATTTTTTGCTTTGTGAGTGGTTGTGGAAGTTGTTTCCTTTAAATCTCCTGTAACATTTACCGTTTTATTCTCGTTTACCGTTTGTTTATAATTCTTAGAACTAAACTGATGATTATTTTGAATGCTTACATTATGATCGTTTCCAACCGTAGTTTTCATGTCTTTTCCAACACTTACAGTAAGATTTTCGCCTGCTATAAAAGTCATATTTTTCGGAGCTGTGACTGTAATATTACCATTTCCATCCATAAAGTAGATATTACCGCTCGGATCTAGTATTGTTACGCTCTTTTCATCATCATTCATCAAAACCTTTATTCCGCTTTTAGTTTGAATAGATCGCATATGATTGTTTACACCGCCACCGAGCCCAATTTGGCCATGAAACATTCCTCCCATGGCAAAAGGAAAATCGGGATGGTGATATTCAAAACCTACCATTACCTGATCGCCTACTTCCGGCACGGCAACATATCCTCTATTTTGGGTAACGGCATTGGTCCCTCCGGCATCTGGACTCATCATACGGATAAAATGTGTAGAATCGTTCACCTGCCAATCAAATCTTACCTGTATACGCCCCTGATTAAGAGGATCTGTATTGGAAATAACAGTGGCAATCTGCGGTTCGGCATTCGGAACAGAGAACTCAGGTCTTGGTAGAAAACCTGTACCTTCGGCGATGGCTTCAAAGCTTCCTGTATAAAATCCTTTTGTATTTACTTCGTGAGAAACTTCAGTAATCATCAATTTAGTAAAATAAGAAGTCTGATTACTATCCGGCTTTCTCATCTCAATATCAGCAATGCATCCCGGATACAAAAATGGAACTGTTGTAGATCCTGAAACGGTAAATACTTCTACAGCAGCACTTCCGGCAGCACCTTTCTGTGAATCATCCAAATCCATTGAAAGATTAGCGTTAATGGGTGAAGAAACTAATGACTGACCGGTAAAAATATCATTATTAAGCTGATAAGCCTTTCCTGCCAATTGTCCAAGATGTTTTATATCAGCGGTTGAACTATTGAATTTGGAATGTTCACTACTGTTGTAACCAAAAAACTGGGGTTTGGTATGAAGTGCTTTCAGCTCTACACAAATATCATTTACATTACTGCCATACGTAAGACGTACGGGTTTCTTTGCAGCAGGCAGTTTACCGAAATACAGAATTTCTCCGTCATAAAAAAACTTTTCTCCGTAAGACACAGCAAGCCTTGCCAAGTAATTGTAATGAGTTTCTTTGTATTGAGCGCTGTAGTTGATATAACTTTTGTTCTGGGCATCAATCTTATAATCAAATGCTCCGGAACTTATTGTTTCTTTGATGATACGTTCTGCGATAATAGAAGTATTTACAGTCTGACCACCTCCAAAGCTCTGGGTATGAAGTGCAGAATCCATAAGAATGGTAGGGCTGAAACCTTTTAAAATAATATTTCCCAGACTCATTTTTTCCTGACTGTAGGCTACTTTGGTAATAATTCCTGCAAAGGTTCTTTCAGGGCCATTATTATCGACATCTTTATATCTGAAAACTACCGTAAGCCTTTTTCCCAAAAAGTTCTGTGCTTCCTGTAAATCATGATTTTCTATATTGCCCAAAGAATCGTGAGCCAGAATAAGTTCAAAATCATGATGTTTCCGTACACTCTGCTGGAGTTTAAAATGTTTAAAATGTCGTATGATTTTACCATCTACCACTATTTCAAGCTCTACAATACGCTGCACTCCTGAAATATGATTTTCCGCAATTTTATCTGAATTTGTTGCAATCTTACTCATATTTATTTGTGTTTTGGTTACTATATTACATTAAAGTTAATCAAGTTCAATGAGATATAAAATTTAACTCCCAATAATATGAGAAACTGTAGTAAAACTACGATTCTGTATTTTATCGCCAAAAAAAGTAAAAATCTTTGGTCACCGATTATTTTCTCTTATTTACCGAGTGATTTTGCCCATTCGATGAAAAGTACCGTGATTCCTGAGGTAATGAGTATAGTTTTACTTCAGAAATAACACACAAAACAATTAAAATAAAACATTATGGAAATTATTCAAACACCAGAAAACGCATTATCTCACTCAAGTGTAACAGCTATTATTAATGCACCTATCGAAAAAGTAAACATCGCAGATTGGTTATTAAATCTACCCGATGCCGAATACCAAAGATGCTCAACCCAACACATCGGCGCGGCGATTTCTACAACTTATGACGGCGAGCCTGTTTCATTAAATGTAGAAACCATCGGAGATGCATTGATGGTACAACATTATGTTGCCGATGTTTACCGTCCTGATTACTGCAGAATGCTTTCAATCTCAGATTCAATTACTAAAAACGGACGTACAAAAGTTCAGGTTTTATGGGAACTGAAAGCGACAAAAATTGATGACAACACTTGTCTTTACACCAACGAAATTCACGCTACGGCAACTCCTGAAATGCTTGCTTATATTAAAGAAAACGGAATTAATTTAGCTGATGCAGCGGCTTCAAGACAAGCAGCTTCTGATGCCCACAACCACGAAGAAACTCCAAACTTTGCGAAAAGCATCGAAAATAAAGCTTTAACAGGGAAATATAATCAACCTTTTTAATCTAAAGCATAGATGAACGTATTTTTCGGATATGCTCATTTTTATTTTAAATCATGGAAAAAACATTATTTGAAAAGTTAACAGGAAGCTGGAAACTGGTAGATCTCATCGAAGTTGCGGTAGATGGTGGCGAAATAACCAAACCTATGGGTGATGATCCTAAAGGTTTAATCATTTACAACAGCGATGGCTATATGTCGGCTCAAATTATGAATCCCGAACGTAAAAATTTCACACAAGAACATTGGACGAACGCAACACCTGAAGAATACACAATGGAAGCTTCTACTTATATGGCATATTCGGGTTCGTTTCAAACTGATGATGAAAAACAGATCGTGAGCCATATTATAGATATTTCACTTTTCCCCAATTGGACGGGGCAGACGCAAAACAGAAAGGTTATCTTTAGAGATGGATTGCTACATTTGGAAAGCGAAAAGCCTTTTTTGAGCAATTCAAGGTTGGTGATTCATCAATTAAAATGGAAAAAAGTATCGTAAAAATTTAAACCAAATTATTATTAATATGAAAGCAGTAGTTATTACAAAATACGGAGATCCTGAAGTACTTCAATGGCAGGAAGCTCCAACTCCACAGATAAGCGGAGACCAGGTTTTAATAGAAGTACAAGCAGCCGGACTTAATCGTTCTGATGCCTTTCAACGTGAAGGAAATTATCCAGCCCCCAACGGCGTTGCTGCTGAAATTCCAGGGTTAGAAGTTTCAGGAATTATTGTTGAATGTGGACCGGATGTTGTCGATTTTAAAGTAGGCGATAAAGTATGCGCTTTACTCGCTGGCGGAGGTTATGCAGAATACGTAAGCGTTCGCGAAGGACAATGCCTTCCCATCCCTGCATCATTATCATTTACTGAAGCAGCAAGTCTTCCGGAAACCGTTTTCACTGTTTGGTCGAACGTTTTCCAAAGAGGAAATTTGCAACCGGGAGAAACCGTTTTATTTCACGGCGGAAACAGTGGGATTGGGATTACGGGAATTCAGATTGCTCATGCGCTGGGATCAAAAGTTATCGTAACAGCGGGCACAGAAGAAAAAGGGCAAAAATGTATTGAACTTGGGGCAGATGTATTTATCAATTATAAAACTCAGGATTTTGAAAAGGAACTGCAAGATGAAGGAGTAGACGTAATTTTAGATATGATTGGCGGCGATTACCTCAGCAAAAACATTAATATTCTGAAACCGGAAGGCAGATTAATCCACATTAATGCGGTAGACGGAAGCCACGTAGATCTCGATATCTGGAAAGTGATGCTGAAACGTCTCACGGTGAGCGGAAGTACGCTTAGAAGCAGAGAATATGAATTTAAAAAATATTTAGCCAAAGAAGTTCAGAAAAATGTGTGGCCCTTGATAGAATCGGGAAAATTCAAACCTGTTATTTTCAAAACGTTTCCTTTTTCAGAAGCTGCAGAAGCGCATCGATTGCTTGAAAAAAATACGCATGCCGGAAAAATTATATTGGTGAAATAGCTTAAAAATTGACCATGAAAAGGGACGCCATTTTTTATTCATCTATTATCATGGCTTTCTGTGCGGGTTTTGTAGACACCAGTACATTTACCGTGGCCGATGGATTGTTTTCTGCACATATCACAGGAAATCTGGTTGTTTTTGCCTATAAACTGAGTAACCATGCTCAAATTACAGATTTTATCAATTTACTCAGTTTTCCTGTTTTTATAGTAGCCGTGATCTTAACAGGAAAAATAAGTACAAAATTTAACGATAAAAAAAAGATAACGGGATCAATCGGTATACTTTTGATCCTCTCTGGATTGCTCGCTTTTTTTCTGAAAGAATACAACATTTCTTCGGGATTTTTATACCATGGAATGCTGATGATGGTTGTATTTGCAATGGGAATTCACAATTCGGTCAACAGGCTGTATTCAGGTTCTGTATTTGGGCCAACCACCGTCATGACGGGCAACATCACCAAAGCAGTAATTGATTTTTTCCTATATCACTCGACACAACATACCTCTCAAAAGCTTTTGGAGATTAAACAATCTTTGGTATTGCTATCAGGTTTTTTGGGTGGATGTATTTCTGGAGCATTGATTTCACATCGTTTCGGCTTGGTTTCTATGCTGATTCCTGGGATTTTATTAGCTGCTTACAATTGGGTTGCAATTAAGAAAAATACCGTACTTAATTTGTCTTAAAGCTTTTAAAAAATTATTTCACGACGTTAATAATCCAGCTACAAAAGCAACCAGGGCCCGTCATTTGGCAGCCTATATATAAAATCGGAAGTAAGAAAAACAGCAAAAAAGGTACATTCAATAGCGCTGCTTTGTATTCTTTTTTTAAGATATTTTTTATAAAATCTATCAGAAAACCGATCGATAAAAATAGCAATATAAAGAACAGCAAAATAGCTATTCCTAATCCGACATCAGTAGGATGTTCTTTCTTTCGATTGGCTTCGAATGCCATCTGTGCATAAAAATATAAGGCTGATAATGGAATTACCATAATAATCAAACGGATAAAAAATAATTTAAAATACTTCATTCAATTATTATTAATTAAATTCTTTTGTTTTTCTCTTTGTAGATTTTGAACTCCTTTAAATAAATCCAATAAGGTCTTTTGCTTCTTTTTGCGGTTAAATTTAAAATTAGTTTTAACTTAAAGATAATACTAAAAGATCGACCACAAATAAAAAAGAGACCTTAAAGAGATCTCTTTCGTAGAAAAATGTAAATATAATAGGTAAAATTATTTAATGATTTTCACCTTCTCGGAGTAACGAATCGGTGCCTTGGGATTTTCGGCAGGATAACCTAATGCGATATTAATTCCCACTTCATAGCCTTCGGGAATATTTAATAATTTTAAAATATCTTCGTTTTCAGGAAGATTTAAAGCAGTGACCAAAGAACCCAGCGGACAGGTTCCTAAATTCAATGCATGAGCACTCAAAAGAATATTTTGTAAAGAAATTCCTGCATCCAGCTTGGCTGTTGGGTTAGATTTATCAATTGCCATCACGATCAACGTTGGCGCATGGTGAAAAATGCTGAATCCTGGTTCTTTATATTTAGCTGCACTTCCCTGCATCTCTTTACCTTCCGCAAAATTCAGAAAACGCTGATTAATTTCTGCCAAAATCTTAGGATTCTGAATCACACGAATCTCCCAAGGCTGCTTGTTTAAAGCACTTGGAGCAAAGATTGCACTTTTCATAATCGTATCAATCTGCTCTTGCGAAACCTGCTGATCGGTATATTTTCTGATCGATCTTCTGGTCAGCATATTGTCGAGAATCGCCCGCGTGGCAGATCCCGTGTAATACGTTTTCGGGGCTTCGTTATCCTTACATGAAAGTAAGCTCACCAGAGTAAAACCTGATAATAGTAGTTTTTTCATATCTTTTAAATAGGACTGTTTATTTTTTTGCTGAATGAATAATTAAACTTCAATACGGTGAATACGATATACAGATACACCACATATTTAATCATCTGATAATGGTATAATGAAATAATGGCAAAGGCAAATACAAGGATTATCAGAATCAGTTTGCTAATATTTTCGATGAATGAACAGTATTCCCTTTTGTTTCCCCACGCGGTTGGCTTAAAAAGCTCGTTGATTTTGGGTGAAAAACCATTAAGTAGCAAAATAGAATATGACATATATTCGTTGCTGATTCCACCCAGAATAAAGGCAAAGGCCACACAGCCGATCATGCTTCCGTAGAAAAGTTTACCCTTCATACTAATTGGGCTGGAAGGCATATCCGTTGCCATAAAAATAGCTCCGAGCAGTAACCCTGAAATGGAAAATTTAAAATCTCCTTCATAACTGATAATCCATGACAATAGAATAAAAACAATAAATATCGCAGATGGAATATGCCATGAAATACGTTTTCTCAACAGCAGATATAAACCGCCCACCGCAATGCAGGCCGCAGAATATTCACCAATGGCTCCCAAAGTTTTATAGATTAAACTTTCCCAATAAGACGAATTGCTGTTTAAACCTATGCTTGAAAAAAATTCAGTTGTATTAATATTGATAAAATTCTTTGTATTCCAAATAGATGATGAAGTCATAACCGAAGCAAAAAACACCGTCATCAGTTCCCGACCAACCAAAGCAGGGTTAAACTTATTTTTTCCTGTTCCGCCCCATACGATTTTTCCGAAAACAATTGCCATTACCGCTCCAAAAGCCACCACATACAGCGGCGTAACCGGAGAAATGGTGAAAGCCAGCAGCAAACCTGTAATCACTGCACTTAAATCAAACGAAAGCTGGATTCTCTTTAATATAACAGCAGAAAATACAATATCTGTGATGAGGCATACTGCCACAGAAACGGCAGTCACAGCAAGAGCTTTCATTCCAAACGCCAGCCAAGACATCGCAACCATTGGTAATAAAGCAATAATCACGTCGAGCATCACAAAAAAAGTACTGCCGAATTTTGGTTTTATATAAGGATTCAGTTTCATTTTTTAATTATTATGTAAAAGCATTTTTCCTTCGAAAATAGCATCCATCAACGGAAGATCGCTCGGGCAGATATAAGCGCACGCACCACATTCTATACAATTCTGAACATCAAATTCTTTTAGCTTCATCAAATTTTTTTCAGCGCTTGCCCGAAGAAATTCCAATGGCATCAACCGTTGCGGACAGCCATCTACACAATATCCGCAGCTAATACAGTTATGCGATTTCGTTTTTTGATTCTTCAACAAAAGAATTCCTCCTGAACCTTTATTGATTGGGGTTAAAAGAGATTTTACCGCTTTTCCCATCATCGCTCCGCCAAGCACTATTGTTTCATTATTATTTGTTGAAATTTGGGTTTCTTTTAGAATATGCTCAATCGGAGTTCCTATTTTGATGAGGTAATTTCCCAATGTTCCATTATTGTTCCCTGATAGCGTGACCAACCTTTCCGTAAAAGGAATATTTTCGCAAAATGCTTTATAAATCGCCCAGATAGTTCCGACATTATTCACTAAAATGCCATGTTGAGAAGGAATCTCTCCTTTCTTTATTTCCTTTCCTGTAATGGATTTGATTAATTGCTGCTCGCTTCCCTGAGGATAATTATTTTTAACCAGTTTTATACTTAATGGTAAATTATATTCTCTAGAAATTTGTAGCAAAACCCTTGATAATTCCTTATTCTGCTTTTCAATCGCAACCACGATTTTTTTAGCTTTAATAAAATACTGAGCGACCTGAAGCCCTTTCATTAATTCCTGCGTCTGCTCTTTCATCAGAACATAATCTGCACTCAGATAAGGTTCGCATTCTACCCCGTTGATGATAAATGTATCAATCTCAGAAAATGTATTATTGTATTTTACATGGGTAGGAAACCTTGCTCCGCCGCTTCCTTCAATTCCGAAATTACTGAGTTTTTGGATAAACTCCTGAGTCGTTAATTGAGTATATTCATCCGCCGGAAAAGTCAGTTCATTATTTTTAAAATCATTTTTTAGAACAATGAAATTCTGACCGTCAATTTGAATACATTCAGAAATAATTCCTGAAACCGGCGCGTGAATATTGCTTGAAAAAAAATCATCAGACTTCGCCAACAACTGAAACTTTTTCACTTCACAACCAACTGCAACCACAGGCTGCATTTCCGAACGGTAACTTTTGAGCGGAATATAGAAATACTCCGGATCGGTGATGGTTCGGATCTTTATTTTTTTTGTTTTATTTTTTAAAGAAGGGATGAGAAGCATAAACTTTTTGTTGTAAATCCGTTATTTTCAATTCTGTAAAATTCAAATTCGAAATTTTCCTGCAATTTTTTGAGAACATTTGGAAATTGATTAGGTTCAACAGCAAATAAAGCCGTCGACAAAATATCACTCAGAAACGCCTGCTCACAGATTACTCCAACTTGTGAAGTTTCGGAGGGAAATCCCGTTTTAGCATTCAGAATATGTCCGAATTTTTGGTTTCCGATTGTGATATAATTTTCATTTCTTCCCGATAAACTGAAGCATTCATTAGAAATCAATATTTCAGCTTTTTCATTATAAACGGAAGTTTTTGCATCTGGAATTTTGATTCCCCAGGTCGGATGTTCAGCATTATTAATTACTTTTATGGTACTTCCTCCTGCGTTGATCAAGCCATCTTCCACTCCATTTTCTTTTAAAATTTCAATGGCTTTATCCACGGCAAAAGCTTTGATAAAAGATCCTGTGATAATTTCCTGACCTTCCGCAATTTTCACAAAATCGTCTTTAATTTCAATCTGATTATAATCAATTTTCTTTCTGATTTTTTCAATATCTCCAGAGCTCGGAACCGAATTAATTTCTTCATTATAAAATCCCCAAAGTCGAATCAGTGGCATTGAGGTAATATCATAAGCCCCCGAAGTAATTGAACTTACTTTTTTTATGATCTGAAGTAAATCAATTAATTGGTGATCAACCTTCACCCAATTTCCACTGTTTTTATTGATCTGATCGACAAATGAATTTTCCTGATATGAATTGTATTTCTGATCAATTTCCGACATTGCCTCAAAACACTGATCTATGATCTGAACATCGTATTTCGTCGGAATTTTTATCTTGCAGTCGCAGTAAAAAAGGCGTTCGGTTTTCGAAAGATAAACATTATTTGCTTTCAGAAGCTTTTTCATCATCATTGGTTTCAAGTTGAACTTTAGCATTCTTTTTCAACGCTTTGAAATTCACATTTCCCACGTTTACAATCTGGAAATAAAAATTAGGATTTCGCCATTCAGATTTCGCTGAATCATATTCCAGTTTCTGAACTTCAAAAGATTTCTTTTTTTCATTTTCTGCTTCTAAAGCCTGCCTTTCTTTTTCTTTCGCAAGTTCTTTTTCTTCTTTAAGATTTTCGAAGAATTCCTTATTTCCAAAAATGAGCAAAATGACACCTATACCATACAGTATGACCGATTGTAACTTCATCTAACGTTTATTAATAGCTGATTTGAGTAGATTGATGAAACAAAAATAGTTTTCCAGACACGGTAAACCATAGTTTTAATGATATATTCGCTAAAAAAATGACGAATTGAATTCATCATTTTTATCATCAAATCCTTTTATTTTACGTTACTTTTGCATAAAACTTACCTTCATGTACGGGAAAATGAAACAATTTATTGAAAGTAATTTTTTGCAGGAAGTTATTCTCCTGGTCTTTTCTTTCGTATTATTTACTTTAAACGACTGGATTCTTATCGCCAGCTGGAAAAGTCTTTTTCTGGGAATCATTTATTTTATTCTGCTATATGGTCATGCACAGATCAACCGTTTTTTTTTGTTGCCGATTTTAATTGAAAAGCATAAACTTTTACAATATTTACTGTTCACTTTTTTATTGTTGATTGTCTCTGCCTTGGCGCTGAATTATTTAACTGTAAATCAATTATATAAAAACTGTTTTCTGCACAATAATCCTATCAAAATGTCTTATCAGTATCAGATGGGAATTTTGTTGGGCTCCCTGATCTGCATTCTCGGTACAACAAGACTCGTGGAGTATTATCGTTCACAAAAAATAAAGGCAAGCAAAGAGCTTTTATTCAACAAAAATCAGATGGCTTTTCTGAATATGCAGCTCAATCCGCACTTTTTATTCAATACCCTGAATACCATTTATGGAATCAGTTTTAAATATCCCGAAAAAACACCGGAACTGATCTTAAAAGTTTCCGAATTACTTCGTTATCAGGTTGAAAACACGAAAAAAGAAACGGTAACTATCGAAAAGGAAGTCGATTTCATTTCAAGCTATATCGAACTCGAAAAAGAAAGAATAGGACATCGCTGTAAGATTGATTTCGTTTGCAATATCGATCATCCCAAAGATTTTAAAATTGCTCCGATGCTGCTTTTCACGTATGTGGAAAATGCCTTCAAACATGGAACCTGCACCATAGACGATTGCTTTGTGAAGATTAATCTTTCTATTCTGGAGGGTTGTTTATTATTAAATATTGAGAATTCAGTTCCCTCAAAAAAGTCCGAAACGTCTACTAATATAGGGCTCGAAAATACGCAAATGAGGCTCGAAATGTTGTATAAAAACAATTACGATTTGCAGATCAGAAATGATAAAAACACCTTCACCGTTGCTTTAAAAATAAAACTATGACGGAAGCAAATACATATAAATGTCTGATCATAGATGATGAACCGGCGGCACATTATGTGTTGATGAATTATATTGAAAAACACCCGAATCTGCTTCTTTCAGGGCAATGTTATAATGCTATTGAAGCATTAAGTTTTCTAAGAGATCAGAATATTAATCTTTTATTTTTAGACATCAATATGCCTGAACTTACGGGGCTGGAATTTTTAAAGCTACTCCCCAATCCGCCCAAGACAATTCTTACAACGGCTTACTCTGAATATGCTTTGGAAAGCTATGAATTTGGGGTAATTGATTATCTGTTGAAGCCGATTTCGTCTTTACGGTTTCTTAAATCTGTTGAACGCTTTTTATCATATCAAAATATTTCTTCAAAACAAAATTCCTTGACAGAACCAACAAATCTCAATGTAAAAGTAAATGGAAGGGACGAAGAAATTAATCTAAACGAGATCACTTATATTCAGAGTTATGGGAATTTCATTAAAATATTTACCGGACAGAAATTTTATTTGGTTTCTATGACAACGCAGGAAGTTCTTAAAAATCTACCTTCATCACAGTTCCTCAGAATTCATAAATCCTATATTATTTCATTACAGAAAATAGAAAAGTTTGAAAATAATGAGATTTTTATTTGTGATACAAAACTGCCCGTGGGAATTACTTTTAAGCAGAAACTGCAGGATCTGATGAATGGAAATTTTTAATTAATCATCTTTTTCAAACGAAAAATGAAGAAGAAAATCAATCCTATAACAATTGAAAAAATTGAAAATATTATTGTAGCAAACTCAAAAAAAACTTTTCCAACAGCCTGACTTTCACCATCACAAAGAACTTCATTCCCCCAAATATCAGTTCCTCGTTGACCTTCATACATAGACTCATTACAAGCACAATATTCAGGGATAACAATTCCCACATAAAATATCAGAAAAGGGATATATACAACCAGCAAAAGTATTCTGACTATTTTTAAGGTTTGTGTTTTAGCTTGGATTTTCATTCTACGTTTCAGCAATCCCTCCAACCATTTCTATCTGATTATCAACAATTTTAAATTCCAAACCGTGTTCCGTATCCAATTGATAATTAATCGATAAGCGGATTGTTTTATTTTTACTAATTCTTAAACTATTTAATTCTTTAATAAAAATAATATGCTTTTCCACAGCATCGATATTCAAAGGCGATACACCCGATTTTTCAGAATTTTCATAATAATGGGCATAAAGTTTTTGATATCTTTCAAATGTTTTTTGCTGTAAATCAATTAAAATGACATCAAAATTTTCAATAAAACTCTGATAAGTTTCTGCATAAGCATTCAGTTCTTTTTCGATGGGTGGCTCTTCAATAAGTTCATCTTCTTCATCAAATTCGTCACCTAAAAATATTTCCACTTCCTTTCCTTCAAAAAAAGGATGTGAAAAAGTGACCTCTCCAGAAAATCCAGCCCAATCCTCTTCTACTCTCCCCCAAAAAGTATGTTGCATCTTATTATTTTATTAAAAATTACGATTTAGATATGTGAAAGTACAAAAAACATAATCGTTGTGATGTATTTTACAGCTAATAAAATAGAAATTTAAACACTACCATAAAAATAGGAGGCTTATAAAAACCTCCTATTTGTATTAATAACCTAAAAAAAATCCATAGACTTCTTTATATATTGTGTGTTTTTTTATAAAGGTGTTGTAAGAAGTCGTTAATAGATTTACTATTCGTTCATGTAAAATATCAAACTTTTAATTTCAATATTTGCATAAATTTTATACTACAAAGTAACGGTATCGAGAAATAAAATCCACAATCAATATTGTAGATAGATATCGACGCAATAGTAGATATTTATCTACAAACATATTTTAATTCTAAAATTTCAATGCAACAGGTTGTGAAGAAAAAATGCTAATTGATTTCAAAAAAAGTTATTAATCAAGCATAATTAACATTTATTTCAAATTGATCGTTATTTTAAGTTTAAAATATTAGTTAATATCTGGATTTGAATAAATTACATTTTAAAATAAATTTACATCACCTATTTGGGTTATAAATAAATCTTAATTAATCCAATCACGTAAACAATTAATTAACAATAGATTAAATTTAAATCATATAACAGATAAGCTCTAAAAGCTCGCTTTATCTAAATACCGAATATTAAAAAAAAGTATTACTTTTGCTTAGAGAATAAAAATTGCTTTTCTGCGTTTTTATTACTAAATTTAGGTACACCAAATTATAAAACATTAAAATCCAGTCAAATGAGAAAAATACTTCTACTATTTACTTGTATGTTCGGTATTTCTGTTTTTTCACAAATTAAAGTGTTGAAAAACGAAACTTTGGTGGAAATTGGCAAAGATAATTCCGTAGGTTTATATAAAAAAGACGACAAGTTTACAATTAATTATCAGGATCTTAACACGAGTAATCTGAATACCATCAGATCTTTTTCTTTCTTGAATCTAAACGCCGATGTGGAGGGTCTATACAAGCTGATCTCTGACGGATTTATTGATACGCCCGTAGGAAATATAACGTTGGAATTACCCAATGACATTATTGAACTGAATTACGAAAAAAACTACGGCCAACCGACCGTACAGTTTATACAGTACATCAATAAAAACAGAAAATACGTTGGAAAATCTCAGTTTCTGAATAAAAAACAGGTGGATAAAATATTCGGAAAAACAACAGGAAAATCTGCACTGTATGATAAACCGGCAACGATAAATCACGTTAATCCGTCAAAATCTTCTTCAAGCCAAGCTTCAACAGCCACGCCGGCAAACAACGGAAAAGATAAAAAACCAAGAAAATAATTACATTTTTAAAATAATTACTTAACTCATTCTCCTCGGATGAGTTTTTTTATTTTATTTTTGCAAAAAAGATTGTTAAAATATGTCTCTTCAAATAAACAATTTAACCAAGAAATTTGGTGAACAAACCGCACTTAACAAAATCAATATTTCTATTGACAAAAACGAAATCATCGGACTTTTAGGGCCCAACGGAGCCGGAAAATCTACCCTGATGAAATCTATTGTGGGCGCGTTGAAAATTGAAGAAGGAGAAATTATTTTTAATGGTAAAAATATTGCCGAACACGAAATTGAAAGCAAGAAAAACATAGGATTTCTACCTGAAAATAATCCTTTATATCTTGAGATGTATGTGAAAGAATACTTACAATTCGTTGCAAACATTCATAAAATTCCGTCTTCAAGAGTAGATGAAGTGATTAAATTGGTTGGAATTACCCCTGAAAGATCAAAAAAAATCGGTCAACTTTCAAAAGGTTACAAGCAAAGAGTCGGTTTAGCTCAAGCCATCATTCATCAACCTGATTTGTTGATCCTGGATGAACCAACCAACGGACTTGATCCTAACCAAATTATCGAAATTCGAAATGTGGTCAAAGAAATCGGGCAGGCAAAAACTGTTTTACTTTCTACACACATCATGCAGGAGGTTGAAGCACTGTGCTCAAGGGTCATTTTGATTCATAAAGGGAATATTCTTCAGGATTGCCCCATCGATGAATTTAAAGGCAGATTCGACAGTCTGGAAGAGGCTTTTGCTAATTATACGCAAGCCACCGTTTAAATGGCTTTATTTTTGATGGAGTTTTATCCTCAACTAATAAACATTTAAAAAATGATTAAAAAAATTTTATTAAGTACATTTTGTATCGCACAATTTTCATTCGTAAGCGCAAATGTTATTAATGAAAATCCCGTTTCAACCATAAATTACCAAAAAGAAAAAGTTCCGAAATCGGTTATTATTAAAACTAAAAAATTTAAAATAAAAATCGATCAGCAGCCCAATGGTAATTACCTTTATCAATCTTGGGGCGTAAACGGAAAAGTTTCTACAAAAGCGGCGATGATCATCTCCAACGGAAGTTTGATTCCTGATGGCAGCGGCGGAAACTATTATTATGAATTTGACAACAATGGTTATACGTACCAAGTTTGGAGAAATTATTTAACCGCATCTGCTAAAAAAGCTCCTTACACTTTAGTTGTTGTTGACCAAAACGGAAAAACAATCGTTAATCAAGACGGAGTAGTTGTAAAAAATTAATTTCAAATCAATATTAAAAATATTCCTGATCGTATGGTCAGGATTTTTCTTTTTAAACCTAGTTTATTTACCATTATTTTGGTACATTCACTTAAAAATATTCAACATCAATGGCATTTACCATTAAATCAAACCTAATCGACATCGTCTCAAAAGAAACATATCCTGCAGAAATTACAATTAAAGACAATAAAATCAATTCAATACAAAGAATTTCAGAAACGCTTGAAACGTATATTCTGCCAGGTTTTATCGACGCTCACGTTCATATCGAAAGCAGCATGCTCGTTCCTACTGAATTTGCTAGAATTGCTGTAAAACACGGAACAGTCGGAACGATTTCTGATCCGCATGAGATTGCTAATGTTTTGGGAATTTCCGGAGTTGAATATATGATCGATAATGCAAAGCAAGTTCCTTTTCATTTTTATTTTGGAGCTCCGTCATGTGTTCCTGCGACTCATTTTGAAACATCAGGAGCTGTAATTGATGCTGAAAATATTGATCAGTTACTGAACAAAGAAGAGATTGTATATCTTGCGGAAATGATGAATTTTCCCGGCGTGATTTACAAAGACGAAGAAGTCCTGAAAAAGCTGGAATCTGCAAAGAAACACAAAAAGCCTATCGATGGGCATGCTCCGGGATTGATGGGTGAAGAAATGAAAACGTATTTTAATGCTGGAATTTCAACCGATCACGAGTCTTTTGGATACCAAGAAGCATTGGAAAAACTTCAGCATGGAGTAAAAATTATGATTCGTGAAGGAAGTGCTGCCAAAAATTTTGACACTTTAATTCCTTTATTAGAAGACTTTCCAGACCAAATCATGTTCTGTTGTGATGACAAACATCCTGATAATTTAATTGAATCTCATATCGACGACCATGTAAAACGTGCCCTGAAATTGGGACATGATTTGTATGATGTTTTGCGTGCTTCATCATATAATGTCATCAAACATTATAATTTACCGATCGGTTTATTACAAGTTGGAGACAAGGCAGATTTTATTGAGATTGATAATCTTCAGGAGTTTAATATTTTAAAAACTTATATTGATGGAAATTTGGTTGCCGAAAACGGAAAATCTTTCCTTCCCTCTATTGAAACTCCGATCGTAAATAATTTTCACTGTAATCTGAAAGAATCCTCCGATTTTAAAATAGAAAGTAAAGGTGAAAAAATTCGTGTGATAGAAACACTGGACGGACAATTAATTACCAAAGAAATTCATGCAGAATCATTAACTGTTGACGGTTTTGCCGAATCTAATCCTGATGAAGATATTCTGAAAATTGCGGTGGTCAATCGTTATTATGATGCGCCTGTAGCCACTGCTTTTATCAAAAATATAGGGTTGAAAACCGGAGCAATTGCCTCTTGCGTTGCCCATGACTGCCATAATATTGTGGTTGTAGGAACTAATGATGAGGATATGTGTAAAGCCGTCAATGCGATTATCAAGGCAAAAGGTGGAATTTCACTTGCTACAGAGACCGAAGAAATGGTTTTGGAACTTCCTATTGCAGGAATTATGACAAATCTTCCCGCGGAAGAGGTCGCTGAATCTTATATAAAATTAGACCAACGTGCTAAAGAATTGGGAAGTAAATTGAGAGCACCTTATATGAGTTTATCTTTTATGGCTCTTCTGGTAATTCCTGAACTGAAACTGAGTGACAAAGGGCTTTTTAATGGAAAAAGCTTTGAGTTTACAGATGTTTTTATTGAATAAATAGGTTTTATAGCTTTTGTCTGTTCGAGTTTTTTTTCGTAATGAAATGAAGAAAAATGTATCGAGAACTTTTACTTAAATTGAACTTCTCGATACGATTTTTTCAAAATCTACTCGAAGCGACGTAATTTCAAAAGAAATTAAGGGTTTAATCATTTAAAGTTAATTTTAAACAATTCTTTTTTCAGTTTCGGGTGATGCGTAAAATTTACTTTCATTAAAGCTATCTTTAGCCGCATGATAGCCGATATTGAAAATTTCATCCAGTCTGTCTTTTCTTCTTTCAAAAGTTCCGTAAGTGGAAAGTTCCTGTGAAGTGATAAACCAGTCGCAATACTCGAATTTTGCCTTTTCTACACGATAAGAAAGCAAGTCGTAGGAACGGGAAACCACCGCTTTTATTGATTTTAAATCATGAATTTTAATATCGTGAGGCGGAGATACAAAAACACCGATCAGTTTATCACAATCCTCGCTGATAATATCTGCCGGAAAATTGTTCAATACTCCTCCGTCACAGTACATTTCATCACCGATAATGTAAGGTGTGGTAATCCCAGGAATGGAACATGAAGCAATAATTGCATCGACAACTTTGAAATTTTCATCGAATATTTTTTCAGTTCCGTTGACTAATTCGGTGGCAACAATTTTAACTTCTTTATCCAAATCGCCTAATTTCATTTCACCAAAAATAGGATTCAAATAATTACGAAAAATCACTGAGGAAACTAATCCCGGCTGATTGAATGTAAAATGTTTCCAGTTGAAGAAATACACCGAGTTGAAAAAATCGAGAATTTCTTCGGGAGTTTTACCTACCGCATACAAAGCCCCAACAATAGATCCGGCACTGCAGCATGATAAAATATCGACATCAATATTCTTTTCGTTCAGAAATTTTAATACGCCTGCATGTGCAATACCTTTTGTACCGCCTCCCGATAAAACAAGTCCTGTTTTCTCAAAATTCATAGAATAAATTTAAGAAAACAGGACGAGATAATCAGATTAATTTCCTAAAATATCAGGATTTTAAAATTATTTTAATTTTTACTAATTCCTAAATTCTGGTTAATATACAGATTAGGATAATTCATGAGTTTTGAAACGAAATCCGCAATGCTTTTTCGTGAAATCGCAGAACCTTTTTCAGGAGTACCTTTGTAAGTGATCTCATAATCAATCTCATCATTATTGGTAAACCAATCGGGTCTGAGTATTGTATAATCGAGCCCAGACTTTTCAATAATATCCGCCAGCTTTCGATAAGGCTCTAAAACCGGGCGCAATGGAACATTATAAATCCCGATCGAGCTAATGGCAATGACTCTTTTTACGCCTTCCTCTCTCATTGCTTTCACGATATTTCCTGTCATAATTTCAAGGTTTCCGTCAAGATTTATATAAACGATTTCCTGACCTTTTATCGCTTTTTTTATATCATTAAACCGAAGCGCATCGCCTTCTATTACTTGGCAATCTTCCGAAATATATCGGGAAAGTCGGTTTTTATTTCTTACGAATAAAGTTAATTGCATATTTTCCAAAGGTTTTACAGCTTCTATTACGTATTGTGCAAGACTGCCCGTAGCGCCTATGATAAGTATTTTTTTCATTTAAATTTTTAATTCTTTTTGTAAAAGATGGAAATTATTTTCCAACTCTTGCCTGAAGATGCTGAGGATACCTTTCTCCCACAATCTCGATGGTTTGCAAAGCATTTTGAATTTTTGCTAAATCATCAACTGAAAGATCAAGAGCAGCACCTCCCACATTTTCTTCAAGTCTGTGGATTTTTGTAGTTCCCGGAATTGGAGCAATCCAAGGTTTCTGTGCCAAAAGCCAAGCCAATGCTACCTGAGCAGGCGTTGCATTTTTTTCGATTGCAATATCTTTAACCAAATCTACCAATGCCTGATTCGCCTTTCTATTCTCTTCTGAAAAACGAGGTACGATGTTTCTGAAATCAATAGCTTCATTTTCCGGAGTTGCAGACCCATATCCAAAAATAAGCCCCATACATCCTAAACCTAATGCGGAAACTTCAAGTCCGCTTTTACCTAATGTTCTTGTTTTCATCTTGATTGTACTATTGTTAAATTTTATAACACAAATGTCCGAACTATAATCAAGGAGGATTTTATACAGATTACGGTATTTATTACCAAAATTACTGATCACAATTTCAAATTGATTGTCAACAATATATAATATCTAATTTTGTATCAATAAATTTCACTGTATGGAAAAAATTATCAAAATCGACACTGTTGATATGTATAATAAAATGCGAGGCGTGGAAACTCTAAACCCACTCATCACCATTATAGATCTTTCTAAAGCGCAAGCAATGCCTGCACAGACTTTTCATTCTGGGTTGTACGGTATTTATCTGAAAGAACTGCAATGCGGAGAATTGAGATATGGCAGAAATACCTATGATTATCAGGAAGGAACTTTAATTTTTGTGGCGCCTGGACAAATTTTAGGAGTGCAGCCTAATGTAACGAAATTCGAGCCTAAAGGTTGGGCTTTGTTATTTCATCCGGATCTGATAAAAGGTACTTTACTGGGAAAACACATGCAGGACTATACTTTTTTCTCGTATGAATCGAACGAAGCATTGCATCTCTCAGAAAAAGAGCGAAAATTTGTATTGGAGTGCTTTGAAAATATAGAAAATGAAATTTCTCAAAACATTGATAAACACAGCAAAACATTAATTACCTCAAATATAGAACTGTTCCTTAATTACAGCGTACGATTTTATGATCGGCAGTTTATTACAAGAGATAATGCCAACAAAGGAATTATTGAAAGGTTTGAGAATATTTTAAATGATTATTTTCTTTCTGAAAAGCCTTTAACAATAGGTTTTCCTTCGGTAGCCTGGTGTGCAGCACAGCTTAATTTATCTGCCAATTATTTCGGAGATTTAATAAAAAAAGAAACCGGAATTTCACCGCAGGAATATATTCAGTCTAAAGTAATTGACTTGGCTAAAGAAAAAATATTCGATATAGAGAAATCCATCGGGCAGATTGCTTATAGTTTAGGTTTTAAATATCCACAGCATTTTACGCGTTTGTTTAAGCAAAAAACGGGAATGTCTCCTTTGGAATACAGGAGTTTGAATTAATCTGAATTGTTGATCTATTTTCTTTATTTAAATTGAAAAGACTCAGTTTTATATTTTTTTCAAATTGGCAAAATTTGTTGATTTTGAAATCTTTTGAATGAATGACCGAAACCACTGAAAATAGCGAGTGCGGAAAGCGGGAAATAGCTTCTAAAAAAACTACTTTTTATCGTATAATTTAAGAATCTGAACCAGATCATTATCATCTGCCATCATATCTATTAAAGCAGAAATATCTGGTGAATTTCCGAGCTTTTCTTTCAACAAAGGCTTTAATCCAGGAGCTTTAAAAGATATTTCTGTAATACTTTTATCTTTTCGCAAGATTAAATATTCTATATTTTGGGTTTCATAGGTGTAGATGGGGCCGGTGTAAAAACTTCTTCTGTACCAAGCGGTTTTATTTCCGTTATACATCACCTGAAGCAAACCTGTATCTTTAGAAAGAATTGATTTTGAACTTACAAAACGTCGTCTTACTTTTTTAAGATCTCTAATCTCGAGATACTTAACGTCAGTTTCGTTAATTTTTACTTTTTTACCTGAAGGATCTAAAACCGTCATTTGCCGGATATAAGTAGCCGGAGAAAACACTGAATTATCGTAAAAGCCAATATTGAGAACTTTTGTCTTTATGGTATCTTTCGAATTTTTTAATACATATTTTACAGGAAAATAAGTCTCCTTGAACATCTCTTCTTTTTGGGAAAATAAAAAGCAAGAACATAAAATCGAAAGTAATAAAATTATTTTTTTCATGATGGTAAGATACAAAAAAGCCCGAGAAATCTCAGGCTTTATCTATATTGCCATTAACACTTTAGTTATTAATATACTTCTCAAAAATTCTTGAGAAATCTTTTTGATTATACTTATCGAAACTATTGGTGTTCCACGCAAAAACATACTCGTTGATTGCTCTTAATTCCTGACTTTTAGAAACATTTTCCTGCTTTCCTGAAGCCACTGTTGTGATTGCTTTTTGAATGCTGTCATTAGAAAAGTTCAACAACGAATGATTGTGGTGAACTTCCTGCTGAATTGCCAAAAGCGCTTTATATAAGTCTTTCAATTGATCGATCTGACCTTTCGCTACGCTGATCATTAATGAAACATTCCCAATATTGAACGAAATTTCAACATCTAAATCTATTGTTCCGGCAGTCTGCAATGCGATATTCGAAAAAGGAAACTGATAATATTCGTATCTCTTCAAAATTCTCTTTTTATCCAACGCACTTGCTCCGTCGATATGAATTAATGCTCTGTTGGTGAAGCAGTATTCATCTCTTTTAGATTTAATCAAGAAGAAAATTTTCTCATTGTCTTCGGATAAAATATAATCATCAGAATCTACTTTATCATAATCGTGAGAAGGAATAATTTTACCAATATCACCTAATCCTAACGCTTCTGCAGCTAATTTTTTAAACATCGTTTTTTGAATTTTTTAAAGTTTATTTAGTGGAATAAAATTAAGAAAATAACTGAGATAAAAACCATCTAAAAAAGAAAAACCACAGATTTTTCTTCTGTGGTTTCCTTATTACTTATTATCTTCTTTTGGATAATACCTAGAACTTAATGGACCTGATAAACTGGATCTAAAATAATCAATATATCCAGTTTTTTCACCATCATCAAATATTTCCAATAATCCAACATCTTTCCCTAAAATAGGAACTGAAGAAATTAGTTCTCTTTTTACACCATCTAAATCCTCAATTTCCATATATGCAATATCGGATTCTTTAATACGCTTTCTTTCTCCTTTTTCAGAAATAGTAAGAACACTTCCTACATATGTTGCTGCATGGTATTTTTTATTTGAAAAGACGCCTATATTTAAAACTCTTGTTTTTATTGTGTCATTACTTCCTTTCAAAACATATCGTGCAGGAAAATGTCTGTCTTTATACTTAAAACTACTTTCTTGAGAATATGAAAAAATAAAGCATACAAGACTTGATAGTATTAAAATTTTCTTCATTTTGGTGTTGGATAATAATTTTATTAAATGTGGATCACTTCTCCGTAAGCAGCAGCAGCAGCTTCCATGATAGCTTCAGAAACTGTCGGGTGCGGGTGAATTGACTTGATGATTTCGTGACCTGTAGTTTCTAGTTTTCTAGCAACAACAGCCTCAGCAACCATATCTGTAACCCCTTCTCCGATCATATGGCAACCTAACCACTCACCATATTTAGCATCGAAAATAACTTTAACAAAACCGTCTGTATTTCCGTTTGCAGTCGCTTTTCCACTTGCAGAAAGAGGGAATTTACCCACTTTGATCTCGTACCCTTTTTCTTTAGCCTGCTTTTCTGTAAGACCAACAGAAGCAACTTCTGGGTGACAGTAAGTACATCCAGGAATATTGCCATAGTCGATTTTCTCAACGTGAAGTCCTTTGATTTTTTCAACACAAGTAATCCCTTCAGCAGAAGCAACGTGTGCCAACGCCTGAGTCGGGATCAAATCTCCGATTGCGTAATATCCAGGAACCGAAGTTTCGTACCATTCGTTTACCAAAACTCTACCTTTGTCTGTCTGAATTCCCACTTCTTCAAGACCGATGTTCTCGATGTTTGCAGCAATTCCAACAGCAGATAATAAGATATCAGCTTCAAGAACGATATTTCCTTTTGCAGTTTTTACAGTAGCTTTTACGCCTTCTCCGCTTGTGTCAACGCTTTCTACAGAAGCATTTACCATAATTTCGATTCCTGATTTTTTCAGAGATTTTTCTAAGTGCTTAGAAACATCCTCATCCTCTACAGGAACGATGTTTGGCATAAATTCAACAACAGTTACTTTTGTACCCATTGTGTTATAGAAATCAGCAAACTCTACCCCAATAGCTCCAGAACCTACAACGATCATAGATTTTGGCTGCTCAGGAAGAGATAATGCCTGTCTGTATCCGATTACTTTTTTACCATCCTGAGGCAAGTTTGGTAATTCTCTAGAACGAGCTCCAGTCGCGATAATGATGTGAGTACCTGTATATTCAGTTACCTTTCCTTCGTTATCTGTCACAGAAACTTTTTTACCTTTTTGTACTTTCGCAGTACCTAAAATAACATCGATTTTGTTCTTTTTCATCAAGAACTCAATCCCTTTGCTCATTTTGTTGGCAACTCCACGGCTTCTTTGAATTACATTTGGAAATTCAAAGCTACCTTCTACCTTATTTAAACCATAATCTTCAGCGTGATTGATATAATGAAAAACCTGAGCAGATTTCAATAAAGCTTTAGTTGGAATACATCCCCAGTTAAGGCAAATTCCTCCTAAATTCTCTTTCTCGATAATTGCGGTTTTAAAACCCAACTGTGCCGCTCTGATTGCAGTAACATATCCACCAGGACCACTTCCGATGACAATAATATCGTAATTCATTAGTTTAAAATTTTTATGCGAATTTAAGGAAAAATATTGGATGAAGCACGTTTCTGAAAATCTGTAAAGTAATGCATAATAAGTCTTATTTCATTTAATATAAAACAAAAAAAAGAGAACAACTAAGTATTCTCTTTCAATAAATTTTATTTTTAATTGAAAACTTCACAAAATTAAATAAGTTTAATTAAACCTAATTAATTGACTTATTTGTATAAATTAGCAAATATTACATCTTTTTAAGCAATTGTTTTTGGCTTCTATATTTTTCATTTAAAGCCTTCAATTGATCCTGTTTCATTTTTTTTGTCGCCAAAGGATGATTCAAGATCAACTTTTTTTCCTGATTATATCTCTTATCAAGCTCTTTAGATTTAATTGCAATCAGTTCGCTTTTCGAAGGATGAGGCGGCGGCGTTGGATGTTTTTGTGCAAAAGCACTTGTTGATAAACCGACTAATAAAATGGTTGATATAAATAACTTTTTCATGACATTTAAATTTTTGAATGATTTTAGTTAAATACTGTTTTTCAATTAAATTCATTCGATTTCGATCTGAATATTACATATATCGTACCATATTTATTTTTTATGATAATTTATTTAATTTCAATGTTCTGCTTCAATGGCAAATTCTTAGAAGAATTTCCAACAAAAATTCGATAGGTTCCTTTTTCTACAATCCAATTCATTTTTTCATCTAAAAACTGTAATTCTTTCACCGGAACTTCAATCGAAATTTGCTTTGATTCTCCTGGCTTTAATTCTACTTTTTGGAAACCTTTCAATTCAATAATCGGTCTTGAAACCGAAGCCAGCAAATCTTTTACATATAATTGAACCACTTCACTTCCTGCTTTTGAGCCTGTGTTTTTTACATTCACTTTTGCAATGATCGTATCGTTTTCAGAATATTTGGTTTTATTTAATTCTAAATCCGAAATCTCAAAAGTCGTATAACTCAATCCAAAACCGAAAGGATACAACGGTTCTCCACTCAAATCATGATAATCGTTTCCTCTTCCCGTCGGATGATGATTGTATGTCAAAGGTAATTGCCCTTCTTCGATTGGGAACGTAATCGGTAATTTCCCAGATGGATTTTCTGCTCCGAAAAGTACTTTCGAAACGGCATTTCCGCCTTCTTCACCGGGATACCAAACATCTAAAATTGCCCCGACTTTATCTTTCCAATCCGTCGTTTTTATCGCAGAACCACCAACTAAAACCACTGTTGTCGGCTTATTTAATTTTGAAACTTCTTCAATAAATTTTTCCTGATTTCCGGGAAGACTCAACGAAGAACGATCCTGAAATTCTCCTTCATGAATTCCTGCGGTAACAATGATGTAATCTGCATTTTGAGCCAATTGTAAGGCATCATTAAAATCTTTTTGATAATCATTTAAACCATAATTCCAAATCAATTCGATATTTGCTTCTCCCCTATTTTCATGAAATTCTACAACTATATCCTGTTTTTGACCTTTAATAAAATCTACGTTAACAGTTTTTGTTGAGTAACTCAACTTTTCCCAATTGTCAATCAATAATTTTCCATTTAAATATAATCTGAAACCATCATTTCCACGAAGTCCCAGTTGATACTTTCCTGAATTCGGAGCTTCCAGTTTTCCTGTCCAACGAACACTATAATTATCAGGTTGCAGTTTTTCAGGATTTGGAGAATACAAAGTCCACTTGAAATTCAATTGTTCGTCTTGTTTTTCAAAAACAGGATTTCCTTTTAAATCAGAATTGGAAAAATAATTTCCTTTTAACCCTTTTTGATTTTCAGAAGATAAAAATTCAGTCGGAACCGTTACAAATTGCTTCAAATTCCAATCAATTCCTTTTGAATAATTGACTTCAACATTTTTATTTTTAATGAAATTTTTAATCCCATCTAAAATGCTTACTTTTTTATTTCCCGGTCCTGAGTAACCACCCAATCTTGCATCAACCGCATCTGTTCCAACCACTAAAATCTTTTTATAATTTTCCGAAATCGGAAGTGTTTGATTATTATTTTGAAGTAAAACAAAAGATTCAATCGCTGTCTTTTCCGCTAAAGGTTTATGATTTATTTTCTTTAATTCATCAATGTCTTTGTTGGAAACATAAGGGTTTTCAAACAAACCTAATTCAAATTTTGCTCTCAAAACTCTTGCTACTGCATCATCAATTCTTTCCTTCGAAATTCGTCCATCCAAAAACGGCGGAATAAACAATTTGTAATGTTGATATTCAGTCTGAAAAATTACATCAAGTCCAGCGTTGATCGCCTGCGCAGAAGCATCATCATAATCTTTTGCCGTAAAATGCAGAACGTTTGCTCCACCAACTGCACTTGCATCGCTAATCACGAAACCGTTGAAATTCCATTCTTTTTTTAATTTTTCGGTCAACAACCAATGATTAGCTGTCGAGGGTCGGCCATCCAATAAATTATAGGAAGTCATCACAGAACGACTTTTTCCTTGTTGAAAGGCTTTTTGAAAAGGAATTAAATGTGTTTCCTCCAAATATCTTTTGCTCCAATGAATTGGATATGAATCTCTTCCACCTTCACCAACATTCGCTAAAAAATGCTTCGGAGTTGTAATAATTCCCTGATTTTCAAAAGAACTTACAAAATTCACTCCCATCACAGAAGTTAAAAATGGATCTTCGCCATAAGTTTCCTCGGTTCTTCCCCATCGAACATCACTTGCCAAATTCACAACCGGCGTTAAAATCTGACGAATTCCTCTCAATCTCGACTCTTTTGCTATCGCTGTCGAAACTTGTTTCATTAATTCAGGATTGAAGGTTGCTGACAAACCGATCGCCTGTGGAAAAGCGGTCGCGCCTTCTCGCATCAATCCGTGTAAAGCCTCATCAAAAGGAATAATTGGGATTCCCAATCGAGATTCTTCCACAAAATATTTTTGAATCGCATTGATTTTTTTTGCCAGTCTTTCCGCATCTTCATTCGCATTGTATTTCAATAATTGTCCTGCAACTCCACCACCTTGGTTTCCCGCACTCACTTGCAATCCGAAAATTCCGTGAGCATATTGACCTTTCGGAACGTTATCCAAATCTCCCGGAATCATAAAGCATTGCCAGAATTTTTCTTCAGGAGTCATGCGTTTAAGCAAATCCTGAACCCTTGCTTCAATCGGTTGTTTTGGATCTTTATATAATGGTTTTTGAGCTGAAATAATTACAGAATTCAATAATGAAATTGCTATGATTTTAAAACGAAATTTAAAGTGCATAAATAATTTGATTTAATTATGGTTCTTTTGTCTTGAAACAAAAGAACCAAAAATTCAAGACTTGGAACTCTTCGCTAAAATTAAAATCTGTTCACTAAAAATTCTAAAACTCGCGCGAATTGATGTTTGTTTTTCAGTTCAACATTTGTGTCGCGCTCAAACAGTAGAATTTTCTTAACGTTCGCAGAATTTATTTTCTTAACGCTCCGATTTCCTATGTCGTTTAATATAAACATAGTTTACAATTTCAACTATAGGGTAATCTGAATTACCGTTGAATATTTTAATTGACTTCTTTCTTTTGGTAAATTAATTTCAATTGAATTTCCTATTTTTTTCCATTGAATTTTGTTTGATAATCCTAAAACTTTCAAAGATTTTGGCTTAAAATTATCAGGAATTGCAAAACTTAATGTTGATGGAGATTCATAATTTGTTTTTTCATCCAAGTGAAAAATATTCACTATTTTTCCATCTTTGCTTTGTGTGTAATAAAAATTTCCGTCGTGGTAAGGTGCGATACTTCTCGTCGCAAAAACCGCCGACTGATTTTTATCCATCCAACCTGAAATTTCATTTAATCTTTCATAAACAATCGGATCATAATCTCCATTTGGTCCGGGAGCAATATTCATCAGATAATTTCCACCTCTCGAAATGATTTTCACTAAAGTTTCAATGATTTTTTGAGACGATTTATAATTGTCATTCGGAACATACGAAAACGAATCCCCCATCGTAATGCAGCTCTCCCACGGAATCGAAAGTGCTTTTTCTGGAACGGCTTGTTCGGGAGTCACATAATTTTCCCATTTTCCGGGAACGGTACGGTCTACAATGATAATGCCGGGTTGGTTTTTTCGAGCCATCATTCCTATTTTATCCATATCAATATCCTGTTCAACCTTGATGGTTCTCTGCCATTCAACATTCGGGTCAATGGTGTGAAACGGACGAACCCAACCTCCGTCTAACCAAAGAATGTCGATCTTGCCGTAGTTTGAAGTAATTTCATTCAGCTGATTAAAGGTGAAATTTTTGAAACTGTTCCATTTTTCCGCGTATTTCTTCGGGTCGTAGTTTACATTTCGGTCTTTTGGAGGAAAATAGGACCACCAATAATCGTCGGAGTGCCAATCAGGTTTTGAGAAATAAGCACCAATTTTAAAACCCTCTTTTCGGAAGGTATTGAAAATTTCTTTCGTCACATCCGCTTTAGGATTTTTAGAAAAAGGAGTTTTTGCAGAAGTTATTTTGTAATCAGACTGTTTCGTATCAAACATGGCAAAACCATCGTGATGTTTTGTTGTGAATACTACATATTTCATTCCCGCTTTTTTCACTGCGTCCGCCCATTTCGGAGGATTGAACTGAGTCGGATTGAAAGTCGTCTGAAGATTTTCATAGTTTTTAACGTATTCGTAGTAAGATTTTCCGTGTTCAGGTTTTCTTTGAGTCCATGATTCATCTTCCGGGCAAAGGCTCCAGCTTTCCACAATTCCCCATTGACTGTACGTTCCCCAATGCATAAAAAGCCCGAATTTAAGATCCTGCCAGTTTTCAAGATTTTGGACAACAAGCGGATCTGTAGGTTTTTGATAGCCTTGTGAAACGTTGTGAGCCTGTGAAAAAAAAGTAGATGATATGAGTAATGATGAAAGAAATAAGGTTTTCGTTTTTGGCTTGATGAACATTAAGTTTAGTTTTTGCTAATTTAATCATCATTTATTAAAATTGCAAAAGCTTACATATTTTAGGCTAAGATTGAAGTTTAGATTAAGATAAATCAAAAATTATTTATAAATTCATAAAAACCTCTTATCATATTTTTATTAAATCTTTAAATACATGATCGACTTCAGAATAAGAGAATTGAAAACCGTTTTTCATTAATTTTTCAGGATAAACGTTTCTACTTTTTAATAATAATTCCGTTTCTGTGTTTAAAAATATGGAAGCGATTTCCAATTGCCAGACAGGTGCATTTAATCCAAATGGAGTCTTCATTTGTTTCCTTAATTTTCGCATAAAATCTTCATTAGACAAAGGATTTGGAGCTGTTATGTTGATTTCTCCTGAATATTTTCACTATTAATTATAAATTCAACAGCTTTACAAAAATCATCAATGTGAATCCAACTTACATTTTGATTTCCTCGTCCTTGCTTTCCTCCTAAGCCGAATTTTGTGATCATTTTTAATTTCGGAAAAGCTCCACTATTATTGCCTAAAACGATGGAAGTTCGTAAAGCTACTTTTCGTACATTTTCTGTTTTTGATTTAAAAAATTCTTTCTCCCAGCTTTTGCAGATATTCATTGAAAAGTCGTCCCCGATGATTCCATTCTCTTCTGTATTTAAATGGGTTTCTAAATGAACGTAAATGGTTGCAGAACTTGCATTCAACCAAATTTTGGGTTTATTAATACATTGATCAATTGCTTGTTGAAGAACTTTTGTACTTTCAATTCTTGAACTGTAAATCTCTTTTTTGTTATTTTCTGTATATCGACAATCGACAGATTTTCCTGTCAGATTTATCACAACAGCTGAACCTTCAAGTAAATTTTTCCATTCACCTAATGTTTTTGTATACCATTGAATTTCATTTTCACGTTTTGGATTTCGGGTTAAGATGTAAACTTGATTTTCTTTTTATACAAAATATTTTTCGAGATTTTTTCCTAGGAAACCTGTTCCGGCGGCGATGAGTATTTTCATTTTGGTGGATGTTTTTTTGTTGATTGTTGTTTGTTGGCTGTTGATGGTTTTAAATTCTTAATGTTTATTGATAGGATTTTATCCTATCCTGTTTTAAGCCGCCACTTTGTGGCTCAATTTTTATTGATGTATTTTTTGAATGATATAATTATTGAAATTATGAATATTCCTATTGCAATTATGCTTTCGATTTTCATCATTATCATCAATTTATTTTGCAGAATATATTTCTGAAAAATCACAAAAATTCCTATGAAGATAGTATTTAGTAAAATTTTATTTACAAATAACAACTTCTTTTTATTAAAAATAATATTCATTTGTACTAATGAAAATAATGGAAAAAAGAAACTTGCAATTACTACAATTTTCAGATATTCTAAATCAATTCCGCCAATCATTTTTACACTAAATATTTTTTCGTTTTCACTTCAATTTCAGAACCTTCTGCAAGCATGACTGAGATAGGTTTTTCATTATTTAAACATTTAAAATTGTCTCCGTAAATGGCTTTGAAATCTATTTTTAGTTAATGATTTTTAACTAAATAATAATCCCATTTTGGATGGCAGACTTCGTATTCTGAGGTTTGATTTTCTCTTTTCGTAAAGCCATAATAATGTTCTGTGATAAATTCAAACTCGGAATTACTTTCCATTTTTAATGGTTGATTTTCTGCTGTTATTTCTATTGAATGCCATGTTTTATCTTTCCAAGAATATTTTATTAATAGTTCTTCGTCTTTTTGATGAATTGTATTTTTCATCGGCATTGTTTTATAATTTTCTTTATAAACTGAATTCGCAACAAAACTTAAAGCCGGTTTTGGAACAATTTCTTTAATGAAAACAACGCCTCTTTTCCATTCGTTTCCTTCTTTTTTCTTCACGTAAAATCTTAAATTTACTTCTTCAAAATTTCGATGAAAAGGAATTGGAAGGCCCAATAATTTTGTATTTAAAAACATAAATCCGACAAGACTTACATAACATTTCCCTTGATAGAAATCGAGTTCGGTTCCTTTTGGAAGATATTTTTCTAAAATTTCGGGATTGATTTCGTAGTTGATGATGGCTAGTTTTCGCCATTCGGCTTTTAGAAAGTTCATTTTTTTTGTTTTTGGTTGTTTGTTGATAGTTTTGAATGTTAATCCATTTTGATAGGATTTTCATCCTACCCTTTTTTTAAATCGTCACTTCGTGACTCATTATTGATTCTGCAGTCGTTTTTATTAATTCATTTCGTTCTAACAGGAAATCTTTCATATAATTTTCAAGGAAGAGTTTATTGAAAATTTTTCCGATAATTCCGAGAGGTGATTGAAATTCAAAAATGTCTGTCATGATTGTGTTTTTACCTTCTTGTTTGAAAATATGTTGATGTTTCATAGATTTGAAAGTTCCTTTCAACATAATATCCGTGAATTGATGAGGTTTATCCATACTGACAATTTTTGTTGTTAAAGTTTGTACAACTCCTAAATGTTTTGCTTTCCAAGTAACTGTTTCATCTTTTTCAATTAAGCCTGAAGTTATTCCTGCGATTGCTTTTTCGTTTGTTTTTGAAGTTGATTTTTGGTGTAAATCAATGTCTCTTGCCAAATCGAAAACCGTTTGGATATTAGCTTTGATGATTGTATTTAGATGGATTGTTGACATTTTTGGTTGATTATTGTTATTGTGTATTTTTTGATAGGATTTTCATCCTACCCTGATTTGAGTCGTCCCTTCGGGACTCTTTATTTATTAATCCAAATTAAAATAATCATCATCATTATTCTAAAAATCATCCATGAAAGTGTGGGAAGAAAGTTTAATTTTAAGATTTTACATCTTCTTATATGTTCAAAAAACATGATGGATACTACAATTCCAAAATAAATGATATTAGAAATCGGATTTAAATTCAGAAATAAAGCCGGAATTAAAAGCAATGTTCCAATCAAAGAAACAGTCATCATATTTCCCAAATAATTCCAAATTTTATCTTTTAAATGGGTTTTTAAAAATATAACCTGCCACACGATTTGTCCGATGCAAATTGCAAATTCTCTCCAATAGTTTTGGTTTAAACCAAGCCCTAATTTTGTTGAAAATATACTTAAAACAAAAGCTGAGAAAAATACAACAAATGCAATATAAGCCAACCTATATTTTAAATTAAAATCAGGAATACAAGCAGCTTCTGAATTATTTTTTGACGGAATAATCTGCTTTCTGTTGTATGACACAAATGAATACAGCTTTTTGAAAAACCAATACAAAGGTTGTATTCTCGCAATTTTTTCTAGCGTTGGAAATGAATTTCCGATGATTAATAATAAACTATCCAAACCGTAAATCACTTCATTTTTTTCATGATCGACTAAGGCAATTTCGTTCTTTGCACGTTTGAAATTAATAAGGTTTTTATTCTTTATGGTTAATTCTGTAAAGGCTTCTCTTCCGCTTTCATCGAGCATTCCCGCTTTAATAAAACCTTTGGAGTAGATGTTACACATTGGGCATTCGTTGTCGTAGATTAAGGTGTGTTTTGTGAGAGTTTTCATTGTGCTTGTTTTTGAGATTTGTATAATTTATAGTTTTCGTAAACATAAAGAATTGCTAAAAATGGACTGTAGAAAAATGCAGACATTATAATACCATCCATAATAGAGGCAATATTGTTATCCAATTTTACAGTTCGCTTACATACAATAGAAATCCAAACTGGTAAAATCAATATTCCATAAATATAAAAAAACAGTGATTTTTCAATTCTAAAAAAGATTTTAAGTAAAAAACTGATTAATTGTGGAATTCCTACAATAAAATAAAACAAGATCCATCCCGATAAACCTGCAAATAGAAAACCTTGCGGACCAATTATTAAAAAGAAAAATTGGATATAGTAATCATTTTTAGCAAAAGTTTTCATGGTCATTAATTTTAAAGGTTCAAAAAGTCTCCTCTCGTTCTTTTATTCTGGATTTTGAAAGTGAAATACATCCAGATTTTAAATATCAGTGTTTTCATTTTTGATAATTTTATCTTTATTCATGGCATGTTTACGGCCTTTTAGGAAAAGTAATAAGTTCAGAAGCATCATTATTCCTAAGTAAATTGAAAATTTCCCAATCTTTTCACTCATATCGACAACCAGACTTTCCATCGTTTTAATTTCATAAAATTCTATAATACAGAGTGCAAAACCAATGTTGAGAAGGTAAAATCCGATTTTAAACAATGAGTTTGTAGCCATCGCAATGTCTTCTTTCTGATGAAAAATATCAATCATAAAAGTTTTTGAGTTTTTGAACAGAAATTGTGAAACAAAAACAGTCAGAGTAATCACAATTGGCAAGTAAATCATGTACGCTGAAAAATTGTAGGTCGTTGTGGTTAAAATAGTTGCTGTCATAATAGTTTTATTTGATGGTTAAATTTTTTCTTAAAAAATAGAGTGCAAAAATGTTTATATAATGTAAAACACAAAGTACCAATACTATATATCCGATTCGAATGGCTGTTACCGTAAGAAGCTGCTCCATGTTGTTTACTTTTTCCCAATATGTAACATTAATCGCGATATATCCAAGATTGATCAGGTAATAGCATCCTAAAAGTATCCTGTTGATCGTAAGGCAAAGCACTTTATCATGAATCAGATATTCCAGATAATCTTTTCCTGCGTTGTAACATCTTCGCCCGACATCGATCGTGATATACGAACTGATGAAAAGAAAAAACAGATATGAAATAATATTGAACATTTTATAATTTTTATATTTTCAATAATTTTTGAAAGTTTATTTGAAATAAAAAAGGATTTTGAAGTCCTTCTTATTTTAACAAGTTGGTAATTTTTCCAACCAACCAGTGATCATCACTCTTTATCGCCAGATCCATAATATTGTTGATTTTTCCTGTAACGGAGCTAAAATCTTCCATTAATTTGATGAATTCTTTGGCGCCTTCAGAATCTTTATCCTCAATATCTTTCAGCTCTTCCAAAAAAGCAATTACGGGTTCAATTTCTCTTTTTCTACGTTCTTTAGTGATTTGCTTGAATAAATACCAAACATCTTTTTCTGCTACGAAATATTCTTTTCTATCTCCTTTTACAAACTCTTTTCTTACAATTCCCCAATCGATCAATGCCCGAAGATTCATATTGGCATTCCCTCTGGAAATCTCCAGCCCTTCCATCACCTCATCGGTAGAAAGCGGCTTATCACTCGCCAAAAGCAAAGCATGAACCTGCGCCATTGTACGGTTGATTCCCCAATTGGTAGCAAACGTTCCCCATGTCTGAATATACTTTTCTTTGGCTTCTGAAAGTTGCATTTTATCTGTTTTTAAATTTCTATTACAAATATAATTAAATATTTTGAATTTTCAATAAATTTTGAAAATTAAATTAAAAAAAATAGAAGCTACTCCGAAGAGCAACTTCTATTGCTAACATTCAATTATTTTTAAGGTTCAATCTTAGCTTTAATTCCTTCATTCCAATATTTAGATTCCGGCATATAATAGAGGTAAATAGCACTTGCTTTTCCTGTATATTCTCCTGCAAACTCGGTTTTTAAGTCCAAATTAATGACTTTCGTTTCATTAGCATCAAAATGTTCCCAATACAACACCAGATAATTGTCAAAAATCTCATAATAAGAGACCTGCTTTTTATCAATCAAATCTTTCAGTAAAGCATTTTGCAACGTTAATCCTGCGGGAATTCCTATTTTTGCGGTGACCATTGGCAATTGACCGTTGATTTTATTTTTTATGGTTACCGTCAACCTGTTCGTCTCTCCTACTTTTGAGTTTAACAATTTCAGCTTGGTTTCCATAGTCACAGGAATATCTGTACTTTTCGGAGCCTGTAAAGTATAAAATTCATAATCCAGTTTATAAGGAAGTCCTTTTGTACTCGGATAATTAATATTGATATTATTTTCTCCTGATTTAAATGCCGAAGCGATATTAATTCGCGGTGAAACATCCGCATTATTTACTTTGATAATCGGTTTTTCATTGCCATACAGCTTTTCATTTTTAGCAAAGAAATCAGACAATGTTTCCAATGCAAGACTTGTAGCCTGCGTAGAGCCGAAACCGTAATATCCGTTATAATTAATCAATTCATCAGCAACTTTAGCAATCTGTAAAGGGCTTTGGTTTTCATCTTTCTGCAGCGCCATCATATATAAAGAAAGGGTTTCCGCATTGGCAGACCTTCCGCCTGAACCTGTAAAAGTTACTATTGTATTGATCTTTTTATCCGTATCCTGCTTGTTTAAAATTTCCATTAAACTACCATATTCCTGTATTTTTCCAAGATTTGCGGAAGCGTTTGCCATTAATGCCAACTGATAAGAATCTTTTGTTGCCAAAGCTCTTTTCAGCATCAATTGGTAAGAATTTTCAATCTCATTTTTCACACCAACTTTCGATAAAGCATATAAAACATACATATTTCTCGACCAAGAATAATCGGAATATGGCTGATTCATTTCATAATTTCTTCTCACTTCAAAAAGTCCGTTTCTGTCTTTTTTAGATAAAATAAATGTTTTTAAATTCTGAATTAAAGATTCATCAATACTGATCAGTTTCTTCAAATCATTAAACTCCAGCAAAGCAAAAGCAGACACGGCAACACTCGATTCTGTAGAACTGAAATATCCGAACCCGTTGTCTTTATTTTTATAGCTTAACATTCTCTGAAAGCCTTTTTTTAGATTTTTAAGAACTAAACTTTCCATTTCAGCATCTATTTTTTTGATCGATTTAAGATAATTCAGAATGAAAATATTAGGATAAACCGTCGAAGAAAGCTGCTCAAAACATCCATAAGGCTCTTTTTTCAGTCGTTCTAGATCCTCAAACATCTGCAATGCTCTGTTTTCAAAAACATAATATGATGCATTCAAGCTGCCATCGATCAATTCAGGAATATCAATTTTTACGCTTTCATTTTTATTATTAATGATCGAATAATGATGCGGAAAACCTTTCTCCTCCACTTTGAAGGGCAAAATCATCGTTTCTCTGAAATCCCCCGAACGAACTATAAACTGAATATTTGAATTGATGATTTCATTCGTCTTCATTTTAACAAATAATCTTCCGGATTCTAATGATTTTAAGGTAATTAGACTGTCCGATTTCATCAAGTTCACCCGATTCGGAACCACCACATTCATCATCATTGTTTTGGTTTCATTCGAATTATTTTTAATCACCACCGGAATCATCATCTCATCCGTTCGCGTCAAATATTGTGGAATTTTAGCATCAATAGAAATTAAACTTTGAGCCGCATAAGTGGTTTCATCCCTTCCCAAAAGCCCGTTCGCAGAAATTCCCTCCGTCATAATTCTGAAGGTCGTATTGGCATCAGAATTATAAAACTCTATTTTTGCCTTTCCGTTTTTATCGGTTTCAATCACGGGATTCCAATAAATGGCCTCTCTGTAATCATATCGGTAAGAGGTATTGGTCGTTTTATACACCGGATAGGAAAACTGTCTCGTATAATTATAGCCATCCAAACTGTCGCTTCGCACGGCTTCCACCGCAAAATAAGACTTCGGGCTAATATCTAACTTCACACCTCTTCCACCGCTTCCAATAGAATTCACCAATACAACGCCATTCGAAGCACGGCTTCCGTAAAGGGCAGTTGCCGCCGCATCTTTCAAAACCGTAATACTCCCAATATCATTAGGATTGATCGTGGTATTGAGGTTTTCCACAGGCATCCCATCCACAATATACAATGGCTGCTTATTCGAAATAGAAGCCACCCCTCTTACTCTTATATTGACATATCCACCAGGCTGACCTGTGCTGTTAACTTCAATGCCAGCTACTTTACCATTTAAAGCAGATAAAACATTTGGATTTTGAAGTTCAGTTGTCTTAAGAGAGGCTAAGGCTCCTGTCATAGACTCTTTTCTCATGATTCCTAATGCAGTAACAACAACCTCTTCAATATGTTGGCTTTTAATTGTATCTGATATTTTACCTAAAGGTTTCTGAAACTGCTTCTTTGGTGTTTCTTTTACCAATTCTTTCGGTTTTTCTTTTATTTCAGCTTCTTTAATGATTTCTTCAACATCAACATGACTTATTTTTTTCTTATCTAAAGGATTAATATCCAGTTTATAGGATAAAATTCTCACTTTCACTTCATGTTTAGGCAACAGCGATTTTGCAATAATCTTATACGACTTATCACGTTGAAGATCTGAAAAGTAAAATAATCCGTCTTTCGTTGTATTTTGCTTTACAATTTTACTTTCCTTATAACTTTCTTCCAACAAAAAAACTTCCGATTCTACAGGATTTTTATTTTCATCTTCTACCATCCCGTAAATCGAATTTTTCTTTTCCGGAAGGTATTTGTATTTATTGGATTGAAGCACTTCGGGGATCAGTTCAAAATATCGGTAGCCGTTGGTAAGCATCACCAAATCTAGACTTTTAGATGCCTTTTCTTCTTTTTTATCAAAATAAAACTGCGGTTTTTCAATCTTTCCTTTGAGTTCAGAATCCATCAGCAACCATGAAATAATATGGTTTTGCTTGTCATCGGCATACGTCCAAAGCTTATCATCAACGACGCTCAATCCAAGATTTGCCGGAACAGCTTTTTGATTTTCATCTAAGGTTTCAATATCCAAAACAACTTTTTCGCGCGGAAGATAATTTTGTTTTGAAGGTTTAATTTTGATGCTCAGCTGCTTATTTTCATTCGCAAAAATAACACGCTCCGCCAACGGAATATCTTTTTCAAAAACGGTAAATCTGCAGATTCCGACAGGAAGTTGATGTTCAGGAATTTGAAATGCATTTAATCCTTTTTTTAAGATGATTGATTGACTATAAATCTCTTTATCTCTAAAGTTTCCTTTGACCACAACCGTCTTCTCCTCAGTAGAAAATAATTTAAAGTTAAACCTCTTATTTTCTTTAGTAACATTTAAAACAACTCCTTCACTTTTTGCAACAGAAAAAGGGTAGATTATTTTTATATTTTCCGGTTTAACAACTTTTGCATAATACGTTTCATCTTTTTTAGCGATAAATAGAAAAGATCCCATTCCGAAATGATAAGCAGAAATTTTTTTTATTTTTTGATGATTTTGGTTAAAAATTTCCAGTGTTACATCCACAGGTTTTTCAAACTCATCCAAGACTTTAAAAGCAATATTTTGTTCAATTCCGTTAATCAAACTTCCTCCTTCAGGCATAAACTTTACGTCTAAATTATTAAGAACAATTGGAATATTTCGCGAAATAGATTCTGTAAATCTATCAAAATTAACTTTGATATTTAATAAAGCATCAGACGATTTCAGGATCTTTGGCAGACTAAATTTCAACTGATATTTTCCTTCTTTATCGGTTATTAGTTTTCCTTCGCAAACCTTTTCTCCATCATGCATTACGGTGTAATCTGCCTCGTAAAAAGGGATAGGTAAATTACTCAGACTTTTCATTGAAAAATCCGCTAACACTTCATCTCCCGCACCATAGCCTTTCTTCGGAAAATCCAGTTTCATTAAAATTCTTGGTGAGACAATCTTCTGTAAGGTAATTTCCTTTTCGAAAGCATTTTTTCCCTGTTCATTCAGCATCCAGTTGGTGTAAGCACGAATTTTATAGATTCCGCCTTTCATTTCGTGATCAAAATAAATAAAGCCTTCAGCATAACCGCTTTTTATTTCACATTTCAACTTTTTGGAAACTGTTCCGCTAGGTTCAATCAATTCAAAATTAACCACTTTACTATCCTGAGTCGGAAGATTATTCTCACCTTTAACAATGTAAATTTTAAAGTACATTTCTTCTCCCGGTTTAAAAAACACATGATTGGTCTGCACATATACTTTCTCTTTTTTAAAATCCTGAAACGGTTTTTGAGCATTAAAAAAAACACTTAGAAAAAGAAAGTTAAGCGAAAAAATATAGGTTAGAAATTTGAAATTCATAGCTTTAAAATTTAAATGAAACCATACATCCGAACGATTTAAAAGAAGGTAAATTGAAAAAGTCCAATCCTTTTCCATTATCTGTATCGTAAAAACTCTGATTAGGATCTGTTCCTTTATTTGCCTGCCAAAGCAGAATATTATTCACATAAAAAGTCAGGGTAAGAGTTCGGAAAGAATTATTTATAGGAAAATTAGCAGATAACGAAATATTATTAATTCGAACATAATCCGCTTTTTGTACATACTCTTCTGCAACTCCCAAATAACCATATCTCGACCATCGGTTTTCCGTAACATCCTGATTTTGGTTATAAAAATCAACCGGAATTTGATTTATTTTTCCGTTTGAATGAACACCCTGAAAAATATAATTTTTGATATTCCTTTCCTCACCGGACTGGTAAGAACGTCCGTAATAATCGAAAACTGCTTGTGTTCCGTTCCAGATTTGTCCGCCTTTTTTCCATTCCCAGTTGATGTCTAAAGAAAACCGTTTGTAATTAAATGTATGATTGAATTTCATCACAAAATCAGGCGTCGGATCGGCAATAATTTTCATTCCATCGGCTTTTTCAGGAAAACCAAATTCATCAATAATCAATTGATTATCTGCATTTCGTTTAAAATAACTTCCCATAACTGCTCCCAAAACCTTACCTTTTGAAAGGGTTTTATAAATATCATTAAAACCTGAAATCGCCCAATTATCATATTCCGCAGCCACCCGATCAACAATATCTTTATACTTAAAAAACGAAATTTTATTGGCGACATAAAAATCCTGACCTAAGCGAAAACGTTCATAATTAAAATTGAATTCAAAACCGCTGTAGGTATGATCTGCCATATTTTTCAGCTTCAAATGATTATTTTCGAAGAAAGGAAATACATCATTTTTGATTTTTCGATTAAAATATTCCCCTTCGAGACTTATTCCATATCCCAGATCCAGTTTTCCGCCAATTTTCCATTCATTGACATCTGTATTTGAAAGATTCTTAAAGCTTTCTATCTCATAAACCGGAAAATATTGATACGAGCTTTCTGCATTGAGCAATGTCGTTGCATAAGAAGCATATGACCTTGTTATTTCAGGTTCAGCGCTTAATTTTGTGTAAGCTCCCACCAATTTGAAATTGACCCTCCTTATATTGAAAATATCATTAAACTTGAGAAAAGCATTCGCCTTCGGAAGCCAATATGCGTTTTTATCTGACGTGTTAGAAATATAGAATGAATTTCCAAGATTAACTCCCATTTCAAAATAATTATCGCTGATTTCCATGTTATAATTAAAACCATAATCCTGAGAAGTTCTTTGATAATTGTATTTTCTACCAGTTAAACTGTTATAAACATCCGATCTTCTGTCATTTAAAATAAAATTTGCAGTGAAAATATTTTTAAATTCATAATTACCCAATGTATAATTTCCTGAAATATTAGAATGATACAAACTATTATTCTGCGTTCTTTCATTTATAATTCCATTGAGAAATCCATACGTGGAAGGTTTATACTGATCGAAATTCCAGAAATAGTCATTTTCGTAGGACTGACTTATATTTAATTTAAAATCGCCCCATTTTTTTGCTATATCTAAACTGAATTGCCTTCTGCGATCCCGATAATTATATTTATTTTCTTGTTCAAAAAGGAAAAAAGGATTATCCGCTGACGGGCTGTAGCTTCTTTGCAAACCATTCGGAAGAAAAATATCCTGACCATTTGAAAATGAGATTGGAGTCAGTAAAGCATTTTGGTAAATTCTATTGAAAAGTCCTATTCTGTTCGCACTGGTTGCTTTATTTTCTTCATAATTAAAAACAGCATTTACCGTGTAACCTTTAAAAGTAGCGTTCAGTTTAGATTTCAACGTATTCGAAATATTAAACTGATCGGTAAAATACATCTGATCTTTCTGCTGACCTAATTCCAATGACAACCTCACCCTTTCCTGATACCCTTCTTTAATAAAAGCATTGACCTTTAACTGATTATTATATCCAACTGTTGTTTTAAAAATATCATTATTGTAAACTTTAGCGGGTGAAACTCCTTTATTAAGACCAACCAATTTCCCGTTTTGATCGTAGTCATAGGGCTGACCATCAAATGCTAAAGACGAAATATCCGGACCGAAACTGAAAAGTTCATTTGTCTCAGGACCTCTCCATACCAAATTTCCATTTTCAGATCTTCCCTGAACGTATCTGCTTTGCGTTTTGGGAATAGAATTTCTGGTTTTGATATCGAAAGAAGTCGTAAAACTTCCGTTGAAAATTAAATATCGCTCCTGAATGGATTTCAGCTTGTACAAACTGTCATTTTTTCGTTTTAATTTCCGAACTGATGAAAAATATTTATCTGAATTTTTACTTAAACCCAAATTAGAGTTTTCAATACTGAATCGATCTGGTGAGCTTTCTGAAATTAGACTGTCGTACGTTTTGCTGTAAATATGAGCAACACTTTTTTTCTCATCCTGGCCTTCCAGAATAGATTTTAATTCTTTTAAACGGTAAGACATCACCACTTCTGTGTTCTTTCCGTTATTCCAAACTAACGTATCGTAAGGTTTTGCAGCAAGAATGGCAAATCCCTTCTCATCGGTCATTTCATAAATACCACTATTTTTATTAAATACCTTTAAAAAGTTTTGTGGTTTTCCTTTATGATTAAAAAAAATTCCTGAATAGTAGAGATTAGAATCCTGGGCAAACGCTACCACAGCTGTTGTCAGAAGACACAGAATATATATTTTTTTCATGGTTAATGATTTACTATGAAACAGAAATTATTTTAATTAATTTTCGACTTTGAAGGGAATTGATGCCTATCTTATTTCTTTTTAACTCCGGCTTTTATCAATATCTCATTTATTTTTTTTCTTTCAGCTCTCGAAATATCTTTTGTTTCCACGACAATGGCTCCGCCCGATGCTTTATTTCCGAAAAACTCAGTAGCTTTCTCATCTTTTAAAACCGTAATGGCTACAATTCGGTTAGGATCTAATGTTCTGAATTCATCTAAATTTGTTGGCTTACCATCAATAATATATAAAGGATTTTCTTTGGCTGAGGCAGCCCCGCGAATGATCACATCCACTTTTCCGGAACCGGGGTTTCCAGAAGGACTCATGCTTAAGCCAGCGACTCTTCCCTGTAACATATTTGCCATAGACTGATCGCCCACTTTTTCTGCCAATATAGTATTAGATGCCGCCTTCTTTTTATTTCGCAAATAAGTAGAGTTATAACCTAATACCAGTGGTTCTTTCAGTTCATTTTTAATCTCAAACTGGCTGTTTGAGTATGCTAAAGCTTCTGCAGTATCGGTTTCAAGCTTCATTTTAGATCTAACCATATCACTTGAAGAAACTAAAGAGGTAGAAGCATTAGAGGCAATCTTATCTTTTTTCAATCCCATCACAACCACTTCTTCAATATTTTTTATCTTTGCACTGTCCATCACTTTTGGTAAAGCGGGCGTTGATATTTCTTTGTAAACTTGGCTTCCTAGAGGGTTTTCAATTTCGTTAGAAGAAATAATAACCGGTTTTTCAAAAGATTTCTCTTGATGATAGGCTAAAATTCCCTGTTTTTTCGGCAGCCTCGGAGTTTTTATCTGACTTTGGATGTTTGACTTTACCGTGCTGTCAATTTTTTCAATGTGTGTATTTTTAGGCCCTGTTGCATTTTCTGCAACTGTATAGGATGTATTTTCAGCTGTAATCTTACTTTTGTTTACGAAATAGAATGTTCCGAAGCCAATCATCAAACTAGCTGCAATTCCGTAAGGAATCCAAGAAGGCATTTTCTTCTTTTTTTCTTCTTTTTTATCTAATTTTTCTTCAATTTGATTCCAAACTTTATCAAACCCCGGAAAAGTCGCAGGTTCTTCTAAAGCTTTGGAAGCTTCGTTGAAAGTTTTGTCTATATTATTATTTTTCATTGTGTTTACCGTTTAAATGTTTTGATTACCTAAAAGTTCCTGAAGTCTTTTTCTGGCAAAATTGAGTTGAGATTTTGAAGTTCCTTCACTTATGGAAAGCATCGTAGCAATTTCTTTGTGCGGATAACCTTCAATCGCAAAAAGATTAAAAATAGCCCGACAACCTTCTGGAAGGAAGTTTAAAAGACTCAAAATATCTTTTTCAAATGAAAGATTTTCAGTTCCCGACTCGTGAGATTCTGCATAGTTTTCATCTAAAGAAATATGCAACGCTTTTTGAGAGCGAAGTTTCTGCAGACATTCATTTACCGCAATTTTCTTTGCCCATGCTTCAAAAATATCAGGATTCTGAAGCTGATTCATTTTCGTGAAAATTTTATAGAAGGTATCTGCCAATGCTTCTTCGATATCTTCATCGTTTTTCAGATAACGCTTACAAACTGTATACAGCTTGCCCGCCATCTTTTCGTAGACTTTCCGCTGTGCATTGCGGTCGTTACGCTGACATTCTATCAGTAATTCTTTTTCCATAGTCAGGCTTTATACTTATAGAGATGCATGAAATTTCAGAAAGGTTGGAAACATGGTAAACTTTTTTTAAAAATAGTTGAAAATGATGAGTAGCACAAATAAAAGAAAGAGGTTGGAAGTGGGAAGTAGGAGGCTGGAAGTAAAGTTAGCAACTTCTACCCTAGCCCCGATTGCAGCGTTTGTTTGAGCTCATTTTCAGTGATTTCGGCGCGGCAGCGAAGCTGCCGCGCCGAAATCACTGAAAATAGCGAGTGCGGAAAGCGGGAAAAAGCTTCAAATAAAAAAACTTTCTAACATAAACAAATTTAACTTTTCATAAAAAAACTCAATATTAAATTTAACTTTTACCTTTGTAACTAATCTTTAATATGAACGACTATTCATATAAATAATCTTTTTATAGTAATGAAAAATAGAAAAATTGCGTCGTTACTTTTTGTTTTGTCTGCAGGAAGTATGATGTTTGCACAGGATGACTTAATCAATAAGTTAAAAAACAACCAATCTCAAAATGCTAACTTTCAATTTACTACGGTAAAAGATGTGGGAGCCACTTCAGTGAAAAATCAGGGTTCTTCAGGAACTTGCTGGAGCTATTCAGGGAATTCTTTCCTTGAATCCGAAATGCAGAGAATGGGGAAAAAGCCTGTGGATCTGGCAGAAATCTTTACTGCAAGAAATTCTTATCACGACAAAGCAAAATTATATGTTTTAAATAATGGAGCTATCAGCTGGGGAGACGGAGGAGAATTGCACGATGTTGTAAATATGTACAAAAAATATGGTGCCGTTCCTCAGGATGTTTATACAGGACTGAAAGCTGGACAAACTTTGAATAATTTCAAAGAAATGCAAGGGAAATTAAAGCCTGTTTTGGATAGTTTGGTTCAGGCATCGTCTAAAGGAAAACTTTCGGATAACTGGATGTCTTCTGTTGATGCGATCTTAGATGAATATTTAGGAAAAGTTCCTACTAATTTTACATATGAAGGAAAAAACTACACTCCGAAAACATTTGCAAAGGAAGTTGTGGGCATTAATCCTGAAGATTATGTAGAAATTTCTTCTTATAAAGATTATCCTTATTATCAAAAATTTGTAGTTCCGATTCCTGATAACTGGAGCCATGATTCTGACTGGAATGTTCCGATGAAGGATTTAACTGCAATTGTAGACAACGCTGTAAACAAAGGATATTCCGTAGGTTGGGCAACCGACGTTTCTGAGCCTTATTTCTCTTATAAAAATGGGGTGGCGTATGTTCCGGATATGGATTTAGATCAGATTACTGCGGATAATAAAGCGACTTTATTTACGGAGCCTAAAAAAGACAAAACGATTACTGAAGATATGCGTCAGAAAGCCTTGAATAATCTTTCTACAACGGATGATCACGGAATGCATATCGTAGGATTGGCAAAAGACCAAACCGGAAAAGAATATTATATGGTTAAAAATTCTTGGGGTGTAACCAATGATTTTGAAGGATATTTGTATGTAACAAGACCTTATGTTGAATACAAATCAACGGCTATTCTTGTTCACAAAAATGCAATTCCAAAGAATATTCTTAAACAATTGAAACCAACTAAAAATATTGGATTGTAAGATCACTTTTTGCCTTTTATTGGCAATTTAGATAATTAATCTGTTAAAAACCGTTTTCATTTTTGAGGACGGTTTTGTTTTTTATTTATGTTTTCCATAAACTCTATTTCTGTAATTCATAATAGGTTTTTCAATACAAACATAAGAAATTGTAACTATGATAAAAGAAAGGAGGAAGAAAAGTATAAATTTTACTGTTCCGGGAATAAAACTGAAATAATTTAACTCCAACAATTTAAATACCAACCAATGTTGTAAATACAGAGAATATGATATTTTGCTTATAAACGTGAAAATATTTAAAAATAATCTGTTTGAACATTTAATTTCTTTAAAAACAGGAAAAACAAAAGCCAATCCCAACCCTAAAACGGAATAATAAAAAGTATTAATATAATAAAGATTAGAATAATGATTTCTGATAATAATATACTGATTGCTCATTATTAAAAACGATTCCAAGCCCCAACAGAATATATCTGCTTAAAAGAACTTTCTTTTCATAAAAATAAAAAGCTATCGACATTAAAATACCCACAGCTATCGCATCTAATCGTAAAAAAGCCACTTTTCTTACTCCTTCATAAAAGTTGAAATTATAATGACTGAAAGCAATCATCCGCATTAGAAGAAATCCGGGCAGAAATATAAAAACACCCACAGCAAATATTCTTTTGGTAGATAAATTCTGTTTTATTTTTTTAATCAAGAACAGAGTAAAAGGGAATAAAATATAAAACCATTCTTCAATACTTAAACTCCATGAAACACCAAAGAAAGTAGGTTGTACATGAAAAAAATTCTGAATGAAAAGAAAATATTTCCATAAGGCAACATCTGCATTTTTAACGGAATCAAAATATTTATTACCAAACCAATAAACAAAAAGCATTATAAAATAAAGAGGTAACGTACGCAACCATCTTCTGATAATAAAATTCTTTACGTTTTGTCTTATATTATTAGTCTCAAATACTTCTATTAATAATTTTCCAATCAATACACCGCTTAAGACAAAAAATAATTCAACCCCAAATAAACCACTGAAAAAACTAATAAAAAACGAATATTCACCCTCATAAATATACCCCAAAACATGCCCTGTCATCACCAATAAAATGGCAAGGGAACGAATAATATCAAAACCAAAAATTCTCTTTTCCAAAGCAGTTTAATAGAAATTACAGAAACGATATCTATCAATTCTAACATCGATATAAATCATAAATATTCAGTTATTTACACCATTATAAATGTATTAAACTGAATTTCATTAAATTCTTTAAACCACGTTATAAAACCTTGCTACAATAAAAATTTTACGAAAATTTTACCTAATTTGATTAAATAGTAAATCACCACTTTTTCAATTTTTAAACAAGCCCTATTTCTAAATAAAAAAACCAGCTTTCAGAAATCCTGAAAGCTGGTTTCGTTTAAAAATTTAAATAGGTAATCAAAATATATAAATTGTGAACAGCTGATATCACTTTGCCAGTGAATAGTTGTTAATAATGAAGGTTAAAATTAACAGCAAAGCAATTCACCATTCACAATTGAATTTTAGTATAAAGTAGCTAAACTTTCAGCAGAAAAATCAAGAAGTTCTTCCATGTTTCCTTCTTTAACTTTCATCACCCAGTTCGGATCCTGTAAAAGTGCACGTCCAACGGCAACAAGGTCAAAATCTCCTCTTTCTAATCTTTCGGTAAGCTCGGTTAAATCTGCTTTTTCGGTTCCCTGACCGGCAAATGCACCCATAAAATCCCCTTCCAGACCTACCGAACCCACAGTAATTGTCGGTTGACCGGTAATTTTCTTAGCCCAACCCGCAAAATTCAGATCAGAACCTTCAAACTCAGCTTCCCAGAAACGTCTTTGAGAGCAGTGGAAAATATCCACCCCAGCCTCTTTTAATGGTAATAACCATTCTTCCATTTCTTCAGGAGTGTGAGCCAATTTTGATTTATAATCCTGTTGTTTCCACTGAGAAAGACGGATGATAATCGTAAAATCTTCTCCAACAGCAGCTCTGATCGCTTTTACAACATCGACCGCAAATTTGCTTCTTTCCTTCAACGTTTTTCCACCATACTCATCTGTTCTGGTATTCGTCACTTCCCAGAAAAACTGATCGATCAGATATCCGTGCGCTCCGTGAATTTCCAACACATCAAAACCAAGATCTTTAGCCGATGTGGCAGAAGCTGCAAACTGAGCAATTGTATCCTGAATATCTTCCAACGTCATGGTAGAAGCCTTTTCCATTTCTTCCAGCGGATAATCTTCAGAACTTCTAGTGTCTCCAACATGCCAGATTTGAGGTCCCATTTTTCCTCCATTTTCATGCACGGCATCAATTACGTTTTTCCAGCCTTTTAAAGCTTCTGTTCCATAAAAATCAGGGATATTCTGAAGGTTTTTAGAAGCTGGTCTGTTAATTACTGTTCCTTCAGAAAGAATTAATCCCACTTCCGCAGCTGCTCTTCTTGCATAATATTCCGTAATTTGCTGAGTAGGAACTCCATTATCAGACTGCGCTCTCGTCATTGGAGCCATTACGATTCTATTTTTAAGTTCTAAATTTTTATATTTAAAAGGTTTGAATAATGATTCTGTACCCATTGGTAAAAGTATATTTTATAATTGTTACACAAAGTAACTAATAATAGTTCATTTTTGTATCTTACAAATTAAAAAAAGTGGTAACTTTCGAGTAACTTACATTAGTAACGTAAAAGTAACGCTTGAAATTTTTACTATGAAAAAGAATGAGTTAATGGCTTACAGTTGCCCTTTAGGGAAAGCGATGTCGGCTTTAGGAAGCAAATGGAAACCTATTATTGTATTGGTTATCAAAGATCGAAAATTACGTTTTGGTGAACTTGCCGTGAGAATTAATGTGATTTCCAGAAAGGTCTTGACAGACCAATTGCGCGAAATGGAAACCGATGGATTGGTGATTCGTGAAGAATTTAAAGAGCTTCCTCCACGAGTTGAATATTCTTTGACTGAGAAAGGATTGGCTTTGCTGCCTATTTTATATCAGTTGGAGGAATGGGAAACGAAATATCATGTTTACGATCCTGAAAAAGCGAAAGATTGTAAGATGCTTTTGGAGAGTAAAAAATTGACTAGAACTGTGGAATCCTAACAATTACAAGATGCAGTTGATACTTTTTCCACTTTTGATATTTTCCATTCATTGTAAAGAAGTTAAGAACGTTGACTTCTCAGGGGAATGGAATTATGAAAGTTTTGATGATAAAAATCCGCTTACGAATAAAACATTTCTTTACAATTCAATCAAAAGAAAGATTCGGTGAACGGATATTATTGTTCTGTATCACGAAATGGAAACAGAGTAGATTGCTTTGATGAAAAAGATCTTAATCTAAAAGGAAAAGTGAATCATGATACTTTATTTCTTGATTTTAAAAGCAGTTTTAATAATGAAACCGACAAAGCAAAACTCTATTTTAAAGGTAAAAAGCTGTATTGGACTATTACAAAATCTAAAGGCATAAACTATTTACCTTCGGATATTTTGCTTGAAAAAAATTAATTCAAATCTCAATTAACTAACTCATAATCAATACGCTTTCAAAAGTTATTAATTTTGGATTTATAATTTATTAAGTTTTATCTCCACACTTTCAGGATAATTTCCATTAATATAATTTACAAAACCGTTTTGAATTATAGCTTTTGAACCAGCTTTCGGAATTATATCTTTATATTTAAAATGAAGAGTATCATTTTTTAACTCATAACTTCCAGAATAAATTTCTTCATCCCGCATCATTCCTCTAGAAATAAATTCAAAACTTTTATCATCATACATTTTTAAATATATCCATCCTAAAGGAGCTTCTCTATCGGCTGAAAGAATCTCTTTCTTTTCATTTTTACAATTGATAATTACCATTAGAAGGAATATATAGGTAAATTTTATTTCAAAGTTTTTTAGTCTCATATCGTGAAAATTTCGGTTTAACATTATTTTACTTCTTAATAATCAGCATATTCGAAAAAGGTGTTAATTTTTGATTTCTTACAATCTTTAAATTTGCACTAGAAATTGCTTTCTTCCAATCCTTTTCACTCAAAAAATGAAATGCTCCAATATTAAAGAAAACGAAGTTCGTAAAATCTCTGAATTGCTCTGAGACAACGATTATACCGTCATCTTTTAAAATCCTCTTTGCCTCTTTGAAAAATAAAACTCTTTGTTCATGATCCAAAATTTCATGCAAAGAAGTTATTGCCAAAATTACATCTTGAGATTTATCCTCGAAAGGTAATCGATTGGGCGAAATCTTTATTTCTTTAGGATGTGGAGGAAATATTTTTTTTGACGTTTCAATTCCTTTTTCCTGTTCATGACGGTTTCCAAAGATATCACAAACCGTCAAGTTTAAATTTGGATATTTTTCCTCTAAACTTTTAGACAAAGGATCAAAACTTGCGTGAACAAGAATAGTATTTTCAATTTTTTCCCAATCTATTATTCCATTTAAATTTTTCAGTTCATACATATCAGACTTGTCGTATAAAGTATAAGACGCTGCGAGTGAAGCGATGATATTTAAAACAATTAGAGCACTTAGAATTCTAAATAATAACTGAATCCAATCTATATTAATCCAAAAAGAAGCGATCAATAATACAGCTAAAACAACTATTCCTAAAAGGATTTTCTGATAATTGAAAAGAATGACAAGTTTAGTAATTTTCACGATTATGTTTTAAAAGTGAATGTACAAATTTTCAACAAAAAAACCGCCTCCAAAAGAAAGCGGTTTCAAAATTTATCTAAAATCTCAATTAAAATATCGCAGGATATTTTTGAGGATTTGTTTCATTGAATAAAGCATAAATTCTTTCTACCATATCATCTGAAGATGGCTTAGAAAAGTAATCTCCGTCACTTGCATACGCTGGTCTATGGTCGTTTGCAGCAATCGTTAACGGATCAGAATCTAAGAATCTGAAGGCTTTTTGTTTCTCTAAAATCTGTTGAAGGATAAACGCTGAAGTTCCGCCTTCCACATCTTCGTCGATTACAACTAATCTGTTTGTTTTCTTCACAGATTCAGCAATTTCGTGCGTTAAATCGAAAGGAATTAATGACTGAACATCAATAACTTCGGCAGAAATTCCCAATTTTTCCAATTCATTAGCAGCTTCCATAACGATTCTCCAGGTCGAACCATAAGTTACCAAAGTAACATCTTTTCCTTCTTTTGTCACATCGATTTTTCCAACAGGAATCGTGAATTCACCTAAGTTATCAGGCTGCTTTTCCTTTAATCTGTAACCATTTAAACATTCAACAATTACAGCCGGTTCGTCTGCTTGAAGCATTGTATTATAGAATCCTGCAGCAATCGTCAAGTTTCTCGGAACCAAAACTAAAATACCTTTTGAAAGGTTCAGAATTCCCGCCATCGGAGAACCTGAATGCCAGATTCCTTCCAATCTGTGACCTCTCGTTCTGATAATTACCGGAGCTTTCTGACCACCTTTTGTTCTGTAATGAACCGTTGCCAAATCGTCGCTCATTCCTTGTAGACAATACAAAATATAGTCTAAATACTGGATCTCGGCGATTGGTCTTAAACCTCTCATTGCCATCCCAATACCTTGTCCAAGGATTGTCGCTTCACGGATTCCTGTATCTGCAACACGAACTTCTCCGTATTTTTCCTGCATTCCTTCAAGCCCTTGATTTACGTCACCGATATTTCCGGCATCTTCACCAAACACTAAAGTTTCAGGATATGTTTCGAAAATTTTATCGAAATTGTTTCTTACCACTACTCTTCCGTCAACCTCTTCTGAATTTTCAGAGAAAACGGGCTTTACTTCTTTTACATTTTCAGCTTTCCATTGAGACTGAGAATATAAGTGAGAAGAATAATTGTCTTTTTCAACTTCAAAAATCTCGTTGTATTTCTGCATCAATTGGTTTCTTTCCGCAGAATTTGTTCCTCTTGTCGCTAATATTGCTTTTCTTGTTAAATGGAAAACATCTTTCTTAGCTTTTGAAACTAATTTATTGAAATGATTAATATAATTCTCAATTTCAGCATTTTGTCCTTTCAAATTTTCAACTAAAGGCAACACCGAATTGATTAAATCTGTAATCGTTTTTTGATAATGATCCCAAGCATTTTTCTGTCCAGCTTTTACTGTTTTCTTCGCTTCATCATCTATAGAATCCAACTCTTCAACAGTAGCAATTACCTCTTCTTTTCCTTCAATTTCGATTGAATAATTTAAAATCCATTCTCTGAATTTTACCAATCCGTCAAATTGAGCTTCCCAAGCCAAACGCTCTTCGTTTTTATATCTTTCGTGAGAGCCCGAAGTCGAGTGACCTTGAGGCTGTGTAACTTCAGTTACATGAACTACAACCGGCACACTTTCAACTCTTGCAAACCGCTCTGCTTTTGCGTAAGCATCCAATAAAGCCGCATAATCCCAAGCTTTCACCTGAATAATTTCACAACCTTGGTTTTCACCTTCTTTTCTTTGGAAACCGCTCAACATTTCAGCGATATCTGCTTTTGCTCTCTGATTTTTTGTAGGAACAGAAATTCCGTACCCGTCATCCCAAATAGAAACAACCATAGGAACCTGAAGCGCACAAGCTGCATTCAGAGTTTCCCAGAAATGACCTTCTGCCGTAGAAGCATCTCCAATGGTTCCAAAAGCGATCTCGTTACCGTTGTTGGAGAACTTTTCAGAACCTTCAAACTGTACAGATTTATACACTTTAGAAGCCTGAGCCAATCCTAATAATCTCGGCATTTGCCCTGCTGTGGGAGAAATATCTGAAGATATATTTTTCTGAGACATCAGATCTTTCCAGCTTCCGTCTTCGTTCAAACTTCTTGTGGCAAAGTGCCCATTCATCTGTCTTCCAGCTGATGCTGGCTCTCTTTCAACGCTTGTATCTGCATACAACTGCGCAAAGAAACTTTCTACCGACAATGCATCTACAGCCAATGAAAAAGTCTGATCTCTGTAATATCCTGAACGGAAGTCTCCATTTTTGAAAACCTTCGCCATAGCCAACTGAGGAAGCTCTTTACCATCCCCAAAAATACCAAACTTAGCTTTTCCTGTTAAAACTTCTCTTCTGCCCAAATAAGACATTTCACGAGAAATTCTTCCTAATTTATAATCTCCAAGTATTTGATTTTTAAAATCTTGAAAGGAAATTTGCTGTGTTTCAATATAGGTTGTTTGCATAGCCAAATATTAAATATTTTTTATTTTGAAGTATTTTGCTAATATACACTTTTTAAATTAATTTTAATTTTTAATAATCTTTTTTAAAAATTTGATAATAAAAAAAATTGTGTTTATCTTAGAATAAATTTGTAAAAGATGGAAAAAAAGTCGACTCACATCCTTAATGCATCGAGCAATCTTTTAGGATTTTCGCTGGTGATTATCACTTCATTAAAGATTACCAAGATCAGTCACAGCACGTATTTAGACGAATTCTCGGGAGTGGCGTGTCTCTTTTTTGCCTTCAGTTGTTTCTTCTCTTTTTTAGCCATAAGAGCTACCAAGCAAAAGCGTGGAAACAGGTTTGAAACTATTGCGGATTATTTATTTTTAATCGCTTTATTTTGTATTGTTCTAGCTGTTATTATCGTAACAATGAAGGTTATATAATTTAAAACTTACGCTCAATAACGTAATCCAGCATAAGATGTAACGATTTTCTCGCTTCAGATTCAGGAAATTCATTCAGAATATCTTTTGCTTTTTGCTGAAAATCTTTCATTACTGTAATCGCATACTCTAAACCACCTGAATTTTTAACGAAATTAATCAACTCTTTCACACGTTTTTGGTCATTATTATAACGCTTAATCGTATTGAAATAGTATTTTTTATCTTTCTCGTTGGCAATTTTTAACGTATGAATTAAAGGCAAAGTCATTTTTTGCTCTTTAATATCAATTCCTACAGGTTTCCCGATCACATTTGAACTTAAGTAATCAAAAAGGTCGTCTTTGATCTGGAAAGCCATTCCTGTATAAGTTCCGAAGTCCATCATTTTTTTAGCCAATGTTTCATCCGCATTATTAGACAAAACTCCGATTTCACAACAAGCGGCAATTAAAGTAGCTGTTTTCTGGCGGATAATTTCGTAGTAAACATCTTCTGTAATGTCTAATTTTCTAGCTTTTTCTAATTGAAGAAGCTCACCTTCAGACATTTCGCGAATAGTTCTTGAAATAACGCCCAACAAATCGTAATCTTTGTGATCCGTTGATAATAAAACCGATTTCGACAAAAGATAATCTCCTACCAAAACTGCAATTTTATTCTTCCACAACGCATTGATTGAAAAGAAATTACGACGCTTGAAACTTTCATCTACCACATCATCATGCACCAAAGTAGCGGTATGAATCAACTCGATCATGGAAGCTCCACGATAGGTTTTCTCATTGACATTTCCGATAAGCTTTGCGCATAGAAATACGAACATCGGGCGCATTTGTTTTCCTTTTGTAGTAACGATAAAACGAGTTACTTTATCTAATAAAGGGACTTTGCTCTGCATTGATTCATAAAACTTTTGTTCGAAAAGTTTCATTTCCTCATTGATGGGTTGCTTGATTTCTTCTACAATGTTCGCCACAATCTTCGAATGATGGATAAATTACTAATTCTTACAAAGATAATTTTTTTCAGCCAATTTTAAGATAAATTAATCTTTGAGTTTATCTTTAGGAATAAAATAAAAACTCGGTTTTGCAGTTCCTAACGGCGAATGGAATTTTTCACCCGAAATATACACTCCGGATTCATCCACAGAAATGCCTTCAATTTGCCCGACGGAAAGCGCGCTTCCTAAATAATAATGCTTTGGATTTTCTTTAAAAAAGATTCCCGGTTCTGTTTCTTTGAAGATATTTAAAAACACTTCTGTTTTCTTTGTATAGCCTACCAAATAAAGCTTTTTATCAAAATAATAAGCATCGCTAACTACATAATTTGTTTTAAAACTCTCCACTTTTTGAGCTTGCTGATTTTCTGAAATTTCAGGATCTACCGTATAATGTGTAGTTGCTTTTGAAGCCCATTCTTTTGTAAAAACATGAATTTTTCCGTTTAAATAAATCATGGCTTCTGCATCGAAATCTGTATTTATATTTCTCGATGTAAAATCTGTTTGCTCAGGATAATTAAAAGAAATCGTCTTCACAGAATCATTAATTAGACTCCCGTTTTGGAAAGGAACTTTGTAAATTTCTAAATCTTTTCTGGTTCCGGCATTGTTTCCAAAATCACCGATATAGAAGTTGCTTCCGTCATTGGTAAGCGCTTCCCAATCTTTATTTTTAGCATTTACTCTTAACGTGTTTATAATTTCACCTGTATTTTTATTGATCTCAAAAATTTCTGGCGCATTTCCGCTATCGTTGAACGTATATAGTTTTCCATCAAAAAAATTAAGCCCCGAAGTTTCCTGAATTTTTTCATCCAAATAATTGACTCTGTACTTTTTGATCTTAAACAAATCGGCCTGTTGAGCAAATGAAAGCTGAGAAATAGTAATTGCTAAAACAACAATAATCTTTTTCATATCATAAAATTCCGGGGTAAAAATAAAAAAACGGACCGAAGTCCGCCTAGTGATTATATAGATTTTATTGAAAAATTAACGTTTGGTTTACGCTGTCTTTTGCTGAGCGTCGGCTTTTTTTCTAGCTTTCTTAGCAAGATATTCCTTTTGAAATTGCCTTACCGTTTTACCAGTTCCGTCGTGTCGCCATCCCGGAGAATTGAAAATATAATTGATTCGATCTGAAAATTTTAAACCAGGTTGTTTAATATCCTTCCAGATTTTTCGCCATTCATAGAAAAGAACAGTATCTGGTCTATTGTCCGGCATTTTAGGGTAGATTCCGTATTTTACAGGAACGTTAGGGTCTTCTTTTTCAAAAGTTCCAAAAATTTTATCCCAGATAATCAGGCACATTCCCATATTTCTATCCAGATATTTGATATTACAAGCGTGATGAACACGATGATGAGAGGGTGTTACCAAGATATATTCTAAAATCCCCATACTTTTTACGGTTTGTGTATGCACCCAGGTTCCGTAAACCTGACCGATGGCGTAAACCACCATAATATGCCAAGGATTGAACCCCAAAAACGCCAATGGAGAAAAGTATAAATATCTGTAAAGCGGCTGTAAAACCGGACTTCTGAAACCTGTTGTAAGATTGAAAAATTCTGAATTGTGATGGGTAATATGAACCGCCCAAAATGCCCTCGAATGGTGATCGACATAATGCAGAACATAGTACGCAAAATCTGTGATCACAAAACAGATCAGCCAATACCAAATCGTAAAATCCCAAGAGAATAACCTGTGACTGTAAAAGAAAAACATCACACCCATCGCAAAAGCCTTCATAATAAGGTCTAATCCGAAGTTCATCAATGCAAGATAGACGCTCGTAGCAACGTCTTTACCGTTATATAATTTAGCCTCTGAAACGTGGCTGTAAATCATTTCTGCCAGGATAACCGTAGCATGCAAAGGTATGGACCAAGCATATACATTTTCCAGCCCATCTTCACCTAAAAAATAATCCATCATCACCTTTTAGTTTTAATATGCAAAGGTATGATATTAAGAAATTTTTAAGAAAATAAAAGTGAGTTTTTAAGGAAATTTTAATCCGCTGTTTTGTTGGCCAGCTGTCCGCAAGCCGCATCAATATCACCGCCACGGCTCTTTCTTACGACGCAAACAATTCCGGCATTTTCAAGTTGACGAATATAATTTTCTTCAGCTTGTTTGTTACACTGGTCATATTTTCCGTCACCAATAGGATTATACTGAATTAAATTCACTTTAGAAGGAACCTGTTTACAGTATTTAATTAACGCTTTAATATCTTCATCGCCATCGTTAATTCCTTTCCAGACACAATATTCAAAAGTAATTACAGAACCGGTTTTTTGATACCAATACTGAAGAGCTTCCATAATATCCGTTAAAGGAAATTTATCCGAAAACGGCATGATCTCATTACGTTTAACCTCAATGGCAGAGTGAAGTGACAAGGCTAATTTCACACGTAATTCGTCATCTGCAAGCATTTTGATCATCTTTGGAATTCCCGAAGTAGAAACGGTAATTCTTCTCGGAGACATTCCCAAACCTTCCGGCTGAGTAATTTTTCGGATTGCTTCCACCACATTTTTGTAATTCATCATAGGCTCACCCATTCCCATAAAAACGATATTGGAAAGGGGTCTGTTGAAATACATTTTACTCTGGCTGTCAATTAAAGCAACCTGATCTACGATTTCCGCCACTTCGAGATTTCTCATTCTTTTGAGTCTCGCCGTTGCACAGAATTCGCAGTTTAATGAACATCCAACCTGTGACGAAACACAAGCCGTAGTTCTCGTTTCTGTAGGAATTAAAACAGATTCTACCAATAATCCGTCGTGAAGTTTCACTCCGTTTTTAATAGTTCCGTCTGAACTTTTCTGAAGCAAATCTACAGAAACAGGGTTAATGGTATACTCTTCTGCAATTCTTTCGCGAAGAGGTTTCGAAAGATTCGTCATTTCATCAATCGAATGGAGGTTTTTACTCCACAGCCAATCATAAACCTGCTTCGCACGAAACGGTTTTTCTCCCAAAGACACAAAATAGTCTTTAAGCTGATCTAGTGATAAAGTACGGATATCTTTCATAATATTTTAAAGAGCCAAGTTAAAAGTAAAAATTAAAAAGGGTTAAAGTTTGGTATTATTAACGATTGCAACCAGAATATTCTTCAATTCGGAACTTTCATTTAATAAATGTTTAAATTCCTCTGAATTATAATCATCTAAATTTTCTAAAATTCGAAGCCAAAAATTACTTTCTCGAGCTTCTCTTAAAGCAATTTTTACTTTATTTCTAAAATCAGCTTTAGAAGATCCGGCTTGTGATTCTTCATAATTAGCCCCAATTGAGGTAGCAGATTTACCAAGTTGAAATCTCACCAATTTACTTTCAGGATCATTTGGAAGCGTTCTTAAAAACTTAAGACAGTCTACTCCAAACGTAAAAGTTCTTGTAAGTAAATCATTTTGTTTCATCTTGATAAGTGTTACTTTTAACTTGTTTTGCCTTTTTACTTTTAACTTGGCTCTTTTTACTTATTTTGTTACAAAATTAACATTGCATCTCCATAAGAGTAGAATTTATACTTCTCTTTTACGGCTTCTTCGTAAGCGTGCATTACGAAATCTCTTCCTGCAAACGCTGCAATCATCATAATTAATGTAGATTTTGGCGTGTGGAAGTTTGTGATCATTGTGTTGGCAACTCCGAAATCGTGAGGCGGATAAATGAATTTATTCGTCCATCCTTGGAATGCAGAAATTTTTCTGTTTGAAGAAACTGAAGTTTCAATCGCTCTCATGGTAGTAGTACCAACAGCGCAAACTCTTCTGTTTTCCTGAACCGCTTTGTTGATGATCTCAGCATTTTTCTCGTCGATGATGATCTCTTCAGATTCCATTTTATGCTTAGAAAGATCTTCCACCTCAATTGGGTTGAAAGTTCCTAAACCAACGTGAAGGGTTACTTCAGCAAAATCGATTCCTTTGATCTCCAATCTCTTCATCAAATGCTTAGAAAAGTGTAAACCAGCAGTTGGTGCCGCTACAGCTCCTTCTACTTTTGCATAGATCGTTTGGTATCTCTCAGCATCTTCCGGCTCTACATCTCTTTTGATATATTTAGGAAGCGGAGTTTCTCCCAATTCTTTTAATTTTGATCTGAATTCTTCATAAGAACCATCAAATAAGAATCTCAAAGTTCTACCTCTTGATGTTGTATTATCGATAACTTCAGCTACCAAAGATTCATCTTCAGTAAAGAATAATTTGTTACCAATTCTGATTTTTCTTGCAGGATCTACCAAAACGTCCCAAACACGAGTTTCTTTATCAAGCTCTCTCAACAAGAAAACTTCAATTTTAGCTCCTGTTTTTTCTTTGTTTCCATACAAACGAGCAGGGAAAACCTTAGTATTATTAAAGATGAATAGATCTTTCTCGTCGAAATAATCAACCACATCTTTGAATAATTTGTGCTCAATTGTTTGAGTTTTACGATCAAGAACCATTAATCTTGCTTCGTCTCTGTGCTCAGAAGGGTGTTCTGCTAGTAATTCTGCAGGAAGGTCGAAATTAAAATCGGATGTCTTCATTTTTTAAATTACGGTTTAAAAATTATCAAATTACAAGGTGTAATTTTCGAGGTGCAAATATACGACATTCGATACCCCTTTGTCAAGTATTATTTAACATAAATAAAAAACCGTGATATTACGGTACTTTTCAACGGTAAAAAAAGCTATTTTTGAGACAGAAAATATTACACTTATGAGCAAATATTCAATCGAATCATTCGTAAACGAAACAAAAGAAAATCCACAAAAAAGAGATTATTTTGAACTGGAAAAGCCTGCCTTGCTGGAAATTAATCTCAACAACCAATATGTTTGGACGAAAACCGGAAGTATGGTAAGCTACATCGGAGACATCAAATTCGAAAGACAGGGAATGCTTGCTGGCGGATTGGGAAATTTGTTGAAAAAAGCCATCAGCGGTGAAGGTGCAAAGCTAATGAAAGCCGAAGGAACGGGGAAATTGTATGTTGCCGACGAAGGTAAAAAAGTAAGAATTCTTTATTTAAATAACGAATCTGTTTGTGTAAACGGAAACGATGTTTTAGCACATGAGCAAAGCATAAAAAGTGATATCACCATGTTAAAAAGCATTGCCGGAGTAATGTCTGGCGGACTTTTTCAGGTTAAACTTTCCGGAACAGGACACATTGCGATCACCACTCACGGTGAACCATTGACCTTGATGGTAACTCCTGACAGCCCAGTTTTTACAGATCCCAATGCCACCGTTGCTTGGTCTGGAAATTTAAGTCCTGAACTGAAAACCAATGTTTCTCTTAAAAGTTTAATAGGAAGAGGAAGTGGTGAAGAGTTTCAAATGAAGTTTTCAGGGAATGGTTGGGTGCTTATTCAGCCGTATGAAGAGGTTTATCGCCTAGAAAAGTAATTTATTTTTTATCATATAAAGACTATTTCACTCTTGAAATGGTCTTTTTTTTATTTTAAAATGTAAATATTTTATTCATAAAAATTAATTTATTCAACTTTATTCACTTTTTCATTTTGATAATAATATTTCAATATCTTTACTAAAAACAAAACATAAAGATGACGACACGTAGAGATTTCATTAAAACAACAGCATTGGCAAGTTTTGGTGCTCTTGTTTTACCCAGTTCATTATTTTCATATTCTAAAGGTTTCGCAGCAGATAAAAAAGTTCGTGTAGGCTTCATTGGTGTAGGCTTGCGAGGTCAGGAGCACGTAAAACTTTTAGCAAAAAGAGATGATGTGGAAGTCGTGGCATTTGCTGATCCCAGTAAAATAATGCTGGCTGCCTCTCAAAAAATCCTGAAAGACAATAATAAGGCAGCGGCGAAAGAGTTTTCAAACGGAGAATATGATTACCGGAACCTTTTAAAGCTTAATATTGATGCCGTAGTGATTGCAACCCCTTGGGAATGGCATCTTACGCAAGGTGTCGAAGCGATGAAAGCTAAAAAAATTGTAGGAATGGAAGTTTCCGGAGCGATAAAACTGGAAGATTGCTGGGAATTTGTAAAGGCTTATGAAGAAACAAAAGTTCCGATTTTTATGATGGAAAATGTTTGTTACCGACGAGATATTATGGCAGTTTTAAACATGGTTCGTAAAGGAATGTTCGGAGAATTGGTTCATGGAAGGGGCGGTTATCAACACGATTTACGCGACGTTTTATTCAATGATGGAATTACACCTTACAAATCAGGGGTAGAATTTGGTGCAAAAGGTTTCAGCGAGGCAAAATGGCGTACTGAACATTATGTAAAAAGAAATGGCGAACTCTACCCTACCCACGGGCTTGGGCCTATTGCCATGACGATGAATATTAACAGAGGAAACAGATTAACCAGACTTTCTTCATTCTCATCAAAAGCGGTCGGTTTGCATAAATATATTGTGGAACATCCGAAAGGTGGCGAAAATCATCCGAATGCAAAAGTGAAATTCAATCAAGGTGATATTGTTACCACACAAATTGCCTGTGAAAATGGTGAAACCATACTTTTAACGCATGACACGAGCCTTCAAAGGCCTTACGATTTAGGTTTCCGAGTTCAAGGAACGGAAGGAATCTGGCAGGATTTCGGTTGGGGCGATTTTAATCAGGGGCATATTTATTTTGAAAAAACCATGAATCACACCCACAAATGGGACAATTCTGAACAATGGTTAAAAGACAACGACCATCCGATGTGGAAAAAGTTTGAAAGCAAAGCCACAGGCGCGGGACATGGAGGAATGGACTTTTTCGTTATGAATACTTTCATTGAATGTATCAAAAGAAATATAGAATTCCCGATGGATGTGTATGATTTGGCGACATGGTATTCTATCACGCCACTGAGCGAAAAATCAATACAAAAAGGTGGAGAGGCAATTGATATTCCTGATTTCACCAAAGGACAATGGAAAAACCGTAAACCTGTATTTGGAATGACCGATGAATTCTAAGAAAACACTACTCATATTAGCCGGCGGACTCGGAAGCCGATACAAAGGATTAAAGCAAGTCGACGGAATTTTAGATAACAACTCGCCCATTTTGGAGTATTCTATTTATGATGCGCTGGAAGTGGGTTTCAATAAAATCGTTATCATTATTAACCGTTTTATCCCCGAAAGCTATATTGAAAGGCTTGAAAATATTTCTAAGTTAAAAAACTTTGAACTTCATTGGGTTTATCAAGATATGGAAAAATATGTTCCGGAAAATATTGATTTTGAAGATCGACAAAAACCTTGGGGAACTGGTCATGCTATTTTATGTGCAAAAGAGGTGATTAATGAGCCTTTTATAATGATTAATGCTGATGATTTTTACGGCAAAAAAATATACAGCTTAGCGGCACAGGAAATCGACTGGAGAAATATTTCAGAACAGCAATTTGAAATGATTGCCTACCCCATCGAAACAACATTAAGTGATAACGGAACCGTAGCAAGAGGAATTTGCACGATAGATTCTGAGAATTTCTTGATAAATGTTGATGAACAAACTTCTATCAGAAAAGAAAATAATTCAATAATTTACACTGAAAACGGAGAAGATATTAAAATAGATTCAGATACTTTGGTTTCCATGAATTTTCTGATATTTCATCATAAAATATTCACTTATCTCGAAACTTATTTTAATGAATTTTTGAATTCCAAACCGGCAATTACAGAAGAGTTTTATATTCCGCTTGCCGTTCAGAAAATGATTGATTCTGATAAAATAAAAGTATTGGTGAAAAGGTCGCCTTCTATTTGGAAAGGGATGACATACCCTGAAGATAAAATTATTTTGAAGGATTTTTTAGAAAACGAAATTCAGAACAAAATATATCCTGTAGATTTATGGAATTAAAAAATATTGTTCAAGAATTCATTTGTACCGAAAATTATAAAATTTCTCCGATAACTAACGGGCTGATTAATTCCACATATCTTTTTGAAGACCATGATAAAAGGGAAAAATATATTCTTCAGAAGATCAATACTTCAATTTTCAAAAACCCGAAAACCATTATTCATAATCATTTAGAAATAAATAATCTTCTTCAAAAGAGTGATTACCATCTGAAAATGGTGAATCCCATTCATTCAATTTCAAATCAATATTTAATTAAAACTGAAAATGGAGAAGCATGGAGAATGCTCAGTTTTATTGAAAACAGTACAACCTTTTTAAAAGTTTCGGATAAAAAAACGGCTTACGAAGCAGCAAAAACTTTTGGTTATTTTTTGAATATCATTAATTCAGAATCAATTGTAAACATCAAAGAATCGCTTCCTGATTTCATTAATTTTGAGAAAAGAATGGTTGATTATAATGTTTCGTTAAAAACTGCTTCTGAAACTTTCCTGAAAAATTCTGAAAAAGAAATTGAATTGGTAGATCAATTGCTGGATCTACCGGAAAAATGGATTGATATGGAAAAAACTCAACTTCTTCCCAAGAGAATTATTCATGCAGATCCGAAAATAAGCAATATTCTTTTTGATCACAATAATGATCCTTTAGCCGTTATAGACCTCGATACAATCATGATTTCGACAATTTTATATGATTTTGGAGACATGATTCGATCCTACACGAACACTACAGACGAAGACGACGGTAATTCTGAAAATAATTTTGATCCTGAAATATATGAAGCCGTGAAAGCTGGATTTTTATTGAATTTAAAAGAAAATCTGACAAATATTGAGATTGAAAATTTGGATTATGCAGCACAAGTCGTTATTTACATTCAGGCAGTGCGATTTTTAACGGATTATTTGAATGGAAATATTTATTATTCAACAAATTATCCTAAACATAATTTAGATAGAACGAAAAATCAATTAATTCTTTTGAAAGGATTGAGGGAATATTTGAATAGAACTTTATAAATGCTTCGACTTTGCTCAGCATAACATGCCTAATACTAACTGATTTTTGAGATGTCTCTCGCAGATTTAGTAGATTACGCAGATTTTTTAATTTTAATTATCCTTAATCATCTGCTGAATTCGCGAGAGACTTACCCTTTATAAAAACTTTAAAATAGCCTTCCATTCCTCTAGCTTTTTTTCAAAAGAAATGGTGTGAAGCGGGCTGGTTGACGGCAGAACATAAAAAGGAATTCTAAAATCTTTACCTAAAACTTTCTGTAAATTTTTAAATGATTTCCCACCATTGCAAAAAATGGTTTGTATGTTAGGAAATTCCTCTAAAAGTTCTGCAATTTGATTGGCTTCTTCATTTTTAATCTCGGAATCTAAACTTCCTTTTCTTTCACAGGAATCAATAACATCCCAAAGTGCAATATGATGTTTTTTCAAAACATTAATTCTTTCAGTATAATCTTCAGTAAAATTTTCATTAAATAATTCAAAAATAATTTTCCAGAATTTATTTTGCGGATGAGCGTAATATTGCTGTTTTTCTAAGGATTTTACACCGGGAATTGAACCTAGAATTATAATTTTAGAATCTTTGTCGATGATGGGTGGAAAAGAAAATATTCTGTCTTGCATGGATCAAATATATTTTGGCTAAAGCCATTGAAATATTATAAACAAAAAGCGGGCTAAAGCCCGCTCCTATTGATATTTTTAGTCGTTTTTACATTATGATAAACTTTTAAACCACCTCGTCAAAAATTCTTTCGAATTTTCACCATCCCTCCAAAGGAAGGGAATTTTTTATGATTACAAAGTTTCTTTTAACCAATCAAAGAACTCTCTTTGCCAAACTAAACCGTTTTGTGGATGTAAAACCCAGTGATTTTCGTTCGGGAAGTATACTAATTTTGATTTCAAACCTCTTAATTTTGCAGCCTGGAAAGCTTCCTGACCTTGTTCATAAGGAACTCTGAAGTCAATACCGCCCTGAACGATCATAATTGGCTTGTTCCATTTATCTACAAAATTACTTGGATTAAATTCTGTATATGCTTTTGGAAGCGGCTTTTCCCAAGGAGAACCTAAATCCCAATTGGCAAACCAAAGTTCTTCCGTTGTTAAATACCAAGATTTCATATCAAACAATCCATCATGAGCAATGAAAGTTTTGAATCTATTTTCGTGAATTCCAGCTAACATAAATACGCTGTATCCTCCATAACTTGCACCAACAGCAGCTACTCTTTCTCCATCAACATAAGGTAAAGTTTTCGCATAATCTGTTGCTGCCAAGTAATCTCTCATCGGCTGTCCACCCCAATCTCTTGAAATTTCCTCGTTCCATTTTGTTCCCCAACCCGGCATTCCGCGACGGTTTGGAGCAACCACGATATATCCGTTTGCAGCCATTAAAGCAAAATTCCATCGTACGCTGAAAAATTGAGTCAATGCAGATTGAGGGCCTCCCTGGCAATATACAAGAGTCGGATACTTTTTATTCGGATCAAAGTTTGGCGGATAGTGGAACCATACGCCCATTTCTTTTCCATCCGAAGTTTTTACCATTTTCAACTCAGATTTTCCCTGAGCTAAATTTGCATACATCTCTTTATTTGCTTCCGTAACCTGCTTCATTTCTCCGTTTTTCAAGTTGACAGAGAAAAGATCTGTTGCATGGTTTACATCAGTTCTTCCTACTAAAAGGGTGTTTTTCTGATCAGCAAAAATTTCATTTACATCAAAATCACCTTTGGTTATTTGCTGAACTTTAGCATTTTTAGCATCTAAAGAAAATAATTGTTTTGTTCCTCTGAAAGCCGCTGTAAAATAAATTGTTTTGGAATCTCCAGCCCAGAAAACATCGCCGGAAACACTTTCATCCCAACCTTGGGTTAGATTCGTTGTTTTTCCAGACTTCCAATCCAGGATTTTGACATCATTTTTATCAGCCTCATAACCGTCTCTGGCCATACTTTGCCAAATTAAAGACTTTCCATCCGGACTGAATTTTGGATTTACATCGTACCCTTTATTGGTTTCCGTTAAATTTTTTGTTGATCCTGAAGCTAAATCGTAAGCAAAAATATCTGTGTTTGTGCTTGTAGAATATGCTGCACCACTTTTAGGTTTTGTAACATATAAAAGTTGTGAAGAATCCGGGCTCCAGATGAAATCTTCAGCGCCACCGAAAGGTCTTTGCGGAGAATCCCACATTTTTCCTTCCAACAAATCTTTTGCTGAATCTACAGCAGATGAAGTATTCACTACAAAAACATGGTTGTATTTCCCTTCGTTAAAATAATCCCAGTGTCTATGATTCAAATCGGTATATACCTGAGCTGTCGTTTTCGGAGTATCAGAGAATTTGTCTTTCCCCATTACTTTTTCCACCAAAACCTGCTTGCTGAAAGCAATCTTTTTCCCGTCCGGAGAAATTACAATATTATCGGCATCACCAATGGTATAAAACTCAGACCAGGTTTTTCCGATGTCTTTTGACAAGAAAATTTTATCGCCTTCCTGAGCATAAATTCCGTTTTTATCCCACTGAATAAGGGCTTTTTTACCGAAATCTATTTTGGTAGACTGATGATTAAGAACGTTTAGAAAATAGTTCTCACTTTTTGTTTTTTCTGTTTTCAGATCCGTTTGTCCTACTTTATAAATAAGAGAAGACTGATCCGGCGAAACTGCCTGTACTCCCACTTTCTTCAAAGTCCATAGGATCTCAGGCGTCATTAACTGTTGTGCATTCATTAAAAGCGGAGCTGCCAAAGCCAGCAGACTGTACTTAAGTTTCATATAAAATTCATTTTTAACAGACGACGAAATCAGGCTGATCTCATCAATTCCAATTTAATTCAAAGATTGCCAAAGTTAATTATTTAAAATAAAAACCCGATAGTGATTTCACAATTATCTTATCAAACAAAAATCCACCAATTATTAACTGATGGATTTTCTATAATTTGATATGAAGTTTTCTGTTTGATTAATCTCCGTCCGAGAACATCGAATTGGCAAGAGAAGTAATGATGGAAAGCAAAATACTGAAGATAAATGCCCACCAGAAACCATCTACTTTCATCGAATCAATGAAATAATCGGCGATAAGGATGATAATTGCGTTGATAACCAAAGCGAAAAATCCTAGTGTTATGATGGTAAGTGGCAAACCGAACAAGCTTAAAACCGGCTTTACAATTAAGTTTAAAATACCTAAAACTATTGCGAATATAACAGCCGTTGAAAATCCGTCGAAATGCACTCCCGGTAAAATTTTCGTTAAAAGAAAAGCCACAATGGCCGTAATCAAAAGTCGAAGAATCAAGTTCATAATGTTTGATTTTTTTAATGTTTATAGTACTTACCGAGCAAAAGGCATTCCAAATAACCCTAAAAATCACAACAAAGTCTTTAACCCATGAAAATAATTAGTTTACATTTAAAATTTAATTAAAAAAATCAATTTATTAAAAACGAAAGAGCCATCCGTACAGTGAATGACTCTTTCAACATATAAAGAATTCTAGCTTTATTTTACTGCGGAATATTTATTCTTTTCTTTTAAATAATGGATGAGCTCTTTTGGTCTGTCGGTTTGAATAATGTTGATATTATTTTTAAGGTACCATTCATAGGCATCCGGTTTTTCCAGCACCAAATCATCGTAATGACCGGCACTCAGCTGCGGCCAGAGAGAATTGATCCAAACTCGGGCTCCTTTATCCTGTACTTTTTTAAAATCAATCAAGTGGCTTTCGTCTTTACCCAATGTGAATTCAAAACCATACACTTTATAGTTTTTCAGGTAATTATTTATTTTATCCCACCCTTCATTTTCGCTTAATCTTACAATTGGCATAAAGTGAATTTCATTCTTTATTTTTCCATATTTTAAATTAAATTCATCATAATTTGCCACTCCTTTGAAAAGAATCTGATCAAACATATTCCTTTTCTTTAAAATCGGATACACCAAATCAAAATAATCAAACGCTTTATCGAGATTGATGAAAATTTTACCGTCTGTAAGATCTAAAACCTCATCCAAAGTCGGAACTTTCATCTGCGTGGGAGAACCTACTCCATCCCTCAAATACATTTCTTTAATTTCTGCCAATGTATAATCCGAAGGTTTACCTTTTCCGGTGGTGGTTCTGTCGATGGTATTATCGTGCATTAAGATCAGAACATTATCTTTTGTTAATGCCAAATCTATTTCCACCATATCAATTCCTTTCTCCATTGCCTTTTTAATCGCCATGATCGAGTTTTCAGGAGCTTCACGCCAATCTGCTCTGTGGGCAACTACCATCACTTTATCTTTTGGGAATTTGCTTAATGAAATCTGTGCATAGGCAGTAACAGAAACGCATAGAAGCAAAAGAAAAGAAGCAATCTGAGTCGTTTTAAAATTATTTTTCGCCATAATTCAATTTTATATTAATATCCCGGATTTTGCTTGATTGCCGGATCTGTATTAATCTGATCCTGAGGCACAGGCATTATCAAATTATGAGATTTTATCGTTGCTGTAGAATATCCCGGTGTATTCTGGAAATAATTGGTCATTACAGAAATCGCTTTTCCTGTTCTCACCAAATCAAACCATCTGTGGCCTTCACCTACTAACTCTTTTCTTCTTTCCAAGGCAATTTCATCAAGCAAAGCTGTTTGAGTGGTAAGGTTTACATTAGAAATTCCCGCTCTGGTTTTTATTTTATTTAAATATAAATTAGCATTCAAAAAATCATTTGCCTGTGCATAACATTCTGCCATCAAAAGATAAACATCTGCCAAACGAAGCACCACCACATTGCTTCCTCCATCTGCAACAGCAGCAGATGTTTTCACCAATTTTCTGGTATAAGGAACATTATTGGTGGTAATACCTAAATAAGCATCTCTTCTCTTTTTATCATCACTTCCAAAAAGAGAATAAATTTCTTTTGTAGGAAGGTTATGCCCCTTAGCTCCCGGTACAAATCCTGAAGGGCTAAACATTTGATAGGCCTGGCTTCCTTCTGTATTACCGTTTAGCCCTGAAGCAAACTGAACATCAAAAATAATTTCAGCATTATTTTTATTAGCTGGATCAAAAATTTTACTTATATCAGTAGGCTCCAATAATTGATATCCTAAACTTTCTACTTGTTTAAAATAAGGTAAAGCTTCGCTAAATTTATTTCTGGTAACCAATACTTTCCCTAAAATTCCCAAAGCAGCACCTTTTGTTACTCTACCGTTCTGATCTGCTTTTACAGGCAATAAATTAATCGCATCTTTCAGCTCAGTTTCAATGAAATTATAAACGGTTTCGGAAGACGTTCTTCCCTGTCCGAAATATTCATTCACGTCTACCGTTTCCTTTGTCGCTAAAGGCACATCTCCAAAAATCCTAACCAAATTAAAGTACATTAAAGCTCGTAAAAACTTTACTTCACCTGTTCTATAATTTTTCAGCGTTTGATCCATCGATACAGCGCCAATTCTATTCAATACAATATTTGCCTGCTGAATTCCTATATAATTGTCTTTCCAAGTACTTGAAATCAACGAATTATTAGGTTGGATGGTAAAAAAATCAAACTCACCGTAGGTAAAACTGTCATTTGCCGGAACCTCATCAAATGTATTATCAGAAGGGATTTCGCCAATTGCCAACATTGCCAACTGATATTGCCCATTGTATTGTAACGAAGCATAAACAGAATTTACCCCTTGCTCCAACTGTGCCTGATTCTGATAAAAAAGAGCCGTTTGTTTAATACTTTCAGGAGCCGTATTCAGCACATCAGAAGAACATGACTGTAATAAAACGATGGCTAATAATGGTATATATAATTTTTTCATTTATTTAAAATTTAATTAAAAACATTCAGATTAAAATTTCATATTCATTCCGAAAGAATACGTTCTGGCTACCGGATAATATCCGTTGTCATATCCTTGTGTTAAAACGCTGTCTGAGTTAGCATCTAAGTTTTGACCTTTATAAGAAGTGAAAGTCAACAAATTATTCCCCATAAAGTACAATTGAATAGATCTTACCTTTAAAGCTGATGTTAAACTTTCCGGAAGATTATAAGCCAATCTTAAAGATCTCAGTCTTACATAATCACCATTTTTAAAGAAAATACTTGATGTTCTCGCTTCTTTTCTGTTGTTTGAAAAGTTCATGTTCGGCATTGCATATGTTCCGTTCGGATTGGTAACAGGATTGTATCGGTTGTCAAAATATTCCTGATTTGCCACCCCAAAACCTTCTCCGGATTCTGTAATACTCACCTGATCTCCGTTGTAAATTTTTCGTCCTAATTCGCTATATAATGTAAAATTTAATTCAAAATTTTTATACTTAAATGAATTGGTAAAGCCCATCACATATTTTGGAATTCCAGATCCAAAGCTTTTCTTATCATTAGCATCAATCTTTCCATCTTTATTGATATCCTCCATGATATAATCTCCAACCATTGTACCTTCGATGTGAGGCGAATTATTAATTTCTGCCTGTGTTTTATACACCCCAAGAATATTATATCCGTACATTTCCGCGATAGAACCTCCTACTTTTGTCACAGAGAAATTGTTTGCACCTGTCACAATCTGAGTCTGATTATCTGCTAAAGCCAATACTTTATTTTTGTTTGCAGAAAAGCTTAAATTATTAGAATATTCAAAATCATTCCCGATATAAACTGGTCTTAATGATAACTGAAGTTCCAAACCTGTATTCCTGATCTTCCCGATATTCTGAAGAGCCGTTGTATAACCCGATTGCTGAGGAACCGGAACATCAAGAAGCAATCCGTTTCTGTTTAAAATATAATAATCGGCAGAAACATTTAAATATTTATTGAATAAAGAGAAATCGATCCCGAAGTTGGTAGATTCAGATTTTTCCCAAGACAAATTCACGTTTGCCGGCGTATTCGAACGGTATCCCGGAGCTAATATTCCACCAAAAACATAGTTCTCAGGTGTCATTAATGACATTGCACCGAAGTTTGGAATCTGGTTGTTTCCATTGGTTCCTAAACTGAATCTGAATTTAACCGGATCAATGAATTTATTTTTCGGGAAGAAGCTTTCATTACTCAGCGTCCATCCTAAAGATAGCGCGTAGAAATCTCCCCATTTTGTATTTGCTCCGAATCGCGAAGAACCGTCTCTTCTGTAAGATGCCATAAAGCTATATCTGCTGTCGTAGCTATAATTAAATCTCGAAAAGTAAGACAATAATGCCCAGGTATAATCGGTAGCATCGATTTTAAAAGAGCTTCCTCCTGAAATATTTTCAAGGCTGTTATCCGGAAAACCAGCCGCCAATGTTACGACTTGGTTAGACTGCTCTTTCTGAAAAGACTGTCCAGCAATAACGTTAAATGAATGGTTATCTAGTTTTTTATCAAAAGTTAATAAATTTTCAATCAAATAGTTTTTAGTAATATATTCCGTTCTGCTTGCTGAGGCAACATCAACATTGGCCGCCGTTCTATAACTTCCCACTGTAGAAGGTTTAAAAAAGTTATATTCATAGCTTGAATAATCACCTCCCGCAGAAACTTTATATCTGAAATCCTTTAAAAAGTTCCATTCTGCAAAAATATTTCCGAATGTCTTAAATAAAGTATATTTCCTTTTCGTCATTTCTGCAATAGCCACAGGATTTTCTACTAAAGCACCGTCATAAGGACCATTCTCTCTAATCTCTTGAGAAATCAAAAGATTTCCGTTCGCATCTCTTGGAGAAAAGAAAGGATACATGGTACTCGCCATTTGCAGCAAATTATATGTTCTTCCTCCATTTACCATGTCAAAAAGTTCACCTTTCGCGAAAGAGGGCGTCATGGAAACTCCAAACTTTAATTTATCTGTAATATTTGTGCTTAAATTGATATTTCCCGAATATTTTTCATATCCTGTTCCGATCAATAACCCTTTTTGATTCAAATAACTTCCGGTAAATGAATATTTTGTTTTTTCATTTCCCCCCAATACGTTGAATGCTGTATTACTCATCGGCGCGGGTTTCAAAACTGTGGAATACCAATCTGTATCGGTAAGTCCCGGTTGTTTATTAAGATAAGGGATCAGATAATTCGGAATCAATTCTCTCAAAGTGGCTCCTTTTGCTACTCTCGACGCATTATCATCAGAAGCGCTTCTTCCTGCCCCTTTTGAAAGATAATTGTTATCTCTGGCTTCTTTCATATAAGTCGCCATATCATATGCATTCACAAACTTTTCGTTGTCACTTCTGGTCTGAATTCCGTAATAAGAATCCAAAGTATACTCAAGCTTGCCTTTTTTTCCTTCTTTGGTCTGAATCAAAACCACACCATTCGCCCCTCTGGAACCATAAATTGCTGTTGAAGCCGCATCTTTCAACACATCAATTGAAGCAATTGAATTAGGATCGATGGAATTTAAGTTAGTGCCTTCTGTTAAAGGAAAACCATCAACAACAATCAGCGGATTAGCACCTGCTGTTAATGTTCCCACACCACGTACACGAATCGTGGGCGAAGAACCCGGCGTTGCATTTGCCTGCGTTACCTGAATTCCCGTTGCTTTACCGGCAATCATATCTCCGAAGTTTCCTGAGGCTACACTTTTCAAATCTTTTTCAGACATGGAAGCAATAGAACCGGAAATATCTTTTTTGTTCTGCTTTCCGTATCCGATTAAAACTACTTCATCAATTTTCTTTTCTCTTTCTTTTACGGTATCGTTTTTTACCGCAGCGTTCAGATTCATTGCAATTTTCTTCGGAGCCATTTTCATTGCGGTTCTTCTGGCTGTGATAATATTGTTCTGAACGTTAAATTCAATCGGATAATTTTTCTGCAGATAATCCAAAGATTTATTCAAAGATTTGTAATCTATCTTTTTATCATCCACTACAATGTCCTGAAGGTCTGAAACGGAATAAAAAACCTGTGCTTTTGTTGTTTTACTCAGTTTATCAAGCACCTTCGTTACGGGTAATCCCGCAGTGGCAGGATTCTGGAAGTACGTGTGTATTTCTTTCGCATAAGACATTTGTACTGTACACAAAATGCCAAGCATAGCAATACTAATTGCTGTTTTTTTCATAAATTTGCCAATGTTAATTTATTAAACTTTACCGGTTTCTAAATTGATCTATTAAGCATCGATACGCCAATATCGGTGCTCTTTTATTTTAAAATTATTTCTGTACTATTTTTTCTTTCTGGTTTTAAATTAAAAGGGAAACTAATCACGGAAAGTACTTCGTTAAGATTTCCGGTGAATGCTCCGCTTACTTTTTTATGACTGAATTTTTCCGGATAAGAAATCTTTATATTATATGTTTTTTCAAGTTGTTGAATGGCTTCTGCATATTCAGTATTATTAAAGGTAAAATCTTTCTGCTTTTCAGGATTATAAAAATGAACATTTTCATTTCCTTTTCCGTTAATCCAGATTTCTTTTGGAAGCAGATAGGTTATTTTATTCTGATGTTCGATTTTCACTTTACCTTCGAATAATTCTACTTTTTTCTCTTCAGATTTCTGATCAAGGAAAAATTTAGTTCCCAATACCTGAACTTTAAAATCTCCTGCTGCAATTCGGAAAGGTTTTGTTTTATCTTTTGTAATGCTAAATATTCCTTTTCCTATAAAATTTACATTTCTGTCTTTCTTTCCAAAATTTTCGCTTACTATTAATTTACTGTGCGGTTGCAGCTCAATGATGCTTCCATCCGGTAACTGAAATGATTTTAAACTTTCCTTCGATTCGTAAACATATTCTTTTCTCGATTCCGTTTTTGAATGTTTAAAGGTTTTAAAAATCATTAAAAAAGCGATAAATGGTACTAAAACAGCAGCAACCCAATATATTTTTTTTTTATTTTTTTGTTTTTTAATGGTATTCTCAATCCCATTCCAGATTTTTCGGTCTGTAATATCATCCATTCTCTGATCATCGGGAATGGAGTTCCACGCATTTTCAAATTCTTCTTTTGAATTCATCCTTTTATATTATCCCAAAATAACTTTCAGATAAGTCATTTATAGTAAATACGCAGAAATGTAAAATCGTCAACCTAAAATTTTAAAATTTAACATTTGGTTTAAATTAAAGGAGGGAAATATTAGATTATGTAAGTTTTATTTTGAGTTTAAATCTGTAAAAGTTTTTCTTCTGCGAGGGTCTAAGCGTAGTATTAGAAAGATTTGTGTTGAGGTTCTTACAGAATGATAACTTTGTGACTCAATTTATTATTGAGATTGCTTCACCTTCAGTTTGCAATGACGATTGAACTCTATTCATATTTTATGGAAAGACAAACGTTATGATTATTTTCCAAATATTAAATGAATGACCGCATCCCTAGCCCAGATTGAAGCATTTGTTTGAGCTCATTTCGATAGATTTCGGCGCGGCAGCTTCGCTGCCGCGCCGAAATCTATCGAAATAGCGAGTGCGGAAAGCTGGAAAAGCTTCTAAAAAATATAAAACAACAATTTCATGAAGTCAAAAAGTTTCAAATAAAAAATGTAATTCAGCAATAAAAATTACTGAAGATTGATTTTAAGAAAAGAAATCGCCTTGTTGATTTGCTTACCAATAGCAGTTTTGGAAACATTATTTTCCTTTGCCAATTGAGAATAGCTGGCGTTTTCTATGGTATGCTGAACAAATAATTTTTTAGTTTTTTGCGGAAGTTTATCCAAAAGGCTTTCAATCTGTGAAATTTGTTCATCTTTTACAGATTCATCCAAAATTTCATCTTCGCTGTCTTTAATGATGATTTGCTCTGAAGATACGAATTGAAGCTTATTTTTACGGTAAAAATTAGCAACTTCCTGTTGGGATGTTTTGAAAATAATGGCTTCAACAGATACTTTTTCAGCTTTTTCAAGATGTTTCCAAACGTGCACAAAGATATCCTGAACTACATCTTCCACGTCTTCATCTCTCTGAATGTATTTCTTAACAAAGAAATACACCCTATGCTTGTACTCAGAATATATTTTCTTGAATTGATCCATCACTGTGTTTTATAAAACAGCTTGGCAAAAGTATCTATAATTAATTTTTCTAAGATTAATAGGATGTTAATTTTCCCTTTGCTGTACGAAGTAAATCTAAGAAAAACATTGTGATTGGCAAATAAAAAATATATTTCTATTAATTTGATTATTAACAATATAAAATAAGCATATCAATAATTATCAAATCATTATTTTAACCATTTATTGATTTTTAGAAAAAGTTGACGCTCTGTAAACCAAGTCGGTATCCATCACAATTGTCGTGCTGGGAGTGGAAATATCTTTTATTTTATCTAAAATTAATTTTGCTGCCGCCTCGCCCATTTTTACCAAAGGTTGCTCCACACTGGTGAGTTGGGGATGAACAATGGTTGCCAGTTCGGTTCCCGAAAAACTTGCCACCGAAACTTCTTCCGGGATTTTGATACCTTTTTCGTGAAGGTAATTCATCGCTCCGATCGCCAAAGTATCTGAAAATGCAAAAATACTGTCGAATTCAACATTCTTGTCGAACAGCTTTTTAATGGCATTCTTGCCATCTTCAAACATCATTCCTTCCGTCTGAATAATTAAATCCTGATTAAAAATCTGATGCTTTTCAAGAATTCTTTTATAACCATTTGCTCTCTCAATCACATTCCGGATCGTAGAAGGTCCCATGATGTGAGCAATTTTTCTTTTCCCTGTGTTGATTAAATGTTCAACCACCAAAGAAGCTTTAATATGATCGTCTACAATCACTTTAGAAACATCCAACGATTTACTGGGAATCCTGTCGAAGAAAACAATAGGCGTTCCACGTTCGATGATATTCTTATAAATATCTTCGTTGTAGGTTTCATGACTTAAATTAATGATAATTCCTTCCACATTAAATTCTTCCAACAATTGCAGATTTTTTCTTTCAATCAAAGGATTTTCATCCGATTGAGTGATAATCACGCGATAGCCCAAAGGATATAAAACTTCCTGAATTCCCTGTAAAACTTTTGAGGAAAACGGGGTAATCATTTCCGGAACTACAAGCCCAATATTCTTGGATTGACCGTACTTTAAACTGATGGCAGCAGGATTTGGTTTATAGCCTAATTTTTCAGCAGCTTCTAATACTCTTTTTTGGGTTTCGGGATTAATGTTTTTGTCATTTAACAGCGCCCGCGATATGGTAGACGTAGATAATGACAGAAATTTTGATAGATCTTTTATGGTAACACGCTTCATCTGATGTGTTTTTTTATCAAAAATACTAAAAAAAAGTGCAATTGGGAACGTTCCCTAATCTTTGGGAACGTTCCCGTTGATAATTTGTTAATAAAAACTCTCAACGAATATGATTATTAATATAAGTTTAGCAAAAGATTAACGGATAATTAAAACTATATTCATATGACTATCAAACCTTATACATTTGACCCTAAAAATATAACGACAGGAATCGTACACATTGGGGTTGGAAATTTCCACAGAGCTCATGAGCAATATTATACCAATTTGATATTAGAGGAAAAAGATCAGCAAAATTGGGGAATTTGCGGAGTTTGCCTTTTACCGTCTGATGAAAAAATCGTTCATCATCTTCGTTCTCAAAATCTTGATTATACGTTGACAGTTTGCGGAAGAAACGGAAAAGATGAGGTTTATAAAATAGGTTCGCTTCGTGAATTAATTTGGGGAATTGAAGATCCTCAAGCTGTTGTTGATAAAATTGCAGATCCAACTATTAAAATCATTACTTTAACGATTACAGAAGGTGGCTATAATCTGGATAAAGAAACCAATGAGTTTAATTTAAATGATGAAAAAATTAAACATGATTTGGAAAATGCAACAAAGCCATCCACTGTTTTCGGATTTATAGCAGAAGGGCTTCGCCAAAGAAAAAATAAAGGAAACGGAAGTATCACTATTCTATCCTGCGATAACCTTCAGCACAACGGAAATACAACGAAAAAAGCTTTTACGACCTTCATCGAGGCTCAGGACAAAGAGCTGGCGGAATGGATGAAATCTAACGTCACTTTCCCGAACAGTATGGTAGACAGAATTACTCCTGCGACGACTCCCGAAGACGTGGAAAGATTAAACAAAAAAAGCGGAATTGATGATAAAGCTCCTGTTTACTGTGAAGACTTCGTGCAATGGGTAATTGAAGATAATTTTATTGCCGGAAGACCCAACTGGGAAAATGCAGGCGTAGAATTTACAGATGATGTGACCGCTTTTGAAAACATGAAACTTAGTCTTCTTAACGCTTCTCACATGATGCTTTCTTACCCGTCATTTTTAAAAGGATATAGAAAAGTTGATGAAGCTATGCAAGATAAAAGTATTGTGAAATTTATCCGTGATTATATGGATATTGATATTACACCGTATGTTCCGGCACCTAAAAATACAGATCTTAAACTTTATAAGCAGACACTTATTGAAAGATTTGCCAATCACAGCGTGAGCGATCAGGTAAGCAGATTGTGTTTTGATGGAATTTCAAAGCTTCCTGTTTACATCATTCCGAATCTTATCAAAATGGTAAATGATGACAAGAATCTTACCCGAGTAGCTTTCCTTTTTGCTTCTTACAGACATTATTTGAAATATAAAGTAGATGATAAAGGGCATTCTTTTGAAATTGCAGAACCTTGGTTGGGAGAAAAAGATGAAAAATTAATTTCAAGTGATAATGCATTGGATTTCTTAGATTTATCACCTTTTAAAAGCATAGATCTTACATCTTCGAATAAATTTGTAGCATTATATCAGAAATTCACAGAAGAAATAAAAAATAATGGTGCAGGAGAAACATTAGAATCAATACTATAAAAAACAAACACATATGATCGTAAATTCAGACGTAAAATCCTTGAATACAAAGGAAACCGGCAGCGTATTTCCGTTTGCTATTATTACCTTTATTTATTTCATTGTCGGATTTTTAACCACTGTTAATGAGCAGCTACAGGCTCCGTTGAAATTCACATTTCTTTCTCACGCAGGAAGTTTGAAAAACACATTTACCACCCTTATTTCTTTCTTTTTCTTTTTAGGATATCTCTTAAACGGAACTTTGGGAAGCAAATGGGTAAATGCTTTTGGATATAAAAATACCATTCTGAGAGGTCTATTCTTCATGATTTCAGGACTTTTCATGTATCTTCTATCTTCATGGTTCGGGACACATTATACAGATTTACAGTTTACTATAGGCGATGCCATTATACCTTTCGGATTTGTCATTTTCGTGGCAGGGTCTTATTTAATGGGAACCTCTGCGGCTATTATTCAGGTGGTGGTAAACCCTTATGCGGCTTCTTATCAGCTAAAAGGAACACAGCCCGTTCAGCGTCTGAATATTTTAACAGCCATTAATTCCATCGGTACCACTTCTGCTCCGTTCTTCGTAACAGTAGTGATGTTTAGCGGAATTTCCATTGAAAGTATTGAGATTAAACAGCTTTTACTTCCTCTTTCTGTCTTGATAGTTTGTATTCTGACCGTTATTTTAATTACGAAAAGACTTCATTTACCGGATATCGAAAACACAAGAGCGGTTGCCGGGGAAAAACTGGAAAGAAGTATTTGGTCATTCAGACATTTTGCATTGGGTGTTGTCGCTATTTTCTTTTATGTAGGAACCGAAGTTGCCATTGGAGCCAATATCAATCTTCATGCATTTGAATTAACGGAATCAGGTCACCCAATTACCTTCTTTGGAAAAACAGATATCATGATCGGCGGAATGGATCTTGGAATTCACGCTTTACTTTCAACATTATATTGGGGTGGCTTTTTGGTAGGCAGATCTGTTTCAAGTTTCCTGAGTCATATTTCTGCGAGAACTCAGTTGGCAACAACTACTATTTTATCAACCATTTTAGCTATTGTTGCTATGATCACTCAAAATTTATGGTTTCTGGTAGCCATTGGACTTTTACATTCATCCATGTGGAGCTGCATTTATTCACTTTCCATTAAAGGATTGAATAAATATACTTCAAAAGCTTCAGGAGTTTTCATTTCTGCAGTATTCGGAGGTGCCGTTTTTACCTTAGTTCAGGGAGGATTGGCAGATGCTTTCGGATCTTGGAGATGGACGTGGATTCTTACTGTAATCTGTGAATTATTAATGCTTTCTTACGCATTATTCGGTTCAAAGATCAGAGAAAAAGATTTAATAAACAACTAATAAACCGTTCATCATTGTGTTTGTGCATTCTACATTCTGGTATTTTTATCGGATGTAGGATGCTACAACTCAACTAAACACACAAATGTTATGATTAAGACAAAAATTTTGATAATTTCATCAATTATCATTGGGACTTCTCTTTCCTTTGCCCAACAGTTACATTCCGCTTTACAACTCAGAAACAGTCATTTATGGCGCGGACTCGAAGTTTCATCAGGATTAATTTATACCGGAGACCTTCATTTAGATGGAAAAAATTTCTATGGCGGATTCTGGACAGGTGGAAATGTTGATGGTTCTTATAAAGAATTTAACAATTACATCGGTTATAAAAATAAGCATCTTACGGTTGAACTTTGGGACATTTATAACTTTTCGCCTGCAGCCACTTATAACAACAAAGAATTCTTTAATTATAATGCCAGCGAAACGGGTCGTTTCTGGGATTTGAGATCATATTATACGATTAGTGGCAAACTGCCTTTAACATTAAGTTTCAATACCATTGTTTTCGGACGCGACCGAAATAAAGAAAACACAGAGAATAAATACTCCTCTTTCGCTTCTGCGGAATATCCTGTGTATAAAAATGAAGAGGAAAATCTGGAAGTTCGTGCCAGAGCTGGATATGGTTTTGCCTTTAATCATGCTGGAGAAGCAAGTAATTTCTTCGCTAAAAAAGATGGTATAACGGAAGTAAGCTTAATTGTTTCCAAAAGCTTTACCATCGCAGGCTATAAACTCCCGATCGGTATCTGGGGAATGTGGAATCCTGTGGGTAACAATGCCTATTTACAGTTTTCGGTACAGGCATTTTCTTTCTGAGTTGGAGTGTGAGAGGTTTTTTTTGGGTGAGAGGGTTTTAGAGTTGGAGCGTGAGAGTGTTGGAGTGTTTTTACTGCGTCGTCAATTCGAGTGAACTTCTGAAAAGAATTTTGTATCGAGAATTTTTTGTTAAAACTCTTTATAACTGAATTAAATTAAAAAAATCATCTACAAAATTTGGCATTCTGTACGAATCTAAACTAGAATATTCCTTACTTCCACTGGTATATTTATATTCTTACTTATAAAACGTAACGGGTTTTGAAAACCAGTTACGTTTCGTATTATATATCCTGTTACCAAACAAAACGGATATTTATTTAATTTTCATCATGGTAACCAGTGAGGTTGCGACATGACTTTCAGAAACTCCGTTTTCATCTACGGTATAAATTTCTGTTCGGATAACGCTTATTTTTGCTCCACCTTTTATGACATACGATTTTGAAACCAACGCATCACCAATCGCAGGTCTCAGATAATTAACCTTTAGTTCCACTGTTACGACATAGCAATCTTCCGGATAATGGCTCACCGCAGCGTATCCCGAAGAAACATCTACCAAAGAGGCAATCATGGCTCCGTTGAACATTCCTGCTTTTCGGGTCATTAAATCCATCTTCGGGATTTTCATAGAAATAAAATCAGTATCTAATTCCAGCAATTCTGCTTTGTAGAATTTCAGTGTTTCAGAGCGGTTGAAGCTATCAGTAATCAGTTGTTTCTTTTCTGGAGTCATATTTCAGTTTTATGTGATGCAAAGGTAATGGCTATGAAACAATTTGATTTCGAATTGATAACAAAAATTAGTATTATTCTGGAAAAAAATTGGTCAAATTCTTACAGAATGACAAACTTGTAGTTATTTTTCAACAGTTGAAAAAACGGAACCGCAACCATAGCCCCGATCGCAGCATTTGTCTGAGCTCATTTTTTTAGGGATTCGGTTCGGGCTGGCTTTGCCAGCCCGAACCG